>NZ_LELA01000001.1 GCF_001677955.1 Chryseobacterium sp. BGARF1
AAGATTAATACACTAGAAAATCAATAAATTAGATTAAATTACATCTTTAAATATGAAAATTTGAGATAAATGCTTTTTCAATATAAAGAGATATTTTATCTTTACGATACCAAACATGATCACAGAAAAAAAATATGTACGACAACAGCACCATAGATATGATTTATAATAAGCTGCAGACAGATTTTAAGGCTGAAGCAGTTGCTGTAAATCTCCTTAAATATCATAGATCTGTAAGCAATATTTTTATTGAAAGAATAGGAATAAATGACAGAGCTTATCTTAAAGATATTAAAAGTATTTCAAGTCATTATTTAGGTTTTGATGAGGAAGTTCTCAACATTAAAACGTATCGCGAAGGCATTTACGACTATCTTCCGGAAGGTATTTTTCATCCACCGTCACTTAATACTTCACGAAAAAATGTAGAAAGTGTTGTAAAAGAGATCCGTAAACAGAAAAGAGTAGAAGAGGATGCTAGAAAGTTTTTCAGACCTTTTGAGTTAGAAATCTTTTTTACAGAAATCAGCGCTTTGCTGAAAGAATACGATTTTGATTTGGCGAGTGATACAGATTCGCTTCTCCACATTTTCAGCGAGCTTTGGCCAATTATTAAAATGCTTGATAAGCAAAATGCCTACATTTTTCTTCATGTTTTACCGTTTTTTCACAACATCAGAGGCGATAAAAAATGGTTTGAGCGTTGTATGACCGCTTTTTTGAAAGTTCCTGTAGAAATTACTTTTACCCCCAACGAAATCGACAGAATGAAAGAAGAGGATTCGTCTATTCTTCTGGGAAATTCAAGGTTGGGAGTCACTTATATTGCTAGCGGAAAACATATGGATGGTGCAAGAAACTGGATCGTAAATATAGGACCAATCCCTTATGACGAGATGAAAAATTATATTCCGGGGCATCCTTTCAGAAAAGTTTTGCAAGCTTTGTACGATTATTGTCTTCCAGTTTCTGTAGATATTGAAGAAAATTTTATTACAGAAAAAAAAGACTATTCTTTTGTGTTGGAAGACGACCAAAGAAATGCAAACAGGCTCGGTTATTCTACTTTCCTGTAAAATATTTTATTATATTTACAATTCATCAATCAAACTAAATATTAATAGAAATCAATGGAAGTTTCTTCAGTAAAAGGTATATTTTTTAGATATATTTTGGTCCCGCTTATTGCGGTCATCATGATGGTTGTTTTAGGATTCATCAGAAAAAGCCAGCCTGCCATAAAAATAAAGGTCATCATTATTTATGTGCTTTTATGCAGTCTGTGTCTTGCATTGCCTGGTTTTTTCGGTTTCTCAGGAAATTCGTTTAATCCGTATTGGTACCTTATTTCACAGATAATTTATCTTATTTTCGGAATTATTCATGTGAATTTAATGCATAATTTTTTCAGAAAATATTTTAAATCTCAAACAACAAGCATTCTTTTCGAATCTGTATTATCCATAACCTGTGCTCTTGTGGGAGCTTATCTTTTTGTAATAATTTTCGAATGGATAAGTAAAGGAGCAGGCTATCCTGTAATGTCAGCAACCAGTGTTTTGATATTTTTTGTACCAATGGTTTTTTACTACTGCTATATCATGTTAATCAGTATTCCGGTAGATATTTATAAAACATGGAAATATTCTCCTGATCAGAAACCTCCCGATTTTGACGGAGCAGATTTCGACCGTTTAATGGTTTTAAATGTTGAATTGAGCAAAAATCTTGAAGATGCGAACCGTTTTAGAATTAAAGCTAAAACTTTACCAACCGGCGTAACGTTTGGAGACTGGTTTTTCCGTGTTGTTGACGATTACAATCATAAAAACCCGAGATCTATCATTCATCTGACAGATGAGCAAAGAGAATCTTATTACTGGATATTTTATACTAAAAAATCATTTTTCAGTTTTAGAAAATACATCGATTTCGACCAGGATATTACGACAAATACCATTTCAGAAAATGAAGTGGTGATTTGCAAAAGAGTTATTCAGCACGAAGAAGAAGGAAAAAAATAAAATCAAGATTACACCAATAAAAATACGACAATATGATACAGCCCATAAAACATTTTGCTATCAACTGGGTTGATGGAATGAAAGTTTCGCAGAGACATCTCAACGATCAGGATAATTTTTTAATAGATACCATAAGAGATGCAAATTCTCTTGCCATTACCAATTATAATTATGGTTTGTTGCCTTTGTCTAATGAATTTACAGATAAAACTATTTTTGATGTTCATAATACGGCAACCAATGATGTACAATTGTTTATCAAAAATTGTAGTGCCGTAACTTTAGCAGGATATAGACTAGAACTGAAAGATAGGAGAGTGAGTGTAAAATCTTTAGCTAAATCTCTCAACATCGACGAAAACCAAATGGATGGAGAATATTATATTTTAATATCTGTAAATCCTTTTGATAAAGTGCCTTTTGGTGATATTGACCCTGAAGAAATCCCGCCACGACACCCGAATGCGCAGGCTAATTATCATATCGAATTGCTTCCAATAAGTTCATTAAACAATAATCATTCGGGAGGAAATTATTTGGTGGTTGGAAAAGTAGATTTTAAAGGTAATATTGCGCAGGTAAACACCAATTTTATTCCGCCATGTACCTCGATTCAGAGTCATCCGGTTTTAATTGATTATTACAACGGATATGCAAAATCTATTGGAAATTTACAGCAATACGCATTTAAAATCATTCAAAAAGCTTCGCACAAAAACCAGAATACATCTTTAGCACTGAATGTAAAAGCTTTGTGTAATGTGCTGGTAAATACTTTTGGAGATATTTATTTTCAGTTCAGAAATATTATTCCGTATCAACCACCGGTTTTTTTGATCGAAACTTTTGCTACATTAGCTTTAAGAATGTACAATTCAACGCAGATCTTAGTTCCGGGAGAATTGGAAGAGATGCTGAATTATAGTTTAGAATGGAGCGAAATCGCGCCACATACTTTATTAAATCAGCTTTCTACTGTTGCGGAAACGAATTATGATCATCACAATTCCGGTGAACCGCTTTTATACATTAGTCAGATGTTGAGAAGTCTGGAAACTATTTTTGCAAAACTGAGCGAACTAGATTATATCGGACAGAGAAAAGAAAATATCATTGTTAATGAGCAGGAGGTTTCTTCAAACACCAATCCGAAAAGAGGCTGGAGTGTTTTAGATTAAAAGAAATCATTTTTAAAATAAATAAATCCCGATACTTCAAATTCGGGATTTTTTGTATAAAATTATCGTGTCTAATTAGAAGAAAAAGTAAACATGATGTTGTCATTAAAAATAGATCTAGATTCCTACGGAATAACAAACTCTGTGAATAAGAAGCCTAAATAAATTACAGCAAAACCATTCAAAATTAAATGTAAAAAATGAATACAGATAAAATAAGACAGGAAATAAGAGGTTTATCAGACGGAAAATTATTCTTCAACAATGCTGGTTCTTCGTTAATGCCAAATATTGTCGTAGATTCAATGATCGATTATCTGCAACAGGAAGAACAGTTGGGAGGTTATGAAGTGGCCAATAGAAATGCAGAACTGCTTGAGAATTTCTATATTGAAACTGCAAAACTCATCAATTGTAAACCTTCAAATATTGCTTTTATGACAAGTGCTACAGAAGCATTTTCTAAAGCTCTTTCGAGTATTATTTTTAAAGAAGGAGATACAGTTATTACTACAGTTGATGATTATATTTCCAATCAGATTACATTTATTTCACTTCAGAAAAAATTAAATGTAAAGATTATCCGAATTAAGAAACTAAAGGATAATGAACTTGATTTAGAAGATCTTGAAAATTTAATTAAACAACATCACCCAAAACTGGTTGCGGTAACTCATATTCCGACCAATTCAGGATTGATTCAGAACATTGAAGCGGTAGGAAAAGTCTGTCGACAATATCATATTTTATATTTAGTAGATTGTTGTCAATCGGTTGGGCAAATGGTTGTTGATGTCAATAAAATTGGTTGTGATTTTTTAACGGCAACCGGAAGGAAATTTATGAGAGGACCAAGAGGAAGTGGATTTTTATATGTTTCACACAGAGTTTTAGAGCAAGATTTTGCTCCGATTTTATTGGATATGAGAGGCGCACATTGGTCGGAATACGATGATTACAAATTGTTTGAAACAGCTAAAAGATTTGAACATTGGGAAGTTTCTTACGCCGCAGTTTTAGGGATGATGGAGGCTGTAAAATATGCCAATACTATTGGTTTAAATACTATTGGAAATTATAACATAAAATTAGCTGAAACGCTTAGAGCGAATCTTGAAAACAGTGGTTTTAAAGTTTTAGATATTGGAAAAAACTTAAGTAGCATTGTAACTTTCTGCGGACCGGATAATGATCTGGAAAATATTCAGAAAGTTTTGAGAGAACATAATGTTTTCTTTTCGGCAAGTTACAAACATTCTGCATTGATTGATTTTACTGATAAAAAAGTTGATGGCGCAGTAAGACTTTCACCCCATTATTTTAATACGATAGAAGAGATTGAAAAAGTTTCTGATATTCTTAAAAATAGTTTGTCATAATTAAATTTCCAACCTTTTGGAATTATTGCAAAGTACTAACGGCCAAAAATTAATTACTTTTCATTAAATTCGTGAAAAATCAAAAAGATAATGAAGATCAAATTGACCATCTGTCTTCTTGCGTTTCTTAATTTCTATGAAGCTCAGGAAAATATCTCGTATCAGAAACCGTCTGCAGAAATTTTAAAGCTTGCAGATTACGACCGACCGCCAAGTGTTTTGACCAATTCTAAAAAAGATTGGGTTGTTTTTGTGTACCGACCAACGTATAAAACATTAGACGACCTCAATCAACAGGAAATGAAATTGGGAGGATTAAGAATTAATCCAATAACTAATATTTCAAGCACGGTAACGTATTCTAATAATCTTAAAGTACGTAAAATGAACGATAAAACGGAGGTTCAGGTAAAAGGTCTTCCGCAAAATCCGAAAATTACCAATACTTCTTTTTCTCCAGACGAAAAGAAATTAGCATTTACTAACACTACGGATAAAGGAGTTGAGCTTTGGGTAGTTGATTTGGAAACAGTAGTGGCAAAAAAGATTACAAAAGATAATCTTAATGCAAACTTACATTATCCGTTTGTTTGGATGAAAGACTCCCAAAGTTTTTTGATTAAAGTTATACCTGAAAACAGATCACAATTGATTGATTCTTCAAAAGATCTTCCAACAGGACCAATTGTTTCAACAGCAGATGGAAAAGTTTCTCAAAACAGAACATATCAGGATTTGCTTAAAAATCCGCAGGATGAAAAGAATTTTGAAACGCTTACCTATTCAGAATTGTATCATGTAGATTTAAATGGCAATCTTAAAAAGTTTAAAGACAAAGATATTTTTTGGACTCTAAGTTATTCTCCTGATGGAAATTATATAATGGTAACAACGATTAAAAAACCTTTTTCATACATCGTTCCGTTAAGCAGATTCCCAATGACCACTACGGTTTATGATGCAAAAGGAAGTATCGTAAAAGTGGTGAATGAAGTTCCTTTAAATGAAATTATGCCGAAAGGATTTTCATCTGTAAGAACCGGAAAAAGAGATATGGGATGGAGAGCCGATCAACCTGCAACTTTGGTTTACGCCGAAGCTCTGGATGGAGGAGATCAGTCGAAAACTGTTGATTTCAGAGATGAAGTTTTCACTTGGGAAGCTCCATTTACAGCTCAGTCTAAATCTTTCTTTAAAACAAAACAAAGATATGGTGGCGTAAGCTGGACAAACAATCACTATGCTATCGTTGGTGAAAGCTGGTACGATACAAGAAACACAAAATCTTATTTAGTTGACTTAAATACAGGTAAATCTGAAGTAATAGAAGATAGAAATTATCAGGATGTCTACAGCGATCCCGGAAGCTTTAATACTACAAAAAATGATTTCGGAAGATATGTTGTAGATATGAAAGGTGAAAAATCTTATCTGATAGGAGACGGATTTACAAAAGATGGGCAACATCCTTTCATCGATGAAATGGATATGAAGTCTTTGAAAAAGAAAAGACTCTATACCTCAAATCTTAAAAATGCCAAAGAGGAAATCATCGATATTATTGATCCTAAAAAAGGAGAAGTATTGACGATTCAGCAGTCGGCAAGTCAGTATCCGAATTATTTTAAGAAAAATATTAAATCTAATAAATCGGAAGCGGTAACCAATTTTGCCAATCCTTTTGAAAGCATTAAAGATGTTTACAAAGAAGTAATTACCTACAAAAGAAACGACGGCGTTACTTTAACAGGAACACTTTATTTACCGGCAAACTACGATAGAAAATCTAAAAAAGAAAAGCTTCCACTATTAATTTGGGCTTATCCTACAGAATATAAAGACAAAAATACAGCAGGACAAAATACTCAAAACCCGAACGATTTTACATTCCCATATTACGGTTCTTTTGTGTATTGGACGGCGAAGGGATATGCTGTACTTGATGATGCGGCATTCCCAATTATCGGAGAAGGAAAAACAGAGCCGAATGATACTTTCATTCCACAGTTGGTTGCCAACGGAAAAGCTGCGATTGATGCGGTAGATCAGTTAGGGTATATCGACAGAACAAAAGTTGCAGTTGGAGGACATTCTTACGGAGCTTTTATGACGGCGAATCTTTTAACACATTCTAAAGATTATGCGTGTGGAATTGCAAGAAGTGGAGCGTATAACAGAACGTTGACACCTTTTGGTTTCCAAAGTGAGCAGAGAAACTATTGGGATGTTCCGGAAATTTACAACACAATGTCACCATTTATGAATGCTGATAAAATGAAAACGCCAATGTTATTGGTGCATGGTGATGCCGATAACAATCCGGGAACTTTTACTTTACAGACCGAAAGATATTTTCAGGCTTTGAAAAATCTCGGAGCTCCTGTAAAAATGGTTCTTCTTCCAAAAGAATCTCACGGCTATGCTGCCAAAGAAAATATTCTGCATTTGCTTTGGGAACAGGATCAGTTCCTGGAAAAATGTTTGAAGAAATAATTATACTTAAAACTCGTTCTTTGTAGCGAGTTTTTTTATGGATTTAATTTGAATAATTTATATTCTATTCATTTTAGTTTTTGTAATTTTCTGCGCATAAAAATGAGTATAAATAATAGATTCCGAAAGGTATCTATCTGAACTAAAAAATAATGTTAAGAACGAACCAACCATTTCTAAATTATCTTGAGATACTTTTTCATAACCAGGAACATAAAGGAAATATTATTTTAGAATCCTTCGAAAAAGACGAAAAACTATTGACGCAGAATGAAATTGCCGACAAAATAATGCTCATTAAAAGTGGAATTACCAAATGCTTTTTTACTGAAAAAAATAACGAGGAATATATTGTTGAGTTTTTGGGAAAAGGAGAGATTCTTGGTGAAATAGAAATGATGAAGAATGTTCCGTGTATTTGCAGTATTGAAGCGATTACCGAGGTTACTGTATTTACGATAACGATTCCGTATTTCCAATCGTTGATTAAAAGTGATCTTAATTTAAACAATTTACTGTTAGATGTTTTTGCAGAACGTATTGCGAACACCTCAAATCGATCATCTTATCAGCAACTTCACGCTACAGAACATACACTGTCTCAACTTCTCGATTTAAAAGCAAAAGAAATGAAAATTTCAAAAGAAGACATGGCTTCTTATTTGGGAACAACTGTAAAAAGTCTTACCAAAGCCATAAATGGTTATGAAAAGAAAAAGACATTGTAATTAAACTTCCAATTAAATCTTCCAGTATCTTTGTGGAAATTCTATTATAAAATGGATGAACTGAAGTTCAGAGATGCGAAATTAGAAGACTTAGAAAAGATCGTTGAAATTTACAACTCAACCATAGGATCAAGAATGATCACTGCAGATACAGAACCTATTTCTGTGGAAAGCCGTAATGAATGGTTTTATGAACACACTCCTGAAAAAAGACCGCTCTGGGTAATTAAGGACCCTGAAAATAAGATGGTGGGATGGGTAAGTTTTTCATCATTTTATGGCAGACCGGCTTATAATAGCACTGTTGAGATCAGTATTTATATGGATGAACATTTCCGTGGAAAAGGCTATGGTAAAACAACCTTGCAATATTGTATCGATAATGCCGGAAAATTTGGAGTAAAAACTTTGTTGGGCTTTATATTTCTGCACAACGAGCCAAGCATAAAACTCTTCCAGCATTTCGGGTTTGAAGATTGGGGGATTTTACCGAATGTAGCTGTTTTGGATGGAGTGGAGCGTAGTTTGAAAATATTGGGAAAGAGAATTGGTTAAGTTTTAAAATATAATTTCTCTATTATTGTTATTACACTCAATATTGAGTAGATAAATGCTTTATTTTAAACTCCTCGACAGGATTATACCAAAAGCTCCCGTCGATTTACATAAATCCACAGGAGCTTTTAGAAAAAGCAGGCTTGCTTTTTAAAATTGGTTACTTAGCTTTTTTAATATTCATTACAGGAAGCATTTCTTTACGATTAATTTTGAGTAAAAAGCTATTTGATAATTACAGCTCTTTTCTCATCATCAAATCCGTCTGTTCTTCATCTCCAAACTTAAAAATATGTTTGTCAAATTCTACGAAACCATTCTTTTTATAAAACTGAACGGCTCTGTGATTTTCTTCCCAAACGCCTAACCAAACGTATTGTAAGTTTTTACTTTGTGCAATATACAATGCTTTGTCGTATAAAATCTGCCCAACTTTCTGACCGTGATAGTCTTTTAAAACATAGATTCTTTCAACTTCAAGGGAGTTTTTATCTTGTAATTCGGTTTGTGCATCTCCTGAATTGACTTTCAAATAGCCGACAACATCACCAAGATAGATAGCAAAGAAAAATTCAGAATCTTTATTTTTAAGTTCTGACAGCAGTTTTTCTTCAGAAAATTTCTCGTTAAGATATTTTTCCATGTTTTCTGCACTGTTATAGGGCGAAAAGGTTTCGAAAAAAGTCTTTTTCGCGATGCGCTGAAGCTTTTCAGTATCGTCAATCATAATTTTTTCAATGACTATATTTTCCATATTTATCTTATCATTTTATTTTTAATTGTATGAATCACACCTTCTTGCCCATCAAAATCGAAGCCTTTTTCATATTGAAGTCCAATTTTTTCTAAAACTTTAATGGATGCTGTATTTTCTTTCATTGCTCTTCCTACAATTGTTTTTAAATTTAATTTTTCAAAACCATAATCGATGCAGGCTTTTGCACTTTCTGTAGCAAGTCCCTGATTCCAGAAATGTTCAAAAAAACGGAAACCAATATTTGTTTCATTTAGATTTTCATCATATTTTAATCCGCACCAACCAAAAAATATTTTAGTTGACTTATCGACAACTGACCATCTTCCAAAACCATTTCTTTGGTAATCGGAATAATTTTCCAGAAAGGCTTTAGCTTCATCAATATCTTTAAAAGCAGAATTTCCGGTATATTTTATAACGTTTGGATTTAAATTTAATTCATAAAAACTTTCTGCATCATCGGTTTCAAATTCTCTAAGTAAAAGACGATTGGTTTCTAGTATTATTTTCATTGAGGATAAACAAAATGTATTAGGTCGATTCTCCATTTAATAAGGATATCAATAATTTCATTTAAATTTTTGTCTTTGTTTAAAAGAATAATTCCATTATAAATAGGATAATTGTTTATATCTAAATTAAATTTTCTTAAAGATTCATCATGGTTATCTGTTTTTGACGTAATGAGATTTGCCAAAACAATTATCAAATCAATATTTAAATTGGGATTATCGAATTTGGAAAGATATTCTTCTGAAAAAGAATTAATAGTAGATTCAATGTAGTTTTCAAATGCTAGAATTGCTAATCGACAAATAGCTTCATATTCTTTTTTCTCATCCAAACTTTCCCACCAATCAATTGCTAATTCTTCGTTATAAAGATTTTTGATAGCGTTATTAACTCCATCAATAATTATTTTTAATCTCGAAATGTTGAAATCACAATTTAAAGCACTATTTCTAATTTCATCAATTGTTAAGTCCATAATTATTTTTAGATCTAAATATAATATTGAAAGCGATCCAAAGATCGCTTTCAATATTATATTTTGTTTGCTTTAATTCTTCGTGCAGACATATCGAGAAAACGTTTTACCAACATAAATGCAGAAATCGTTAATCCTAATCCAAGTGCTATCCACATTCCGAAAGCGCCCATTTCCAGGGTTACACAAAGGAAATATCCTAAAGGAATTGTAATCAGCCAATAAGCAATAAATGTAATGATTGATGGAATTTTCACATCCTGTAAACCTCTAAGCATTCCCAAAGCTGTCACTTGAATTCCATCAGAAAGCTGGAATAATGCAGCGATGATCATAAGCTTTGAAGCTAACATGATTACTTCTACTTCTTCTGGTTTTGTGAAAAATGTAGGCAGAATATTTCTTCCTAAAATAAATATAACTCCACAAAAACACATAAAAAGAAATGCAATTTTTAAGTTATTGATTCCTATTTTTCTTAATTCCACAAAATTTTGTTCACCTAATTTTCTACCGATCATTACGGTTGAAGCTACACTAAAACCAATACATAAATTAAAGGTAAATGATGCCATACTTAAAGCAATCTGGTGTGAAGCAATATCGTGAGATGAAATTAATCCGCAGATAAACGCTGCTCCTGCAAAAGCTGTTACTTCAAAAAACATCTGTAATGCAGTCGGGAAACCTAATCTTACCATTTTTTCGAACATTTTCTTAGAAAAAACCTGCATTTTTAATGAAAAATCTTTGATGTACTGTTTGGTTTTTGGTTCTTTCATTAAAACAAAATAAAGAAAAACAACCATGAAGATTCTGGCAATTAAACTCGCTAAAGCAGAACCTTTTACACCCATTTCAGGGAAAATCCAAATTCCTTGAATCAATACATAATTGAGCACAATATTGATTACGTTGGCAATAATTGTTGCTTTCGTTACTCCAATGGTATAAGATAAACCTTCAGAAACCTCTCTCAAAGTCTGAAATGCCATAAACGGAACAATGCTGATCGCCATAATCCATAAAAAATCTACGGTATCAGGAATAATTTTTGCCGGCTGACCAGAGTGATAGAGTAATGGTAATCCTAAAAATAAGATCAACATCAGAATAATTCCTACAGTCATGTTGATGACAAAACCGTGACTGAAAACTGAATTAATTGTTTTGTGGTCATTTTTAGAATGCGCCTCAGAAACCAATGGCGGAATGGCAAAAGAAAAACCAAGTGCCAAAACAAACATCGAGAAAAAGACAGCATTTCCCAAAGAAACCGATGCCAACGCGTCTGCACCTAAAAGTTTTCCTACAATGATATTATCAAAGAGGTTGACAGATACCTGCCCAACTTGCGTAAGCATTACCGGAAGAGCCAGCGTTAAGGCTTCTTTCGTGTAATTTTTATTTAAAAAGCTCATAATAGTTCAAAAAAAATTTGCAGTATAGGTACTGCAAATTTTTATAATTTATTTTAATTAATCATTAAATTATTTTCTAACAAAACTTGCAACATCCTCTTCGGAAACCGTAGTTCCTCCAAGAATAATTAATCTTTCCACAACATTTCTCAGCTCTCTGATATTTCCGGTCCATGAAAGGGCTTTTAGTGCGTCAATCGCAGAATCATCAAACTTTTTCAATGCAGTACCGTGCTCATCAGCAATCATTCCCGAAAAGTGACTCACCAAAAGGCTGATATCTTCTTTTCTGTCATCCAAAGGCGGTACATAAATTTCAATTACAGAAAGTCTGTGATACAAATCTTCTCTGAATCTTCCAGCTTCAATTTCTATCTGCATATTTTTATTGGTTGCAGCCAAAACTCTTACATCAACTTTGATTTCTTTGTCGCTTCCTACCGGAGAAACTTTACTTTCCTGCAATGCTCTCAAAACTTTTGCCTGAGCAATTAAGCTCATGTCTCCAATCTCATCTAAGAAAATGGTTCCACCGTTCGCTTGTTCAAATTTCCCCTGCTTATCTTTGATTGCTCCTGTAAACGATCCTTTTACGTGACCAAAAAGTTCAGATTCAATTAATTCAGAAGGTATTGCTGCACAGTTTACTTCCACCATTGGTCCTCTCGATCTTTCACTTAAATTGTGAATAGCATGAGCTACTAATTCTTTTCCTGCTCCGTTTGGCCCGGTAATCAAAACTCTAGCGTCTGAAACAGCTACTTTTTCAATCATATCCTGAATTTTCTTTAAAGCAACAGATTCACCAATCATCTGGTATTTTTTGTTGACTTTCTTTTTCAGGGTTTTATTTTCGGTCTGAAGATTTTTATTCTCTTTCTTTAATGTTTCTTTCACCAAAGCATTTTTCACACTTGTTATCAAACGGTTGATATCAATTGGTTTAGAAATAAAATCGTATGCACCGTCCTTTAAGCAAGAAACCGCAGAATCAATGTCGGCATGCCCGGAAATCATAATAAAAGTAGTCTCGGGTTTAAGAGCTAAACTTTGCTTTAGAAGCTCAGTTCCTGAAAGTTTTGGCATTTTGATGTCTGAAATCACCAATGCGAAATCTTCTTTCTCTATTTGTTTATAGCCTTCTAAGCCATCGTCGGCAATGACAAATTCATAGTCAGTTAGTTCGTCCGAAAGGATACTGTGAAGTACTCCGGAAATTGCTTTTTCGTCTTCTACAATAAGGATTTTTTGCATAGTTGCAAATTTAGGTATTTTTTGCTTGAGTATTAGCAAATATCATTCCTAAAAGTCTATATTGAGTAGTCTCTTCGTCCAAAAATTGCAGAACCTACCCGTACAGAATTTGCTCCACACTCAATAGCAATCGGGAAATCATCACTCATTCCCATTGATAAAGTTTCTAATTTTTGAGTTTGACTTAGTTCATCAAAGAGATTTTTTAGTATTAAAAACTCTTTTTTAATTTGATTTTCATCTTCTGTAAAAGTTGCCATTCCCATTAAACCTGTGATTTCAATATTTTCAAATTTCCCGTTAACGAATTTTTCGAATAAAGATTTTGCGTCTTCAATTTCCAATCCGAATTTTGTGTCTTCTTCTGCAATTTTTACCTGAAGTAAAACTTTTATCTTACGGTTGTGTTTTCCAGCTTCTTTGTTGATTTCATTTAAAACCTTTTCAGAATCTACACTTTGAATAGTATCAACAAATTCTGCAATATATTTCACTTTATTGGTCTGAAGATGTCCGATGATATGCCATTGAATATCTTTTGGAAGGAGAGGATGTTTTTCAACTAATTCCTGAACCTTATTTTCACCAAAAACTTTCTGTCCCAAATCGTAAACCTCCTGAATAGAAGAAACGGGATGCGTTTTTGAAACGGCTACCAATTGTACATTTTCCGGAAGACGGCTTTTTATATCTCTGTAATTTTCCTGAATACTCATAATTGCAAATTTCTGAATTTTAAAATAAACTTTAAGGAATTTGAAAAAAAATTAAACCATTAAGGTTTTATTAAGGAGTTAAGAATATTAAGTTGAGCTTTGATTTTTCTTAATGATGCTTAACTTCTTAAATTTTCTTAATGGTTCAATTTTAAAAGTTATTATTGTAAAATATTTATAAAATCTGTGAGAGAAATATTAATTTAAAATCTCATTAATTTTCGGATATGCAGAAATTTTTCTGAAAACAAAACGATTTGATTTTTGTAGTTTTTCAATAAATAAATCAAGCTCAATAATTGAGTCTGCATCGGTAAGATACTGATCGTGGGTAAGGAAAACCAAATGTCTTGATGTCTTTTCAAGGTCATTAAAGAAAATACTGTCTACTTTTTTAAGCATTTCCTGATGGTTTCCTTTCAGATGCATTTTATTGGTAGGTTTCCATTCCAAATCCCAACCGATTACTTTATAACCGGCGGTTTTTAGTCTATCTGCTGCTTCAGTAGAGCTTTTAATATCGGTAACATTAATATTATTGAGCCTCCAGATATTTCTTCCGGGAGTTCTTGCTATTTTTCCGGGGAGCTTTAAGCTGTCTTTAGCAATATTAAAATCATTAACAACAGCTTCAGGATTTTTATAAAAATTTGAATATTTATTGTGAGCATGAGTATAGCTATGATTGGCAAGCTCAATCAAACGGTCAGTTCTCATTATTTCGAGATCTTCTTTCTGTTTTTTGCTGTCTGTTGCATGTTTTCCCACGAGAAACGCAGTCGCAGAGATATTTCTTTTGTGTAATATTTTTAAAAGATTTTCGGTGCCACGATTGGGTCCGTCGTCGAAGGTAAGGTAAATTACTCTTTTGTCTGTAGGTACACTTTCATCATCTATTCTGGGGACTTTTGCGACGGGAGGCAGTTTTGCAAGAACTTTTTCAGCTTCTTTTACTTCAGTTTTTTGATTGCATCCTGTAAATAGGGTTGATGTTACAGTCATCACTGTAATCATCCTTAGAAAAGTCTTGCCTACAGACTTTTCCGCAAAAGTTTTTTTCATAAAGAGTAATGGGAATTAAATTGTTAAAAATCGTTAAATTTTACGATTTTAGTTAACAAAGATAGTGCCATTTTTTCTTAAAATTTCACTTTTTAATGAAATTTTAAGAAGTTTTTTTACAACTACTTTTTATAAGAAATCACGATGTTTTTAAAATTAAATCTTTTGATTGTCAGAATGTTAATTATAATGTGGAATTAATATCTATAAAGATCAAGATCTAATTTATTATTGCTTTTCTTTAAATTTTCTCTAAATTGTTTTTCATTATTTCTCATTGCTTCATTGGGATCTAGTTTTTTTCCTGTCGCATCCATAAAACTAAAATTAGAATTTCCTTGTGCATCATTGCCTAAAGCTAGCATTTTTTGTCTCGTTATTTTATTTGGATCACGTACATGCTCTTGCCAAAGTTTGGTAAACTGTTGATTATTTACAGCAATTTCGTTTTGCGGACCAAAAGCATGATTTTCATTTTTTTTCTGAATTACAGCCTCTTTAACTATTTTATTTCCAATTAAAGTCATCACATGAGTCTGAGATTTATCTTCTAATTTTATAATCAATCCTGGTAAACCATAGAATTTATATGGGCCATCTTGAAAAGGTAAATCTGTACAAAACCAAGCTGTCCATTGTCTTCCTAAGTATTTAGTGGTTGCTTTTTGAGATGAATAACTTCCAATCTTCATTTTGTCAGAATGTATTTTCCAAATGGGTTTATCGGTTTCTTCTATTTTATAAAAATCTGAACTCAAAGAAGCGTGCAAATAGGTTTTGTAATCGGGATATTCCTTACTGACTTTACTTCGGATATTTCCTTTAAAATTACTATTTGGTTTTATAATTCCCCATGGAGTTCCAGAATCTCCCTGCTTTTCCAATTCGGCACTTATTATAGAATCTGTCACAAAAATATCGTAACTGTAATATTTAGAACCGCTATTTTGGATGTCTAAAAGCATTATTTCTTTTTTTATACCGGCTCTGTTTGTGGAGTCTGTAATAAAATCATACTCGTAGGTAAAGCGTTGAATTTGTGAAGAATATAAAGAGAAGATCAACAAAAATATAAAAGTGTAATTTTTCATATATAAAATGCAGTGTTTTTAAATCTGAGTTTGAAGCTTATTTTCAAATATAAACTTTTTAATGATTACTCAAATATAAAAACATTGCATTTTGATCTTTCTATTTAATTTCAAGATCTACAGAATTCAGTCGTAATGAATTTAAGATCACCGATAAAGAACTAAGGCTCATTGCGGCTGCCGCAATCATTGGTGATAAAAGAATTCCAAAAAATGGATATAACAATCCTGCCGCAACCGGGATTCCTAAAACATTGTAGATAAAAGCAAAGAACAAGTTTTCCTTGATGTTTCTTAAGAGTTTTTCGCTTAAAATTTTTGCTTTGGCAATTCCTAAAATATCCCCTTTCAGTAAAGTGATTTCTGCAGTTTCTATCGCTACATCGGTTCCTGTTCCCATAGCAATTCCGACGTTGGATTGTGCTAAAGCAGGAGAATCGTTAATTCCGTCTCCGGTCATGGCTACGATTTTTCCCTGTTCCTGAAGTTTTTTCACTTCATTCAATTTATCTTCCGGAAGACAGCTTGCTTTGTAATTTTTAATTCCTAATTCATCGGCAACAGCTTTTGCGGTATTTTCGTTGTCGCCAGTCATCATAATTACTTCGATCCCTTCATTCATTAAATGCTGTACAGCTTTTCTGGAACTTTCTTTAATTTTATCGCTGAAACTTACGAAACCTAAAGCTTCATTTTCCTGAGCAATATAAGAAAGCGTGTGTGCTTTTGACTGAACTTCTTTCGCTTTTAATTTTAAACTTTCCGGAATTTGAATTCCATTAGAAACTAAAAGGTTTTCGTTTCCTAAATAAACGGTTTTACCATTAATGATCCCTTTCACGCCTTTACCGGAAATATTTTCGAATTTTTCAACTTTTTCGGCCGAAATATGATCGGCTTTTGCTTTCTTGATGACAGCACTTGATAAAGGATGTTCTGAATTTTGATTTAAAGAATAAGCTAGTTTTAAAATTAAATTTTCAGAAGAATTATTAATGGTTTCAATATGTTCTAAAGATGGTTTTCCTTCGGTTAAAGTTCCTGTTTTATCTGTAATCAGAACGTTTACTTTGTGCATTAATTCAAGCGCTTCTGCATTTTTTATAAGAATTCCGTTTTTAGCACCTTTACCAATTCCCACCATCAAAGACATTGGAGTGGCCAAGCCTAAAGCGCAAGGACAAGCGACAATAAGAACCGCAACTGCATTAATAAAAGCAAATAAAGTTTTCTGACCTTCAGGACCAAAAAATTGCCATAAAATAAAAGTAAGAACAGCAACTAAAATAACTGTCGGAACAAAAACTTTAGCCACTTTATCGGTCAGTTTCTGGATTGGAGCACGGCTTCTGCTTGCATCGTTCACCATTTTTATAATCTTTGAAAGCAAAGTTTCGTCACCTACCTTTTCGGCTTTCATCAAAAAAACCTGATTTCCGTTGATTGTTCCTGAAGTTACCTGATCATCAATGTTTTTTTCAACAGGAATGGGTTCTCCGGTAATCATACTTTCGTCAACTACAGAATTTCCTTCGATTATTTTTCCGTCAACAGGAATTTTTTCGCCTGGTTTTACTTTTAATACATCTCCAATTTTCACCTCAGAAAGCGGAACTCTTTTTTC
Source organism: Chryseobacterium sp. BGARF1 (assembly GCF_001677955.1). Taxonomy (GTDB): domain Bacteria; phylum Bacteroidota; class Bacteroidia; order Flavobacteriales; family Weeksellaceae; genus Chryseobacterium. Next base: position 17,271 of record NZ_LELA01000001.1, read on the forward strand.
TTCATTATTTACCATTACATTGGCTTCATCAGGAGAAAGATTCATCAATTCTTTGATGGCATTTCCTGTTTTTTTGTGGGCTAAAGCTTCCATCAGCTGACCTAAAATAACAAGAGTCATAATCACGGAAACTGCTTCAAAATACAAAGGTTCTTTTTGATTATGACCTCTAACTTCATGCGGAAGTAAATCTGGAAAAGCTAAAGCAACGATGCTGAAAATAAATGCAGCAGCTACACCTAAAGCAATTAAGCTGAACATATTCAGGTTCCATGTTTTAAATGAAACCCAACCTCTTTTCATAATAAACCACCCGGAATAAAATAAAACAGGAATGGTTAAAATCAATTCAAGAATTCCCTGAAGCTTGTGCGAAAAAGGAAAATCAATCAACATTCCACCCATTGAAAGAATAAAAACGGGAATAGTGAAAGCTAAAGAAATAATGAATTTTCTTTTTAAAATAAGATAAGTATCATCAGTTTCTTCTTCACCTTTTTCAGGATATTTTACCAAATCCATTCCGCAAACCGGGCAACCAACATTGCTGTCGTAAGTTTTGTCACCTTCACAGAACATCGGACAGTAGTATTTTCCTGCCATATCATCCGTAACTTTTGGTGCTTCGTATTGTTGATGAGCGTGATAATCATGATGATGGTGATGTGAATGGGAAGTTGAATTTTTAACCAGATCTTCGGTAATTTCTTCCAGATGCATGTGACAAACCGGGCAATCTGTTTTTTCTTCGTACACTTTATCGCCTTCACAGAACATCGGACAATAAAAGCTTCCGATATGGTCTTTGAAATTTTCTGGTAAGTTGGTAGAAGAATACGTTGGTTTATGATCAGGATCTTTTGCTAATTTTTCCTCGATCGGAACCAGGTACATATTGCAATCGGGACATCTTTTTCCTTGTTGAAAATATACTTTATCGCCCTCACATTCCATCGGACAATAATAAACGGAAGAAGGCGAAACCCGGTCTTGAGGTTTTACAAAAGTGTTTTCGGGTTTATTGGGATCTTCTAATTTATAATTTCCAATTTCTGAAAGTGCTTTATTCAACTCATTCAGATTGATTTCTGCATCAGAAGTGATTTCAACAGAGCTGGTTTCAAGATTGACATCAGCTGAAATTCCGTTTACACTGTTCAGTTTTTCTGAAATCTTTTTCTGACAACCAGAACAGGTCATTCCGAGGATATTATATTTTTGTAGCATAAGTCATAATTTATGTTACAAATTTCCAAAATATAGATTGAAGACTGTTACAGATTTAAGGATAATTGTTATAAAATTTTGTGGTTGAAATTTTACTAATTTGAGATTTAACCAAAAGGAACAAAAGGCAATTATAAAGCTATTATTAGATAATCAAAGTTCTCAAAAGAACAAAAAATCAAAGATTTTTAAAGGTTTTTGTGTTCTTTTTTCTCAATACTCATTAACTAAATAGAAGCATCTAAATCTTTTGCCTCTTTTGTGGTTAAATAAAAAGTTTTATTAAGCAATTTTTTTAATATCTGCTATTTCCAGAATTTGTTTTGAATAGCCTTTTTCTGAAATATTAATCATTGCTCTACCGACTTCTTGTAATGTTAATGAGCTTTTCGGGAAGAGTGTAGGGTAGAATGCTCCGAAAATTTTAAAAATAGTTTTTACATTTTTCTGCTCTTTAAAATGTTTCATAAAACCTGGGCGGAAATTATATTGTCCTTTAAAATTCAATTTCATTAAGGCATTTTCTGTTTTTCCTTTTACTCTTGCCCACATTATTTTTCCGGTTTCTGTGCTGTCTGTGCTTTTACCGGATATGTAATTGAATGTCATATTTGGGTTTAAATCCAGTAGAGTTTTAGCAAAATGAAGCGTAGTGTCAAAAGTTATTTTTGTGTATTTCTCTTCGTCTAAACCTATCGAACTAATTCCTGCACAATAAAAACAGGCATCATAACCCGTCAATTGATTATGGAAATTGTCTAACTGTAGGAAATCACTAATGATAAGTTCTTTCAGTTTTGGATGTTTTATCCCACAAGATTTACGACTTACGCTTAATATTTCGGACACTTTATTATTTTGAAGGCATTCAATTAAAACGCCTTCTCCAACCATTCCTGTTGTTCCGGTAATTATTATTTTCACTTTGTTGTATTTTGTGTTTTCTTTATTGGGCTCTAAAATAATTTTGAATCTTTCTCTTTTGCTAAAAAAGATTCAAAACTTTAGTGTTTTTATCAATTTTCAGCGTCGGTTTCTTGCACCATATCCAACGATTTTCTGTTGTGAACTTTCAGTTTTTTAAATTCAGTAGGCGTAAACCCTGTAGTGCTTCTAAATTGTGATGATAAATGCTGCACACTTTTGTAGCCTAGTTTTCCTGCAATTTCTGTTAAATTAAACTCATTATAGAGAAGTAGTTCTTTTACTTTCTCAATTTTCTGAAGAATAAAAAACTGCTCAACCGTAATATTTTCATTTTGGGAAAAGGCTTTTGATAATGAACTGTAATCTTTATGTAGTTCTACGCTTAAAAATTTCGACAGTAAAAAGTTTTCATCAATATCAAGTTTTCCGATTTTAATGATGATTAAGTTTTTAATTTTATCGACCAATTGATGCGTTGCATCTTTTATTCTTTCAAAACCTGTTTTCTTTAATCGATCTTCAATGAATTGGATATCCATTTTTGAAATATCACCTTCTGTTTCTACTTCGCCCAAGCTAATTTGAGTGATCTTTATATTACGTTCGTTAAAAATATTTGAAACTGCAGCAATACACCTTCCGCAGACCATATTTTTTATGAAAATTTTCATAATGAATTGTTCAGTCTGTCTTTCACAAATTCTACTTTTGTTTTTCCGTGTGCTGCAGGATTTCCGTTTTCATCAAGATTCACCATTACAATTTTATCAACGGTGATGATGGTTTGATGGGTCATTTTATTTCTTACATCACATTTCAGTGTAAGAGAAGTGGAGCCAAAAGATGAAACTTCAATTCCAATTTCGATAATATCACCTTGTTTTGCAGAACTCACAAAATTTATTTCCGAAATAAACTTGGTAACTACTTTTTTGTTTTCCAACTGAATCACTGCGTATAATGCTGCTTCTTCATCAATCCATTGTAATAGTTTTCCTCCAAATAATGATTGATTTGGGTTAAGGTCTTCTGGTTTTACCCATTTTCTTGTATGATAATTCATTTTTATGATTGTTTTCAATACAAATTTAGTTTTAAAAATAAGCTTTTCAAAGGTTTATTTAATGAAAAATTCATCATTTTTTTGCGATATTATTACAAGTTTTGAATAGAAGTGAATTAAACCTTTAAAAAGTTTTGATTTGAAGTTTTTAATTGTATCTTGCACCTGTTTATATTTGGAATCAATATCATGTTCATTATTATGTTGCTTTTCTTTTATATACCAATTTTATATATTAATTTAATTTTTTTTTAAAATGAACATTTTTGTTTCAAACATCAATTACGCAACTAAAGAATATGAGTTGCACGATTTATTCGCAGAATTTGGCGATGTATCATCAGCTAAAATTGTAACAGACAGAGAGACTGGTCGTTCTAGAGGTTTCGGTTTTATCGAAATGGGTGACGAAGAAGGAGGTCAAGCTATTGAGGCTCTTAACCAGAAAGAATTTAACGGAAAAATTCTTAACGTTTCTGAGGCTAAGCCAAGAGAAGAAAAACCAAGAAGAAGTTTTGATAATAACAGAAGCGGTGGTGGAAGTTATGGTAACAACCGTGGAGGAGGTAACTCTGGAGGTGGTTACGGAAGCAACAACAACCGTGGAGGTAACGGAGGCGGCGGAAGTCGTTGGTAAAAAATTGAAGCGGCTTTTAAGCCGCTTTTTTTATGTCTTAATTTAAAAATTAATTGAGATTATATTTAGGTTAATAAAATTAATATTATTCATAATTTTATTAACCTAAATATTCAATTACATATTCTTAGTTTTTAAAATATTAAGTAATTGGGTATTTATTTGATAGTAAAATTTTTAAGAAATCAATAAATGATTTAAATAGGCTCTCAGTAGTTTTTTCATCATAAACTAATAGCCAACAACTAAAAACTAGCAACTATAAACTAGTTTTCACTCTTTTTCTTCTTCTTTTTCTTATCCTTTCCTTTCTTGTCTTTTTTAGGATTTAAGACCTCTTCAGCATATTCCAGCTTAGGTTCTTTTACTTTCACAGGTTTCATTTCGATTTTAAGGCCAAAATAAGTTTTAAGGTCATTCTGTGAAATCAAATTTTCATCAAATAAAAATTCCAAAATCTCTTTTCCTGAATTATTAAAGAAATTATGCGAAAGTTCTTTCAATAAAAACTTTTTATAATCTTCATAAGGTACAATGACAGAGTATTTGAAAATTCTACCTTCTTTTTCGGTAGACAAATATCCTTTTTCAACTAATATTTTCAGATAGGTTGATACGGTATTTTGATGGGGTTTTGGCTCTGGATGCTGCTCCATAACTTCCTTTAAATAAAAGCTTTGAAGTTTCCAGAATAGCTTCATTAAATTTTCCTCAGCCGAGGTAAGATGATTTATTTTCATAAAAAATTCTTAATGTTGAAATTGAATATTGCAATAAAGGTAAATAAAAGATACTAGAAAAGCTATTCCTGCGCCCATAAATACTTCTTTTACGGTGTGTCTTTTTAAAATCACTCTTGTAATTCCTACCAAAGCTGCAATTCCGAACCAAAAAAATCCTGCTTTCCAGTCGAATGCATAAAACAATGCGGCAACAAATACATTAAAGGCAGTATGCATCGAACTTTTAATATATAAATTACTGTATTGAAGAGCAAATAACAAGATTAAAATAAAAAGCATTACAAAATCAATGTAGCCATTTATGATGTAATGATAAATTTGATAGGAAATAATACAAATTGCAATAAAAATATATAAAGATTTTCTCTGTACGCGATTGGAAACATCCATATTGGTATATCTGCCCGTTTTTACATTCCAAATAAGCCAGAAAACGACAGGAATGATAACTATTAATAGGATAGGAAGGAAATGTGTAATTGCTTGTTTAAAAGTGTAATTCTGAAAGCTTAAATACAAAAAATAAATAAACAGTGAAACCAACGGATTGAAAAAGTCTGAGATAATTCTCGAAATAATATGCAGTGCCGAAGTCTTTTTTTCTTCCATAATTAAGTTTGAAATGTAAATATAACATTATAAGTAAAAAAACAATTGCTGTGCATATAATAAAAACGAAGTTTTTTTTATATTTTTGCTCAACTATTTCATAATAAATAAGCAAGAAGCTCGCACATGAAAGAATTTTCTAAAGAGATATACCTAAAGTGGTATGAAGATATGACAATGTGGAGAAGGTTTGAAGACAAATGCCGTTCTCTTTATCTAAAACAAAAAATCAGAGGTTTTTTACATTTGTACAACGGTCAGGAAGCTATTCCGGCAGGTTTTACGCATGCAATGGATTTAACCAAAGATAGTATGATCACTGCTTACAGATGTCACATTCATCCAATGGCAATGGGAGTAGACCCTAAAAGAATCATGGCAGAACTTTGTGGTAAAGCTACAGGTACTTCCGGAGGTATGGGTGGATCTATGCACATTTTCAGCAAAGAACACCGTTTTTACGGAGGTCATGGTATTGTAGGAGGACAAATCCCTTTGGGAGCAGGTATTGCTTTTGCAGATAAATTTTTCGACAGAAAAGCTGTAAACATCTGTTTCTTTGGAGACGGTGCTGCAAGACAGGGATCTCTTCACGAAACTTTCAACATGGCAATGAACTGGAAACTTCCTGTAGTATTTGTTGTTGAAAACAATCAATACGCAATGGGAACTTCTGTAAAAAGAACTGCTAACCACGAAGATATCTATAAACTAGGTTTAGGATACGAAATGCCGTGTCTTGCTGTAGATGCAATGGATCCTGAGAAAGTGGCTGAAGCTGCTTACGAAGCTATTGAAAGAGCAAGAAGAGGTGATGGACCTACTTTTATCGAAGCTAGAACTTACCGTTTCAGAGGACACTCAATGTCTGACGCTGAACCTTACAGATCTAAAGAGGAAGTTGCTATTCACAAGAAAGATGATCCTATTGAATTGATCAAAGAGAGAATCTTAGCAAACAGCTGGGCAACTGAAGAAGAATTGGAGGTTTTAGATAACAAGTCTAGAGATTTCGTAGAAGAATGTATCGAGTTTATGGAAAACTCTCCATATCCTGATGCAGAAAAAGTTTACGAGTATGTTTATGCTCAAGAAAACTATCCGTTCTTAGATAAATTAGAAAATTAATAAATAATAATTAATTTGATATTCGAATTTGAGTTTCCCTAATCTCAAATCTCGAATCTCGAATCTCAAATCAATATAAATTATGGCAGAAGTGATTACAATGCCACGTCTTTCCGATACAATGACGGAAGGAAAAGTGGCTAAATGGCATAAAAAAGTAGGAGATAAGGTAAAAGAAGGAGATATTTTAGCCGAAATCGAAACTGATAAAGCAGTACAGGATTTTGAATCTGAAGTGGAAGGAACTCTTCTTTATGTAGGTGTTGAAGAAGGTTCAGCTGCTGCAGTAGATTTAGTTTTGGCAATTATCGGAAATGAAGGAGAAGATATTTCAGGATTAACAGGCGGAGCTACTGCTCCCAGTGCTGCTTCTGAAGACAAAAAAGAAGAACCAAAAACAGAATCTAATACTACTGCGACTGAAGAAACTTCTGTGGAAGTTCCGGCTGGAGTAGAAGTGATTACAATGCCAAGACTTTCTGATACAATGACGGAAGGTAAAGTGGCTAAATGGCATAAAAATGTAGGTGATAAGGTAAAAGAAGGAGATCTTCTTGCTGAGATTGAAACCGATAAAGCTGTTCAGGATTTTGAATCAGAATTCAATGGAATTCTTTTGAAGCAAGGTGTTGAAGAAGGTGGAGCTGCTCCGGTTGATACTGTTTTGGCTATCATCGGTCCTGAAGGAACTGATGTTTCTGCTGTTGGAGCTCCAAAAGCTGCTGCAAAATCTACGGATAAACCAGCTGAACAAAAATCTGAAACTAAGATAGAAGAGAAATCGGTTGCATCAATTGAGAACTCATCTTCAGACAGAGTCGCAATTTCTCCTTTAGCTAAAAAAATGGCTCAGGAAAAAGGTGTTGACATCAATTCTGTACAAGGTTCAGGAGAAAACGGAAGAATCGTAAAAAAAGATATTGAAAATTATCAGCCATCTGCAAAACCTGCTGCTTCAGTTCCGACTGCAAGTCCAGCTGCTCAAGTTGCATTAAGTTTTGTACAAGGTGAAGATACTGAGACTCCAAACTCTCAGGTAAGAAATATCATTGCAAAACGTCTTTCTGAAAGTAAATTCTCTGCTCCTCATTATTATCTGATGGTTGAAATTAACATGGATAAAGCGATTGAGGCTAGAAAAGAAATCAATTCTTTACCAGATACAAAAATTTCTTTTAACGATATGGTCATTAAGGCGACTGCAGTTGCTTTAAGAAAACATCCACAAGTGAATTCTAGTTGGGCAGGAGATAAGGTAATTCATAGAGGAAATATCAACGTTGGAGTAGCAGTTGCGATTCCTGACGGATTGGTAGTACCTGTTTTGAAGAATACTGACCAAATGAATTACACTCAGATTTCTGCTGCTGTAAAAGATATGGCTGGAAGAGCAAAATCTAAAGGTCTTAAAGCTAACGAAATGGAAGGTTCTACATTCTCTATCTCAAACTTGGGGATGTTCGGAATTGAAACTTTCACAAGTATCATCAATCAACCCAACGCAGCAATTCTTTCTGTAGGTGCAATTATTGAAAAACCAATTGTTAAAAACGGTCAAATTGTAGTTGGAAACATCATGAAGCTTTCATTAGCTTGTGATCACAGAGTTGTAGATGGAGCGACAGGAGCTCAGTTTTTACAAACTTTAAAAATGTATTTAGAAAGTCCTTTAACTTTGTTACTGTAATTTTTTAATATATAAATAATTAAAACCTCTCACTTCGAGAGGTTTTTTTGTTTTAAATTTTACCCAATCTCGAAATTCTTAATTTCGTTCCTAACTCCTAACTCCTAACTCCTAACTCCTAACTCCTAATTTTTAAAACTTTGCCAATAAAAAATAATATCCTATTTTAGTGAAAAAATATTTATGAAGAGAATTTTTGTCGGAGTGATGTCAATTTTCAGCATTATTACTTATGCGCAAAACCAGCGTTTTTCTTACGAATACAAATTCGTGAAAGATTCTACCGAAAAAGATAAAAGTGAAACAGAAATTATGCTTTTGAATGTTTTTTCAAAAGGTTCACAGTTTTACAGTAAAGATGTTTTTGAATCTGATTCAATTTTAAATGCGGAATTTAAAAAACAATCCGGAGGTTTGGATCATCATATCAATTTAACAAGATTTAAAAGCAAAGGCAAAGTAAGATATCAAGTAGAAAAAAACTATCCGGATTATTCAGTTAATTTTTTTACTAATTTAGGATCTATGGAGTATATGGTTCAAGAATCCAGAAATCAAAACTGGAAAATCTTACCTGAAAAAGAAAAAATAGGGGAGTTTAATACTCAAAAAGCAACATGTGATTTTGCTGGTAGAAAATGGACGGCATGGTTTACAACAGACATTCCCATTCAGGATGGTCCGCACAAATTTCATGGTTTACCGGGTTTAATTGTAAAACTTGAAGACAAAACAAAATCTCACATTTTTGAATTGAAAGGTGTAAGAAAATTTGATGATAAAGAAGAATGGAAAAGCTTTAAAGACAAAGAAAGGTACGAACCTTTAATTGTTTTAAATGATAAAAAATATAGAAAAACATATTTAGACAACAGAGCAGACCCGAATAAAGGTTTAAGAAATCTTTTGGCTGAAGGTGGAAAATTTGAAATGAAAGATGCTTCGGGAAAAATTATGGATTCTAATCAAATAATGAAAGACCGAGAAAAGAAACAAAAAGAAGCCAATAAAAAGAATAATAATGTTTTAGAACTTGATTTACTACAATAACTAACTACATAAGAATTATGAAGAGAATTATTATGGGAGTTTTTTCCTTTTTAAGTGTGACGCTTTTAGCTCAGAATCAACGCTTTTCTTACGAATATAAATTCATTACAGATTCTACTAAAACGAATGAAGTTGGTACAGAAATCATGTATCTGGATGTAGCCAAAAAAGGTTCGAAATTCTATAGCCAAAAGAAAAGTATAGCTGATTCAATACATCAGGATAGAATAACGAAAAAGACAAGAGATTTTACGGGTATTGATTATGGCTTAGTTCCATTTGTCGTTGAAAAATCTTATCCTGATTTTAAAATAGATTTCTTCAACAACCTCGATATGAATAAATATAAAGTTTCTGATAACAGAGCAATGAACTGGAAAATTTTACCTGAAAAAGAAAAAATTGGCGAGTTTAATGCTCAAAAAGCATCTCTTTATTTTGCAGGCAGAATTTGGACAGCATGGTTTGTCTCTGATATTCCTATTCAGGATGGACCTTATAAATTTCACGGCCTACCGGGCTTGATCATTAAAATTGAAGATAAGACGAAGTCACATTCTTTTGTTTTAAAAGAAATTAAAAAACTTACTTCCGATCAAGATTGGGTAAGTGATAGTGAGAAAAATGCTTTTGGCAATACCATTGCTATTGATCAGGAAAAATACAAAAAACAAGTTGTTGATTTTAGAAATAATCCTACAAAAGGGATGCGTCAAATGTTATCCGGAAACACAAAAGTAATGATGATCGATGAAAACGGAAAACCATTAGATATTGAAAAAATGCTGAGAGACCGAGAGAGAGATGCTAAAGCAAATAACGCAAGGAATAATAATTTATTAGAATTAGATTTATTAAAATGAAATTACAAATCAATAAGTGAATAAAATAAAAACCTGCTGAAATATACAGCAGGTTTATAAAATTTTAATTTTTCGCTCCCATCTTCCAGTGAGAGGTATCTCTTGGAGGTTCTTTGCAGTCATCTGTGTCAGAAGTTAGCCAATGGGAAGTATCTCTTGGTGGATTTGGGGATGGGGGTGGTGGAGGTGGAGGTGGGCACTCTTTTTTAGTATTAGCTTCTAACAAGCTCATGTCAATTTTTATTAAATTCTCATTAGCTTTAGAAATTCTCCAATGAGAACCGCTATTAGATGTTGCTTGAGTTTTTTCTGATTGTAAAGAAAGTTGCTGTTGTTCATTTTCTATTAGCATTTCATCAGTTTCTCTACAAGCAATACTCGAAAGACCAATTGCAATTAAGCTAATTGCGATAATTTTTGTTTTCATGTTGATTTTAAAAGTTTTATACTTCAAATGTACAAAAAATATTTATATAGAAAATTATATTGCGTTTCGGTAAAATAATTTTAATTCCGATATTATGATGCAAAAAAAACCTGCTAAAATAAGTCAGCAGGTTTTTCGTGTTATTAAAAATTTTATTTTCCTTTCCAGTGAGTACCATTTTTAGGTGGATCCGTAGGTTCTTCGGTACTGATAGTTTCAGAAGAAATAGTAATTGAGCTTAAACCTGAAATATCTTTAGGTGCGTTTATTTTTATACTATCTGAAATTTTCCAATGTGTTCCGTTTTTTGGAGGATCACCGTTAGTATCTAAATTCAAAGATAAAGAGTCTTCAGAACTGCCTTTTTGAGTTGCCGAAGATTTATCTAATGTTTGAGCAGCATTTATTTGTTCATCGTCAATTAGGCCATTTTCATCTTGCCTACAAGCAATACTCGATAGTCCAATCAAAATTAAACTGAGTGTTATTAAATTTGTTTTCATTTTATTCTAGGATTAATGATTTAAAATTTATTTTTATTTATTGTTCGAAAGTAGTCAAAAACATAGATACAATACAAATGTATGTAGGTTCGATTTATAAATTTTTACTAAATATAATATTTACGTTATATACCCACTAAACTTTATTTAATAAACTCATTATATTAAAATTGCTTATAATAAATACTTTTTATGTACTTTTGAATGAAATTTATCGGGATATATCTGATGTTTAAAAAAATTTTTACATTATTTTGTTGCTCATGTGCAATAATTGTTTTTTCACAGGATTTCTATTCAAAACTTAGAGAAAAATATTGGGTTTATGAAGAGAATGACCCTCGTGCGTTTGTGTTTATAAATCAGTGTATATCAAAAGCTAAGTCTGAAAAAAATTACAAAGAGTTATTTCAGGCTTACAAAGATGCAATTTTATATTCTGAAAATAAAAAAATGGCTTATGCAGATAGTTGTATTATTGCTGCAAAAAATTCGGAAAAAAATGATTTAATTGGAGATGCTTATCTTAGTAAAGGAGCTATTTATTATTTTAATCAACGTAAATTCCAGTATGCTTTAGAAGAATATTTAAAAGCATACGAATATTTAAAAGATTCTAAGAATGAGTTTTTAAAATATCAGAATATTTATCATATAGGCGTTGTTAAAAGTTATCTTGGATATTACGATGAAGCTCTTAACATATTCAATGAATGTATTGAATTTTTTGAAGCAAAAATCGATGGTGACTTTAATAAAAATATTATTTTCAACAATACAAAAGGTTATTTAAATTCTCTCCATCAGGCAATTATATGCTATCAAATGCTAGGAGAGAACGAGCAGGCAAACAGGTTGCTTAATGTAGCAGAAACTAAAATCCCAAAAACTAAGGATTTTAATTTAGAAAAAAGTTATTTTACAAAAAGCCTTGGAGTTTCCGAATTTAAGAATAAAAACTACACAAAGGCGATTCAATACTTCGATCAGGCTCTTCCTGAGCTTATAAAGGTTAATGACTTTACATGGGTTTCATATATTTATTTTTATAAAGGTAAAAGTTATGAGCTTTTGGGTAATCTTAATCTTGAAGTAGAAAACTATAGAAAAGTAGATTCTATCTTCAATAAAAATAAATTTATTCTTCCTGAACTGAGAAGTAACTATGAAGAATTGATAGGATATTACCGAAAAGAAAACAACCATAAAGAAGAATTATATTATACGAATCAGCTTCTTAAAGTTGATAGTGTAATAGCTTCAGATTTTAAACATCTTTCAACACGAGTTTATAAGGAGTATGATACAAAGATGCTTCTGGAAACCAAAGAGAATTTAGAGAAAACAAATTCTTATAGCAAACTACTTATATTTATTTGTTTAGCAATTATTACAGCGCTAGGAATTGTAATGTATTACAGAATAAGAAAGCAAAAAAATATTCAGAAAAATTATGATGATTTATTAATAAAGCTTGAAGAGAGTAATCAGGCTGAAGAGACTACTCCGATTGTAAAACCTGAAGTAGCTGACGCAGGAGATAAAAATATAAAGTTTGACAGCAGTATCGTAGAAAAGCTCTTAAACGACATTCATATCTTTGAAAACAAGCAAGGATACCTCGAACAGGGATTAACGCTTAAAAAGCTCTCAGAACAGTTTAAAACGAATACTTCTTACCTTTCACAAGTTATTAATGAATATAAAGGGAGCAACTTTAATACTTACATCAATATTTTAAGAATCAACTATGCAACGCAGAAAATCTATCATGATAAAGAATGGAGAAAATACTCTATTGAGCATATTGCTTCAGCAGCAGGATTTAGCAACAGACAGAGTTTTTCAAATATTTTTCTTGAACAAAATGGTATAAGACCTGCTGATTTTATTAAAAAAAGAATTAAAGAACTAGAAGACCAAAATCTTTCTTAGTTGTAAAACTTAAACCTATTTAAAATGAAAACCGAACCTTCAATGAAGGTTCGGTTTTTCTATTAATAGAATGTGATAAATGGTGTCTAATTTAGAATTGTAGATAACAGGGCTCTTTTTCCTAGATTGTCAAGAACCCTGATGTTCTACATGAAAACTGAATGATGAAAAGTTATTATATATGAATGATTTAGTGTCTCGTTTTATCTGTAGCAAATATATAATCATAAAATTTCATCAACAACTTATTATGGGGGCTATTTATAAATAGTGACGTAAAAATGCGTAAAAAAATCGATTTTTTTACGTATTTAATTTACTGATAATCATTGTTTTATGTTTGTTTTAAGTCTTGAATAAAAATGGAACATAAATAATAATAGTTTTAATGAAATAAAATCAAAATTTAAAGTTTTTACAGATAATTCTTAGAAATTTTAATATCAGATTAGTTTTTTATAATAAAAAAATCAGGATAAAATTATCCTGATTTCTTATTTTTTTGATTAATGTTCTAGTCTAAAGGTTTTCTACCGGAAATAATATTGTAGAGAACTACAATTACTGCAATTACTAATAAAACATGAATTAAATAATTGGTACTAATCCCAGGAATAATGTTTAGCATCCCTAAAAGCCAAACAATAATACAGATGACGGCTACTAACCATAATAAGCTTTTCATAATAATATTTTTTTTGATTGATAAATTATAATTAGCATATTGTATGCCTTTTCCGAAAAAATATATTTTTTTTAATATTTACAGAGATAAAATTTAAATCTAAAAAAACTTTGAAGTGTAAAGGATGAGTCTTGAATTGTCTTTGTCTTAGAAATTTTTTTTCATCAAAGAGAATTATCAATATATCTTCTGTACGGATAGAATTATTTTGTAAAGATAGACTCATCAAAAAAGAGTAGACAAACTTGAATTTTTCTAAAATATTAAAATTTTGCATAACAAGGAATACAAATATTCTAAGACGTAGGCATCAAGTTAAAAATAGGGAAAAAGGTATTAAAAACAGAAGTTGTTACAAAAATTAAACCCTCCTTGTGGGAGGGTTTAATAAAAACACAAATGATGAAAAAAAAATTTTCAGTCCAAATATACTTAAAAATTTAATATGTGTACTAATTATTTACAAAAAAAATAACCAACCCTATTCTTTTATAGGAGCTGATATGATTAATTATTGAAAAATCGACTTAAACATTAAAAATTTATGATGTAAATATTAAAAAAAGGAATGGAAATTGTAACTAAGTTTTGGATTAATAAATCATTATTCGGAGTGTTTTTTTTAAATCATTCAGTATAACTTCTAATAGTTTAAATATTAAAAGATGATTTTTTAATCAAATAAATTATGGTATAATAAATTAATGCAGATTAAATTAATGAAGGCAAAAAAAATTCCTGGAATTCCATTGCAGATTAAAGGACAGTTCCATGATACTGAGAGTATTCAAAAATGTGAAAATGTTCAAGAAGCAGAACTAAAATATAATCTGCTTAAAGAACGTTTTTTTGATATAAATAAATGGAATACTTATTCAAATGAAAATATTGCAGAGTTTACGTTATGTGATTCTTCGGGAAATACAGTCCACAGATTGCCTTTCATAGGTGATTATATCAAAATATTATTATCTAATATAAAAAAATCGGAAAAAGAGAGTTATCAATGGGTACGTATTGACATGATAGACAAAACAAATCCTAACAACATAATGATACAATGCCGACCTTCAAAGTTACCAGGAAATGAATTTGCCGGAAATATAGTTCATTTTCATTCGGTAGGTACTACTTCTACATTTGTCATTTCAAAAGGTAGCGATTATGTTAAAATGGCAATTTACGGAAGGAACGAGAAGCCTAACCAAAATACAGATATTGTTAACAGTGTAAAAAACATGTTCATTGCGTTCGGTAGAAGAGTTGGTGCATCAAAAATTCAATGGAAACAGCTTACAGATGGGATGGTAAATTTAAAATAAAATACCACATCTATTATTTTATAGTTTTTTTTTATCATAGAAGCATACAATTTGCTTCATCATATGTAAAGAAATAAAAATTCAGTGTATTATTTTATGCTGAATTTTTATTTTAAACCATAATCACAGAAATATGAATAGATTACAACTTAATGGTAAGATAGTTTTAATTACGGGAGCAGATAGCGGGATAGGAAAATCAGCAGCTTTACTCTTTGCAGAAGAAGGCGCCGATATTGCGATTATCTTTCATTCAAATATTGAAGATGCTGAAAAAACAAAGAGTGAAATCGAGTATTTAGGACGACAATGTTTGATTTTTAAAGGAGACGTTAACGACAGCAGCTTTTGTCAAAAAACAACAAAAGAAATAATAGAAAATTTTGGAGGCATAGATATTTTAGTTAATAATGCAGGTATTCAGTTTCCAAGTGATGATATTACAAAGCTAAAAGAAGAGGATATTCGTACTACTTTTAATTCCAACATCATCGGGATGATCCTTCTTACAAAAGCAGTTTTTCCTTACTTAAAAGAAGGAAGTTCTATTATCAATACGACATCTGCGGTAGCTTATCAGGGGCATGAAGAGTTATTAGATTATGCAGCTACAAAAGGTGCGATTGTTTCATTTACAAGATCTTTAGCTTTACAAGCAAAACCGAAAGGAATTAGAGTAAATGCAGTTGCTCCAGGACCGGTTGCAACACCACTTACAGAAGAAACCTTTGGCGAAGAAGAAGAGGATGAAAATAAACCACCATTACAAAGAAATGCAAGTGCTGAAGAAATTGCGCCGTCCTATCTTTTCTTGGCAACCCAAGCTTCAGCACAAATGACAGGACAGGTTTTACATCCAAATGGAGGAATTATTGTTAACGGATAATTTAGAAAAAATGAATGTAGAAATTTTAGGACTAATTGCGGGTGCTTTAACCGCTATTGCATCAATGCCACAGCTTATTAAGGTTATTAAAACAAAAAATGTAGAAGATATTTCCTGGTTAATGCTTGCGATTCTGATTTCGGGGCTTTCACTTTGGGTTTGGTATGGTTTTGAACAAGAGGAATTGCCCATTATTTTGTCAAACTCCTTTGCTGTAATCGTTAATGTAACTTTATTAACTTGTTATTTTATTTTTAGAGATAAAAAAAAATAATGAATTGATATTTGATCAACTTAAAAGCTTCTCCTATAATTGAATAATAGGAGAGTTTATATCTTAATGATTTAAACTTTTAATTATTTTCCCTGAATCAGTAATCAACAAATATTGATATTCAGGGAATTTTTTTATCAACTTCAGACCTTCCTTTTTTCCTAAAACCATTAGTGAAGTACTGAATCCATTTGCCATTGTTGCATTTGGACCTACAACGGTAACGCTTGTTAAGCCAGTTGAAGGATAACCGGTTTTAGGATTCATAATGTGAGAATATCTTTTGCCCTGAATTTCTGCATATTTCTCATAACTTCCCGAAGTCGTAACAGCATTTTCTTTTAAATAAAGAACTGCAGCCATTTTATCATCTTTAAAAGGGTTATTAATTCCAATTGCCCAGGGTTTTCCATCGGGTTGATTTCCCCAAGCTGAAATATCGCCAGAAGCATTGATAATTCCCGCTTTTACTCCAAAACTTTTCATTAACTCTCTGATTTTGTCAGCTGCATAACCTTTTCCTATCGATCCAAAACCTATTTTCATTCCTTTATTTTTAAGAAAAATAGTAGAATTGGTTTTATCTAAAATAATATTTTGATAACCCACATTTTTCACAGAATTTTTGATGGATTCTTCAGAAGGTAATTCATTCATAGAATCATCAAACTTCCAGATTCTATCCATGGCAACGATGCTGATGTCGAAAGCTCCGTCAGTCAATTTAGAAAAATAAATTCCTTTTTCGGTTAAAGCAAAAACTTCCGCATCAACTTTCACGGATTTTATCCCTGCATTTCTGTTAACTTCCGAGATTTGAGTTTCCGGTTTCCATTCTGAAATTAAATTTTCAATTCTCGTAATCTCTTCAATAGATTTGTCAATGTTTTTTTCTGCCGAAAGAGAATCTTTATCTACCAAAGTAATTTCAAATTTACTTCCCATTAAAGTAATCAATCTGCTTCTTTCAACCTGAGCAAACATTGATGATGACGACAGTATTAAAAATAAATAAGAGAAATTTTTCAGGCTTTTCATGTGCTTTAGAATTAATAACAGTCAGTTAAAATTTGTCCGTTTGCTTTGTAAGTTTCGTAATCTTTATTTTTCAGGGCACATAATTTTCTTAAAGTATCTTCCACATCATGCTGCATTTTAAGAGCACCACAAATCATGATGAAACCTCCGTTTTCTAATGAATTGGTAAACAATTCGGCATCTCTTTCAACCAAATCCATTACATATTGAGATTTTTCTTCTCTAGAAAATGCCAAATTAAAAGACGTTAATTTCCCTTTTTTGATATTTTCATGAGCAAAATATTCGTAATTAACGGTTAGTTCACTTGATTTTCTGAAACCGCAATACAAATGAGTTTTCGTTTTTCCGGTTTGCTCCTCAATCATACCTAAAAACGGTGCAATACCTGTTCCATTGGCAATCATAATTACTTCAGATGCCTTTTTAGGAAAATGAAATTCTGAATTTTTAATAATTCTTGCTTTTATTTCCTGATTTTCTTTTAAACGATGTAAAAATGCTGAACCGAGACCATTTTCATGAAGTTTTATAACCAGCTGAATGGCTCCATTTACTTTTCCGATAGAATAAAATCTTTCTTTATGATCATTCTCTGGATAAATGGCAAGTAAATCTCCAGATTTAAATTTTACCAAAGCATTAGGTTTTAAAATTACTTTAAAAGTAGTCACTTCATCTACGATTTCACTTTTCCCAATGACTTTCATTTTCTTTAAAGAAGGAACTTTTTCGCCGTATAAAGATGGTGCAGTTGCCAAAGGAATCATGGTTTCATAGCTCCATTTTTTTGCCCATTCTGTAAATTCTGCCGTTGATTTATCGTTGACTGTAAAAAGTTCAAGCTGAGATTCTGCCCAGTTTTGTTCGGATAATAATTGGTCAACTTCAATTGCAAAACCGCAAAAATCTTCGTAAGATTTGGAACCAAAACCAACTACAGAATATTTAATCTTTTGATTCTGAGGAAATTCTTTTAAAAGCTTCTTAAAGTTGGAAGCATTTGTTGGAGCTTCACCTAAACCATAGGTTGAAGTAAAAATGATAATATGCTCTGCTTTAGGATATAATTTATATAGATTAAGCTCTGTAATGAATGATTTTTTTCCGTCTGATAAAAGTTGTGAATGAATTTTATTGGCAAAACCTAAAGTTGAACCGTTTTCTGAACCAACCAAAATAATGATTTCTGCATTTTCAGCTTTATATTTATTTTTGATCTTATTTCGGGTTCGCTTAAAAGTAATGATAAAACCTGAATAAATGAATAGTAAAATTCCAACGGAAGAAATCCCTAAAATGGTTGACCAAACAACACTTCCACGGCCTGTATGAAAGGTTAAGCTGAGATTTTCATAAATAAGAGTCAGCGGATATTTTTCTTCTTTTACAATCTCTCCATTAATTTGATTGACAGTAATTTCTCTGTCTTTTAGTTTTAAAACAAAAAATTCTTCAGCATCATCTTCAATAAAAGGAAATTCAATTTTCTTAACTGCACTAAGTTTAGTTTCTTTAAAAATAGGAAAGTCTGCTAATTTTATCTGAGTTTCAGAATTGGTGATTTTATGAGCAATCTTTTCATTTTTACCTTTCGGAATTAATTCAAAACGATATATAAAAAGGTAAGTTCCAGTAATAGAAATTATTAAAATAGGAATCAATAAAAGCCTTCCGGAAACAACATGAAGATATTGCGAGAAAAAATCTTTTTTGATATTGTCGAAAAAATGTCTGATCCCATTTTGCCTTTTGATGATCAGAATAAGCCCTGAAATACTGATGATCATTAATAAAAAAGAAACAACTCCTACAGCAAACCTTCCGGTTTCTTTTAAAAATAAAGAACGGTGCAGCGAAGTTATCCAATTGATAAATTTACTTTTTTCAACAGGTTTTCCTAAGATTTTTCCGGTTGTAGGATCGATGTATGCTTTGATGTTTTCACCATTATCGTCTAAACCTTCCAAGGTTACAAACTGATTGTGATCAACACTGATCTCCGTTATTTCTGGAAAAACCTTGCGCAGTTCCGGTAAAGACTGGGCAAGGTTTATATTACTGAAATCGTCAACTCGATAAGGCTGAGTTTTTTCCTGTGCAGCATCGTATGCTAAAATTATTCCTGTGGTAGAAGCTACGATAAGAAATAAAAATGTAAGTATTGCTAAAGTTAAATGGGCATACCTCCAAATTGATAAGGTCATTTTTGGATTTTTTTATAACTTATTAAGTTTTACATATCGAATGTAACCTTTTCCCTCTGTTTTTGCTGTAATACCTTCAGTTGTAAAAGGTAATTCTACATCTGAAACATTGTATTTTTTATCCTCCACAGCGGTTTCAAAACGTACTTTGTAGCCTTTGTTCAGATATTTATCTTCAATAGAAAAAGTAGAGATACTTCTGTCTCCATCTGCTACAGAAGCTCCTGTAATTGCATTTAATTTTACAGGTTTTTTACTCTGAAATTTGTGCCATTCTTTTAATGTATCGTGCCATTTTGTATCAGGTCCCATCACATAAAGTGTCTTTTCATATACACCTTTTGGGTTAATTAAAGAAACTACAACATAAGCACCTTCACCGCCATAACTGGTCAACTGAAGCATACATTTATATTTTGAAGCTTGTGCATTGGCAAAACCTGCACAAAATAAGGTCATTAAAATTCCTAAAGCTTGAATTTTAAAATATTTCATATTATTTTATTTTAAAAAGTCGATTGATACGTTATTATTTTTTAAGCTTTCATTTTCTGAAGCAAGGTCGTAAGCAGTTTCGTCAAATTCTGTTTTGATGGTCTTATTGGCACCCAAAGAAACCAGATATTTTAAAATAGTATCATCTTTTGCTACCAAAGCTGCTTTTTGAAGAGCAGTCATACTTTCTTTGTTAACAGAATTTACATCAATTTTAAGAGCATTCAATTTTTTCAGAAGTTCAAGGTCATTTTTTGCAATCGCTAAATGAAGTAGGGTATTACCGTCTTTTTGAGGAGCAGGAAGATTTACATTATTCGATTGAAGAATGTTTAATTTTTCTGAAAATTCATCAGGACCTCTTTGTGGACCAGGTCTGTAAGACTGAATTAAATAATAAGCTAAGTTATTTCCTTTCGCATCAACAATTTTTGCATCTGCTTTATTAGAAATTAGAAATTTAGCAATCTCTGCAGAACCACTTTGGATGGCTTGAGTTAAGGCAGATTCTCCATTCGCATTTACAGCATTGATGTTTTTTGTTTTTGCTAAAATTGCTTTTACATTTTCAATATCTTTTCCGCTTGAAGCAATTATTAAAGCATTATTTCCTTCTTTGTCGGTTTTATTGGCATCAACTCCTTTGCTGATTAAATAATCAATAATTTCTTTTTGACCATTTTTTTTAGCAATAATCTGTAAAGCATTGGCACCATTTGCATTTACAACAGAAGGATTTAACTTTACTTCATCAATTAAATATTGATAAACAGGAAGTGTATTCGTAACAGATCTTGTTCCTGTTGCTGCATTGACCAAAGCTTTATCTGAAGCCTTTACACCCTGATTTTTTAATGATTTTAAAAGCTCGATATTTCCTAAACTTGCAGCATAGTCAAAAGCCGTTGCTCCGGTTTCGTCTACATCTTTTATAGAAAGACCTTTTGAGGTGAATAGTTTTTGTAAAGAACCATCTTTGTCGTTTCCAATCGCTAAAAGTAAGATATTGGCACCGTTTTTATATTGATGTTTAGGATTTACACCTGCTTTGAAAAAAGCTTCATATACTTTTGGGTCGTTTAAACCAGATACTGCTGCAAAAGCAAGCGGAGTTAATCCTTTAGTGTCTAATTTATTAACGTCAGAACCTTTAGAAATAAAATATTCAATAATTTCCGGATTTCCCGCCATTGCTGCCCAGTGAAGATAAATTCTACCATCATGGGTCAGTTTGTCTACAGAATTTCCTTTTTGCTCTAAAAGAAATTTTATAGTTTCTAGAGAAGCTTTATTATTAATTGAAAGAGAAACTGCATCAAAAGTACTTCCGTTGAATTCGGACGCACTGTTTCCATTGGCTATTTCTTGCTTTACTTTTTCAATATTGGGTTTAGATTTCCAAAAATCTGCCTGTAATAAAGTGTTTTTTTGAGCACTGATTATTACCGAAAACAATAATAGAGCAGAATATAATATCTTTTTCATTGTTATTTTTATTTATTCTAAATATTGCACGCAAAATTAGTCTTTCCTATTGAAGCGGAAAAGAAATCTACATAGAAATTTGAAGGGTAATGGTTGATTAATATCATAAATTGCTATTCAATAAATAGTGTAAACAGTATTATGCGTCAAGTCATAAAAAATTACATTCAATATTTATAATTTTGATTCTATAGATAGTATCAATCCAATTTTATATGTCTATGTTTTTAACTCAAGTTTTTTAAGACTGTTAGTTTTTGCTGACAGTCTTTTTATTTTAATAATGGTTCGTAGATACCACAAATCTTGTAGTTGGCAATGGTTTTGTTTTACCTGAAGAAATATTAGTTTATGAAAAATTCAGTAAAAATTGCATTAGGTATTGTTGCGGGTGGAGTTTTGGTATTTTTAAATCAAAAAAGAAAAGGCAGAACCAATAAAGATCACACATTTACGGCTCCAGATGGAAATCAATACGGAGAAAATCAAATGTATCGAACTGCCGAAGGAGAAGTTTTTAAAAACGGAAGAAAGATTCGTTTCGATACTCCTGAAAATGCGCTACCAGCTCATAATCATGTTGAAAAAAATTTAAAAAATCAACAGTTTAATAATAATCACAACTCAAGTCAGCAGGTTTCTTATCATCAAAAAGGAGACAGACATCAATAAAATTTAGCAATCATTAGCGCTGTAATTGGCTTTTTCTAATTCGTCTTCCATTTTTTCTATCTCAGCTTTAGATTGTTTTATCTTTTTTAAATTAACCTTAAGCTGCTTTTTTCCATCAGGAGAAATCCATAATCCCTGAAGAGTTTCTGAAGTACGTTTTAAAAGCATAATTCCTGTATTATAATGCTCAACAAAAGTATATTGTTGAGCTTTTTCAGAAAAAGTAGTATCTAGAAGGATCCAGTTTGCAGTTTTATTATCGGTGTATTTATAAATTCCGGAAGCAATAATACTTGGACAGCCTGTTTCTTCAATTTTTAAATAAAAAGAAATATTTATTTTTCCGTCAATGGTTCCGGTATATTTTTCTTGCTTAAGAATTTGCTGAGCATTGATTGCTAAAGATAAAAACGATAAAAATAGAGTAGTGATAATTTTCATTTATTCTTTTTTTAATAAAAAATCGATATTAAAGGATTGGATGATAAAGCTTTCCATATTAAATAGATGGTAAATTCAAACTGGAATTATGTGGTCACACAAAATTGAAAATACTTCCGAGCTTTGCATTTTACAACTTCATCCCATACATTTTAGCATCCAATTCTTTCCAATTAGAAATATGCTTAGATAATTCAGCCCAGAATTCTTTGGAGTGGCTTTTTATTTTGGTATGAACAAGCTCATGAACTACCAAATATTCTATTAATGAAAATGGAAGCTTAATGGCATGAAAATTTATTATTATGGTATTGGATGGTGTGCAGCTTCCCCATCGTTTTTCAAGCTTCATAAACTTGACAGTTTTGTATTGCAATCCTATTGTTTTGGATTTCTTCCTTAAAATAGGTTCTATTTTTTCCTGTGCTTTTAATCTGTAATAGTTTTCAACAGCTTGACGTAAATTTTCTTGAGTATTCAAGTGATTCGGTAATATAATCTTGAATTTAGATTCTGTAAAATCAATTTCAATTGTATGACTGTTATTTTCAATAATGACCTCAACATAATACTTTCTTCCTAGATATTGAATTCTGGAACCAGTAACAATTTCACCATCATTAATAGAACTTACCAACTCTAATTTATCTAAAATCCATTTGGCTTTTCTAAGTATCAATTTATCAGCTTGCTCAATTGAAATAGCTTTGCCTTTAAGAATAACACCCACCTCTTTTTCTACGCTAATGTAATGCGATTTCAGACCCTCTTTCTCTATTATCGAATACGCAATGGTTTTATCACCATATTGCACACTATACATCTTTATTTTTCTTTAAAATATCTACCATCTCTTTGGCTTTGGCTTTAGCCTCTGACCGTTCCAACTTAATACTCAAGAATCGTATCATCTTATTTTCAATATCTTTTTGTACCTGACCTTTATTCTCCCATGATACAATGCTCAGCTCGCCTTTGATAAGGTCAAACAATGTTTTGGTTGCATCGTCGGCAGTTTCATCAAAAAGCGTTTTCATCGAGTTATAAACGGCTCGTTCTCGCTCTGTTACAAAACCTTTTTGTTCCCCTTCTTTTTGCTCGTTGATAATTTCATCTTGAATGGTAGTGTAAGCTAGAAGCAATTGAGCTTCATCAATTCGCTGAGTTTCTTTTTGCTTCAACAATTCATCTAACCTTTGAGCCAATGGTTTGTAAAAATCAGGATTCTTATCTAATCCAACTTTAATGACGTGCTTCAAGTTATTTCGCATCTTTAGCTCTTTGGTTGCGGGCGATGCGTTCATGATTTCCTCCTTAAATTTATCTTTGTCAATGATAGAAATTGGTTCCGATAATAAACTATGAACTCCGTTTGATTTTAGATGTTCATCAATCATCGTTTGGAGTATTTTACTTTCGTCTTTACTAATTTTTAATTCATCATCATCGGGAAAAGCATTTCTAGCTCTTACTTTAATTTCATTAAATAATTTGAAATCACTTTGATACTTCAAGGCTCTCGTATTGGGCAAGACGATATTGATTGATTTGTTAAAGTCTTTCAGTAAAGATTTAAAATCGTCTCGAATGTTGATGGGTTCAATGTAACGTACTGCTGAATCGATATAGTCTTCTCTTTTATAATTTCTATCAATTTTCAATGGTTTAAAGAAATCAACTAATTTGGTATGATTCATTTCTAACTTTGGAAACTCTTCGTTGATATTCTTCAAAATATCATCAGGTCTTATGTCCCCGGAAAAAA
Organism: Chryseobacterium sp. BGARF1; assembly: GCF_001677955.1. GTDB lineage: Bacteria > Bacteroidota > Bacteroidia > Flavobacteriales > Weeksellaceae > Chryseobacterium. The sequence continues at coordinate 41,340 of NZ_LELA01000001.1, forward strand.
TTTCTAATGCTTGAATTAAATACGCCGTGATTCCGTTATAATCGACAATAAAACCTGCACTTTTTCCCTTTCTAGAACGGTTTACTCTGGCAATGGCTTGTAGAAGATTGTGTTCCTTCAAAGGTTTATCCAAGTACAAACAAGATGCAATAGGTGCGTCCCAACCCGTTAGCAACATATCTGAAACAATCATGATTGCGGTATTGTCAAATTTTTTATTGCCCGATTTTTCGGTTTCTTCTTCGTTCCCAAAAGGCAATTTAAAATGATTCGTAGCATCTTTGATGTCTTCGGGCGGTACAACGTATATTGGTTTTTTATTCGTAGGATTATTTCGGTTCCATTCTAAGGTTTCATAATAATCTTTAGCAATGGCATCCGTTTTTGGGGAACTCATACTCACTACTACTTTAGAATCAAAACTATGATAGCCTTCTTCTTTGAGTCTGTGTAAGGTTTGTTGGTATTTAATGGCTGATTCTCTTCCGCTGCATACCAACATGGCTTTATGACCATCAGGAAAAATTTTATCTCTGAAATGGTCAATTAAATGTCTGGAAATATCATCAATCCGTTCTGCAGATAATTGGTATTTTTTAAGAGCTTCTCGTTTTAGCTTATCCTTTTTTTCTTCAGATGCATCAGCAAATTTTTCTTCAAATTCTTCATCAAGAGCTTCTTTTTTAACATCCAACTTGCAGATTCCTTCATCATACAATAACTTAACGGTAGCTTCATCAGCAACAGATTCTGTAATGGTATAAACATCAATATATTCACCACCATAGAATTCTCCTAAAGTCGATTTGTCTTCTTTAGAGATGGGAGTTCCCGTAAAGGCTATAAACTTAGCGTTGGGCAATACCGTTCTCATGAAAGAAGCTAGAAAACCATAATGGCTACGGTGGGCTTCATCTACTAAAATATAAAGATTTTCTTTTCTGGAAAGCTCTTCTAATTCTATTTCAACACGATCAATTTCCACCCATTTCCCTTTTTGAAGTTCTTTGGTAATCTTGACAAGCGTTTTGTCTTTTAGATGTTTTTCAATCATCAAATTACCTTTCTCTTCTAGTTCGGTCTGGTCAGTAGAGTCTGTTGCTTCTTTATCGGTTTCCTGAAATTTTTGTATCGTGGTTGTAATTATTCCTCCGTAATCATTTCGAAGTAATTTATCTAAATGCACTACCGAGGAAGCTTGGTTCACATTCTTGAATCCCACGTTTTGTAATGTCTTAGTGATTTGTAGGTCCAAATCTTTTCTATCGGTCATTATCATCACCGTAGGATTATCAAAGCCAAATTCCGGGGCTTGTAATTTTCGGGCAACATAAGCCATTGTTAACGATTTACCAGAACCTTGAGTATGCCAAACAACACCACCTTCTCCAGCTTGTAGGCGTTCTATTGTTTTATTGGTAGCTCTTATTTGTTGGTATCGTGGTAGTTTTTTTATGGTAATTCCTATACCTTCTTCCAATTCAAATAAAACAAAGTGACGGATAATATCCAACACTCGTTCTTTTTTGAAAAGAGCAATGAGTAATTTATCTTGTTCTGTTTTGGCTAGATTCAAAATATCTGAATCTTCTCCATTGGTCTTAAAAACAGAATAAAATTGTTGTGGCGAATTGATCGCCCCATATTTTCCACCAACTTGCCAAATCCCGGCACATATCTGATTGAAATGAAACAGCTTCTCTGAATTTTCCTGATAGTACTTTAAATCTCCGTAAGCAGAGTCCCAAGCTGTTGGAGCATTCGGAGATTTACATTCGATGATACCAATAGGTAAACCATTGATGTAAATAACCAAGTCAGGAATAGAGTGTCGAAACCTTCCGTGGAATTTCATTTGACTCACAACCAAAAAGTCATTGTTACCTATATTTTCATAATCGATGAAATGTACTGCATGAAATCCTTCTACGCCATCAATAATTTGTTTGACAGTATATGTTCCACCTCTCATCAGTTCCCATACCTTCTGGTTAATCTCCATTAATGAAGTTCCCGTAACCGTTGTAATGAGCGTATAAGCTTTATTAAGATTATTGTCATTTATCCAAGGATTAATGCGTTTAATAGCGTCTAATAATCGCGTTTTAAGAATTACCTCGGTGATATCATTGCGTTCCTGATGCTGCTCCCCATTAAAATAATGGTAGCCCATTTCTTGCAACAACGCTATGGCTGGCAACTCGCTATACATATACTCCGGCCTGTTATTCATAAATCTTTTATTGTGTACATTCTACAATTTTCCTGAAACTAAAAAAGGTTTAGCGTTAAAGTAACAATCAACGTTTTTATTTCGCCTTCTAATTTCCAGCTAAACTTTTACTCTAATTTTACCTGTTAACAACTGTTGCATCAAGCCTTGTTTGAGTTCTTGGTAGTGGGTTTTCTTTTCTAATAATATTTCTAGTTTTTCATCCAATGTACTTAACAAATCGGAAATCTGCAATTGTTCCTCAATTTTTGGTAAAGGAATCATTAGTTTCCGAAAAGTCATTAAATTTAGATGTCCAACTATTCCGCCAACTCTAGCTCCTATCATTCTCTTCTGAACATTAGTATCTTGAAGAATTTGGAGAAGAAATTTATTTAATAGTAAATCCACTTTCGGTTGAATCGTAATTATACTTTCATATGTACTAAATTCAGTGTCAACATCAACTATTGCACATGTTCCTAAAGTTCCAGATTTACTAACTAGAACATCTCCTTTTTTGGTTAATCGATTTACAGTTAGTTTTTTGTGTTGTTTTTCAGATATGTACTTTATATTTTCAAATGATAATCTTCCAGAATTGATATCTGTAGCTCTAACAAAAGGAAATCCACCACTCTCAACATAATCTACTTTTGAAGTTAGTCCTAAAAAGATTTCATCACAAATTTCACTTAATTTCAACACCTCCCAATTCTCAGGAATCATCCCTAAAGGAGAATCTTTAAACTTTGTATTTCCAATCCCTTTGGTTAACAAACGTTGCATCAAACCTTTTTTGAGTGCTTGGGTTTCGGTAATTTGTTGGTCTATAATCTCAATTTTATCATCTACGGTGCTTAATATTTCTGCTATTTTTTGCTGTTCTGGAAGGGGAGGGAGTGGGATTTTCATTCTTTCTAAAGTTTTTGTTCCAACATTTTGTTGACCTCCACCAGCTTGATTACTTGTGAAAAATGTTTTCCCTTTTTCAGAATTGATATAATAACACAAAAAATTACTCAATGGTTTTTGCTCATTAAGTCTTATAATTAATGTTGTAAAAGATTGTGACCCTTCTAATTCCTTTGGTACTACAGCACTGACTCCAGGATATCCCGTTCTAACAGTGATAATATCATTTTCTCTTAATCTTTTTGATTTATTTAGTTCATCAAATTCGGGACTAATATATAAAACATCGTTTAATGCTATTTTTCCCTCTTTAATATTTTGATTTCTTAAAAGTATAACTCCATTATCGCAATACGCATGTGTTGTAGATGTTGCTATTCCGACAGTGCATTTTGCAACATCTCTTAATTCAGTAAGTTGCCAGTCATCTGGGATAAAACCCAATTCAGAATTTTTGTATCCTTCTATCATATCCCCAATTCCTTTAAAAATCCAGCCAATTTCGCATCAATTTCCATTTCACGTTTTTCTAAATCAGAAAGCTTGATATGCACCGCTTTAATATTTACTTCAATTTCATCTTCACTTGTATCAATAAAACGAGAAATGTTCAGATTATAATCGTTTTCGGCTAATTCAGAAATAGGTACAATACGCATATATTTTTCTACATCGGTCGCCTCATCGTATGCTTTTACTATTTTAGAAATATGGGTTAGCTCTAATTCATTTTGGTTTTTTCCTTCTTTGTAATCACCGCTGGCATCAATAATGGTTACTTTTCCTTTTTGGGCTTCGGTTTTATTTTTATTAATAATCCAAATCGAGGCAGGTATTCCTGTATTGTAAAACAATGCACTTGGTAACCCTACAATTCCTTCTACCAAGTCAGCTTCTAGTAATGCTTTACGAATAGCTCCTTCGGTTCCGCTTCTAAATAAAGTACCGTGTGGTAAGACAACACCCGCTTTTCCGTCTTGTTTTAAAACCGCCACCATGTGTTGTAAAAAAGCCAAATCAGCATAGCCTCTTGGTGGTATTCCAAATTGAAAACGTCCATACGGGTCGGTGACCACTTTGGTATAATTTGGAGTTACTTTTTTCTCTTTACCGTCCTTATCCAGTTTTACTTCAATCGAGTTTTCAGCAGGGGTCCACCATCCATCCATCGAGAACGGAGGATTAGCAATAACACGGTCAAATAAATCCAACTCGTTATTTTCGTTCTTGTGTTGCGGCGTGATTAAAGTATCTCCTTTTCTAATATCGGCATCCATAAAGTTATGGAGCAACATATTCAATTTACCAATTGCCCATGTACCCAAGTTCTTCTCTTGCCCATACAAAGATACGTTGATATTGTTCAATACTTTTCCGTTGGGTTGTTCGGCAATATAACGAGCCGATTCAATCAACATACCACCTGAACCACAAGTGGGGTCGTAAATTTTTTGTCTGGGTTCTGGTTTAATGAGTTGTACAATCAATTGCACCACACCACGAGGTGTATAGAATTCACCTCCTTTTTTACCTGCATCATCGGCAAACATTTTAATCAAATACTCATAAGCATCTCCTAATAAATCATTAGATTCTAGGTGAGAGTTTCTTAAGGAGTGTTGATTAAAGTGTCTTAAAAGACGTTGCAATAGTTCATCAGATAGTTTTTCTTTATCACCAAATTTGGTGGCAGTCATTACACCTTCTAGAGAGGTATTTTCACGCTCAATCCCTGCAAAAGCTTTATCTAAAGCAATACCAATATTCTCCGTTTCTTTTTTGATGGTTTCCCAACGAGACTCTATGGGCATTTGAAAGTAAGTTTCATCTTCAGCTTCCTCACGAGAAACACCATCACGAGTCATGATGTTTTCAACCTCTTCTTCAAACACATCGTTGGAACGTTTTAAGAATAATAACCCAAAGATGTAATTTTTAAAATCTGAGGAATCAATACTTCCTCTCAATATATTTGCGGAATCCCAAAGCCAGCTTTCTAAAGTGCTTAGAGATAATTTATTATCAGCCATTACGGTATTTATTCTTTTTTTGGAGCGTAAATATAGTGTAAAAACGGAGGATTTTAGGATGGTTTTCTATAAATTATTAAGTAAAAAGTAATGAATATTGATATCACATAACTTGAGCAATATTCACCAATATTATTCAAAACTATTTAGCATTTAAAGATTAGTTTTGATTCCCATTGAAGATTTTGTTTTCATAATTTTTTGTAAAAAGACTGTCAAACTTGTTCGCTTTAGTTTTTATAAATCAATTACCAAATATTTGTCGATGAAATAAGGGTTTTGTTGCAGATTCAAATTAAAAATATTCAAATTTATTGGCTTATTTTTTGAATCTTCAAATAAAATTAAATCATGCTTTTAACCACATTTTTAAACTTTAGCTGGAAAGAATTATTCTTGGGAACCGAAGATTGGGGATTTCTTCTGGAAATTGTACTTCGTACCGTTATCATGTTTCTTACCATTATTATAAGTCTTCGGGTTTTAGGAAAAAGAGGAGTAAAGCAACTGTCAATTTTTGAATTAGTGGTCATCATCGGTTTAGGATCTGCAGCCGGAGACCCTATGTTTTATAAAGAAGTGGGAATTGTTTCGTCGATGCTTGTTTTTGTAGTCATTATTATTTTATATTCTTCTATTACTGCATTGATTGGAAGATTCAAAAAAATAGAAAACTTATTTGAAGGAAAAGCAATTTGTCTTATTGAACACGGAGCTTTTGCGATTGAAAATTTTAAGAAAGAAAACTTAGGAAGCGATGAGTTTTTTGCCGAATTAAGGGTGAAAGGTATTTCTCACTTAGGTCAGATTGAGTTTGCTATTGAGGAAGTTTCTGGTGAAATAAGCGTTTTCTTTAATGAAGATGAAAAAGTAAAATACGGTCTTCCGATTATGCTGAATTCTTTAGATAATCCTATTCAGAATATTTCGATTCCAGGGCATTATTCTTGTACATTTTGCGGTTTTACAGAGAAAAAAGAAGAAGGAAACGCGGGAAGCTGTAAAAATTGTGGTAAAAAAAATTGGGTAGAAGCCAGCAACAAAATTAGAGTGATATAAAAAATCCCCAACATAAGTCAGGGATAATAATATAAAAAATATGAAGTTTAATTGCTTCGTTTTTAAATGGCTGCTTTCTGAAAAGAGTTTTTAAGAAAAACTGTCGTTTCTTTTCCAAATAGACAAGAGAAAATATTTTGAAATTCGTGAATGTATTTACATTTAATCGTATTCCCATAAATTTTTAAACCTTCAAAAATCTTTTTTGAGTTTAAATCGATATCATATTTAATGAAAGATTCTGGTCTTTCGTAACGAATAATTTGTTGGTCTGAAGCGTAGGTTTTCAAAAAACCAAATTTCTCTAGCCAGTCTTCTGTAATCTGAATTGGGCTTATTTTTTCTGCCGGTACAGAAATAGCATGACTTTCATTTTCAATCTTAACAAAATAATCCTTTTCATTCTGGAAAATCTCTGTTATCGTAAAAATCTCTGTTTTGTATTCAACAAGATTTTTAATTTTTAAATCTGTAACTTTCATATTATTAGGCGGTGTGATATTTATTATGTTAAATGAGTAGTTGCAAATACTATGCCTCACATCATTTATGTGGTACCTAATTGATATGAATTTTTCGAGTTTTTATTTTTAAAAATAAAGATTATTCTTTTACCGCTTTTTTATAAACCTCCAAAGCTCTGTTTCTTGCAAAAGAATGTTCAACGATAGGTGTTTTCACAGCATGTTTTTCAGGATTCCACTGAGTAATATATTTTAAATCTTTATCAAATTTTTTAGTTTGTTCGCTTGGATTAAAAATTCTGAAATATGGTGCAGCATCGCAACCACAACCTGCTGCCCATTGCCAATTTCCGTTGTTCGCCGAAAGTTCGTAATCTAAAAGTTTCTCAGCAAAATAAGCTTCGCCCCATCTCCAATCGATGAGTAAATGTTTGGTTAAAAAACTCGCAACAACCATTCTTACTCGATTGTGCATAAATCCGGTCTCATTGAGTTGTCGCATTCCTGCGTCTACAATAGGATAACCAGTTTTTCCTTCGCACCAGAGTTTAAATTCATCTTCATTATTTCGCCATTGAATATTTTCGTATTTTTCTTTAAAGCATTTTGTGACAACTTTTGGAAAATGATACAGGATCTGCATAAAAAATTCTCTCCAGATTAACTCATTCAGCCAGGTTTCGTTATGTTCGGAAGCATATTTTACACATCGACGAACTGAAATTGTACCAAATCGTAAAGCAATTCCTAGTCTTGTTGTTTGGTCTAAAGCTGGGAAATCTCTGTTTCTGTCATAAGACTCTATAATTTTTTTATCTAAAACAGGTTCAACGAAAACCATATCCGTTTTTTCAAAACCAATTTCTTTCAAAGCATGAATGTCTTTAGTTTTAAATGAATAAAAATTTTTAAAGTTAGTTTGTGTTGAATGAATTTCTGTTTGATGAAATTTTTCTTTCCATTTTTTTGAAAATGGAGTATAAACCGTGTAAGGCAAACCGTCGTTTTTTACAATTTCATTTTTTTCAAAGATGACCTGGTCTTTAAAGCCTTTAAATCCAACATTATTTTTTTTCAGAAAATCATAGATTTCTTTGTCGCGATTTCTTGCTTGTGGTTCGTAATCACGGTTGCAGAAAACAGTTTCAACATCAAATTCGTTGATAATTTCTTTAAAAATTTCAAGTGGTTTTCCGTGATAAGTTTTAATTACTGATTGGTGGTTTTTTAATTCTTCATTAATTCCTTCTAAAGCCTGATGAATATAATCAACCCGTCGGTCATATTTATTTTCAAGCTGATCTAAAATTTCGATATCAAATATAAAAATTGGAAGTACTTTCTGGTCAGATTGTAATGCAGCATTGAGAGCAGTATTATCAGAAAGCCTCAAATCTCTGCGAAACCAGAATATATTAATTTTGCTCATCTTTTTTAAATTTATGAAAGAAGAAAAGATTCCACAGAATCATTTCGTAACCATAGACCGTATCTTCAATAGGAATCGTTAAAATTCTGAAACCTATAAAATCTTTTGGGTTGTAATTAACAATGGGAGAATCGAGTCCGGTTCCGGTGAGAATTCCATTAACGGCTAAAAATCCGGGCATTAAAACCAGATAAATAAAAGAAGCTTTACCAATCCATCTTACTTTTAAAACAAAATAGAGAATAATAAGAGTGATTGCTGTCGTTAAAAAAGTAACTAGAGAATAAATCTTTTCTTTAAATAGAATTGCCAAAATAAGACAAGCGATAATTGAAATAAGTACAAAAACCTTTTCAACAGAAGGTTTCCAGTCTAGTTTAAAGAATTTATCTAAACAGAAATAGGTAAATACACATGAAAATGGAATGCAGATAAAAAACAATAATTCCTCAATCGGAAGTCCGAAAAGTCGTTTGCCAATTAAATATTTATCATTAAACCACCAAACTCCATTTGCGGTGAACCAAATATCCCATGCAATAAAAAATAGAGCAACAATAATTGAGGAAAGCAAAAAAGCTTTAAAATGTCTGTGAAATTTAATTTTCGGATGAAAAGAAAATATAAAACAGATAATTATTGTGAAAAAATTAATCGCTAAATACGTGTATTGCAACATTTACTGTTTATTTTTATTAAAATACATTTTAAAAAACTTCACAGGAACCCACAGAAAGCCAAAGCATTCGCCGTGCTCTTTTCCTGTATGCTTGTGATGCTGTTTGTGACCTCTTCGAATGGCCAGTAAATAAGGGTTTTTTGTATTCTTTAAAATCTTAAAACGCTGATGAATAAAGATATCGTGTACAAAAAAATAAGCCATTCCATAGATCGTTATTCCAAGAGCGATATAGAAATAAATATTGAAATTATTAATCGTTCCATAGTACATTAATGCAATTGTGGGAATAGCGAAAATGGCGAAGAAATAATCATTTCTTTCCATATGTCCTTCGTTGCTGTGATCGTGATGATCTCGGTGAAGCGTCCACAAAAAACCATGCATAATGTATTTGTGAACTAACCAGGTAATTCCTTCCATCGTAAAAAATGTAGCTACAACAATTAAAAAATTCATGCTATTTTTTATTAAATGTTTCTTCTAAAATTTTAAATCGGTAATCGAAAATATGTTCCAATTTTTTCTTTACCATTACACTATGTGCAATTTCTCCTAAAAACCCGAAAGGTAATTCGTAACTTACGGTATCCATCATCAAAACACCTTTATCGTTCAGAATAAATTCATGAAAATGATTCCATAGTTTAAATGGACCTTTCTTCTGAAAGTCTGTAAAACTTTTCTGAAAATTAACTTCCGTAATTTCTGTTTGCCAGTTTAGTTTAATTCCCAAAAGAGGCGAAACATAATAATCAATCAGCATTCCCTCATAAATTTCAGCATCAGAAAGCTGAGTTCTCACCACAAAGTTCATGTCTTTCGGAGTAATTTCTGAAAGATTATTTGCCGAAGAGAAAAATTTCCAGGCAGTTTGTATATCGCAGTTAAGTTGTTGTTGACGCTGAAGTTGATGTACCATTTTTTAGATTTATATTTTTAGAGAAAAGACATTTTGTATTGCACATAACTGCTCATCATCAAAGAAAATTTTCTACCGTTTGATATTCTGATTCTTTGATTGATAATATTATGAGCAGAGGTTTTTTTTATTTTTCTGAAAAGAGAAGTATAATATCGATAAGCCAGATAAACCCCAAATCTTGAAGAATTCGGAAGTTTTTTGATGCCTTCTAAAGCTTCTTCAAATTCGGCATAAATTTCTTTTTCAATTTGAGACTTTACCACATTATCAAAGTAAGAAATATCAACATTTGGAAAATAAGTGCGTCCCAAAATCTGATAATCATCTTTCATGTCACGAAGAAAATTTACTTTCTGAAAAGCCGAACCCAATTTCATCGCAGAAGGTTTCAGTTGATTATATTTTTCTTTATTTCCGTCTACAAAAATATGAAGACACATTAAGCCGACAACTTCTGCAGAACCGAGAATATATTCTTTATAAAGTTCAGAGTCATAATCGATTTTCTGTAAATCCATTTCCATACTGTTAAGAAACTGATTAATCAACTTTACATCGATTTCGTATCGGTGAATCGTCTCCTGAAATGCCTGCAAAATTGGGTTTAAAGAAATTTTTTCTTCTAAAGCCTGATTGGTTTGCTCACGAAATCTAGCCAAAAGAGTAGTGCGATCAAAACCATGAAAGCTGTCGACAATTTCATCCGCCAATCTTACATATCCGTAGATGGCGTAAATAGAATTTCTTATTTTCGGGGACAGTGCCAAAATTCCCAAAGAAAAACTCGTGCTGTATTGTTTTGTCGTCTGTTTACTAATTTTATAAGAAAGTTCATCGAAAAGTTTTTTCATATTCTTTGGTTATTTAGTTGCTTCGGTTGCGGCTATTTTTCCTGAAATAATTGAAGGAGGTACTCCCGGTCCGGGAACGGTGAGCTGACCTGTGTAAAAAAGATTTTTTACTTTTTTATTTCTCAGTGAAGGTTTCAAAACTGCGGTCTGATTCAGCGTGTTGGCTAAACCATAAGCATTTCCTTGATACGCATTGTAATCTTTTTTGAAATCATTGATGCAATAGCTCTTTTTATAGTCGATTTTTGATAAAAGATTTGATGATTTGGTATGTTTTTCAAGCCTCTCAATCATTTCGAGAAAATATTTTTCTCTGATTTCTTCGTTATCTTCAATTCCTATTGCGATTGGCAATAAAAGAAATACATTTTCGCAATTTTCAGGAGCTACATTTTTATCTGTTTTTGACGGACAGCAAGCATAAAATAAAGGTTTTGTAGGCCATTTTTTATCTTCGTAAATTTCAGAAGTATGAAGTTCGAGATCGTTTTCAAAAAATAAAGTATGATGTTTCAGATTCTGAATTTTTTCTTTAAATCCTAAATAATAAATAAGACATGATGGTGCGAAAACTTTTTTCTTCCAATAATCTTCATTGTAATTTTGATATTTTTTTTGAATTAAATTCTTTTCTGTATGATGATAATCCGAAGAAGCAATTATGCTATCAAACTCAATTTCTGAACCGTTGACAACAATTGATTGCGCTTTACCATCTTTAATTTTAATTTCATAAACATTTGAATTTAAATGAAACTGAGCGCCTTGTTCTTTTGCAATTTCAGACATGGCTTCAATGACTTTATAAAAACCTCCCATCGGATACCATGTTCCCAATTTATAACCGCCATAATTCATTAGGCTGTATAAGGCTGGAATATCTTTTGGTGCGGCTCCGAGAAAAATAACCGGAAATTCCATTAACATAATCAGTTTAGGATTTGAAAAATACTTTCTTACAAAACGATGAAAATTAGTTAATAAATCAAGTTTTAAAGCACTTTTTGCAATCTTTGGAGAAACAAATTCGAACCATGAATGACAAGGTTTGGTCACGAAATCTTTCATGCCGACTTCATATTTGTATTGAGCATCATCCATGAATTCGTCAAGCTTTTTTGCTGCCCCTTTTTCTGTATTTTCAAAAAGATCACGCATTTCAGAATAATCTTTCGGAACAGCCATAATTCCGTCAGAAAAAACCATTTCAAATTGTGGGTTTAAAGAAACCAATTCGTAATAATCGGAAGTTTTTTTATTAAATGCACTGAAAAAATCTTCAATAATATCGGGCATCCAATACCAACTTGGTCCCATATCGAAAACATAACCATTATCGGTGGTAAATTGTCTGGCTCTTCCTCCCAAACTGCTGTTCTTTTCAAAAACGTGAACTTCATGACCTTCTTTTGCAACATAAGCTGCCGCTGATAGACCTGAAAATCCGGAACCGATAACTGCTATTTTTTTAATCATAATTAATTATCATTAAATGAATATTCTCTAAAGACTGTATCTATTAAATTTGCACTCTCAATATTTCTTCCAAAAATTGGATTGTGAAAATGGTCAAGCTTATTTAATAGCTCAATTAACTCATATTTTTCGTCCTCAGTAAGATTACCACTTACAACTTTAGTAGCATTTCGAATGTTTGTCATTTGTTTTTCTAGCGCATCGAGTCCTTTTTGAGTAATTGCAATAATTTTTGTTCTTTTATCTGTTTTAGAATCTGTTTGTTTTACCCATTCATTTTTAATAAGACGAGTAATGATGAGATTTCCGACAGGTTTATCCTGAATATTTTTTTTAATTAATTCGGTTTTTGACATTTCACCAAAAGATTTTAAATTAATTAGGTAGATAAATTCTTCCTGAGTCGAAAATTCTGAACCGGTAATTGCAGACTTTGAATAGGTCTTCGCATATCTGTTCATATGAACAAGTAGTGTACTAATAACGCTTTCCGGAGTTCTTCCGTTTTCTTTTCCTTCCCAAATAATATTTTTTTGAACCGGAGCTTTTTTATTTTGATGATGCTGAATCCAAGTTTTAAATCCTTCAATATCAGTATTGTATTGTGAATTTGTATTTTCAGAATCAAATTGTTCAAGCAACTGAATTACGTCTTTTGCTAAATTATAATTCATATCTAAATCATTTAATAGTACACAAATATACTTATTATAATTTATAAACCATATTTATAAACTAATTTAAATTTAAACAAAAAAATAAAACTTTGAAAGATCAAAGCCTTATTCTTCTTAATTTAATTACTTTTTTACGATCTATGTCTCTTAATTTATTACAAAGCAATAGAGGAGAAATAAAACTCAGATTTGATCGATCCAATGATAGATGTCGACATTCTGAGGGATATCTAGTTTTTTTCTAATTCGGTATTTCTTGTTCTGAACTGTTCTGGTTTCTATAAAACTGATCTTGGCAATTTCTTTGGTGGTCAATTTCATTTTTAAAAGAGCACAGAATTCTATTTCCGATTGTTGTAGATCTGTACTTTTTGCTAAGAGCTTAGACGAAAAATCAGGATAGATGTTCTCAAATGCAAAAATAAACGCAGGATCTCTTTTTTCTAAAAGCTCCATCAGATCATGATACGCTTCACTGAGATTGATTTCTGGCTTTACTTGATCTTCATTTATCGTTTCATGATTTTTTTTGCCTTTTCTTTTTATCATAAAAAAGAGAATTGTAGTAATAGCCGCTAAAGCTGTAACGATCCAATACCATAAAGTGTTTTTAGAGTTTTCCTGTTCCTTTTTATCTTTATTGATAACCTCCTGCAAAGAATTGTATTTGCTCTTTAAAGCCTTCAGTTCGTATTGCTCAATTTTATTTCCATAAAAATTGATACTGTCATTTACTTTGAGAATTTCATATACTTCTTTTAGAGAATGATATATCTGATTGGTGTTGATCTCAGTTCCGGTTTTTTTACTGATAAAAAGCGCTTTGTGGAAGTTTTTTAAAGCACTTTCGTAATTTCCTTTATCCTTATAAACTTTTCCGATCACAGAGTAATTATCGATCATCGATTTGTCGTCAATACTATTTCCAGGTTTTATTAAAATTGATTTCTTAGCGTAATGATAAGCAGAATCAGCATTTATCTGACTGTAAATATTGGCAAGATTAGCATAATTAAGATACTGAAAATTATCACGTTCGTATTTATCTTTTAGCTGCTTTCCGCTTTCAATTTGCTCGTAGATTTTTTTAGCTGCTTCTTTAGGTTGATTTTTATCTAAATAAATATTGGCAAAGCTACTGAGTACATTAGCTTTTGCGTAAAATATCTTTTTGCTGTTCGCATCTCCTTTCTGTAGGATCTGGTAGGCAGAGTTTAAATAAGCGATCGCTTTATCAGGAAATTTATTGATAGAGTAGATCTCTGCTATATAAATATTAGACATCGCTTCAAAATAGATGTCTTTATATTGAAAAGATTTTTTCTGGAGATCTTCACTGGTAATGATCAGACTATCCATCATGTTTTTACTGTAAAAATACCTACACTTTCTGTCTAGAAGTTTCATTTCTGAAATAGAATCTTTCAAAATGACAGACTGCTTAAGAAGCTTGTTTAGCTCTTTGTATGCTTCATCAATGTTGGTCTTATAAAGTTGAGTATTGTTGCTGATATTGGTTTTCAGCTCTTTGGCGGTCAGTTTTTGCTGGGCGGTAGCCAAAAAACTAAAAAATATAATAAGTAATAAGAGTGTTTTTCTAAACTCAAACATTATTAAGTGATAAAATATTTATGGAATTAAAAAGGTAAATTTAATAAATAAAAAATTAAAAAACTGCTATATTATTATGATTTTTAACAATAAAATTATAAATACTTAGTAATTTATCTAATTTTTTTATTTTGAAAATTGTACAGCATTAGATTGGCATTTAAAAATTATTATTTGTTGCATAGTGAGGTTTAAATTTTTACATTTGCCAGGAATTTAATACAAATTCACAGGTTTTCAGATCATTATCACTTTCATAGAAATATGAGAGTAAATTTATTGTTTAAAATAATGATTAATAAGCCTTTACACAGTTTTCATATTCCCGTTATGGGATTATCTTACACGATAGACAGCCCGATTCGTGTCGCGCAATACGGAATTTCTTCAGTTATATCGATTATTGATGACGAAATTGTAGAGAAAATGAAAAATTTCTACAGCAAAAAATTCAATCTTAATTATTTTGGAATTTCCTCTAAAACAGAAGATCACAGAGCCAAAAGAATTACAGATTATCTAGATATGATGGATGATATCGTCACAGAAAAATTTGAATCTTTTAAAGAAGAAATTTCTAAAAATACGGATGCTCTGAAGAACTTCATGGCGATGCTTCCGAATACTTCCGAACTAAAAGACGGACTGCAAAATATTCTGAACCAGGGAGATTCTATAGCTTTAAATATTAAAAGCTTTATCGAAAAAAATCTTACTCCGGGAAATATCGATGTCAATATTATGACCAAGGTTGATAAAGACAATTATCGTAATAACGAGCAACTTCCTGTAATTTTTAATGATGCGCATGCTTCTCTTCGTGGGTTTGCTCAAAGTAAGATATCATCATCGATGGTACTTTCCGCAGGGATGAACCCACGTTTGTACAGTTACATTGAAGAGTTTGAGGATTTTTTTCCGGATGCTAATAATTATATCAAAAAAAAGATCATTCTTAAAGTGAGTGATTTCCGTTCTGCAATGATCCAGGGGAATTTTTTGGCTAAAAAAGGACTGTGGGTTTCAGAATATAGAGTTGAATCGGGGCTTAATTGTGGCGGTCATGCTTTTGCGACGGAAGGTTTGTTACTTGGTCCGATCATGGAAGAATTTAGATTAAAGAAAAATGAATTGATCTCTTCGGCACATTCTCTTATGATTAAAGCTCTTGAGCAAAAAGAAAAATACATTCCTACTGAACCATTAGAAATGAAAATTACAGTTCAGGGTGGAGTAGGAACTGCTGAAGAACATGATTTTCTTCTTGAAAATTATCAGGTTGATAGTGTTGGTTGGGGATCACCGTTCTTATTGGTCCCTGAAGCTACATCAGTAGACCGTGAAACACGAGAGCTTCTGGTGAGATCAAAGCAAAACGATTATTACCTAAGTAATATTTCTCCGTTAGGAGTTCCATTTAATACGGTAAAAGGAACTTCAAATGAAATTTTGAAGCATCATAAAGAATCAAAAAATAAATTCGGAAGCTCGTGTCCTAAAAAATTATTGGCATTAAGCAAAGAGTACTCTCCACAAGGAATGTGTACGGCTTCAAAAAAATATCAGGATGTCAAACTGAAAGATCTTGAAGCTGTAAAAAGTGAAATTACTCAGAAGCAATTTGAATCTGAAAAACAGAAGATCACCGATAAAGCTTGTTTGTGTGTAGGCTTGGTTAATTCTGCGTATTTAGAACAGGGGATTGAAATAAAAGGTGAGAAGCAAGGAGTTGTTGTTTGTCCGGGACCCAATTTAGCCTATTTTGATAAAGAAGTTTCTCTTTCAGAAATGATTCAACATATTTATGGAAATGGAAATGTTCTTCCTGAAACTGACCGATCTAATATGTTCATTAATGAACTGAAAATGTATGTAGACCATTTAAGAAAAGAGATTTTAGATTTTTCCGGGGAGCTGACCAATTCGCAAATTAAAAAATGGAAAGCTTTTAAAGCTAATCTTTTTGAAGGAATAGCGTATTATGAAACTCTATTTAGAACAACTTCTTTCTTTGTTAATGATAAAAATAAAATTCAAAAACAATTAGAAGGTTTTAAAATAGATTTAGATGAAATTGCGATTCCTGAATTAGTAAAATAAACTTTGTTACTAAGACCGAAACTCTTTTATTTCGGTCTTAGTTTCTATTTAAGCTTAAATAATTGATCTTATTGAAACTGATTTTCTAAGTTTTTTAATCTGTAAGATCAAATTGTAAGATAAGCAGTTGGTTATCTCACTTTGAATAGCGAACAGTTGAGTTTGCGACGAAACCAGACGCATTTGCACAACAGACAGATAGGTCTGCACAGCGAACAGTTAAGTTTCCGATAATGTCAGACATATTTGCAGAACGAACAGATGGGTCTGCACAATGGACAGTTGAGTTTGCGATGAGGTCAGATGGATTTGCACCGCTAACAGTTTCTATTGCGAAATGTACAGTTGAGTTTGTGAACAATACAGGTGTATTTACACAGCAAACAGATGATTTTGTAAAGCGTACGGATAAAATAGATGAATGTACATGCAGAACGAGTAGTCGACAAAGAATATTCTAATCGTTTTGTGGTTAAAAATGTAAACTAAACTTGCTTTTAGATGCTTTAAAGATATTCCTCCTTTTTCCAATATCTTTTGTGTTTAGACTTGCCAAGGATCTGACTTTTATAAATACTGTTTTGCCCGGAAAATAAATACGAAACAAAACACGCAATGATCACATAAACTCCGCATTCTATTCCAAATAATTCAAAAGCCATGATGCTGCATGCAATTGGAGTATTGGTAGCGCCGGCGAAAACTGCTACAAAGCCCATTCCTGCTAAAAGTGCCAAAGGCAAGGGAATAAAATACCCAAGTGTATTTCCTAAAGTTGCACCAATAAAAAATAACGGAGTCACTTCGCCGCCTTTAAAGCCCGAAGCTAAAGTGATGATTGTAATGATTGCTTTTAAAGCAAAATCATAAGCTGGTAGCTGTTGCGAAAAAGAGTCTTGTATCGTAGGGATTCCTAAACCAAGATATTTTGTGGTTCCCATTGACCAGACCGATAATAAAACGATAATTCCCCCTATCAAAGGACGGAGCGGTGGATAAGAAATTTTAGATTTAAAAAGGTCTCCTGTCTTATGAATGGTTTTGCTGAAGAATGCGGCACAAATACCAAAGAAAATACCGGCAATAAGAACATATAAAATATTCAATAATGAAATTTCAGGGATAAAACTGATCACATATTCAGTATGATGAGTGTTTAATGATTTTGTAACTAAATCTGCAATAAATGATGCGGAAATTGCAGGAAATAAGGCTTTGTATTTTATTTTTCCCGTAAGAGATACTTCAAGCCCGAAGACCGCTCCGGCTATGGGAGTTCCGAAAACCGATCCAAATCCTGCTGCGATCGCTGATATAATTAAAATCCTCCTGTCTTCGCCCGAAAGCCTTAATGGTTTTGAAAATTGGTCTGCAATTGATGCTGCCATTTGCAAAGCTGTTCCTTCACGTCCTGCAGAACCTCCAAAAAAATGAGTGATCATCGTTCCTAAATAGACCAATGGAGCCATTTTAAATGGAATTATTTTTTTGGGTTCGTGAATAGTTTCAATCAATAAATTATTTCCGGCTTCAACATCTTTACCAAAATAATAATATAATAAACCAACTAAAGATCCAGCTAAAGGTAAAAAAACAATGATCCAAAGATGATCTCCTCTAAATTGTGTTGCCCACTCTAAAGTTTGTAAGAAAAAAGCTGAGGCACATCCGATAAAGCCTCCAATAATTGCAGTAATGAAGATCCATTTCGCTACAAAAAACGTTGAAGGATACTTTCTGAAAAATAATTGAATTAAAACACTGAGAGTTCTAAAAACCGATCTTTTATTTTTATTAAACATAATAACCTGATTAAATGGTAAACATTCAACTAATCAGGCGCCATCAGCTTTTTAATACGGTTGGGTAAGGAAGACACCATTTCCTTTATTTCGAAAGAACAAATTTATAAAAAATTATGACAATGTACATTGGAGTCTGCCTTGAAATTCTTTTTAATCGAAATTTTCTATGGGTTAAATTTTTATTAAAACTAAATTCCTGAGCTGTTTTCCAAAGGTTGTTACATAAATTAGCTTTACTTTTTAAATAATATAAAATTTGTTTATGGAAAAAATAAAAATAAAGAATACGGATCTTTTGGTAGCACCGGTGAATTTTGGAGGAAATGTTTTTGGTTGGACTTTAGATGAAAAACAATCTTTTGATATTTTAGATCAGTTTACAGCGGGAGGTTTTAATTTTATAGATACTGCTGATACCTATTCTTGGTGGGTCAACGGAAAAGGCGGTCAGTCGGAAGAAATTATCGGAAAATGGATGAGGCAGAGGAATAACAGAAATGATTTGGTAATCGCAACGAAAGTAGGCTCAGAAACAAAAGAGCATGGTTTCGACATCAGTAAAAAACATATTCTGAAATCGGTAGATGAATCTTTGGCTCGACTTCAAACCAATCATATCGATCTTTATTATACGCATTTTGATGATCAGAAAACCCCGGTTGAAGAAACGTTAGAAGCGTATGATGAAATTATTAAAGCTGGAAAAGTAAGATATATTGCGGCTTCGAACCTTTCACCCGAAAGATTGAAAGAATCTTTTGAAGTTGCCGAAAAAAATAACCTTCCGAAATACGTCGCATTACAGCCGCATTATAATTTATTGGAAAGAGAAAAATTTGAATCTCAATATGCAGATCTGGTGAAAGAATATGATTTGAGTGTTTTTACCTATTGGTCTTTGGCAGCAGGTTTTCTTACCGGAAAATATCGTAATGAAGATGATTTAAAGAAAAGTGCAAGAGGAGAAGGAGTAAGGAAATATTTAGATGAGAAAGGTCTGAATGTTTTAAAAGCTTTGGATGAGATCAGCGCAAAACACGAAACCACTCAGGCTTCCATTGCATTGGCTTGGCTTCTGGCAAATCCATTAGTGACCGCTCCGATCGTAAGTGCAACGAGCGAGTCTCAATTGAAAACTTTATTTGCTGCTCCTGAACTTAAATTAAGTTCTGAAGATATTGAGCTTCTAAACAAAGTAAGTCAATAGTTTTAAAATTTGACACAAAAAAACTCCTGTAGATTTATTTTGCAGGAGTTTTTTTATGTATAAAGTTTAGAATTGTAAAATACTTTTTTGTAGGTCGTGATAAAGAAGAACTTTCCAATTGTTTTCAATAGCTTCTTTTTGCCATTCTATCCTAAGTTGCATTGCTTTTTTACCATCAAAATCGCTTTTGTAAGCTAAGTGATATTTCAGATAAGACTCTTGCGGAAGGTTATCTGCGCCATAAAAAACAGTCTCATCATTCTCTGTAATTTTAAAAATTTGCATAAAAGGAGTGTGCCCGCCAACAACTTCATAATAAATTTCATCATTGATTTGTCCCTGATCATCATTCATCCAAACAATATTGGGTTGTTGAATGAGTGCTTCTAAAATTTCAAAATCAAACGACGGGTTTCCACGGCTTTCAAAAGCGAAATCAAGCTCTCTTTTTTGAATATAAATTTTAGCATTCGGGAAATTAGGTTCAAATCCATCATCTGTTTTTATTAAAGTACCATTGATATGGTCTTTATGCAAATGAGAAAGCAAAACCTTTGTAATTTGACTGGTCTTAATATTTTCTTCTTGTAAAATTTTATTTATAATCAGTTTATTCTCTATGTTTTTCCAACCGAAGCCTGCGTCAATAAGGATATAATCGTTTTCTGTAATGATTAAAAAGGTTGAATAGACATTCTTATTCCTTTAGCTTCAGGGTTTTCTTCAAGAATTTTAAAGTTTTTAAACTTGTCGGCTACAAAATTGTCTTCTTTTAGAGGGATGATTTTCATTTAAGTTTACATTATGTACTGATTTTTAAATAATAAATTCAGTTTACAGTTGCAAAGATACATTTCGTGATAATTATGAAAATAAAAATGAACAACAATATTCTGTTCACAAAAAAAAATAAAATTGTGAACCGGAAATTACTTTGAAAATTGAAGTTGGCACTAAACATGTAACAGTACTGCAAATACAGTAAAAAAAACAATAAATATCTTTTGAGGATTTATGATTTGATATTAAAAAAAATTGTAATTTTAATTAAGGATATTAAAAGATTTTAATTCTCAATATTACATGTTTAATAATTGATTTGTTTTAATTTTTTCACTTAAGTGGCATTAATTTTATCTATGTGATACTATTATTTTGTTATTATTGAATAAGTGTTATTGTTTAATAATTGTCATTTGATTAGGATGTAGTATTTTTGCACTTTTTATTTGAAAAAAAATTAAAGATTAAAAATATTTGTTTGTTTTTTTTGCAGACCAAAAACCGGATGATGAAAAAAATCGTATTTATTAAAATATATCTTACACAATTCTCACATAAGAGATGTATATTTGTTAGACAAGCTTGTTAAATCTTTTGTAAACAAAAGATTAGATGTTGTGTAAGATTTTTAAATATTAAATTAATTGCTTTTAGCAAAATAAATTGAAACGATGCCTAGAAAAGTTGTACAAGGTCCGATTAGAGACAAAGAAAAAACAAAACAAAAACTACTCAATGCAGTAGGAAAGATTTTGAAAACGAAAGGATATTCAGGATTAATGGTAAGCAAGATTGCTGCTGTTGCTGGTTTTGATAAAAAACTAATTTATGAATATTTTGGAAGCACAGATAAATTAATTGATGAGTATATCAAATCTCAGGATTACTGGAGCAGATTCGCACCAGAAGGAGATATTGATTTGTCTGATGGAGGAAAAGAATTGTCTAAATTAGCAATTCTTAACCAGTTTGAAACTCTAAAAAAGAACAAAGAACTTCAAAAAATCTTAGTTTGGGAAATGTCTGAAAGCAGACCTATTCTTAAAAAACTTTTAGATCAAAGAGAAGAAGTTGGAGAAGAGCTTTTCAAAAATATTACAGACCCTCATTTTGGCGATAAAGCTGAAGAATACAGAGCGATTACTGCTATTTTAGTAGCTGGAATTTATCACTTGAATCTTTATACAGGCCACAATGGATCTACTTTCTGCGGAATAGAAATGAAAACTGAAGAAGGACGAAAGAAAATTGAAAAAGCTTTGGTAGATATTATTGACTACGCTTACAGCAAATAATATCCTGTTACCCAAAAGTAATAAAGAGTTTACTAAAATTTGGAAGCTAAAATTTTTAAATTAAAACTATATTTCTTACTTTTGGGCAATGGAAAATTTTATCGTATCTGCAAGAAAATACCGTCCTCAACAGTTTGATACTGTTGTTGGACAATCTCATATTACAGATACTTTAGAGCACGCCATTGAAGAAAACCAGTTGGCGCAGGCACTCTTGTTTTGCGGTCCGCGTGGCGTTGGTAAAACGACTTGCGCCAGAATTCTGGCAAGAAAAATCAATGAAAAAGACGGCTCTGTCTCTGAGGATGGTTTTGCTTACAATATCTATGAGCTCGATGCAGCATCCAACAATTCTGTTGATGATATTCGTGAACTGATAGATCAGGTACGTTTTGCACCCCAGGTTGGTCAGTACAAAGTGTATATCATTGATGAGGTGCACATGCTGTCTTCTGCTGCATTTAATGCTTTTCTTAAAACTTTAGAAGAACCGCCTGCTCATGCAATCTTTATCTTAGCAACGACCGAAAAGCATAAAATCATTCCTACCATTTTATCGCGTTGTCAGATTTATGATTTTAAAAGAATTACCATTCTTGATATTCAGAATCACTTGAGGGGTATTGCTGAAAAAGAAAATGTAAAGTATGAAGATGATGCATTATATCTGATTGCCCAAAAAGCTGATGGAGCATTAAGAGACGCCCTTTCGATTTTTGACAGACTTTCTACATTTTCTCAAAAGAATATTACCCTTGCCAAAGCCGCTGAAGTTCTTAATATTCTAGATTACGATCAATATTTGAAAATTGTTGATTTTGCTAAAGAAAATAAAATTCCCGAAATCCTTTTTGCTTTTAATGAAATTGTAAAAAAGGGCTTTGACCCTCATTTATTTATTGCCGGACTTGGAAACCATTTCCGCGATTTGATGATGGCTCAAAATTCTTCAACAATAGATTTAATTGAAGTAGGAGAGCAGACTAAAGTAAAATTTGTTGAGCAAGGGCAAAAATGGAGTCCTCAAAATCTCATCGACGGAATTGAAATTTGCAATCATGCAGATATCAATTATAAAAACTCAAAAAATCCTAGACTTACCGTAGAAATTGCCTTGATGCAATTATCTTCTCTTTCAGCCGGTGGCGAAATAGCTAAAAAAAAAAGTTCATAATACTAGCTCCATTTCTTCAGGAGAAACAGGATGTTAAATTACCAACTCAAGTTCAGGAAAAGAAAGTAGAAGAGGTAAAAGTTCAGGCTAAAGTTACTGAACCTGAACAAACTTCACAACCTGTTGCTAAAGCTTCAAAGCCTTTATCAAAACCTAATCTTTCTTCAGGGTTTAGTATTAACTCTTTTCTGAATAAAGAAGAAAAATCTGAAGAAACGGAAAAAACCGTCATTATAAATACTGGTAATCTTCCAGAACATCATTTTACTGAGACCGACGTTCAAAATGAATGGACCGAACTTTTGAAGCAGCTCCGTACCAAAGACCCAGTAATCTTTAATGCAATAAAAGCTTTTAAGCTTCATAAAATGGATGAGAAAACGATTCAGATTTCTTATCCTTCAGACTCTGCGAAAATAGAATTTGATAAAATAAGCATCGAGTTTTTTAATCATTTTAAACATAAAGTAAACAATCATTCTATCGTTTTTGAATTTAATAAAGACCACGAAAACCTTAAGATTGAAATCATGACGAAAAAGAAAATTTTTGAGAAATTTATTGAGATGAATCCACTTTTAAAAGATTTGGATGATTTAATGAGGTTTGATTTGTCATAATTTTTATATCTTTGCTAAATATTTACAAAGACAAAGATAAATACAGTATAAAAATTGGAACATTCCAAGTTTACATATACGCCTGATTTTACTCAAACAATCAGTTTTATACCTGCTTATTTCTTAAGCGGTTATCTTTCTTTTGCTACATTTTATTATAGAAATTTTAGAAGTTATTATCGATTTTATTGGTATAGCTAATTTAATTTCTTTCTTAAAAAATATAAGGATTCACTTTTAGATTCCTGATTTCACAACAATTTTTGAACGACATTTTTTTGAAAGAATTATAAAGTAATTTTATAATACATATACTATTGACTCTAATTTAAAAATATAAATATAAAACGATATGAATTTAAAAGATTTGGAAAACAGCTGGATTAATCAGTTCCAACAGCCACTTATTATTGCAGGACCATGTAGTGCGGAAAGCGAACAACAAATGCTGGAAACTGCAAAAAGAATTAAAGAAACAAATACGCAAGTTCCTATTTTTCGTGCAGGAATTTGGAAGCCAAGAACCAAGCCGAATGGTTTTGAAGGAGTTGGTGTTATTGGTTTAAACTGGCTAAAAAAAGTAAAGGAAGAATATGGCTTCAAAACTGCAACAGAGGTGGCTAATGCTCATCACGTTGATGCTGCATTGAAAGCTGATGTTGACATTTTATGGATTGGCGCGCGTTCTACGGTAAACCCTTTCACAGTTCAGGAGATTGCAGAAGCTTTAAAAGGAACTGAAAAAATAGTTTTAGTTAAAAACCCCGTAAACCCTGATTTAGCGCTATGGATTGGTGCTTTAGAAAGGCTTTTAGGGCAAGATATTAAGAATTTAGGAGCAATTCATAGAGGATTTTCTACATACCAAAAAACAAAATATAGAAATAATCCAAATTGGCAGATTGCTCTAGATTTTAAAAGTCAGTTTCCTAATATCCCTATATTAATTGACCCTTCACATATTTGTGGAAACCGTACCGGATTGGCAGGAATTACTCAGGAAGCACTAAATGTTGGCTACCAGGGTGCTATTATTGAATCGCATTGTAATCCTGATGAAGCGTGGAGTGATGCTTCGCAGCAGATTACTCCGGAAGTTTTAGGTGAGATGATTTCTAATCTGAAAGTTAGAAGTACTGGCTTGGCAGGTTTTGATGATGAAATGGGAAGACATAGAACTTTAATTTCTGATTTAGATTTTCAAGTGATTGAATTACTTTCTCAAAGAATGAAAATTTCTGAAAAAATCGGAAAACTGAAAAAAGAAAATGATATTGCTATTTTCCAGCCAGACCGTTGGAAAGTAATTACTGAATATGCCGCACAGAAAGCTTCAGAAACAGGAATGTCGCAAGATTTTATTGAAAAAGTTTTTAAAGCAATTCATGAAGAATCTATTGAAGTTCAAAACAACATTATGATTAATAGATAAATTGGGTTGAAATAAAGATGATAGGGTTTAGAATTTGTAACTAAGCAAATTGGATATAAACTAAATCCTATTATCTAAAACCTAATTCCTTATATTTGCACTCATAGTATGAAAGGAAAAATCATTAAATCTACAGGAAGCTGGTATCAGGTTTTGGAAACGGAAACCGGAAAAATTTTTGAAGCGAGAATTCGTGGGAAATTTAAATTGATAAAAACCAGGCTTACCAATCCTTTGGCCGTTGGTGATTTTGTTGAATTTCAGTTGGAACAAGACGATGTTGCATGGATTACAAAAATCGAAACCCGCAGAAATTATCTGATTCGAAAATCTGTAAATCTTTCAAAAGAAGCGCACATTATTGCGTCGAATATTGATTTGGCGTGTTTTATCTTCACATTAAAGCATCCTGAAACATCTCTCGGTTTTCTTGACCGGTTTCTTGCTTGCTGTGAAGCTTATAATATAAAGCCACTTATTTTATTTAATAAAATGGACGTTTTGTCAGATGAAGAATCTGAAATTATAAAAGATATTGAATTTCTATACAATGAAATTGGATATGATTCCTTAGAAATATCTTCTTACTCTAAGCTTAATCTGGATAGTCTTGTTGAGATGTTGAAAGATAGAACCTCAGTGTTTTTCGGGCATTCAGGTTGTGGAAAGTCTACATTGGTCAATGCGATGCAGCCGAATCTTAATTTGAGAACCTCCGAAATTTCAGACACTCATTTAAAAGGAAAACATACCACCACTTTTGCGCAGATGCACTTTTGGGATTTTGGCGGAAATGTTATTGATACCCCTGGTGTACGTGAATTTGCCATGATTGACATTGAAAAAGAAGAAGTACAACATTATTTTCCTGAGATATTCAAAAAGAGAGAAAAGTGTAAATATCATAACTGTCTTCACGTAAATGAGCCAAAGTGTGCCGTTTTGGAATCTTTAGAAACTGGTGAAATTCAAGCGACAAGATATTCTACCTATGTTAAGCTTATGGATGAAGCGGAAGAAAACGCTCGCAACTAAATAATTCTTACCTTATTTTAAAAAATCTAATTATTGCTTTAATTCATATTGAAGCAATAATTTATTGTACTTACTTGTATATTGTTTTACGATTGCGAATTGCATAATTAAATTGACTTTTTATTGTAAATAAAAAAACCCAGCCGAAGCTGGGTAAAAACTAATAACCATGAAAACTCAAATTAAACATGAGAATCGAATTAGTAATTGCAATTACTGTGCCAAAAATGTTTTTAAAATTTCTTAATAAAAGTTATTTAATGTTAAAATTAAATTAAAATTATATTTTGGATATTTTTTGTAATTTTGCGCCATTAAAAAAATATATAGTTATGTCAAACATTACATTTACAATGATTAAGCCAGATGCGGTTGCTGACGGTCATATCGGAGCTATTTTAGGAAAGATCTCAGAGGGTGGGTTTAAAATCAAAGCTTTGAAATTAACTCAACTTACTGTTGCTGATGCTAAAAAATTCTATGAAGTGCACGCAGAAAGACCTTTTTACGGTGAATTAGTTGATTTTATGAGCTCTGGACCTATCGTTGCAGCTGTTTTGGAAAAAGACAATGCTGTTGAAGACTTTAGAACTTTAATTGGTGCTACCAATCCTGCTGAAGCAGCAGAAGGAACTATCAGAAAAATGTTTGCTAGAAGCATTGGAGAGAATGCAGTGCATGGTTCTGATTCTAACGAAAATGCATTAATTGAAGCTCAATTCCATTTTTCAGGAAGAGAGATTTTTTAATTAAAACTTTACGAAAAAAAATCCGGAAATTATTCCGGATTTTTTTTGATATTATTTGGAGAGGCAATTATCTGTCATTTTGTCCTCCTGAAAAATCATGAAAAAAATGTTCTTTCAGAATTGATATTATTTAGATTCATTCTAATTAATCGTGTTTTGTTTGTTGTTTTGCTAATTCAGTTTGCGATATGTTTAGAAGAAAAACTAAAATAAATGCTTATTATTTAAAATTTCAGTGTTTTTACGGATAGGTTGGTGTTTTATATTTTACCATCTTTATGCTAATAAAAACAGAGAATCATATTTTTCTGATATCCGAATCAAAAACAGTGAAAACTAACAACCATATAATTACTCTCTCAGCAGTGGGAAGAAAGGCAGTTGATTAAACTGCCTTTTTTTATTTAAATTTTTAAAAGCTCGATTGTTTTTTCAGGATTTTCTGTTGAGAAAACAGCATTTCCTGCAACTAGAACATCAGCACCTGCTTCAAATAACTTAGATGCATTATCTAAATTTACTCCACCATCCACTTGAATAAGTGCTGTAGAATTATTGCTTAAAATAAGGTCTTTGGTCTCAGCAATTTTCTTGTAAGTATTTTCGATAAATTTTTGACCTCCAAAACCCGGGTTTACGCTCATTAATAATACCAAATCTACATCTGCGATAATATCTTCCAACATCAAAACCGGAGTAGAAGGATTAAGAACAACTCCAGCTTTTGCTCCTTTACTTTGGATAAGATTGATTGTTCTGTGAAGGTGTGTGCAAGCTTCGTAATGTACAGAAACAAGATCTGCCCCATAATCGATAAATTCTTCAACATATTTTTCAGGTTCTACAATCATCAAATGTACATCTACAAATTTCTTTGCGTGTTGTTGGATTGTTTTCATCACCGGAAAACCGAACGAAATGTTAGGGACAAATCTTCCATCCATTACATCAATGTGTAACCAGTCGGCTTGAGAATTGTTTAGCATTTCAATGTCTCTTTGCAGATTCCCAAAGTCTGCAGATAAAAGGGAAGGAGCAATAAGCTTCGTTTTCATTTTTACTTTACTTAGATGTTAGATATTATTAGAAGCTAAATATTAGAAATCAATCATTAGTTTTTAAACTAAATTCTAAGATCTAATTTCTAACTTCTTTTTTAATGATATTTCAGTTTCATTTCTGGTTTTATCTTCAGAAGTGTTTCGTAAATCAGTTGAATCACGTTTCCGACATCTTCTTTAGAAACCATTTCTACTGTTGTATGCATGTAGCGCAAAGGTAAGGAAATCAAAGCACTTGGTACGCCACCATTAGAATGAGCGAAAGCATCTGTATCTGTGCCTGTTGCTCTGCTTGCTGCTGCTCTTTGAAAAGGAATTTTTTTGGTTTTTGCAGTGTCAATAATCAGTTCTCTGATCGTGTGATGTACACTTGGAGCGAAAAATACAACCGGACCGTCACCACATTTCTGATCGCCTTCTTTTTTCTTTTCAATCATTGGTGTTGTTGTATCGTGAGTAACATCTGTAACGATTGCAATATTAGGTTTTATAGTATCTGCAATCATATCTGCTCCATAAAGACCAACTTCTTCTTGTACTGAATTGGTGATGTATAAACCGAAAGGAATCTGTTTTTTGTTTTCCTTTAAGAGTCTTGCAACTTCTGCAATCATAAATCCACCGATTCTGTTATCTAAAGCTCTGCAGACAAAATAGCGGTCGTTCATTTCGAAAAATTCATCAGGATAGGTAATCATACATCCGACGAAAATTCCCAAATCTTCAACTTCCTGTTTTGAGATTGCTCCACAATCGATAAAAATATTGTCAATTTTCGGAGTAGGTTCA
Organism: Chryseobacterium sp. BGARF1; assembly: GCF_001677955.1. Classification (GTDB taxonomy): domain Bacteria; phylum Bacteroidota; class Bacteroidia; order Flavobacteriales; family Weeksellaceae; genus Chryseobacterium. The sequence continues at coordinate 69,718 of NZ_LELA01000001.1, forward strand.
TTTTGGTTGGCGCTTCTAGTGTGAATTGCCGGCCATCCGAAAACTCCTTTTACAATTCCTTTTTCACCATGAATGTGAACGATTTTAGAAGGTGCAATGGTTTGGTCTGAACCTCCGTTTCTGATTACATAGATTAATCCGTCATCGGTAATATAGTTTACATACCAAGAGATTTCATCGGCATGTGCCTCAATAACCACTTTAAACTCTGCTTCAGGATTGATAATTCCATAGCAGGTTCCATAGTGGTCAACTTCCACTTTATCTACATAAGGTGTGATATAATCCATCCAGACTTTTTGCCCATCATGTTCATAACCGGTTGGTGATGAAGTGTTTAAATATTTCTCTAAAAATTTCAAAGATTTCTTTTCGAATTTCATATAAAGGGAATGATTTTTGTTGTCAAATTTTGTTATAATACGTGTAAAAATAATGAAATTTCATAAAATTGCCTGCCTTTTTCTCTTGTTTTTTGTGATTGGTGTTTCTGGGCAGCAGAAAGATTCTATAAGTATAAAGCCTCTCAGTCAGTATCCGCCGGAAGAACTGAGAACAGATGAGTTTGGTAATAAATATTATTATGATGCAAGGCAAAAAGCTAAATTCTACGAAATCAACGGTGAAACTGTTGTTGTAATGGATGAGTTGGTGCTTTTAAATAAACCAAAATTCAATAATCAACTCGATAAAAATTATTACTTTTTTCTAAATAAGAAATTATATAGGGTTTATCCTTTATTTCTAACTGCTTTGCAACAATATAGAGATATTCAGGGCGAAATGAATAATTTGGATAGCGCTGCCAAAAGAAAATATGTAAAAGACAGACAAAATATGTTGGCTGACCAGTATGAAAAGCAATTGCGGGACTTGACGACAACTGAAGGTCAGGTTTTTGCTAAATTAATGAATAGAGGAACTGGGAAAAATGTTTTCGAAATCATTAGAGAATTACGTGGTGGATGGAGTGCATTTTGGTGGAATGTAAAAGGCAAAATGGCAGATATTGATTTGAAAGAGCCTTACAATCCTCATAAGAATAGAACAGATGAGTTCTTAGAATCACTTTTGCAATCTAACTGGAATTCTGGTTATTTACAACCCTATCCTGGAGCAAATGATTTTAAAGTTTCTAAATAAAAAAGAAAAATTCCTGTAAATATTTACAGGAATTTTTCTTTCAATTTATCGAAAACAATTCTATCGATAGGTAGACTAAAAGGATTTTCAACTGAGTCGATAGAAATCCAGTCTATTTTTTCAATACAAGGATCCATAATAATGAAATCTTCTTCATTAATGATGTTTACCATATAATATATAGTAAGAAGCTGCTCGTTTTCTTTGAAGCGCGAAACCAAAAAATCTTCCTGTGTATAAAGATGTTCTATTACTTCTATATGTACATTTAGCTCTTCTTCAAATTCTCGCTTCAGGCAATCTGTCAATCCTTCTCCGTATTCTAATCCACCGCCCGGAAATTTCATTAAGGCTTCACCTGCATATTCTTCAAAAAGCGTAAGAACTTTTTTGTCTTTTACAACGCATGCATAAACTCTTACATTAATATTGTCAATCATAGATAGTATTTTGCTTAGCTAAAATAGGAAAAATAGTTAGAAGTTTAGAGTTGTCGATTATGAGTTTTAACAAAAAAGCTGTTTAAACTAATTTGAAATTTAACCACAAAAGGAACAAAAGATAATTATAAAGCTATTATTAATAATCAAAGTTCTCAAAAGAATAAAAAATCAAAGATTTTTAAAGATTTTTGTGTGCTTTTTTCTTTGTACTCATCAACTTTAGATAAAAGTATCTAAATCTTTTGCCTCTTTTGTGGTTAAATAAAAA
>NZ_LELA01000002.1 GCF_001677955.1 Chryseobacterium sp. BGARF1
TAAATTTAAACGCAAAGCGCGCAAAGTTTAATTTTTAAAATATTGAAAACATTTCCGTTCGCAAAGGCACTTCGTTCAGCAAATGATAGCAGATTATCGTAGCTGAGTGAAACGCCTTTGCGAACGAAAAATATGTAGTAGAATATCAAAAAATCTTTGCGCTCTTTGCGTTTATAAATAATAATTAATAAAATTTGAGCAACTTCGAAAATACCAACGGCTTTAAGATCATTCAAAACTGGATGATGGAAAAATCGATTTCTCCATTCAAATTTCAAATAGATACTTGGAAAAAATTCGGAAATGGTTACAGCGGAATGGTCGTTGCACCTACAGGTTTTGGGAAAACCTATTCCGTTTTTTTAGCTTTAATTTCTGATTTTCTAAATCATCCTGAAAAATATAAGAAAGGATTAAAAATGATCTGGATCACACCGCTTCGATCTCTTTCAAAAGATATTGCGAAAGCAATGCAGGAAGCTATTGACGAAATTGGTTTAGATTGGCTGGTTGGGGTAAGAAACGGCGATACAGACCCAAAAGTACGACAGAAACAGGTCAAAAATATGCCGGAAATTTTAGTGGCAACACCTGAAAGCTTACATCTGCTTCTCGGACAAAAAGATCATCAGAGATTCTTCCAAAACCTGCAAAGTATTGTTATCGATGAATGGCACGAATTATTGGGCTCGAAACGTGGAGTAATTGTTGAATTAGGGATCTCTCAATTGAGGAAATACGTTCCGAAATTAAAAATTTGGGGGATCACTGCGACAATTGGAAATCTTGATGAAGCAATGGAAGTGTTGATCCCTTACGATATAAAGAAAACAAAGATCACTGCTAAACAGCATAAAAAGATCGATATTATTTCGGTTTTTCCAGATGAAGTAGAGATTTTGCCGTGGGCAGGACATCTCGGTCATAAATTGGCAGATAAAGTGGTTCCGATTATTTTAGGATCTAAATCGACAATTGTTTTTACCAATACAAGGAGTCAGAGTGAGATGTGGTATCAATTATTGCTCGATGCTTATCCAGATTTTGCCGGACAAATAGCTATTCATCACAGCTCGATCGATGCACATTTGCGAATTTGGATTGAAGAAAATTTAAGTTCAGGAAAATTAAAAGCAGTTGTTTCTACCTCATCTTTAGATCTAGGGATTGATTTTAAACCTGTTGATACTGTAATACAAATCGGTTCTGCGAAAGGTGTTGCAAGGTTTCTGCAACGCGCTGGACGAAGCGGTCACTCCCCTTTCGAAACGTCAAAAATTTATTGTGTTCCTACGCATTCTTTAGAATTGATAGAAGTTTCCGCTTTGAAAGAAGCCGTTAAACAAAATGTAATTGAACCTCGTGAACCGCAGGTTTTATGCTTTGATGTTTTGGTTCAGTTTCTAATGACTTTAGCAATTGGTGACGGATTTTTTCCTGAAGAAACATACGAAAGAATCAAACAGGTTTATACTTTTCAGGAAATAAGAGACGAAGAATGGAAAGAGATCATCGATTTTCTCACGATTGGCGGAAGTGCGCTGAAAAACTATGAAGAATATCATAAAGTTGTGGTAATGGAAGATGGTTTGCATAAAGTCATTTTAAGAAAAATTGCAATGCTTCACAGGATGAATATGGGTGCGATTGTAAGTGATGCCATGCTGAAAGTGAAATTTATCTCCGGCGGATATATCGGAATGGTTGAAGAATATTTTATTTCAAGGCTGAAAAAAGAAGAAAAATTTATTTTGGCTGGAAGAGTTCTGGAAGTGGCGATGGTAAAAGATATGACGGTCTTTGTGCGTGCTTCTAAAGGAAAAGCAATGGCTCCAAGTTATCTGGGCGGAAGATTACCTTTAAGTTCAAATTTAGGCCGTTTTCTAAGAGAAAAATTATCCGGAGCATTAAATCCGAAAGCTACAGAAAAAGAACTTAAATTTTTACATCCCTTATTGATCGATCAGGAAGAGCGGTCGCACATTCCGAAAGAAGATGAATTTTTGGTGGAAATGATTAAAAACCGAGAAGGTTATCATTTGTTTATGTACCCTTTTGAAGGTCGTTTGGTTCACGAAGTGATGGCTGCTTTAATTGCTTACAGGATTTCAAAATTAGCTCCGATTTCCTTTTCTATGGCAATGAATGATTATGGTTTTGAATTATTTAGCGATAAAGAAATTCCTGTAAATGAAGAGGGTCTGGAGAAAATCTTAACCCGGGATAATCTGATGACTGATGTAATTTCTAGCATTAATTCGGCTGAAATGGCAAGAAGGAAATTCAGGGATATTGCAGTAATTTCGGGAATGGTTGTACAGAATTTTCCGGGACAGCAACGGTCGAATAAAGCTTTACAAAGCTCGGCAGGATTAATTTTTAAAGTATTGGAGGATCATAATCCGAATCATTTTCTTGTGAGACAAGCCTATACCGAAGTTTTCAATATGCAATTGCAGGAACAACGTTTGGTAGAAGCTTTTAAACGGATTGAAAGATCTAAGCTTATTTTAAAATATTCCAATAAATTTACGCCTTTGAGTTTCCCGATAAAAGTAGATAGTTTACGACAAACTTTAACAAGTGAAAGCTTGGATGCGAGAATTCAGAAGCTGATCAAACAATCGGGAAGAAATATAAAATGATCTTTAATTTATTTGGGCAGCTTATCCGCCCTCCGTTCCCGCTTTTTTGTTTCGCTTTGCTGCACAAAAAGAGCTTCACTCAGGTCGGGCTGCGAAGTTTGTTATCAAACAAAATGGGTCAATAGAAACATAATTTAACCCTTTCAAAATGAAAATAGCAACTAAAAATATAAATATTCAAAACCAAACTTTTACTTTGACCAATCAGCGTGCTCTGTTTTGGGAAAAAGAAAAAGCATTGATTTTTTCGGATTTGCATGTAGGTAAAACGGCACATTTCCGTAAAAACGGAATTGCTTTGGCCAACCAGATCATGAAAAATGATTTGGAAAGATTATCAATTTTAATTGAGTATTTTCAGCCCGATAAATTTATTATTGTCGGTGATTTATTGCATGCAGGAGATAATTCTGATGTTGATCAGTTTTGTGAGTGGAAAGATCAACATCCAAACATTAAATTCTGTTTGATAGAAGGTAATCACGACAGAATTTCAAAAACTTTAGATAAAAAATTGTGTTTAAATTCAAGATCTAATTTTTTAGAAATTGATAAAATTTCTTTTGTTCACGATTTCGATAAAAATAGAAATGAATTTCAGATTACAGGTCATATTCATCCGGGTTTTGTTATCAATTCTATGGTTAAAAAAATAAAACTTCCCTGTTTTGTAATTACAGAAGATCAATTATTGCTTCCGGCTTTCAGCGAATTTACAGGATTAGATACAAAAAATCTCCCTAAAAAAGGAAGATTTTATGTTTTTACAGATTCAGAGATCTATGAGATATAATATTTACAATTGATCAAACCATTTATAAATATCAGTATCGGAAGATATTGTAAGCTTTTTTCTTAATCTGTTTTTTCTATTCTGAATGGCTTTTGGTGTTACAAAGGTATAAATGGCGATTTCTTTTGTACTCAATCTCAACTTGAGATAAATACAAAAAATAATTTCTGAATTTTGAAGATTTGCATTAATTGCAGACAAATTTTCAAAAAACTCAGGGTATGCAGATTTAAATTTACTTAAAAGACGTGGCGAATTTTGTTTTGCAAGTCTAATGATCTCTTCGTCGTCCAAGATTTTTGCGCTGTAGTTTTCTGCGTTAAAGTTTTGTGTAGTTTCTATATTTCTATTCATAATGTGGCAGAATTTTTCTCTATCATTATCAAAAACTTCGGGTAAAGGTCTGATTTGATTAACGTTCTTATTATCAGTTTTTTTTATTCTTAATCAAGAATCATCGTTTTTAAGATTCCAGATTCAAATGTATCAGAATTTTCATATTGCTTTTTATGATTCTAATCAACATTTATATTTTTAAGATAAGTAAAATATTATCTGTTTAATATCTAATGTGGTATCTGTGTGGTATGTAAATAATTCACTTTTGCATAAAATTATTCTTTCTTTACACCTCTAAAAATCTGAACATTTGGATGTTTTTTAACATTTGAATGGGATTTTTAGATAGAATTAATCCCAATAATATGATAAATGAAGAAGAATTATTTTCTTTTGGAGCAGATCTGAAAACTTACGATCCTGATGATCTTATATTTTCTGAAGGTGAAGTTCCCTGCTTTTTTTTCCTGATCTCAAAAGGAAAAATTAAATTAAATAATTATAATGAAGAAGGTAAAGAGTTTATTCAAGGAATATTCTCACGAGGTCAAAGTGTTGGTCTATCGTCACTTTTTACAGAAAAAACATATCCTGTAAATGCGGTTGCAGTAGAAGGGTCTGAAATTATAAGATTATCGAAAGCGCAATATTTTCAATTTTTGAAACAGCATCCTGAAAAATATTTTAGAATCATACAGTGTCTTTCTGAGCATATGCATTACAAGTTTTTGATGATGCAGAGTATGGCTTTTCAAAAACCTGCCCAAAAACTTTTAACTTTGATGACTTATCTTAAAGACCATCACCATGACAAATCAGAAGATGCAATACAAATCCTTTTAACCAGACAACAGCTCGCTTCTCTTACCGGATTGAGCGTAGAAACCGTAATCAGAGTAATAAAAAGCATGGAAAAAGAAGGGATCTTGAAGATCCAAAACAGAAAGATTTTTTATTAAGAGCGTGTTTAAAACTTATTCAATATTTTTATTATAACCTTTTTCTAAATTAAAATAAACTTTGTTTATTCTTGTTTTAACATTAAGAATTTTAGTTATTTAAGCTAATAGGTCTTAATTCCTTAATGTTAAAAATAAACTTAATTTTTAAACAGGTTCTAAGTTTAAAAATATTCTTTATTTGGATTTTGTTTAATCTTAAAATACAAAGATCGTCCTTTATTTTAAAATTAAAAGCTTATTGATTTCACTTTTAAAGCAGCCTAAAATAAATTCGGTATAATATTCCTGCGCTCCCAAAGCCTGTGTTTTCGGGTGAAGTTCTAATTTTTTAGATAAAATGATCTCACCTTTGTAGGCAAAAGAATAGTATGAAAATATTTTATACGTTGAACTTCTAATTGGGTTGGCGTAGCCTGTAACCGCTATAGACCAGTCGGTTTCGAATAGTTTTGCTACACTGAGGGCCATGGTTTCCGCAATTTTATCAGAGACACAGTCGCAAAGATCGGCTTCATTTTCATCAACATTTAAAAGTTTAACTTTTTGATCTAAGGTATAAGCGGTAATTCCGCCTTTATAGAACAATGATGCATTCGGCATTTGGGAAAAAGCGAGCTGAAAAAGCCCTGAAGTTACACTTTCAGCGATAGAAATCGTTTCATTGGTTGTAATTAATGATTCGCTGATATAGTTAAGTAAGTTTTGTTGAAATTCCATAAGATTTGGTTTAAGTTGCGAGATATTCCTGTATTTTTCAAGGTAATGGAGACCATCAGTTTTCAAGCGCAGGTAAAAACTTTTGTGAATTTATCTACTCTAAAATATTCTGTAAAAAATTACCTCTTCCTCCACAAAAGAGGTAATAATGAAAGAAGTTATGAATAAAAGACTGTGGTTACTGTTGGAATCTGAGATTAAAAAACTGCAAATTTTAAAATCTTATTCTGTGAAATATGATGTTTCTGTTTTTCATATGAGGATTAATTTAGGTGGTTGATGTTGGTGTAATTGCTCAATTTTTATTCTATGGTAGAATATTTCAAATTTACTTTGCGCATGACCAATTAATTTATGATTTGAGTCATGTCATTTTTTTAATAATATATTTTTCTGTCTTCAATCTTCAGCAGATTTTCTTTTTCCATTTTTTTGATGGTCCTAATGATCGTCTCTACACGTAGACCTGTAAGATCGGCAATTTGTTGCCTAGTAAGCTTTATATTAAATGCATGCTGATCTTCACAATCCGTATAACTTCTCAGATAATTAAAAAGACCAAGAATTCTTGCCGCAGGCTGTTGTGAAACCATGTCATGAATCATTTTCATTTTAAAATAAAGGCGATGTGATAAACAGGCATTCATTTCCAAAGAAACATGAGGATGTTCTTCTACCAGATTAATGAAGTTTTTTCTTGGCAGTATTATAACTGTTGAAGGCTTCAGAGCATAAGCATTCACCGTATATTTTTTTTCTATGAATAAATGCGCATCCCCAAAGCTCTGCCCATTTCCTAAAATATTATGAATAAATTCTTTTCCATCGTCATTAAAATTGTTCACTTTTACAACGCCTTCTATGATTTGATAGTAAAAATTCGGCGAATCTCCTTCTCTGAAAATAAGTTCTTTTTCTTTGTAGATTTTAATTTCAGCATTGTAAGATCGCAGCAATTGCTCATCAATCTTCATACAGCTTATTGTTTTCATGGCATAAAAATTTTTATCATTTACTACAGTATTTTTTCTATATGTTTTTACTGTTCAAAATTGTGTCAACACATATTTTATGCCATAATCATGGCTTTAGAGATTTAAAATACAATTTAGGTTTTACTGCATTAAATTTAAAAATAGAGCTTATAAGACTCAAATCTAACTTTAAGATGAGCTGTGATGGTAATCTTCACAAAAGATATAAGTAAATATTAGGGAAGTAACAAGGTTTAAATGAGCTATTGCCTACATTCAAAATAATGTCAACACTTAAATATTTTACTGAATTTCAGTACTTTTTAATAGAGAAATCTTTTCAGAGGTTTTTATGCTGTGAATGATGATAAGCTTACAAAATCAATAAATGTAATCTATCAAATAAAGCTTAACAATCAAATATACAATAAAGTAATTGGTTTGTTTATGATTTCAATCATAAATTTTAGTTAATGTTATTTGATTTTTCTTTATAATCTTTATATTTCATCTTTTTTACATGTAAATTAATTTTTTATTACAGATTTTATATTTTTGGTTAGGTTTTTGAAGAGACCAATAACCGAAGGATTATTGATCCTAAAATACACACCACAATTACAAAATATAATTATTATGTCAACAGAAAATTTGAATAACACAGAAGCTGTAAAAAAAATCAAGGAACTTTCAGAAAGAGCTAAGATCTGTATGTTTTGCACCAACCTTGAAAGTTTGCCTATCAATACCCGACCGATGGGTCTTCAGGAAACTGATGAAAGCGGAAATCTATGGTTTATCAGCAGTGAAGCCAGCAACAAAAATTTTGAAATAAAAGATGATAAAAGAGTGCAACTTTTATTCATGAACAACTCAGATTCAGAATATCTTTCTATATTTGGTGAAGCTGTTATTTATAAAGACAGATCGACCATTGAAGAAAAATGGTCTGCAATGGCAAATGCTTGGTTTGACGGAAAAGATGATCCGAATGTTTCAATTATCCGTGTAACGCCGAAAGACACTTATTATTGGGATACTAAAGCTGGAAAACTCGTAAGTCTTCTAAGTTTTGTAGCTGCTGCAGTTACAGGAAATAAAACCGATAATTCAGACGGTGTAGAAGGTAACGCTACTGTTTGATTTTAATATATTCCTTTACTTTTAAAAACTATAAGATCATGATATTCGAAGATGACCCGCACGCTGTTGTAAATGAAAAGAGTAACAAACCTTTGAGTAATTTTGCAATGATTACTCAGGTAATTCAATTTACCGGAGATAAGTCTTTTATTTTAAATTCTTTACAAAAAATAAAGAATAATACAATTTGTGAAATCAAAAAGAAGGTAATTGATAAATTTATCCATGAATATACGGTGAATTTTACGGGATATGTTGAGAACGACAGTTATCATCTTCATTCTGATGGTTATCAGCTGTCACCTTCTTATGCGAAACAATCTTATGAAAAAGTTTTACGGGAACAGGAATACCTAAATAGAATAATCACCACACTCAACAATGATTAGTTGTTTGGTGTGGTGATTATATTTTCATCTTAAACTAAAGATTATTTATCAGTAACAAAATTCTTTTTTGCCAGTTCTTTTCTCACACGGCTTAAGCTTTCAGGAGTAATTCCCAGATAAGAAGCGATCATCCATTGCGGAACTCTCAGTAAAAGATCTGGATACATTTTGATGAATTTTAAATAGCGTTCTTCCGCTGTTTCTCCCAACAAAGAATTGATTCTATCCTGCAAACTTTTTACATGTTTCTGAATAATCAAATCATTTTTTTCAATTGTATTGGGGAATTCTTCCAAAAGTTTGCTAAAAAAATCCGGCTGCAAAAATAATACTTCAGAATCTTCCACAGCTTCAATATAGTATCGGGATTTTTCATTAAAATAAAGACTGCTTCGGTCACCAATCAGCCAATTTTCAGGAGCAAACTGTATCACGTGCTCTTTCCCGTTTTTATCGATAGAATACATTCTTAGAAGTCCTTTTTCAACAAAAAAAGTATTTCGACACACTTGGCCTTCTTGTAAAAGCATTTCGTGCTTCCCTACTTTTTTCATTTCATACTGAATGCTGCATAAATTTACTTTTTCAGCAGGAACTTCAAAAACTTTTGCTAAATATTCGTTTATATTGCTCATACAATCTGGCTTAAAGAAATATCCTGATGTGATGCGTTGTTGATGGCTTTTCCATCTTCTATAACAATCAATTGCGGGCTTTCGTGACGAATCCCAAAATCTTCAGCAATCTTGTTAGAAATCGGTCTGAATGCCAAAAGATCCAGGAAATAAAAACTTACATTTTGTTCGTCTGAATTTTCTATTTCTTTTTCAAAATTTTTCAAAACCGTTTTACTGATAAAACAGCTTGTAGAATGTTTGAAGACCGCTACTCTATTTTCGTAAGATTGCTTGATTGCTTTTTCTAAATCTTCTTCAGACTTTATCGTTTTCCAGAAAGATTTTGTTTCTCCCTGTTCCTGTTTTCCGCCAAATATTTTATCTAAAAAACTCATACATTAAATTGTTTTAAATGGTGATTGAGATGTTTATATTCCATAAATCCCCAATCTTTCTCTTTCATTTCACCAAAAAGCTCATGTCGATTTGGCAAATGATGATTTTTGTAAGCAAGATAATACTCGTCTAACCTTTTTAAAAGATTGTTTCTTGCTTCTTCAAAGTTACATTCAAAATTAACGATTACTTTTTTAAAAGTAGGCATATTTCTGGGAATTCCGTTATTGAAAATCTGCATTTCCCTTTTCACAAAAATCCCAATCGATTTGAATAGAAAATTAATGGTTGGAAGAGTGATTTTCTTTAAGGCAATCTGTAAGATCAAGTCGCAATGAACCAGCATTTGAGAAACATTCATACTTCCCCATTTTCTCTCAGAAGTTTCTGAAAGCTGGGCAATTCGCTGCTTTATTTCATTAAAATCACTCTCGTTATGAAGACTTTTCACAACCAGTTTTTTTCTTTCCTAAGATTTTCAATATGTGCAAAATGATGATTGCAGTGCCAAACATAATTCGCAAGGTAAACTCTCAGATTATAACTTTCATTGTGTTCAGGATGATGAAAAGTTCTTTCAAACTGTTTATTGGTCATAGCTTTTAATAGAACAGTCCATCTTTGATGAGTTCCTTTTATAGTTCTCATCGCAGGTTTTATCGGCATATTCACACTATCCTGAAGTTCTGCAAATTTTGCTTCGTCGTAAGGTTTTATTATAGGATTGTCTTCCGTAAGCGCCAATTTTAAACGGATAAGACTGTTCATATGGCTGTCTGCAATGTGATTAACAAGCTGTCTTACTGTCCAACCACCTTCTCTGTATTGCGTATCTAATTGGTCATCGCTAAAATCTTCAATAAGATTTTTTAATTTGTCTGGAAAATCTTTGATGACTTTAATATATTCATTGAGTTTAATGTCGCAGATATTTTCAGGAATTTCAAAGCGACCTATCGGGAATCTTTTCTGTTCTAAATTGTCCATTTTTAATGATAATATTTAATAATTCGATCAAAATTACTGCGTTGTTATCTTTAAGATAATACAGCATTTTATTTTTGTACTGATTTTCTTCTGAATAAATCATAAAATAATGGCTGTACTTTTTTATAGCTAAATCATGGTATGATATTTCTTTCTTATCAAATTGTATGCAAGTATCTTTGAAAACAACTCCGCAAAGATTGAACTCTTCACTATTACTGAATTGCTGAATATAATTATTCAGGATTTCATCAAAATATTGATTCCATAATTCATTCACAATATCAAAAAATAACTGATGCTTTTCATTTAATTTTCTTCTATAGAATAGCTTGAAAAATATTTTTAATTCTTTCCCTGATTTAGTTTTAATAAAGATTTGATATTCTCTTCCGATATAAAATTCTAAACCTTTAATGAAATGAATTCCATAACGAATTCCTATAATTTCGTTTTTAGAAATAATCGTAAATAAATCTTCATTATGATCTTTATTTTCAAATTTTAAAAAATACTCATCAATAGTCAATTGACGTTTTCTGGTATCAAATAAGCCTCTAACGATTGTAAATTCTTTCATAAATACAGGTTAGTTCAAAAATAATTGAAAAAAATCCGCTCAATCTGCGAGAAAATATTTAAACTTTAATAACCATGAAGATTAATATCCTCCGTTCTTTGTAAAGTCACTTTCTTACCCATTTTCTTTTGTATCACTCTGAAATGTTGCAATTCATCATCAGTTAAAATTGAAATGGCAGTTCCTTTTTCTCCCGCACGGCCGGTTCTACCAATACGGTGAATATAATCTAAAGGCGAACGTGGCAATTCGTAATTGATTACACAAGGTAAAGATTCGATGTGAATTCCACGACCGATCAAGTCTGTAGCAACCAAAATTTGAGCTCCGTTTACTTTAAATTCTTCCAAATTATTTCTACGTGCACCTTGCGACTTTTGACTGTGGATTGCAACGGCTTTTATTTTATTTTTCTTTAATTTTTCAACCAAATTATCAGCAGATCTTGTAGAAGAAACGAATATTAAAGCTTTCTCAACCTTCTTTTCTTTAATTAAATATCTTAAGAATGGACCTTTATTTTCAGGAGAAACATGATAAGCCAACTGTTCAATATTATCAATTTCTACTTCCTCTTTTTTTATTTCAATAATGGTAGGATTGATTGATAAACGTTCTTTCATTTCAGCAACTTTATCATTTAAAGTCGCTGAAAACAGAGTCGTTTGTTTTGCAACGGGCATCATGGCAAAAAGTTTATCCATTTCTTCGCCAAAACCTAACTGAAACATTTTATCTGCTTCATCGATCACCAAATGCTGTATTCCGGAAATACTTAAAGCATTATGATCAATTAAATCTAACAAACGACCAGGCGTTGCAATAAGAATTTCTACACCAAACATTCCTTTCATCTGCGGATTGATAGAAACACCGCCATAAACTGCCATTGTACGGACTTCACGTTTCAAATTGTCTGTAAACGCTCTGAAAACCTCATCAATCTGAATGGCCAATTCTCTTGTAGGAACCAATATTAAAACCTGTACATTACGATCTTTTTTAACCTCCGCATTTTGTAACTTTTCTAAAATCGGCATCACAAAACAAGCTGTTTTTCCGGAACCTGTCTGTGCAATTCCCATCAAATCTTTTCCCTCTAAAATAACCGGTACAGCTTGCTCCTGAATTGGAAAAGGCTTCAGATAACCCAATTTTTTAACAGAATGAATGATATTGTGTGATAGACCTAAAGATTCGAATGACATATAGTAATTATTTAATGCAAAGATAAACTATTACAGTTTGTTTTTTCTTTCTAAATGCCTTTCAGATTGCAATTTTATTTTTTAAAATGCCGTTTTGTCAGATAATCATGTTTTGGACAAATTTTTGAATGCTAACTTTCATCAATTAATAAGAAATTAGAAAGCTATATATGAAAAAAGCATTAATAATAGTAGACGTACAAAACGATTTTTGTGAAGGTGGAGCTTTGGCTGTTCCAGGAGCAAACGAAGTGATTCCCTACATCAATCTTCTGATGGAAGAAAACCAATACGATCAAATTATTCTTACCCAAGATTGGCATCCTGCAAATCACAAAAGTTTTGCAAGCAATAACAACAGAAAAATTGGTGAAAGCATTATCTTAAATGGTGTTCCGCAGTTTATGTGGCCAGATCATTGTGTAGAAAATACTTTTGGTGCAGAATTTCATAAAGATTTGAACAGAGAAAAAGTAACTCACATTATTCAGAAAGGAAAAAATACTGAAATTGATGCTTACAGCGGTTTTCAAGACAATAATCATTTTATGAAAACCGGATTAGATGATTTCTTGAAATATCACGAAATTCAATTGGTGGAAATCGTAGGTTTAGCACTAGATTACTGTGTGAAATTTACTTGTACTGATGCAGCAGCCAATGGATATGTGACATGTCTGCATTTCAACGGAACCCGCGCTGTCAATGTAAAACCTGATAACGGAAAAAATGCTATCTTTGAAATGTTGCAAAAAGGAGTGACTATTTTGGGATAATTTTTTTGAGTTATAAATTTTAAATTATGAGTTATAAGTTGTGAAACTTAAAAAAATCACTCATTTTCTTAATTATAAAAAAAGACGTTGAATTTCTTCAACGTCTTTATATTTTAAATTAAAAACCCGAAACTTTTAATCTCGTATCTCGACTAAAGCATTTTCAGGTTATTCACTTCCTGTTCAGATAAGATTCTCCAGTGTCCTCTTTTGATGTTTTTCTTGGTTAATCCTGCAAACATTACTCTGTCTAGAGCTTCCACTTCGTACCCTAATCTTTGGAAAATTCTTCTAATCACACGGTTCCAGCCGATGTGAATTTCGATTCCGATTTCATTTTTAGGTTTTCCTTCGATAAATGAAATCTGATCAACTTCTGCAATACCTTCATCCAAACGGATTCCTTCTGCAATAAGTTTCATATCTTCATTCGTTAACTTTTTATCTAAGGTAACATGATAAATTTTCTTAGCATCAAAAGATGGATGCGTTAGCTTTTTAGTCATGTGCCCGTCATTCGTCAAAAGAATAACTCCGGTTGTAGAACGGTCTAATCTTCCTACCGGGAAAACTCTGTATGGAGAAGCATTCGCAACCAAATCCATTACCGTTTTTCTTGCTTTGTCGTCTTTTGTAGTAGAGATATAACCTTTTGGCTTATTCAATAATACATAAACAGGCTTTTCAGGAGTAATGTTTTGTCCGTCGAAAACTACTTTGTCAGTTTTTTCAACTTGGTAACCCATTTCAGTCACTACTTTCCCATTTACTTCTACCAAACCTTGAGTAATTAACTCATCAGCTTCTCTCCTACTGCAAATTCCTGAATTGGCGATATATTTGTTTAGACGAATAGTATCCTTATGAACGTCTTGTTCTACTTTTTTGAATCTTCTTTTCTGTACAAAAGATTTTGCTTTGTCTTGATCTCTTTCGTTACCTTCAGTTCCGGGTCTTCTTCCATATTTCAGGCTGCCTCTTTCGTATTTATCTCTAACGTCAAAACTACCGGGTCTGCTACCACCTCTACTTGGAGTTGATTTACTGAAAGGCTTCTTGTCTTCACCTTGGCTGGTAATAAAAGGTTCTTGTTCAGTTTTTGAATATTTCTTATTCATTCGAGCCTGATAACTGGTATCATCACTTCTTTTGGAATCAGAATTTCTTTCTCCTGCTTTAGGGAATGACTTTTTGAAAGGTTTTGATCCGGAATCTCCAGATTTAAGAGAACGAGGACTGTCTGAATTTCTAGTTGAAGATCTAGGTTTTTTAGGTCTCCCTGAATTATTATTGTCTCTGCTCATTCTAAATATTTTTGCAAAGATAGTAATTTAGTTACGAGTTAGAAATTAAGAATCATAACTTTGTAGCTTAGTATAGCTTTAATTATAAAAAAATCATACGATGATTACCTTATTAGACGAAAATTTTTCGCAACTCAATCAATTTCTGACCGAAAAATCATTCAGTAAAATTTTTATTTTAGTGGATGAAAATACTCATGAATATTGTCTTCCTATATTTTTAGGTAATTTAGAAACCGATATTTCTTTTGAAATTCTGGAGATTGAAGCGGGTGAAGAGATGAAAAACATTCAAACCGCCAATCAGCTTTGGGAAATTCTTACAGAAATGAAAGCCGACCGAAAAGCTTTAATGATTAATCTTGGTGGCGGTGTGATCACGGACATGGGAGGTTTTGTGGCTTCTACTTATAAAAGAGGAATTCAGTTTATTAATATTCCAACAACACTTCTTTCGATGTGTGATGCGTCTATCGGTGGTAAAACAGGAATTGACCTGATGCATTATAAAAATATGGTGGGAACATTTTCTTTTCCTGAACAAATATATGCTTACACCCGATTTTTAGATACTCTTCCCGCAAAAGAACTGAAAAGCGGATTTGCTGAAATGCTAAAACACGGGCTAATTGCTGATAAAAAGCACTGGGAAGCTTTAATAAAGCTGCAACATTTAGATCCTACAGGAATTGAGCCTCTCATTCCGCAGTCAATGGAAATTAAGCAGGAAGTTGTGAATGCAGATTTTCATGAGAAAAATGTGAGAAAAACTTTAAACTTCGGTCATACCATCGGTCATGCTATCGAAAGTTTATGTCTGCAGAGTGAAAATCCTATTCTTCACGGTGAAGCGGTTGCTTTGGGGATGATTTGCGAAAGCCATCTTTCTTATCTTGAAGGTTTAATTTCTAAAGAAGATGCAGATTTAATTATAGAAAATATTCAGAGATATTTCAGCTTTATTGATTTGGGGGATTTTAAAGATGAAGATATTTTCAATTTATTATTGAATGATAAGAAAAATACAGATGCAAAAATCAATTTTTCTTTGCTTTCGGGGATTGGTTCTTGTATTTATGATCATGAATGCAGCACCGAAAATATTCAAAGATCAATCAATTATTACAAAAAACTGAGTGAATTTTAAGTTTTAAACTAAATTTTTAGATTTAAATTTAAATAATTATTATTCGAAGCATATAAATTAAGTAAAATTTAATTATCTAATATTCATAATGTTATGATTTAAACCATTTGCTATTGTGAATGGTTTTTTTATGTTTTTAGTTTTCTTTGAGTTTTGGCAAACAATTTGAAAGATACGACTCGTCAAACTGAAAAGCTTGACAAGTAAAATTTAAAAATTAGAATTAGTAAAATATTAAAAAATTTAAGTTATGAAAAAGTTAATTTTAGGAATCGCAGTTTTGTCAACATCTTTGGCATTTGCTCAAACGACAACCACTACAACTAAAACAACATCATCATCTGACGTAAGATTTGGTATCAAAGGAGGGATGAACGTTTCTTCATTATCAAAAGACGGATCATTAGATGATCAAAAATCAAAAATAGGATTTAATGCAGGTGTGTTTGCAACGATTCCGGTAGCAGAATCTTTTAGCATTCAACCAGAGGTTTTATATACTCAATACGGAAGTAAAGCAGATTATACTGTATTAGGTACTAAATATTCTTCTTCTGCGAAATTAGATTATGTTGCAGTACCAGTAATGTTCCAGTATAATTTTGTACCAAACTTCTATGTAGAAGCAGGTCCGGAATTTGGATTGATGGTAAGTGCTAAAAATAAAGTTAAAAACGAATCTAACGGTGCTTCATCAACAACTGATAACTATAAAGATGATTTAAATTCATTCAACTTAGGTATTGGTCTTGGTGCAGGTTATTATTTCACAGATAACATTGGTATTACTGCAAGATATGTTGCTGGTGTAACTGATGTTGCTAAAGACAGACCAAATGGTTCTGATGCTGTAAGAAACAATACTTTCCAAGTAGGTTTAGCTTACAAATTTTAAGAAAAGAAAAAATCTTATTTCAATAATAAAGGTCAGACTTACTAGTAAGTCTGACCTTTTTATATTTAGAAATTAATCTTAATTAAATAATTCTACTTCTTCTCCTTTCGCTACCGGATATTCTTCAGTGAAGCATCCGAAACAATGGTTTGAAGAACCTAAAATTTCTTTTAAGTTATCTGTACTTAAAAATTCTAAAGAATCTACTCCTAAATAAGCTCTAAGCTCTTCTGTCGTCATATTTGCAGAAATCAAATCGTCTTTTGATGGGGTATCAATTCCTAAATAGCAAGGTGCAATGATTGGCGGAGAAACACTTCTGAAGTGAATTTCCTTTACACCTGCTTCTTTTAAAATTTTAACCAATCTCTTAGAAGTTGTTCCACGTACGATTGAGTCGTCGATGATCACTACTCTTTTGTCTTTAATCTCAGAAATAATCGGGTTTAGTTTCAGATTTACGATTCTTTCTCTCATTTCCTGAGTTGGAACGATGAAACTTCTTCCGATATATCTGTTTTTAATCAAAACCGGACGGAAAGGTATTCCCGAAGCTTTAGAAAAACCGATTGCAGCTGGAACTCCTGAATCAGGAACTCCAATAACGATATCGGCATCTACTGGAGCCTGTTCCCAGATTTTCTCGCCAGATTTTTCTCTGATTTCGTAAACGTTGATGTTTTCTAAGGTAGAATCGGGTCTTGCAAAATAAATGTATTCAAACGAACAGATTCTTTGCTTCGCTTTTGCTTCATCCACCATGATTGAGTGAAGTTTTCCAGGCTCATTTTCATTGGTATAAATGATTTCACCAGGTAAAATATCACGAACATATTGAGCTCCAACAGCGTCTAAAGCTACAGATTCAGAAGCGACAACGTAAGAATTTTCGTTGATTGCTCCTAAAACTAAAGGTCTAATTCCGTTGAAATCTCTGAATGCAAAAAACTTATTTCTTGTCATTCCCACCACCGAATAAGCTCCTTCAATTTTCTCCATTGTTGCCTTAATAGCACCACGAAGTCCAAGGTCAAGATTTTTTTGAATTAATCTTAAGATAACCTCAGAATCTGAAGTAGCTCTGAAAACTACACCTTCAGCTTCCAGTTCATGCTTTAGTTCTTTCGCATTGGTTAAGTTACCATTGTGAGCGATAGAAAGTATAATTTGGTCATATTCGTTTTTGGCAAAAAATGGCTGGAAATTATATTTCTTTTTATCTCCTGCAGTCGTATAACGGGTGTGCCCGATTGCAGAATTTCCCATAAAAGTCTCAGGATTTTGAATCTCTTTATAAACATCCAAAACCAAACCTTCATCTTTCATGTTGGTGATTTTTCCGTCTTTAAGAACAGAAATACCACACGCTTCCTGGCCTCTGTGCTGAAGCGCAAAAAGCCCGAACTGTGAAAGAGAGAACGTATCCAGATCGTTATCAGAATACATTCCAAAGATTCCACACTCTTCATTCGGAGCATCCAGTCTTTCTTCTTCCTGCGTTCTGAAGAGATTTCTTCCGTAGGTTTGAGTTTCAAACTGTTTTAAATATTCACTTTTATGAATGTCTAAACTTTTCATTTCTATTTTTTCTAAATTAGAAGTTAGATATTAGAAATTAGTCTAAGTTAACTTCAATTATAATTTTAAACTTGTCTTCAATGAATAAATCATTTTCTGTATCTCAGTTAAAAGTTCTTTTAAAGGGATTATTTTAGCCTCGGAAATAAAATTTAAATCTATTAATAATTGTAACTGAGTTTGTACGTAGAACCAAACGCAATCCCAAGAAATTGATAAAATTCGTTTTTGTTATTTCTTCCTGCTCCTTCTGCAATATTGGAAGGTATTGAAACTGCACATCTTCTGTTCTGAGAAAGTAAGCCAAACCTTTCTTCATTTGGCAATTCAGCAGTAGCCAGATAAACTTCTTTTACTAAAGCCATTGATTTACTCCAAACTTTCAAATCTTCAATTCGGTGCGATTTCATACTAAATTCTAATATCTAACTTCTAACTTCTCAAACTTTACTTATTAAGTAAAGTTTTCAATCTATTGTAGATCTCAACATAAGCTTCAGTAACTTCTCCAAGATCTCTTCTAAATCTGTCTTTGTCTAATTTCTTCATCGTATCTTTGTCCCAAAGTCTGCAAGTATCAGGAGAAATTTCGTCAGCAAGAATGATTTCGCCGTCTGAAGTTTTTCCTAATTCGATTTTGAAATCTACCAAGATGATATTCATTTTATCGAAAAGATCGATTAAAATTTCGTTGATGTCTGAAGTTAATTCATACATCTCATCAAGCTCTTCATACGTTGCTGCTCCTAAGAAAACAGCGTGGTGATCGTTGATAAGCGGATCTCCCAATTCGTCTTTTTTGTAGCAGATATCGAAGATGGTAACCGGAGATTTAATTCCTTCCTCAACTCCTAATCTCTGAGCCATGCTTCCTGCAGAATAGTTTCTTACGACCATTTCCAAAGGAATAATTGATACTTTCTTTACCAATTGCTCTCTTTCGTCTAGTTGTTTGATGAAATGAGTTTTAATTCCTTTTTCATTTAAATATTCAAAAATAAGAGTAGTGATGGCGTTATTCATTTCACCTTTCAAATCTACAGATCCTCTTTTTTGAGCATTAAATGCAGTTGCATCGTCTTTGAAACGTACTACAACTTCGTCAGGATTTTCGGTTGCAAATACTTGTTTTGCTTTACCTTCATACAGCATTTCTAGCTTTTGACTCATAATTTTTACTTTTTTTTACTTTAGAAAACCTCGAATCAAAGGTTTTCAGTTATAGTTAGATTTATATTACTTTTTACTTAATTAAAATTCCTGCTAAAACAGCGATTCCAAAACTTAACAATGTACCAATTAGTACATATTCTGTTAATTTTCTCTGTTTTGCCTGTGCCAAATCACTGAATCTGAAAACAGATTTTGCCGCAATCATAAAACCTACTCCTTCCCAATGATTGACTACAATAAAAGTGAAGACCAATAAGCGTTCTAAGATTCCGATATATTTTCCGGCATTCGATAAAGATTCTGTTTGTATATTTCCTTCTTCTTCCGTTACAGGAGTCCAAGATGATAATAATAGTTTGATGAAAATCGAAGCAGGAGTTGTTAAAAATAAAGCTCCCATTAAGATTTTCAAAAAGTCCTGGTCTTTAAGGAAATCAAATTCAAATTCACTAAAGTAAAGAGAAGTCCCACCAATCACTGCTACATGAAGAGCCTGATCAATAAAAAACCATCTTTTTTTAGTTTGATTGTTCTGAAAACTTAATTTACAGGCATCAATAATAAAATGAGAAATTCCTACCAAAACAGCTACCCACCAAAGTTTTAGGTCCCAAAGGAAAATAAAACTTAAAACAGTGTGAATAAGAACATGAAAATATAAATATGAACTTTTCAGTTTACAGTGCTCTTTATCTGCAACCCAAGAATTTGGCTGAAGAATAAAATCTCCGAGTAAATGTGCCAATATGAGTTGAGTAAAAATCATGTTTATAGTTCTGAAATTTTCTTTCTAAAATATTGATTGGTTTCTACGATAAGCTCGTAGTTTGCCCGTTTCAGTCTTTGGCTGATTGAAGATTGAGAAATTGCAAATTTCTTCGCCAGATCTTCCTGGGTAATGTCTTTGTTCATGATCATTTCGTGAATAATCTCAGAAGTTGCCATCGTCCATTTATCAAAATCTTTGGATGCCCATTTTAATAAAATATTAAGATCTCGGTCTATAGAATCATTAGAAGTTTTAATGGAAACTGTATCACCATCACTCTTCAGGTCATTTAATAATCTTCCAGAATTCACGTAGGCTGAACCATTGGATTCTGTGATCTTTTCAGATGAAAAATTCTCTTCACCAATGCCAATTGCAATTCTTACGTCTAAATTTTCCTGACTTTTTATAAGAGATTTGATAGCTAAGAAATGCCAAAAGACATCATCGATATTACATTTAAACTGAAATTCGTCTCCTCTGTATATTTCCCATACTTGTGGAGCATTCCCCCAATTTTCTAGGAGATTTTTAAGTTTGGTAATCCAAACTTCAGTGTCTGCATGTTGCGAATTAATAATATCACCAGTGATGACCGCTATCATTTTGCAAATATAATCATTATTACTTATAAATAAAACTTATAAGCAGATTTACTTATAAGTTTTATTTATTAGCTTTTAAGCTTATAAATTTTTCACAAAAAAACTTCGCTCAAAATTGAACGAAGTTGCAAGGTTTTGTATTTGAATTTAATCTTATTTCTTAATAAACTGATAAGCTTTATCATCAAGTTTTAATAAGTAAGAACCTGTTTTTAAATTTTGTACAGAAATATTTTTCTTGTTTTTAAACGGATTTTTCTCGGTGTAAATTAACTGTCCTGAATAATCTACAATTTGAGCAGCTTGAATATTTTCAGTTTTTCCGCTTACAAAAATATAATCATGAACCGGATTTGGATAAATCTTAAACTCTTTTTCGGCTAATAATTCGGTTGCAGAAGTAGATAATGTTCCTAGATTCTGACAGTAATTGCTTGCATACGAATCCCATTCGCTGATATTAAAAGTTGAAGTGGGTTGTGTAACAATATCTTTTCTATAAAGTGAAACATCTGCATTGGTGTTGCTTATAAATTTACTTCCGATGGCATCTACTATTGTTGAATTGTAAGCTAGTTCTACATATTGTGTTCCTGCGAAAGCTAAGGCTTCACCTGCGGTAAGAAATAATGCATCATTGTTTGTAATACATGATAATGTTGATTTTGGATTAAGGATTATGAAACTTTGGTTATTCTGAATTTTTCCTTCAAGCTCAAAACTGCCTGTGAAGTAATAAGAGTTAGTTATGCTATTGTAATATTGGGTTCTTATACTGTAGTTATTTAAATTAACCTCATGTCCAGTTTTATTTATAATCTCCAAGGCCTTATTGTTGTTGGTTCCTTCAATGTATTTTGTAATGAATAGATCTTTAGAATTTGAATCTGCTGCAGAAGTAGATGTAGTTGCGATATTACTGTCTGTAGATTGTAAATAACCTTGATCGTAAGCTCGTACAGTGAAGGAATATGATGTTGAAGGGTTTAAATGATCAATAATAAGTGATGTTAATTTTGTGGTGGTTAAAAAAACACCATTCTGATAAATGTTATACCCTATTACATCAGTACTTGCGCTTGGTGACCATGTCAGATTTGTAAAATAAGCCCCAGATTGTGTGGTGCTTAAATTGTTGGGTGCTTGTGGTGCAATGGCATCTGGAGCTTGTGTCCAAATTGTATTAACCCATTGAGGATTATCAATAAAAGGGTTTCTGTTGTTCTGGATGGCATATACTGCATTATTCCTATTAATTTCTCGCTGAGAAACAGGGTCTTGTGTATGCCACTGAATAAGCATTGAAATATAAGCGGGATCAAAAGCACGCTCTGCTGTACCATCAAATGGAGAGCGGTCTATCGCAGGGTTAATGTTGGTAGAATGGTTAAATACAGGTAGTTTGTCTTCATATCTTACCGCGAAATAAAGCAGCATTCTTGCAATATCTCCTTTGAATTCATTAATGGGTTCATATACTCTATTCGTATATATGTAATTAGGAATAGCGCTATTGGCAATTTTAGAGGTATTGCTAAAAGTGTAATGGACGGTAGAATTTCCAATGCCGTAAGGATAATTATTTCTTAATTGGTTGATTCTTGCATCTGTAGGAATTACAAAATGTAAATCTGAATACATAGGGTAATTGCTATTAAATGTACTTTGTGGTACCGCATGCTCTCTGTTGTAGCCTAATCCTTCGGCTCCTGAGGTGCTGATAAGATTTGCAGAAGTATATTCGTAAGCGTCAGGCCCTGCAGGAATCTCAGAATACATATCTAGTAAAATTGTTGTATTGCTTGATCCGTGATCATAATATTGGTCTAAATCAGTTTGGTTGTAAAAGTTAGGCAAGTCACCATAGCCCCAATTTACATTTTTGATTGCAGTAATTTCATGCAGCTTAGTCTTCAAAGCATACCCAGTCAATCCTATTGTTCCATTATAATACCCTGATGGAATCTGGGCTGAAATAGAAGCGGATATTAAAAGTATAGGAAGTAGAAGTTTTTTCATGTCTAAAAAATTGGACAGCTAAAGTAAGAAATAAACACATTTAAAATTAATTAAGATGATTAATATATTGTTAATAATTTAAAATTAATTTACTGAAAACGAATTACTTATTTACTCTAATTTATCTTCAAAACAAATTATTTTAGTATTTCAGCAATTTAAGTATCTTTGGGACATAACTATACAAGTAATATGAACACAGAAACGATTAACAACATCAAAATGATCGCGGAAACAGCAAAGGAATTTGCTGAAAAGAATATCAGACCAAATATTATGGAGTGGGACGAAAGTCAGACTTTTCCTAAAGAGCTATTTCACCAGTTAGGAGATATGGGTTTTATGGGGATTGTAATTCCTGAAGAATATGGCGGTTCTGGTCTTGGCTATCACGAATATGTTGCTATTCTAGATGAAATTTCTCAGGTTGATCCTTCAATTGGATTATCAGTTGCGGCACACAATTCATTGTGCACCAATCATATTTATGAATTTGGAAATGAAGAACAGAGAAACAAATGGCTTCCACAGTTAGCTACGGGTAAAGTAATCGGAGCTTGGGGATTGACAGAGCACAATACAGGATCTGATTCTGGAGGGATGTCTACTACTGCTGTGAAAGACGGTGACGAGTGGGTAATCAATGGAGCTAAAAACTTTATCACGCATGCAATTTCTGGTGACATCGCTGTTGTAATGACTAGAACTGGAGAAATTGGAGCTAAAAATAATTCTACAGCGTTTGTTTTAGAAAAAGGAATGGCTGGTTTCACTTCAGGTAAAAAAGAAAACAAACTTGGAATGAGAGCTTCAGAAACTGCAGAACTTATTTTTGATAACGTTCGTGTTTCAGATGCGAATCGTTTAGGTGAAGTTGGTGAAGGTTTCAAGCAGGCGATGAAAATTCTTGACGGTGGTAGAATTTCTATTGCTGCATTAAGTTTAGGAACTGCAAGAGGAGCTTATAAAGCGGCTTTAAAATACGCTAAAGAAAGAAAACAGTTCGGAAAATCTATTTCAGAATTCCAAGCAATCAACTTTATGTTGGCAGATATGGCAACAGAAATTGATGCTGCAGAATTATTGATCCAAAGAGCTTCTACGCTGAAAAATGCAAAACAGAAAATGACAAAAGAAGGGGCAATGGCAAAATTGTATGCTTCTGAAGCTTGTGTAAGAATTTCTAACAATGCAGTTCAGATTTTTGGAGGTTACGGATATACAAAAGATTTCCCGGCTGAAAA
Source organism: Chryseobacterium sp. BGARF1 (assembly GCF_001677955.1). Classification (GTDB taxonomy): domain Bacteria; phylum Bacteroidota; class Bacteroidia; order Flavobacteriales; family Weeksellaceae; genus Chryseobacterium. Next base: position 23,261 of record NZ_LELA01000002.1, read on the forward strand.
ATATTACAGAGATTCTAAACTTTGTACAATTGGTGAAGGTACTTCAGAAATTCAGAGAATGGTTATCGGTAGAGATATCACAAAATAATTTTTTGGGTTAATTTACCTTAAAATTAATATAAAGAAATAGCATACGTAATTTACGTATGTTATTTTTGTTTTATGTAAGTATTTTTATAATGTTGTATTGTTTGTTTAATGCATTGCATAATTTATTAAATTAAATATCTAAAATTTTCTTAAATAATTTTGTTTTTCATAATATAATTTTTATTAGCTTTGATATTCCAAAATCAAAATAGATACTATATGAAAAAACAACTATTGGTGATTGGAATGCTGGTTTCAGGCATTTCATTCGCTCAGACAGACCGTCTTTGGTCTGAAAGTTCTAGAAAAACAAATTCAGAAATTTTTGAAAACAAATCAACAATCAACAATCCGAAGATCTATAGTTTAGATATTGACGGATTGAAAAACGCTTTGGCAAAAGCACCAAAAAGATTGGCTGTTGGTGAAAAATCAGAAATTATTATTTCTTTTCCAAATTCTGATGGAAAATTGGAGCATTTCAAAGTAAGGGAAAATTCCAATTTCGACCCCCAATTGGCTGCGAAGTATCCGGATATCAAATCTTATGTTGGTGAAGGAATGGGAGATTCAAATTCTACAGTGTATTTCAGTATTTCTCCATTGGGTTTATCCTCTATGGAAATTTACGGTGATAAGTCTGCTGTTTTTATTGAGCCTTACACAAAAGATCTTTCAACGTATGTCGTTTACAGAAAATCAGACAAAAAAGATGATTTAAACAAATTTGAATGTACCGTAATTGATGTGGCTCAAAAAGGAGTCTCAGGTTTAGGTAATCTTCAGGCAAGACCTAATGCGGATGATGCCAAATTAAGAACATTCAGATTAGCTTTGTCTTCCACGGGAGAATATACCGCGTATTTTGGAGGGACAAAAGCTCTTGCTTTAGCAGCAATGAATAATACAATGACCCGTGTAAACGGAGTTTTTGAAAAAGATTTTTCGGCGAGAATGGTTTTAATTGCCAATAATGACGCTGTAATTTATACCAGTGCTTCTACGGATCCTTATTCTGCAGCTTCAGGAATGAGCAGCTGGAATTCTCAGCTTCAATCGACCTTAACTTCGGTAATTGGTGAAGCTAATTACGATGTAGGACATTTATTCGGAGCTTCCGGAGGTGGCGGAAATGCAGGTTGCATCGGTTGTGTTTGTGTGAACGGATCAAAAGGAAGTGGTTATACTTCTCCGGCAGATGCAATCCCTTCGGGAGATAATTTTGATATCGATTATGTAGCTCACGAATTGGGTCACCAGTTTGGCGGGAATCATACGTTCTCAATGAGTAATGAAGGAACCGGAGTTAATATGGAACCTGGTTCCGGATCGACTATTATGGGATATGCAGGAATTACAAGTCAGGATATTCAGGCGCATTCAGATTCTTTCTTTCATGCGGTGAGTATTCAGCAGATTACAGATAATATTAAGGCTAAAACCTGTCCTACAAGTACGAGTACAGGAAACTCAGTACCAACAGCAAATGCAGGTGCAGATTATACTATTCCAAAAGGAACTCCATTTATGCTAACCGGTGCTGGAACTGATGCAAACGGAGATGCTCTTACTTATATCTGGGAGCAGATGAATAATGCATCTTCTTCTCAAACCGGAGCGAGTTCAGCGGCAAGTGCTACAAAAGCAACAGGACCAACCTTTAGATCTTGGACTCCGCAAACGACTCCTACAAGATATTTTCCGAGAATGGCTTCTGTTTTAACGGGTGCGACAACAACGGCTGGCTCAGAAATTACTGTTGAAGCATTATCAAACGTTGCAAGAACATATAATTTTAGATTTACCGTTCGTGATAACAGAGCTGGAGGTTCTGGAAATAATTCTGATGATGCGGTAATTACTGTTAACGGAACTGCAGGCCCATTCAGTGTAAGTTCTCAAAATACAGCAACAACTTATTCGGGAGGAACTTCTCAAACAATAACATGGAATGTTGCCGGAACTACAGCAAACGGCGTGAATGCTGCAAACGTAGATATTCTTTGGTCTACAGACAGCGGAAATACCTGGACTACTCTACTTTCAGGAACTCCAAACGATGGTTCTCAGGCGGTGACGATTCCAAATGCTTCTACAACTACGGGAAGAATTATGGTAAAAGGTTCAAATCACATTTTCTTTGATGTCAATAATGCAAATATTACGGTAAATGTAGGTTCGGGAACTTCTGATACTACTCCACCGACAGCTCCAACTTTAGCGGCTTCAGGAACAACTTCTACAAGTACAAATCTTTCTTGGTCGGGCGCTACAGATAATGTTGCTGTGACGGGTTATGATGTTTATCAAGGGGCTTCATTGGTAGGCTCTACGACTTCTACTTCTTATACCGTAACAAGTTTAACGCCTTCTACGACGTACAGTTTTACGGTTAAAGCTAAAGATGCGGCAGGAAATAATTCTGTTTCAAGCAATACGGTTTCTGTGACCACTCTTGCTGGAAGCACAGTTACTTATTGTTCTGCAACATCAACCAATACAGCGGATGAAAGAATCGGAAATGTAAGCTTCGGAACGATTAATAATACATCCACAGGAACTGCAGGTTACGAAAACTTTACCGCAGTTTCTACGAATGTAACGAGAGGTTCAGCGTATACGATTTCTGTAACTCCGGTTTGGACTTCAACTAAATATAATGAAGTTTATGCAGTTTACATTGATTACAATAAAGATGGAGACTTTACAGACAGTGGAGAATTGGCTTGGACGAAAACGGGTTCACAGACAAGTCCGGTAACAGGATCTATCACAATACCGTCAACTGCAACTCTTGGAACAACAAGAATGAGAGTAATGATGCAATATAGTTCTGTTCCGTCATCTTCTTGCGGTTCTTATACTTACGGACAGGTTGAGGATTATACTTTAAATATTGTGTCATCGGGAAGGGGTGACGATTTTGATACAAAAGATTTAATGACAGATATTAAGTTATATCCAAATCCTGCGAGAGACATTTTAAATGTTTCAAATACGACTAATGAAGATTATAAAATCTTCGATATGGGTGGGAAGCTAATCAATTCAGGAAAACTCAAAGGAGGCTCAGTGAATGTAAGTGGTCTTGTAAAAGGAGCTTATGTAATTCAGGTGGGCGAAGTTTCTAAACGATTTATTAAAAACTAAATATCCTTTCAATTAAACCTTAATCTTTAGGCTGCTCAGAAATGGGCAGTCTTTTTTTATAATTGATGAATGGTAATTAATGATCGATTTATTAATGGTAGTTTAAAAACAAATAGTATTTGTTAATCAATTTTTATATAAATAATGAATGTGTTTTTTTTGCTGGAATTGTAAAACCTATTAAAAACCTAACATCTGATATCTAATATCTAATATCTAATTTTTATATTTGCCTTAAATAATAAAATTTCATGGATAAAATTGACAGCCTGAACCAAGTAGCAGAATTCCACACCACTTTTAAAGCACCTATTTTAGATACTCCACAAATTCCTTCTCAGGAAAGATGTGACTTGAGAGTTGAGCTTTTACAGGAAGAATTAAATGAATTGAAACAGGCTATTGCAGATAATAATATTGTAGAAATTGCTGATGCATTGTGTGATTTGCAGTATGTTTTGAGCGGTGCGGTTTTAGAATTTGGATTGGGGAATAAATTTGTAGAATTATTCAACGAAGTGCAGCGTTCTAATATGTCTAAAGCTTGCGATAACGAAGAGCAGGCAAACGAAACAGTTGAGTTTTATAAAGAAAAAGAAGTTGAATCTTTCTATGAGAAATCAGGAGAAAAATTCAATGTCTACAGAAAAGCAGATCATAAAGTATTGAAAAATAAATACTACTCTCCTGCCGATTTAAAAACAATTATTGAAAATTAATATGAAATCAAAGATTCACAAATAATGAAAAATAATAGAAATATGATTTGTAAAAAGATCATCACCAATATTTTTACTTTTTCAGTTCTTACTTTGGCTATGCAGCAGTTTAGTGCTCAAAAAGTCGTGGTAAACAGAGAGGTAGAAACGAACAATGACGGAAAAATGCTTTTAGGGCACCAGCTTAAAGAGCAGTTTGCGAAAGAACCTTATTCGGAATGGTACACAAAAGAATTTAACGAATATGCTTTAGATCAAAAAGCAGTTACAGAACTAAGAAAAAATAATATTAACTCTTATAATCTGATTGTTTTTGTGGGAACTTGGTGTGAAGATAGTCATAGAGATTTTCCTAGATTGATGAAAATTCTGGAAGAAGTAAAATATCCGGATAGCAGATTGACGATTATTGCGGTGAACCGTAAAAAAGAATCTCCTACTGGTGATGAAGTAAAATATAATGTTTCTAAGGTTCCTACAATCATTGTCGAAAAATATGGCAAGGAAATTGGAAGAATGATAGAAATGCCGACTACGGGGTATGTAGAAAGAGATCTTGTAGAGATCTTAAAAAAAGATGACGGGTCGGTATTGAAAGAAATATTTAAAAAAGAAAATTGAAAAATTTAAAATTAATTCTTCCGTTTATTGCCGGGATTCTTTTGATGCTGATTCTGTTTTTTAGTTTTAAATCTTGTTTTAAAATGAGTGAAAAAACTGAAAAATCCGATTATTACATTCTGACCAATCAGATTTCAAAAATGAACAAAATGGTTGTTCTGGAGCAGGATTTTTCTGCCATGCAGAAAACCAAATTTGGATATGAATTTCTCGGAAAAGAAATGACGAGTAATAGCATTATTACTTACACCAAAACCAATGCGCAGGTTTCGTATGATTTGAATAAAATGAAAATAGAAGTTGATTCTATTAATAAAAAACTGATCATTAAAGAGCTTCCCAATGCAGATATAAGAATTACACCAAGTGTAGAAATTCAGTCATTAGACGATTCTTTCATCAATAGAATTTCTGAGCAGGATATCAAAAATGTACAGCAAAAAGCTAAACAAACTGCTATAAAATCTGTAGATCAGAATAAATTGAGAAGCGAAGGTCATCAGCAATTAATGGAAAATCTTAATAATATTTTCGTTTTGGCAAAGGCTTTGAATTATAAGATAGAAGATCAAACCGGTAAAATCGGTGTTCTTGGACTCTAAAAATTCAAAACTATGGATTCAAAAGATGATAACAAAAAGAAAGAATCTGCCAATTCCGCAGAAACGAAAAAACAAAACGAAGACTTCCGTGATATTCCGGCTTCTTCAGAGAAACAAAATCCACCCGATGTTGATAAAGAAGACGTTCAAAAATCTTCCAAAAACAAGTCAGGAAAAACAGATAATACCAAGTGAAAGCTTGGTATTTTTTATGGCAGCAATTTCCGCCCTCTGTTCCTCTTATTTTTCTAATGAAGTGTGTTCGATCATCTAATGAAAACTAATTGACCCGTTTGAAATACTTCGTAGGCTGAAGAAGGTGTTTTGTGAAATGATACACAATAATTTCTATATAAACAATTATTATTTAATTCTTATTAAGTATAAATAAAATTGTCTTGAGGATAATTAATTTTAAAATATTATGTTTGTTAAATGATGAAATTGCACTAATTTTGAGGCGGAATGCGGCTTTCAGTATAGACGTATGTGTTGAAATTAACTAATAAAACCTATGAAGCTTTCTCACGAGCAAAATAACGAAAAAACCAGAATCGATCGCCTTATCCATTACGACCTTCTCGATCTTAGGAAAATTCCCGAATTAGATATTTATGCAGAAAGCGTTTGCCTTATAACGGGCTGCCCCGCATCATTGGTTGCAGTAATGGAAGAAGATATGCAGACAATACAGAGTTGTGTTGGTTTGGAACTCGACACTGTAGATCGTAATGATACCATTTGTCAACACGTTATCAGAAGCAAAGACGTTACCGTAATTAACGATACCTTGTTGGATGAGCGTTCTAAGCACAACCAATTAATGGTGGCTGGTGGTGTACGCTTCTATGCTGGTGTTCCGCTAATAGATGATGAAGGTTTTGTTTTGGGAACCATCTGTGCTGTAGATTTCAAACCAAATCATTGTACGCCCAGACAGATAGAGCTGCTTCAAAAAGTTGCAGCGGCGGTCACTAAAATACTTACGCTCAAAAAACGAAATTTATATGCAGAGTTCTTTAAAGATACCTTTAAAATTACCAATAATTTTATATGTGTTCTAGACTCAAAGTTAAATTTCAAGGAGCTTAATCCTATTTTTGAAAAAACATTCTCTAATCAAAACATCGATCTTTTACAGACGTCTTTCCTTGAATTATTTGATATTGCTCCTACGGAACTTGTCAAGATCGATAACTTTATAAAGACTCAAGAAACAGTAGATTTTATAGCTAAACATTATTCTGAATCTGGTCATGAAAGCATTGTGGAATGGCAGCTGAAATTCAATTCTGCGAAAACTGAGATCTTCTGTTTCGGAAGAAATGTTACAGAAGAAATGCTAGAGAAAGCAAAGCTAGAAAGTTCTGAACGCAAGTTTCGCAAATTTTTTGAAAATGCACTTGGTCTAATGAGCATGCATGATCTGGATGGAAACATTTTAGAAGTTAATCAACAAGGAAGAGAGTTGCTGCAATTTTCTGAAGAAGAAGTAGAGCATCTTAATTTAAAAGATCTATTGATCGATAAACATAAAAAATATTTTTCTGATTATCTAGCAAGAGTTGTAGAAAATCAAGAAGACATTGGCGTTATGGGGCTTAAGGCCAAAGATGGACAAGAGTTCTTGTGGATGTATCATAATATGCTGGTGTATAATGATGCTGGAGAGCCTTACGTGGTGAGTACTTCTCTCAATATGACCGAAAGAATTAAGCTCGAAAATGATCTGCTGCAAACCAAGCAACTTTTAGAAGAAATTAATACCGTTGCGCAAGTTGGTGGTTGGGAGCTTAATCTAGATCAAAATACATTAATGTGGTCAGATTATACTAAAAAGATCCATGGTGTTTCTTCAGATTTTATTCCAGATTTTGATACGGCAATTAATTTTTATGAAAAAAATAGCCAACCTATTATTCAGAAGCTTTTTAAAGATGCTGTAGAAAAAGGCATTTCTTATGATAGAGAGCTTCAGATCGTAAAAGCTGATGGATCTGTAAAATGGGTTCGTGCAAAAGGTATTCCGCAGTTTGAGAACGGTACTTGCAAAAGAATTTTCGGAATTATGCAAGATATAGAAGACACTAAAAAAACATATCTGGAGCTTGAAACCCGAAAGTCGATGCTTCAGGCGTTTGTAAGCAATGTACCTGCAGCTGTAGCTATGTTGGATACAGATTTAAATCATTTATCTGTTAGCAATCGTTGGTTGGAAGAGTTTAACCTAAATGCTTCCTCTATTTCCGAAAAAAACTTGTATAGTATTTTCCCAAATATTCCTGATGAACGAAAAAGAATTTATGAAAATGCTTTAAAAGGAATTCCTTACAAAAATGAAAATCAATTATTTCAGATCGCTGGTCGTGAGGAGATGCAGAATTATAGTTGGGAAGTTTTCCCATGGAGATTGGCAGATCAGTCCATCGGAGGAATTATTATTTCTACACAAAATATTACTTCAGATGTTAAAGCTCACAAAGAACTTATAGAAGCTAAAGAATTGGCAGATTTGGCGAGCAAAGCAAAATCTGAGTTCTTAGCCAACATGAGTCATGAAATCAGAACGCCTCTTAATGGTGTCATTGGTTTCTCAGATTTGTTGCTTCAGACACCGCTCAACGATATTCAGATACAATATCTTAATTACATCAATGAATCTGGAACTACCTTGCTTAATGTGATTAACGATATTCTTGATTTTTCTAAAATTGAATCAGGAAAATTAGAACTTTTAATAGATCAGCATGATGTTTACGATGTTTCTAATCAGGTTATCAATGTGATATTGTATCAAGCTCAGCAAAAAAACATCGAATTATTATTGAATATCGAACAAGGCTTGCCAAAAACGATGTTTCTCGATGAAATAAGAATGAAGCAAGTACTCATCAATTTGCTAGGAAACGCCATTAAATTTACAGATGAAGGCGAAATAGAGCTTAAGGTAGAAAAGATACATTCTAATGAAGACCATATCCGTTTAAGATTTTCGGTAAGCGATACCGGAATTGGTATTCCATTAGAAAAACAAAAAAGAATTTTTGATGCTTTCACTCAGGAAGACAGCTCGGTGAGTAAACGTTATGGTGGTACAGGTCTGGGGCTTACCATTTCTAACCGTATTCTTAATTATATGGGTAGCAATCTTTCATTGACCAGCGAAATAGGAAAAGGCTCTACATTCTTTTTCGAAATTGATTTTAAATATTTAGATTATGAAGTAGAACAAGAAGAAATGCCGATAAACAGAGTTTTAATAATCGATGATAATGAAAAAAACCGAATTATTTTGCAAGATATGCTGCGGTATAAAAACATCGATTCGGTTCAGGCTTCTAATGGTTTTGAAGCTTTGCATTTGTTGGTAGAAGGAGAGCAATTTGATATGATCTTGGTAGATTACCACATGCCGGTTCTCTCTGGTGTAGAGACTTTAAGCAAAATTAAAGAGCTCTTTGAAAGTCAGGGTAAAGAAGCCCCTTTTATATTGCTACACACCTCTTCTCAGGAACATGAAGTTTTGGAGAAAATTAATTCGTACAATAATACATACTGTCTGCTGAAGCCTGTTACAGCCTCGCAACTGTACAAAACGATTCAAAGGGTTTTATTTAAAAATACAAATGAAAACCTACATTCTAACTCGTCTACACAACAGAATGCAGAAGTGTTTTATCAAAAACTAAATGTCTTGGTTGCTGATGACAACGTTGTGAATCGTGCACTGAATAAACGGATTATGAACAAGCTGGCACCTAATGCTGTCTTGGTAGAAGTTATCGATGGGCAAGATGCGGTTAGTGAATGTGAAAATCAACATTTCGATTTGATATTAATGGATGTTCAGATGCCCAATATGGATGGTTTGCAGGCTACTAAATTGATACGCGAAATGCAGGATTTTAAAAAAGTACCTATTATTGGGGTAACGGCAGGAAATATTATTGGCGAAAAAGAAAAATGTCTGGATGCAGGTATGGACGATTTCCTTGCAAAACCAATAAAGCAAAGTGATGTTTTGGAGATGCTAAAAAAATACTTGAATTCTACACCCCAAATAGTTGTTGAGGATTACTTTGATGAATCTATGCTGAAGGAACAGGTAGGTGATGATAACAGTTTTAGAACCTACTTTTTAGAATTGGTAGTTCAGGAACTTACTCATTCTAACGAAATAATTGCGGAAGATAAAACAAAACTTACTTCCGAAGAAACGAGAGCCTTTTTACATAAACTAAAAGGTACAGCAGGTACGGCTGGCTTGCATAAGCTGGCCTCTGTAGCAGCTGAGTATGAATATAAAACCATGGACATGTTATTGTATGATGATATGATTCGGGATATAAAAAAGCATATCGATATTTCTTTAAATATTGTAAAAGAGTTAATTAGTAAATAAAAAATAAAATTTATGTTGATTTTAATAGCTGACGATGACGAGCTGATTTTAAAAACAGTAGAACACAAGTTGTTAAAAGAGGGTTTTGAAGTTATTCTCTCAAGAAACGGAAAAGAGGCAATAGAAGTTTTAAAAACCACAGATGTTGATCTTATTATCACCGATATCATGATGCCTTTTGCCTCTGGGACAGAGATCTTAGCTGCTTCCAAAGCGTTGGGTAAAGAAACCCCGACCATTATTTTGTCTAGTTTAGGGCAAGAAGAAGTGGTATTGGAGGCTTTTGATCTCGGCGCATTAGATTTTATGGTAAAACCTTTCAGTCCTAATGAGTTATTACTCCGTATCAAGAGATTAAGGCTTAATTAGATTCTGATGCATTATTTATCGATCAATTTACATGAATTATTTCTTTCGCTGGTAGGGATTTGTCTACTGTTAGTGGCATTGATCTTAGTCGTGATCATTATTAGTTTTGTAAAATACCGAGATATTATTCGACACAATTTTTGGGGAAGCATTATCGATCAGAAAGTTACCGATGCTATCATTCATGAAGCTATTGACGATACACAGAAAGGCGCTTTTGAGAAGTTTTTGAACGTCCAGGCCTTTAGAGATCTATGTATCCAAAAAATGATTGAAGCCGAAAAGAAATTTTCTGGCAGCATCCATGCGGTTATTCAAGCTTTTTATACCAAGTATGATTTCAAGGCAGATTCTCTAAAAAAGATGACTGTCAGGAAAGCTTTTACGGTGGCTCGTGGCATCCAGGAGTCTACAGCAATGCACGCTGATGAAGCCTTACCGAGTATAGAACAGTTTTTAAAACACAAAGATCCTAACGTCTACGAAGAAGCTCAATATGCAATGGTAACCTTCAAGGGTTTTGAAGGGTTACAGTTTTTATCCAATTTTAAAAATATTTTGTCAGACTGGCAACAGTTAAGGCTGCTTCGTTGCATTGATGAATTACCCGAAGACAAAAGAGATCTAGTTTCAGAATGGATGTCATCAGAAAATTATTCTGTGGCATTGTTTGCGCTTCGTTTGGTAGGACAATTTCAAGCAATTGGCTTGTACCCAGAAGTTGTAAGTCTTCTGGCGCACCCGGAAGATGAAGTGAGAATTCAGGCTTTAAAAACGCTTCAGGTTTTAGAAAACGAAAATACATTAGACGATATTATTCAGAATTTTGAAGATAACAATATTGAAGTTCAGATGGAGGTCATAAGGCTAATCAAGTCGCTCAATGACCCCAAAAGTTTAACATTTCTTAAAGACCAGCTGCTTAATTCTAAATCAGTATCTCTAAAAATTGCGGTTGCTGAACTTCTTTATACATTTCGAGAACAGGCTTACCTTAGAGAAGCTGCGCTTTTTGACTCTTCCGATGAAGAGCTGGCTCTTATCATTAATCATGCTTTACAAGAAAAAATATGTTAGAATTTGCAGAGTGGATTTTCCCGTTTTTTTTATGGACATTTTTAGCATATTCTGTATTAGTTGCATTAATTTACATCTGGATAGGCTTCTATTCATTTGGAGCTGTTACAGCATATAATAAAAAAAATACTTTTACAGATTATAGTCTGGTGTTATCTAATCCTAATGCACCAACCTTCAGTCTTATTGCGCCTGCTTATAATGAGGGCGTTACTATTGTAGAAAATGTACGGTCTTTATTGTCTTTGTATTATCATAAACTCGAAATTATTATTGTAAATGATGGAAGTAAGGATGATTCTATAGAGAAATTAATTCTGGCCTATGACTTAGAAAAAGTATCGTTCTTTATTCAAGGTAATATTGAAACCAAACCTATACGAGGTATTTATAAAAGTAAAAACCCGGCTTTCAAAAAATTAATCGTTGTAGATAAAGAAAATGGCGGAAAAGCTGATGCTTTAAACGTAGGTGTGAATATATCTACAGGTGACAAGGTTGTTTGTATAGATGTAGACTGTATTTTAGAGCAAGATGCGATTGCAAAACTGGCAAAACCTTTCTTAGAACAAACCGACAAAAAGGTGATTGCCTGCGGTGGTGTTATTCGTCTCGCAAATAATTGCACCATTGAAAATGGAAAGGTCACTCAGGTTAATCTTCCTAAAACATGGTTGGGGCGCGCACAGGCTTTAGAATATATTCGGGCATTTGTTCTTGGGAGAATGGCTTGGTCGCGAGCTTCAGGGTTAATTCTTATTTCTGGAGCCTTTGGTGCTTTTGATAGGAAAATTGTTATTGAATGTGGTGGTTATGATATCAAAACTGTTGGTGAAGATATGGAACTGGTGGTACGTATGCGCCGCTTTATGGAAGAGCAAAAACGTCCTTACGCAGTAATCAATATTCCAGATTCGTTATGCTGGACAGAAGCTCCGGAGTCTAAAGCAATCCTAAAAAAACAACGTAACCGCTGGATGCGTGGTACGATGGAAACACTATGGAAACATCGGAAATTAATGTTCAACCCCAAATACGGAAAACTTGGGATGATCAGCCTACCCTATTGGTTTTTCTTTGAATTCCTTAGCCCGTTGATAGAGTTTTCTGGTTATTTTATATTGCTGGCTTATCTGATCTTAGGGATCATTAATTTACCTCTTTTTTTGACCATTACGGCAATGGTTATTACTGGATGCATGCTGTTTTCTATTTATGCCATTTTGGTAGATTTGGTAAGTTGCCGTGTTTATACCAAACGAAAAGATTTTATTAATCTTATCAGGACAGCTTTGGTAGAGCCACTCTATTTTCATACCATGGTAACCAAAGCTACTGTGAGCGGTTTTTTTGATTATTTCAAGAAAGGTCATACTTGGGGAGAGATGACACGTCAAGGATTTCAGCAGAACGCAGAGGGTATGTCTTTTAAGCAAAAACTGCCGCTTTATTTCAAAGAAAGTACATTGTTTTGGGCTAAGACATCACTTGTTTTCTTGTCGGTTTTTATTTTATGCACTATTGTAGAATCCCAATGGTATATTTATAAACTTCCTGAGCTGTCGCAAATATCAATTTTGTTCCCATTATTGGTGAATAATCTATTTTTTGTATCGCTATTTATTTTAGGCATTGGCTTGGTGTATTCAGTAGTACAATTATTTTGGCCAAAAATGAGTAATCAGTTATTGATGCTTGTTTACACTCTTAGTTTGCTTATGCATTTCATTTTCTTTATTTATTTTGCGGAGTCTCGTAATATTTTGGGTGCAGATTTATTTTATTATTCAAAAGATGAATTAATTCATATTCTTAAAACCAGCGGACTGCTAAGTATTCAGAATGTTATAGCTCTAGTAGTGCTGATTATCTTGTTGTATCTACCAATTTATTTTTCCACTAAAATTAAATTTAAATCAAAACAATTTTCTTTGATCTTTATAACTGGAACTGTTGTATTAGCAGGAATTTTATTTTTTGTAAAAGCGCAGATTAGTCGTAAAACAAATAATGAATTTATAAGTAATGCTATCCAAAGCAAATGGTCTTATTTTTTCAGAGATAGTGAAGAAGAGTTTGTAGAAAGTACACTCGATTATCTGTCATTTATGCAGAATGATGATGATACTGCAAACACCGAATTTCCGTTTCTGAAACAAGAAAACACTCCAGATGTTTTAGGAGCTTATTTTAATACGTCACCTAAAACACCCAATTTGGTCTTCATTATTGTAGAAGGTTTGGGGCATGCTTATAGTTCGAATGATGGTTACGTCGGGAATTTTACACCTTTTATCAATGAGTTGTCTAAACAAAGTTTATATTGGCCCAATTGTATTAGTTCTTCAGGTAGAACCTTTGGTGTGTTACCGTCTATGACGGGTTCTTTGCCATTTGGTAAAAACGGGATTTTAGAGGAAGAAAAAATCCCTGAAAATTTTAATCTTTTTAATGTTTTAAAGAAAAATGGTTTCGAAACTGGTTTCTATTACGGTGGTGACGCGTCTTTTGATGGGATGAAAAAACTGTTGGATTATAGCCATGTAGACCGTATTGTGGATGAATCAAAATTCGACGAAAAAAAATATAAAAAATTACCAAAAGGACAAAGTGAAAGTTGGGGTTACGACGATCAATCGGTATTTTCTAAAATGTTGAATACTCAGAAAGAAAATACTCAGCCTTACTTTAATGTCGCATTGACCTTGAGCACACACAGCCCATTTTTAATTAATAATCAAAGTTATTATGAAAAAAAGTACGACGAAGTGATTAAAAGTGGGAACTTGTCTGAAAATCAGATGAAATGGGCGCTTCAAAGCAAAGCTCAATTATCTACTGTTCTTAATCTTGACGATGCTGTTAAAAATTTTATAGAAAGCTACCGCAAAAGAACAGATTTTAGTAATACAATATTTGTAATAACAGGCGATCACAGTATGCCTGAAATATCAATGATGAGTAAGATAGACCGCTATCATGTACCATTAATTATCTATTCACCGATGTTGAAAGAGTCTAAAGAGTTCCGGAAACTCGTAAGTCATTTTGATGTTGCTCCCTCTTTTTTAGCGTATTATCATAAGAATTATGGTCTATCAACCCCTAGATCTGTTGCTTGGGTGGGCGGTGCCTTGAATACGAACAGCTCCAAGAGCATTCATGCTTATCCCATGATGAAAAGTAAAGACAAACTGAATGATTTTGTTTTTGATAACTATCATTTGGCGGATGGAGAACTTTGGGAAATGGATAAGAAATTATTAGAAGATCGCTCTGATAACCAATTGGGGCTAAGCAATGCGAAGCGACATTTTGGTTTATTTCAAAAACATAATGCTATTTTTTCAAAAACAAAAAAGCTTATGCCTGATAGTATTGTTGTGAATTTTATGAAAAAGAAATAATGATCATTTGTAATTTATCATCATTGAAGTTCCTTCACAAGCATTGTTGAAAAACGACTTTGTACAGTCTAAAAACATAAGCTGATAAAAAATTAGTTTGAACTTTTCCGTAAGCTATATGCTTATAATTTAAAACAGATATGCATAAAAAAATACACCAAAACCTTAAAAAGTTTTGGTGTATCCTATAGAGAGGTCATATTGATTTCCTGTAGTATTTGGCAGATATTCTTGGTTAAAATAAGTCGCAGAAACTGAGAATTGATTGGTCTTTGCCACCGAAAAATTATAATTGGCACCTACTTTAAAAGTTTTCAATTTGTAGGTTTCGTACGTTAACAAATTATTCATGTATCCCTCTGGGCTTATCCCTGTACCAACTTGAATCCCGAAATAATCATTAGCACCTTTCGTGTAATAGCGTACTGTTGCGGTGTAAGAATGTGAAATATTCTTTTTATCTGGCGTTAAATAGGTTTTGAAATTAAACCAATAATTTTTATAATATTTCCCTACAGAAGCTGTGTACATCCAGATATCATTAGAAAAATGAAGTTGTCTGTAACCAATTTCAGCTTCGAAACTTTTAGGCAAATTAGCATATAACGACGCGCCGGTTCTGTATTTTGGAAAGATTCCGACATTGTTAGAAAATCCTGCTGCAACGTACATATAGAACATTTTTGAAATTTTAGGATAAGCTTCAATTTCTAATTGTGTGCCATCAGATGCAAATTTATTAGCATAATTACCTTTTACAATAACAGAGCCGTATTTTGTGGCGCGCCTATAACTAAGGCTCACGATGTGCCAGTCATCAGAAAATTGTTTGTCAAAGTGGGTGTAGTTGTATGAGATACCTACAGCATTTTTTGAACTATATTCTTTTATTCTTGACGACAGTTCTCTAGCTTCAGTGTTTTTCGGATTAATTAATAATAAAATGGCAAGGGTTTCTTCTGCTGCTTCATAATCATTGTTACTGAATAATATTTTGGCTTTTAACAATAGAAAGTCTTCTGCTTTTGGATGATGCATTAACCCTTTTTCTATTACAGATAAGGCTTTTGTAGAATTATCATTCCAATATTCTAATGAAGCATAAGCAAGAAAAAAGTCTTGATCTTGCACATTTTTGTCATCCATCTTTTGGAAGACCGTACGGGCTTTTTCGGTCTCATTATTCCATGTATAAAGTCTTCCTAAAAAGACTGAAATATCGGTGTAATCGGGTGACTGTTCTAATGCTTTTTGGGCTATTGTAATGGCTTGATGGTAGTCTTTCTGTTCGAAAGCGACGCTTCTGGCTTTTAAGAATAACTCATCTGAACTTAGGTTGTCTTGCGCTAAAAAAAGGCTGGAAGATGCTAAAAACAACAAAAGTGTTGCGTATTTTTTCATGAATTAAAAACGTAAAAATTTCAATTATCGAAGATATAAAAATTATCGATTACTATTGTTATAAGGTTCATTATAAGTAAAGTTTTCATAATTTCAATTAGATGATCTTTCTAAATATTGTGAAAACGTATTTAAGGATTTTTTTTAAATTATACGACAAAAAGAATAAAATGTGGGCTTAAAACCTTTTAAAGCTAAAGAAAAATACCTTGTAAAAGCAAAATAGTTAAATCATGTAATGATTTTGTCGCAAGATGATTATTTAGATTTAATATTTCTCTGAGGAGAGCGGTTTATTTTTTACTATCTTGATTTTAAAAAGTTTGTAAGAAGAAAGATAGGGATTTGAAAATAGTACTTAAACATTGTTGTGCTGCAAGTTTTAGCAAGTTCTTAAGATTTGTAACTATCTCACAATAACATCAATGTTTAATTGTCGAAAGGAACCGTAAACGTAAAAACATAAAATAAATTGTATTTTTTGTGAATTATCGCGTTACAATTTCTTAAAGACGTAAAAAAAGCGTATTTTTGCATCTTATAATTTCTTAGTAAACAATGATAAAAATTACACTTCCAGACAATAGCGTCAGAGAATTTGAAGGAGCGACGACTCCTTTGGATGTGGCAAAATCTATAAGCGAGGGATTGGCTAGAAACACCATTTCCGCAGTTGTAAACGGCACACAAGTCGAAATTACCACGCCTATAACCACAGATTCTACAATACAGCTTTTGACCTGGAATGATGATCTTGGTAAAAAAGCCTTTTGGCACTCTTCTGCTCACCTTTTAGCGCAGGCTATCCTTGAATTTTATCCAAATGCTAAGTTAACGATTGGTCCTGCTATTGAAAGCGGTTTCTATTATGATGTAGATTTTGGTGATGAAACGTTATCTGAAAAAGATTTCGAAAAAATCGAAAAGAAAGTTTTAGAAAATGCTAAAAAAGGATCAACCTTCTCATTATATCCGGTTTCTAAAGAAGAAGCTTTAAAGACGTATGCAGACAATCCTTACAAAGTAGAATTAATCTCTAATCTTAATGATGGAGAAATCACTTTTGTAACACACGATAATTTTACAGATCTTTGTCGTGGCGGTCACATTCCAAACACTGGAATTGTGAAAGCAATGAAAATTTTAAATGCTGCAGGAGCATATTGGAGAGGTAATGAGAAAAACCCTCAATTAACAAGAGTATACGGTATTTCTTTCCCAAAACAGAAAGAATTGACTGAGTATCTTGAGTTATTAGAAGAAGCTAAAAGAAGAGATCACAGAAAATTAGGTAAAGAATTAGGGATTTTTGCTTTTTCAGAAAAAGTAGGTGCAGGTTTACCACTTTGGTTACCAAAAGGTACTGCTTTGAGAAAAAAATTAGAAAATTTCCTTTCTGATGCTCAGAAAAAAGGAGGTTACGAATTTGTAATGTCTCCTCACATCGGATCTAAAGAATTATATGTAACTTCTGGGCACTGGGATAAATATGGAGCAGACAGCTTTCAGCCAATCAAAACTCCGAATGAAGGAGAAGAATTTATGCTGAAGCCAATGAACTGTCCGCATCACTGTGAGATTTATAAAACTTCACAGTGGAGCTACAGAGATTTACCAAAAAGATATGCAGAATTCGGTACTGTTTACAGATACGAGCAAAGTGGTGAGCTTCACGGCTTAACAAGAGTTCGTGGGTTTACTCAGGATGATGCTCACTTGTTCTGTACTCCAGATCAGTTGATGGATGAGTTTAAGAAAACAATTGATTTGGTTCTTTACGTTTTCGGTTCTTTAGGTTTTGCAGACTTTACCGCTCAAATCTCTTTGAGAGATCCTGAGAATAAAGAAAAGTACATTGGAACTGACGAAAACTGGGAGAAAGCAGAAAACGCGATTGTAACTGCTGCCAAAGAAAAAGGCTTGAATACCGTTACAGAATATGGCGAAGCTGCATTCTACGGCCCTAAATTAGACTTCATGGTAAAAGATGCTTTAGGAAGAAAATGGCAGTTAGGAACAATCCAAGTAGATTATAATTTACCTGAAAGATTTGACCTTACTTACATCGGAAGCGATAACGAAAAGCACAGACCAGTGATGATCCACAGAGCGCCGTTTGGTTCTATGGAGCGTTTCATCGCAATCTTATTAGAAAATACTGCCGGAGATTTCCCATTATGGTTGGCTCCTGATCAGTTTACGATATTACCAATCAGTGAAAAATATGTAGATTATGCTAAAAAAGTTTCACAACTTTTAGAAAATCACGATATTAGCGGTCTGATTGACGACAGAAATGAGAAAACGGGTAAAAAAATTCGTGATGCCGAATTGAAGAAGATCCCATTCATGCTTGTTGTGGGAGAAAATGAAGAAAAGGATGGCACAATTTCTGTAAGAAGACGTGGCGAAGGTGACCTTGGAGCGATGAGTCTTGAAGATTTTATTGCTTATTTTAAAGAATCTTCAAAAACAGGATTAGAATTTGGCGGATAGCTTTTAGCTTTGACCTCCAATAAATAATAAATAGACCGTAATTAGTTATAAGAAAACAGCTAATTACAATGAACAAAGATTAACCAATAAAATTTAATACAATAGCACAGCGATTTAACAACAGAGGCCCACAAAGACGTCCTGTACAAGAGGACTTACACATGATAAACGATAAGATTCGCGTAAGAGAACTTCGTTTAGTGGGCGATAACGTAGAGCCAGGAATTTTCCCTATCGATAAAGCAAGACAAATTGCTAAAGAACAGGAACTTGATTTGGTTGTAATTTCAGATAAAGCTGAGCCTTTTATTGCAAGAATATTAGACTATAAAAAGTTTTTATACGAGCAAAAGAAAAAGCAGAAAGAGCTTAAAGCAAAACAAATCAAAGTTGTCGTAAAAGAGATTCGTTTCGGACCTCAGACTGACGAACATGATTATGAGTTTAAGAAAAAACATGCTGAAAAGTTCTTGGAAGAAGGTTCTAAACTGAAAACATACGTATTTTTCAAAGGACGTTCTATTATCTTTAAAGATCAAGGTGAAATTTTACTTTTAAAACTGGCTCAGGAATTAGAGCACGTTGGTAAAGTAGATCAGTTGCCTAAACTTGAAGGTAAGAGAATGATTATGATGATGAGTCCTAAGAAACCAGCTAAATAATTCAGTAAATTCCTTTTTTGGAATGAAGATTATATAACCTCAAAGTAATTTGAGGTTTTTGTTGTTTTCTGTAGTGAAAAATTAAACCTACTCGTTTTAAAATGTTTCTGTTATTTTTTGATTATTTTTTTTGAATCTTGAGGTAGATCAAGATGAGGGTAAAACTTTAGTTCTACCTTTGTTTTAGAAATAAGAAACAATAATCCTTATTCTCTTTAATATTAATACCAAAAAAAATTAAACAATGAGTACACTTAAATTACAGGACGGAACAGAAATTTTTTACAAAGACTGGGGAAAAGGTCAGTCGTTATTTTTTCACCACGGATGGCCATTATCAAGTGATGATTGGGATGCACAAATGTTTTTCTTTCTTGAGCAAGGTTACAGAGTAATCGCTCATGACAGAAGAGGTCATGGAAGATCTGAGCAGACTCCTTATGGACATGATATGGATACTTATGCTTCTGATGTTGCCGAAATTGTAAAAGCTTTAGATTTAAAAGATGTCATTCATATCGGTCATTCTACCGGAGGTGGTGAAGTGATAAGATATGTTGCTAAACATGGTGAAGGCAGAGTGGCAAAAGCCGTTTTGGTAAGTGCTGTTACGCCGATTATGGTTCAGAACGAAAATAATCCTAATGGTGTACCGATGTCGGTTTTTGATGATATCAGAAATAATACGGCAAAGCACAGACAGCAGTTTTATATTGACCTAACTTTCCCTTTTTACGGATACAACAGAGAAGGAGCCAATGTTTCTGAAGGTATTCAGAGAAACTGGTGGAGACAGGGAATGAATGGCTCGATTAAAGCACATTTCGACTGTATTAAAGCTTTTTCTGAAACCGATTTTACTGAAGATTTGAAAAGTGTGAATGTTCCGGTTTTGGTAATGCACGGTGAAGACGATCAGATTGTTCCTTTTGAAACAACAGGTAAAATTGCTGCAACTCTATTGAAAAACGGAAAACTTATTTCTTATCCCGGTTTCCCACATGGAATGCCGACAACAGAAGCAGAAACAATCAACAAAGATTTACTGGAGTTTATCAAATCTTAATTTTAAAAAAACTTATATATTTAAACCACGATTATTCAATGAATCGTGGTTTTTAATTTTTATAAATCAACTAAAATGTGGATTTTAAATAGAAGCCTTCCCTATTCTCTATAAAATCTTTTTTCATCTCGAAAATTTTTCGTAATTTTGCACACCAATTATCTGCGTGAGGGATAGTAATGAAAAGCCCACAGCAAGCGACAGAATATGCGGATGAGCGAGGACTTGCAATGTATAGCCCGACCCGAATGAGTGAATGAAGCGAAGCGGAATGAACGAGTAAGGGACACGCCCAATCAATGTAATAATCTACCAATGTAACAATTATTGGTAAATTGATAAACTGCTACATTGGTACATTTGAAACGATATTGATAACAAAAACATAAAAAAGCAAACAATGCCAAAATTAAAAACGAAATCAGGTGCTAAGAAACGTTTTGCTCTTACCGGAACTGGTAAAATCAAAAGAAAAAACGCTTACAAAAGCCACATCTTAACTAAAAAAGAAACTAAGCAGAAGAGAAATCTTACTACTACTTCTTATGTAGCTAAAGTGGATACTAAAAGCGTTCAACGTCAATTAGCAATTAAGTAGTTTTTATAAATCATTATTCGGTTTATAAGAATTCAAACAAATTCAATATTTTAACCCTGAAACGGTGCACCAAAGAGCAACATGTGTTGCCGCCCTTTTCAAAAAAACAATTTAAATTATGCCAAGATCAGTAAATGCAGTAGCTTCTAGAGCTCGCAGAAAAAAATTAATGAAACAAGCTAAAGGTTTTTTCGGTAGAAGAAAGAACGTTTGGACTGTTGCTAAAAACGCGGTACAAAAAGCAATGCAATATGCTTACCGTGGAAGAAAAGAGAAAAAGAGAAACTTCAGATCACTTTGGATCATGCGTATCAACGCAGGAGCTAGAGAGCACGGAATGTCTTACTCTCAGTTTATGGGAGCTCTTAAAAAGAACAACATTGAGCTTAACAGAAAAGTTTTAGCTGATTTAGCAATGAATCACCCTGAAGCTTTCAAAGCAGTTGTAGATCAAGTAAAATAATGTAAAATTTTTTGTTATCAATATAAATCCTGAGTTTTTTGCTCGGGATTTTTTTATTATTTACATTTGCGTATTATTAAAGTACCATCATTTAAAGTGAAAAAATTAACAGGTCTTCTACTTCTTTCTTTAGCATCCTACAATTTGAATGCGCAGAGTTTTATCCAGGCTTATCAAACCAGAGCCAATGAGGTAACGCAAACTAACATTACATCATTGCTACAAGAATTCGAATCATATGGTGTAAAAACATCAGGTTCAGCTGCAAATAACAATACCTTGAACTGGCTTAAAGCTAAATATCAAACTTACGGTTATTCACCAAGCCAAATTACTGAAGATAGTTTTACTGTAAATGGAAATGCGACCAAAAATTTAATTATTACAAAAACAGGAACTGTTTATCCCAATACCTACATCATTATTTGTGGTCACTACGATACAATAGTAGGCCCAGGAGTTAGTGACAACGGAAGCGGAACATCTATTTTACTGGAAGCTGCCAGAATTTTAAAAGATGTTCCGACTGAATATTCTATAAAGTTCATTCATTTTTCGGGAGAAGAGCAAGGGCTTGTGGGTAGTTATCACTATGTAAATAATGTGGTTTTTCAAAATGGCACACGTCAAATGGATATTAGGTTAGTTTTCAATATTGATCAGGTTGGTGGCAAATTCTCTGCACCGAGTAATTCTGTGAAATGTGAAAGCGATCAGTCTGGTTTACCAGGAAATAATGCCACTTCCTTGTCTTTTACACAACAGTTGGCAGCGTGTACCACCCTATATTCTCCTCTACAGACTGTAATGTCTAATGCATATTCATCAGATTATGTACCTTTTGAAGGTAAGGGAGATATTATTACCGGTTTTTATGAGACTCCACAGAGCCAGAATGAGCATACTGCTAATGATACTTTTGCCAATGTAGACCCAACCTATGTTTTCAAAGTAGGAAAAGCTGCAGTAGGAGCTTTACAACATTTTGCAATTGCATCTTCTGTTTTAGCAACGCATGAAACGAATTCAAATTTATTAGAAGATATAAAGATCTATCCAAACCCTGCGAAAGATATTCTAAATCTTGATATTCCGAAAGAAATTAAAAAATTCAGTTTTGAAATAAAAGACATGAGTGGCAGATTACTTTCGGTTCACGAAAATGAAAAGACTATAAATGTTTCAAAATTATCAAGCGGAGTATATTTATGTACTGTAAAATCTGATGGTGAAACGGTTACGAAAAAAGTAATTATTGAAAAATAAAATAATTTATAAGCCACGAATGCACAAATATTAATATCTTTTTTTGATAATATTTGTGCACTCGTGGCAAAATAGATAGTCTAGATGGTCTGCAATCAAAACAATAAACTTTTAGCTGGTAACAGGTTATTTGTTTCTATCCAAAAGTATTTTTTCAATATTTTCTAGCTGTAAATTTTTAGCTTTCAGTAAAATTAAAAAGTGATATAATAGATCTGCTGCCTCATTTTTAAACAGATCATCGTTGTTATCTTTGGCTTCGATTACCAATTCTACAGCCTCCTCTCCTACTTTTTGAGCCATTTTATTAATTCCTCTTTGGTATAAAGAATAGGTGTAAGAATTTTCGACCTTATCATCAATTCTTTGGCGGATTTTTTCTTCCAATTCATACAAAAAACCTTTAGGAGCTTTCTCTCTAAAACAACTGAAACTTCCGGTGTGGCAAACGGTATTTGTGGGAATCGCCTTAATTAAAATGGTATCGTTATCGCAATCTGTATCAATACTTTTTACCTTTAAAAAGTTTCCTGACTCCTCGCCTTTTGTCCAAAGTCTGTTTTTTGAGCGACTGAAAAAAGTAACACTCCCTTCTTCTTTTGTTTTATTAAAAGCCTCTTCATTCATATAACCCAACATTAAAACCTGTAAATTTCTATCGTCCTGAATAATAACAGGAACTAAATTGTCGTTATTTTTATTAAAATTGATGTTCATCGTATGTCTATTTTCTTAAATTTTAATTCGTTTTTTAAATCATTGATTTTAATTTCTCCAAAGTGAAAAATACTTGCTGCTAAAGCTCCTGTTGCTTTGGTTTGATTAAAAATAGTTTCAAAATCTTCAGTTTTCCCTGCACCACCTGATGCAATTACTGGAATATTCACATTTTCAGAAATTAATTTTGTGATCCGTAAATCGAAACCATTTTTGGTTCCGTCTCCATCCATTGAAGTTAAAAGGATTTCTCCAGCGCCTAATTCTTCTACTTTTTTTGCCCAATCTAATGTTTTTAGATCTGTCATTTCTCTTCCTCCTTTTACAAAAACGCAATCGGTGCCGTTAATCAATTTTGTATCTATGGCAACAACAACGCACTGACTACCAAATTCTTTAGCCAAATCAGAAATAAGTTCTGGATCTTTTACTGCAGAAGAATTAATGCTGATCTTATCTGCTCCGGCTTCCAAGAGTTTTCTTACATCTTCCACAGAAGAAATACCACCTCCAACGGTGAAAGGAATACTCAGTTTTTTGGCGATGTTTTTTACCAATTCAGCGAATGTTTTTCGTTCTTCGATGGTTGCAGTAATATCAAGGAAAACCAATTCATCTGCTCCTTCATTCTCGTATTTTTTTGCCAATTCTATTGGATCTCCGGCATTTCTCAATCCTTCAAAGTTGGTTCCTTTTACGGTAGTTCCGTCTTTTATATCCAGACATGGAATGATTCTTTTTTTAAGCATTTTATTTAATGGGTTACGCAGTTACGCAGTGGCGCAAATTTTTTAATTATTTTTTGATAGGATTTTATCCTATCCTTTATTAAATCGTCCCTTTGGGACTTTATTGATTTTTTATTTTGCCCAAAATCTTTAATTGATATTTAAAGAAATCAGCAAACCTCTTGAGGTTTCTAAAACTTATGTGCTCTTTTATATACAAAAAATTAAAACTCTTCTGTGACTTATGTGTTAAAAGCTTTTGTGGTTAAACAAAACTCTCCAGTTGTTTCAATGAAATTCTCCCTTCGTAAATCGCTTTGCCGATAATCGTTCCGTCACATCCAATTTCTTTCATTTTGTAAACATCTTCAATGCAGGAAATTCCGCCGCTTGCCACCAGTTTTACTGAAGTTTTACTTATAATTTCTTTGTACAAATCTTCTGAAGCTCCTTCCAACATTCCGTCTTTGGAAATATCGGTACAGATTACATTTTTAATTCCCTTTTTCTGATAGTAAAGAATAAAATCGATTACATCTCGATCGCTTTCCTCCAGCCAACCTGAAGTTTTTATTTTTCTATTCTCACAATCAGCTCCTAAAATAATTTTTTCAGAACCATATTTTTCAATTAAATCAAAACAAAATTCAGGATCTTGAACGGCAATACTTCCAATTGTAATTTGCTTTGCTCCTGAATTAAAAGCAATTTCTATATCTTCAATAGTTTTCAAACCGCCACCAAAATCGATTTCTAAAGAGGTTTCATTGGCAATGCTTTCTAATATTTTTTGGTTGACAATATGTTTAGATCTTGCGCCATCCAGATCCACTAAATGAAGAAATTTTATACCAAAACTTTCAAATTCTTTGGCAACTTCTACGGGATTTTCGTTGTATATTTTTTTAGTTCCATAATCACCTTTCGAAAGGCGCACACATTTTCCGTCGATAATATCAATAGCAGGAATAATTCGCATATCTAAAGTTTTAAAAAGTTTTGTAATAATTGGCTTCCAATTTCTCCTGATTTTTCAGGGTGAAACTGCATCGCATAAAAGTTATCTTTCTGCAAAGACGCACTGAAAGGTAAAATATAATCACAAACAGCAGTCGTATTTTCTGACAATTCACAATAAAAACTGTGCACAAAATAGGCATCACTTTCTTCTTTAATTCCGGAATAAATGGTTGAATTAAAACCTGAAATTGTATTCCATCCCATGTGCGGAATGATATTTTCTGCAGAAAACTTTTTTACATGAATATCAAAAATTCCCATTCCAACCGTATTTCCTTCTTCGGTATTTTTGCACATCAACTGCATTCCGAGACAAATTCCTAAAACAGGTTGCTTCAAAGTTGGAATTAACTGATCTAATCCTTTTTCATTTAAGGTTTTCATCGTTGAAGATGCTTCCCCAACTCCGGGAAAAATTACTTTATCGACATTTTTTATTAACTCAAAATCATCCGTAATAATCGATTCTGCTCCTAATCTGTTCAATGCATTTTGTACAGAATTGACGTTTCCGCCGTTGTATTTTATAATTGCAATCATCTATAAACTTCCTTTTGTTGACGGTACATTAAAATTCTGATCGGTTTGGTTTACAGCCATTTTTATCGCTTTTGCAAAGGCTTTAAAAATAGATTCTATTTTATGATGTTCGTTTTCTCCTTCCGCTTTGATATTAAGATTACATCTAGCAGAATCGGTGAAAGATTTGAAAAAATGCTCAAACATTTCCGTAGGAACATCTCCAATTTTTTCACGTTTAAAATCAGCTTCCCAAACCAACCACGAACGACCTCCAAAATCAAGCGCAACCTGTGCCAAACAGTCGTCCATCGGAAGCAGAAAACCATATCTTTCAATTCCTTTTTTCTTTCCTAAAGCTTTTAAAATGGCTTCGCCTAAAACAATTCCTGTGTCTTCAATGGTGTGATGTTCATCAACTAGTAAGTCTCCGTTAACTTTAATTTTTAAATCTAAATTGCCGTGTTTTGATATCTGTTCAAGCATATGATCGAAAAAATGTAAACCTGTTGAGATTTCAGACTTTCCACTTCCATCAAGATTGATTTCTATTTGAATATCTGTTTCATTGGTTTTTCTTGAAACTTTGGCTTTTCGTGGAATCTGCTTTAAATATTGATAGATTTCATTCCAGCTTTCAGTCGTCAAATTCGCATCTTCATTTTGAATTTTATTAATGAATATTGATTTTGAATCTAAATTTTTTGCTAATTGAATATCTGTCAATCGGTCTCCAATTACAAAAGAATTTTCTAAATCATAATTTCCGTAAATGTATTTACCCAACATCCCTATTCCAGGTTTTCTTGTCGGTAGATTTTCACTTTCAAAGCTTTTATCAATCAAAATATCATTGAAAATAATTCCTTCATTTTCAAAAGCTTTCAGCATTTTTTCTTGAGGTTTTATAAAATCTTCATAAGGAAAACTTGCGGTTCCCAGACCATCCTGATTGGTCACTATAACCAATTCAAAATCAAGTTCTTTTGTAATTTTTGAAAGGTTTTGAAAAATGCCAGGATAGAATTCCAGTTTTTCTAAAGAATCAACCTGAAAATCTGTTAGCGGTTCTTTAATTAATGTTCCGTCACGGTCTATTAATAATACTTTTTTCATTTTTAAATAATTTTATTTTCAGCTAATTAAACCTTATAGGTTTCGCACTGATTTAAAACGTTAATCAATTGAATGTTTTCTTCTCTATTCCCCACATTAATTCTGATACAATTGGGAATTTGAGGGCTTCTCTTACTTGTTAAAATTTCTTTTTCCAACAATTTTTCGTAAACCTTTTCTAGATCTTCAAACTCAATCAAGAAAAAATTTGCATCAGTTGGATACACTTTTTTAATACAGTTAACTAATTGAAATTCATTTTCCAACCATGAAATTTCATTTAAAATACTTTCTATGTTTTGCTTTACATTTTCCTGTTTATCGATGAGCTCAATTACTTTATTTGAGCTTAAAGAATTCACATTGTAAGGCGCTTTTACCGTATTGATTAACTTAATAATTTCTGCAGAAGAATAAGCCATTCCTACTCTTGCTCCAGCCATTCCCCAAGCTTTTGAGAAAGTCTGAAGGACAATAAGATTTGGATATTTTTCTAATAAGTCAATACAGGATTTTTCCCCTGAAAACTCAATATAAGCTTCATCCACAACTACAATTCCATTGAAATTTTTAATATAAAACTCAATATCTTTTACAGAATTTCCTGTAGGATTATTCGGTGAACACAAGAAAAAAACTTTAGATTTAAAATCTTTTGAAATTTTCAGAAAATCATCTTTTACTATTTCAAAATCTGCATTTAAATCTAGTTTTATGACTTTATTTTCATTGATTGAAGCATAAAAACCATACATCGCAAACGACGGATTCATCATTAAAATTGAATCTTTTTTGGGATCACAGAAAACTTTTATAATTAAATCAATTAACTCATCACTTCCATTTCCGACTGCAATTTGATTGGCAGAAATATTTTTTATTTCAGAGAGTTTTTGCTTTACTATTTTTTGAGTAGAATCAGGATAACGACTCAATTCTCCAAACGGACTTTCATTAGCATCCAGCAAAACCGCATTTTCAAATTCATTATGATCCCTAAAACTAATGTAAGGCTGTAATTCTAAGATATTTTTTCTTACTAAACTATTGATATTAAATTCTTTCATTTTCTTATTTTAATCTGATTGATACGGCGTTTTTGTGAGCAAATAATCCTTCTGCTTCTGCCATGAGTTCTATTGTTTTTCCTAAATTTTGGAGTCCTTCTTTTGATAAATTCTGAAACGTAATTTTCTTTACAAAACTGTCTAAAGAAACTCCGCTGTAATTTTTTGCAAATCCGTTGGTTGGAAGCGTATGATTGGTTCCACTTGCATAATCTCCCGCGCTTTCACAAGAATAGTTTCCAAGAAAAACCGAACCTGCATTTTGAATTTTTGGAATATACTTTTCATAATCTTCCAAACCTAAAATCAAATGTTCCGGAGCATACAGATTGCTGAATTCAAGGGCTTTATCTAAAGAATCTAACAAAATGAAATGACTGTTTTTCAAAGCTTCTTTTGCAAATTTATTTCTTGGAAGTTTTTTAAGCTGTTTTTCTGTTTCTTCAATGGTTTGGTTAAAAATTTTCTCATCAGTTGAAAGAAAAATCACCTGACTGTCACTTCCGTGTTCTGCCTGAGAAAGTAAATCTGCGGCGCAATATTCTGGAATTGCCTGTTCATCAGCAATGACCAAAACTTCACTTGGTCCTGCAGGCATATCTATTGCGACATTATAATTTTGAGCAAACTCTTTTGCCGCGACTACATATTGATTTCCCGGTCCGAAAATTTTGTAAACATTCGGAATACTTTCTGTTCCTAAAGTCATTGCTGCAATAGCCTGAGCTCCGCCGATTTTAAATATTTTTGTAACTTCACAAAGCTTTGCGGTATATAAAATGGCTGGATTAATATTCCCTTTTTTATCAGGCGGTGTACACAAAATAATTTCTTTACAACCAGCCAATTGAGCAGGAATTGCCAACATTAAAACTGTAGAAAATAAAGGTGCTGTTCCACCGGGAATATAGATTCCTACTTTTTCGATGGCTCTGTTTTCTCGCCAACAAATGACTCCTTTTGTCGTTTCAATTTTTTCAATTCCGGGAATTTGAGAGCTGTGGAATTTCGTAATATTTTCTTTTGCCTGCTGAATGGCTTTTTTTAATTCCTTACTTATTAAATTTTCTGAAATTTCTATTTCTTCTTCAGAAACTTTAATATTTTTAATTTCAGCCTTATCAAATTTTTCATTGAAATTAATTAAAGCCTGATCGCCATTTTTATCAACTTCATTAAAAATACCGGCTATTAATTCTGTCAATTCTTCTCTTTTGATGACCGGTCTTTTCACCAATTCTGGCCAGATTTCTCTTTGAGGATATTTATTGATTTTCATGTTAAATCACCATTTTATCGATTGGAATGATTAAAATATCTTGTGCTCCTTTTTCTTTCAATTCGTCTATGACTTCCCAAAAACGTTCTTCATCAATGACTGAATGAATGCTGCTCCAACCCTCTTCAGCTAAAGGAATTACCGTTGGACTTTTTAAAACCGGGAGAATGTTTGAGACTTCTGAGATCTTTTCATTCGGAACATTCATCAAAATGTATTTCGAGTTTTTTGCTCTTAAAACAGATTGAATTCTGAACAGAAATTTTTCTAGATTTTTTTGCTTATCACTATTTAACTGAAACGTTTTTGCAAGGACAGCCTCAGACTTTAAAATGGTAACTGTTTCCCTCAAACCATTTTTGAATAAAGTGCTTCCGGAACTTACAATATCACAAATTCCATCGGCAAGACCAATGTTGGGAGCAATTTCTACCGAGCCAGAAATGACGTGTATATCTGCTGAAATATTATTTTTCAAGAGAAAATTCTTCAGTGTATTAGGGTAAGAAGTAGCAATTTTTTTGCCTTGAAAGTAAGTGATATCGTCTGTTTCAATTTCTTTTGGAATGGCTAAAGAAACTCTGCATTTTGAAAATCCTAAACTTTGGATAATTTCAATATTTTTTTGTTTTTCGACCAAGAGGTTTTCGCCGACAATCGCGATGTCAACTACACCATCTTCCAAATATTGAGGGATGTCAGAATTTCGCAGATACATAATTTCCATTGGGAAATTATCTACAGAAACTTTCAGTTGGTCTTTCCCGTTGTTGACGAAAATTCCGCAATCTTTGAGAAGCTGAAGAGATTCTTCATAAAGCCGTCCGCTTTTTTGTATGGCAATTTTTAATGTACTCATTTCAATTGTATTGAGTCTGAGTAAATAAAAACTGATTGTTTGAAATAAATTGCCGCGGAAGAATTTAGAAACAAAAAACCGTCTGTTTACTCAGACGGTTTTTAATTATTTTGATTTCTAACATAGTCATATATCAACAATTCCGTCTAGCAGAGATGATGATAATAATGATGTACTGTTAAAAAATTCGGTTTCATATTTCTTTGAATATTGTGGTACAAATGTAGGACTAATTTTTAATCCCGCAAGAATTTTACGAAATAATTTTTTGATAGAGATTCATCAGTTGATGTGCAATGGGTTCGTCATTGAACTTCTGAACGAACTCAAAACCCTTATCAGAACGGCGTTTTCTTTCAGATTCGCTATCCCATAAAAATTTTATTTTTGATTGAATATCCAGATGATTTTCGGGATTGATGTAAACAGAATCCGGGCCTCCTGCTTCTGGAAGACAACTGGTATTGCTTGTAATCGTAACCGTTTTTGAAAAAAGAGCTTCAATTACAGGAATTCCAAAGCCTTCAAAAAAACTTGGATAAACAAAAATGTCTGCTGATTTGTAAATGACAGCCAACTCATCCATAGAAACTCCTTCCAAAAAATGAACCTGTTTTTCCATTTTGTTTTTCTGAATAAAATTTGCTATTTCCTGATGATACTTTGTCTTTTTTCCGACTACAACTAAAGGGATTTCAGTGTCTTTTATAGCTTTAACAATATTCAAAAGATTCTTACGGTCTTCGATTGTTCCCACATTTAAAATGAACCTTTCGGGAAGATTAAATTTATGCTTTGTTTGCTGAATAAATTCTTCAGATTGTTGCTCTTTAAAAGCTTTGTGACAACCTTGATAAATCACTTCAATTTTGCTTTCCGGAACTTTCAGATATTGAATAATATCCCTTTTGGTCTGCTCTGAAATGGCAATGATTTTGTCTGCTGTATTTGCTGCTTTTTTGAATTTCCAAAGATGGATTTTTCTGTCAAAAAAAGAATAATATTGAGGATATCTTACGAATATTAAATCGTGAATAGTGACGATTTTTTTAATCGGTTTTTTGTCCCATTTTAAAGGTAATTCGCCAGATAATCCATGGAAAATGTCCGCATTTTTTTTTTGCGCATCTTTTCCCATTTTAAACTGTCGAGACATTGTTCCTTTGGAGGTTTCTACAAAGGTAACGTCGGAGTTTTCTAAAATATCAGAACCTCTTTCCGATTTGTTTTTATTAAGTAATAAATACTGATTTTCAGGATAATATTTAGATAAAATTCTTACTAAATCTCTCGAATAGTTTCCTAATCCTGAAGTGTTATGAAAAAAACGTTTGGCATCAAATGCTATCTTCATTCTCAGGTTTTATAATGTTTTGGGTAAGCTGTTTTCTCTTCCAGTGTTCAGATTTGTCACTGTAAAGGAAGAATTTACCGAGCTTATATTTAAACTGCATATTATTGTCATAATGTGGACCCATAAAACGATGTGGAATAGTTGGATCTTCTTTTAAACAGGCTTTAACTGCGTCTGTATAAACGGTTGGTCCTGTTGTTTTGTGTACATTATGAGGGTATGGATTGTTTTTGATATTATCTAAAATCATCTCCAAAGTTCTCTGTAAAAATGGGTGCCCTGCAGCATATGCAAGACCCCATTGTACATAATATGTGTGTGGAATTTCATCCGTCACCAAAGCGACATCGTCTTCACGAATAAACTTTTTGATCGGCTTGTTGATTCCGCTGTCTACGTCTAGGTAAACACCACCTTTTTTATAAAGAATGGCATATCTGAAAAAATCTGCTTTGGCAGCTCCTATCGTCAGTCTTTTGTAAGCTTTCAAATATTCCGGCGGAAATTCATCTTTAAAGAAAGTCTGAATCCTGTTATCATCGTAAAAATGATATTCGTACTCAGGGTTTTTTTTGAGCATTCTTTTGATATGAAACTTCGTAAGCCAAGGCAGCTTATCGGTTTTAAAAGTCTGAAAAATTTGTTTAGGAATTGCCATTTTGCAAAGATTTAAACAGCTACGTTATTTTCTCTTAAAGCATCGTTTAGCGATGTTTTTTTATCTGTAGATTCTTTTCTCTGACCGATGATCAAAGCACAAGGAACCTGATATTCTCCTGCAGGATACTGCTTCGTATAACTTCCCGGGATTACTACCGAACGAGCAGGAACTCTACCTTTAATTTCAATTGGAGTTTCACCTGTTACATCGATAATTTTTGTAGAAGCCGTCAATACAACATTTGCTCCCAAAACAGCTTCTTTTTCAACGTGAACTCCTTCTACAACGATACATCTTGAACCGATAAAACAGTCATCTTCAATAATTACCGGAGCAGCCTGAAGCGGTTCTAGAACACCACCGATACCAACACCACCGCTTAAGTGAACGTTTTTACCAATCTGTGCACAGCTTCCCACTGTTGCCCAAGTATCAACCATTGTACCTGAATCTACGTAAGCACCAATATTTACATAAGAAGGCATCAAAATAACACCTGGAGCAATATAAGCTCCTTCTCTTGCAATTGCATGAGGTACAACTCTTACCCCTTTTTCAGCATAGTTTCTCTTTAAAGGCATTTTATCATGAAATTCAAAAGGACCTACTTCAATCGTTTCCATCTTCTGGATCGGGAAGTACATTACTACAGCTTTCTTTACCCATTCATTCACCTGCCATCCGTTTTCTGTAGGCTCTGCGGTACGAAGTTCACCTTTGTCAACCAAAGAAATAACCTCTCTGATCGCCTTTTGGCTGTCTTCATTCTGCAATAATTCTCTGTTGTCCCAGATATTTTCAATAGTTTTTTGTAACGACATAATGATGTTTATAATTTGTTTTAAAAATTCGCTGCCAAATATACAAAAAAGTTGTGCAAAAGTGACGATTTAGAATAGGTGTAGATGATTAAAATTTCATTAAATCTTTCTATAAAAATCTTCTTACTTTGGCTTTGTACTGTAGATAAATTTCATCGTGTTGGTGTAATAGAAATTCTTCTTCCAATCTAATCTGGGTTTGAATAAGAATGTAGGTAATCATTAAAAAACTTAATGAAATTAACGTTGGCAATGTGAAAAACAAACCTATTAAACTTACTAAAATACCAAGGAAAATAGGGTTTCTTGAATAATTAAAAAGTCCGGTTGTGATTAATTCAGTTTTCAAATCTTCATCAATTCCTATTCGCCATGAGTTTTTCATCTGAAACTGAGCGATAAGGATCCATATTAAACTTAAAATTAACAAGGCGATTCCTATATATTTAAATATAATTTCTTTGGGTAAATTAATTTTAAAACTG
This sequence comes from Chryseobacterium sp. BGARF1, assembly GCF_001677955.1. GTDB lineage: Bacteria > Bacteroidota > Bacteroidia > Flavobacteriales > Weeksellaceae > Chryseobacterium. The sequence continues at coordinate 56,276 of NZ_LELA01000002.1, forward strand.
CTAAAAATATTTTCAGGAAAAATGAAAAGTAAAACTGTATAAATAAAAATAAGAAACAAGGTATATTTAAAATATCTCCCAATAAATCCATAAGCTGAATCATCTTTTGGAAGCACGTTCGGGTTTTTCCCTATTTTTTTTGAAACGATAAAACTTGTTCCAAAAAATGCGGTCATAAAGAAAACGATAAAAAATAGAGGAATGAAAACTCTGATAAAATCTGTCATAATTATTAATTTTTGACAAATGTAGAGCTCTGTACAATGCAATTCTATTGCAAAGTTTGAATTTAATTATAAAACTCTTTGAGCGTGAAGATATGCCTTGTTCCAGTATTTTTCGTTTAAAGAAGAAATGATTACTCCTTTTGAAGTCGATGCGTGAATGAATTTTATTTCACCATCAATTTCAATAGTATGAACAATCCCAACATGAGAAACACGGCTTCCTCCTGCGGTTGCAAAAAATAATAAATCACCTGGCTTTACCGTTTTGATGTCGATTAGTTTACCTGCATCTGCCTGATCAGCTGATCTTCTTGGCAGGCTGAAATTGTTTTCCTGAAAAACTTTCACAGTAAACCCGGAACAGTCAAATCCTGAAGAATTATTACCGCCAAATTTGTAAGGAGTTCCTAAATAAGTTTCGGCATCTTTTAAAAGACTTTTTATAGAACCTGAAACTTTTCCGTCAAAAGAAGAATCTAATTTTCTTAGATTTTCTGACTTTGTAACAGTTTTTGACGGAGTTTTCTTTGACGAAGAAACGTTTTTAGAACTTCCACAAGAAATAATAATTGTGGTGGCTATCACTAAAACAACCCATCTTTTACATAATTTAATTTCCGAAAAACGCAATTCCATATTCATTTGAAAATCAATTTATTAATACGAGACAAATATAGATTATTTTTTTATTTTATACAATAACTATACTATAACTATACTTTAATCATAGTATAGAATCATTAAATTTATACTTATATTTGTAGGTTATTTTGAAATTATGGCAACTTACGAAAGTTTTATTAAGCTCAACGGAGCGATTGATGATTTGGTTTTTTATAATCTAAATGGTAAAAATGTTGTACGTAAAAAAAGTGGATTCAATAAAACGGCTTATAATAAAAGTCCGACTTATGAAAAAGTAAGACAAAACAGTTTTGAATTTGGTCATTGCTCAAAAATTGGAAAACTAATTCGTTTGTGTATTTCAAAATATATTGAGTTGGCAGATGAAGCTCTACTCTATCAGAGGTTTGCAAAGACAATGACCCGTATTAAAGATTTGGATATAGAAAATGTAAAAGGAAAAAGATCTGTAAAATCGGGTTTAAAAACTATTGAAGGACGAAATATACTCCAGCAATTCGAGTTTGGAAGCATTCCGGGTTTTAATCAAAATACCTATATTTCATTAGGGTTTTGGGATAAAAGTTTACATTTGGATAAGACTCTTGTTGCAAATGAAGTCACTATTGTCAACATAAAAATAGATTTTGAAAACTATCTTACAGAATCTTTTGAAGAAGAAATAAAAGTACAAAATAATCAAACTGAATTGATTTTTAAAAATCATTTTTCCGAAGAAGATGATGTTCTTCATTTTATCGCAATGAAGAAAAACTCTAGGATTGTACAAATGGGATTTGTTAAATAAAAAAAAATAGGCTGCAAACAAAGTTTACAGCCTATTTTAATTTATAATAGTTACATCTATTTTTTATCTTTCTCTCCGGTCCAAGACCCACTTCTTATAGGAGTTGGCGACTCATTTGTCCAGCTTCCATTTCCTTTTTTCTCTGTATTTAATGTTCCTGTAAACTGACCATCTGCGGGAACGACCAATTCTGCAGTAAGCTGCCCAGACCTGTCTAAGAACCCTGAAATATTATAATTTTCATTACTCGTTTCATTATACATTGTTCCAGTAACTTTTCCGTCACTGGCAACTACCAGCTTCCACAGGCCTTTTTCAGTACCTTGATAAGTTCCAGACCAGGTTCCTATGTAATCGTTTAGGGTTTCGTCGTCTGAAGTACAGCCAATTAATGAAAAAATGGTCAATAAAAGTAAAAAAAGTTTCTTCATAGGTTAGAATAGTTTATGAAATAAGTTTATTTATTCAATTAATTTTTAAAAAGCTATCCAATATTTCAATATAATTGTGAAAATATTAAAAAAAGGTATGCTTCTTTGAATTGGGCAAATATATTAATTTAATTTTATAGTTTAATATTTTACAGAAGATAATTTTTAACGGTTTTAAGGAAATTTATTTTCAAATAATATTTTTCGTCATTTAGGTTTTCTTCTGCTCAGTGAAGGGGGACTTCTAATGAAAAACAATTTTAAATTGAGAAGATTTTTGAAAATGTGATTAGAGTCATAAATAACTGACTAATAAATCATCTAGTTTTGAAAAAATTAATAACCACAGAGATTTAGGTTTAAGTACATATAAAAACCTTCCAAATTTGGAAGGTTTTTGTTTTTACGAGGTGGAGAATACGGGGATCGAACCCGTCACCTTTAGACTGCCAGTCTAACGCTCTAGCCAGATGAGCTAATTCCCCTTTTTCAGATTGTTATTTCTGAAGCCGTACAAAAGTAACTATTTAAAGTGCATACACAAACTTTTATTAAAATTTTCTTTCATTTTGCAAAATATTTTGAGTGAAAAATGAGAAAATTATTTAATAATCAATTAATTACCATTATTTATTGATTGTTTTTTAACTGTAAAACTCTTTGTAAAAAAGACTGCTTAGCAATTTTTTCTTCTGCTTCATTAATCGCTTTCAGTAAATGGTTCTCATTATCAGCTATTTCTTCTAATACTTTGGAGATAATTTCCCAGGCAGGTTTCATTTTTTCTATCAATTCAATGCCTTTTGGTGCCAACTCGATCAAGCGTTTGCGTTCATCTGTTTTATCTTTTTTGGATGTAATCATTTGTTGCCTTTCAAGTTCTTTTAAAAGGCTGATTGTTGAAGGGTGCGTATATCCTATTTCATTAGCAATTTCTACAACGCTGAGTGTATTTTTGTGATGAAGTGTAAAGATTACCGGAAACCATTTGGGTTCGAAATCTATTCCAAATTCTTTATAAACTAACGCTCCCTCTTTACGTAATTGCTCGCTAAGGCGTTGTAATCTTGTAGATAAAGCTAAAGTTCCAGATTCGTTGATGACATTCATAAACTATGATTTTAAACTAAGAAAACAAAATACATTATCGGCATTCATTAAAGGGAATTTTGAAGGAAGTGATTCTTTTTCAATGATCTTAAAGTGATTTCGTTCGTAAAAACGTAATGCAGCCTGAAGTATTGATACGGTCCCTAAATATACTTCATTTATTCCGTTTTTCTGACAATAAGCAATCAGTATTTCTAATAGTTTCTGAGCAATACTGTGTTCTTTTCCTCTGAATTCTTTTTTCACAAACATTTTTCGAATTGCCGCCGCTTTTTCATCAAATTTAACCAAAGCAATGGTTCCTACAAGTTCACCGTTTATGAAAGCTCCCCAAAAACTCCCGCCATTGGCAAAATAAAAATCCTCGATTTGCATAAGGTCTGGCTGGTCTTCTATTGTAATGGGAACATTAAATTCTTTTTGCTGAATATTCAGAACCAAGTCTATGATTTCTTCTGAATGTGTATCGTTTACAAGATTAATTTCTAACATAATATTTAATTTACGTACAAAACTACGTAGTTAACTACATACATGCAATAAAAAATTAAAATATATTTAAAAATAAAGAAATTCAGTTATTTTAAATTTTAGTTAAATAAAAAACGTGCACTGTTTCCAGCACACGTCTTAACAAGATTTGAATATATAATAACTAACTTTTCGTTATTTCCATCCGCCGCCTAAAGCTTGGTATAAATCTACTGCAGCTTTCATTTTACTGTATTCTGCATTTGAAATATTAAGCTCTGCGTTTAATGAGTTGACACTTGCATTTAAAACTTCAAGGTAATTTGCCATACCGTAGTTGACCAATTCCTGAGAATAATCAACCGATTTTTTATAAGAATCCAGCTCTTTTTTCTTTAAATCTATAAAAGAATCCTGAACCGAGAATACTCTTATGGCATCAGAAACTTCTTTTCCGGCAGTCAAAATAGACTTTCTGAAATTCAGATATGCCGTTTCTTTGTTGGCTAAGCTTACATCGTAATTGGTTTTGATTTGTCTCTTGTTTAAAATTGGTTGTGCTAAACCAGTTACAACATTTGCAAAAAGAGAGTTTACACTAAACAAATGATCGATATCTACCGACTGTACTCCTCCACTTCCTGTTAGTTTTAAGGTTGGATAAAACTGAGCTTTGGCAACATTGGTTAACTCGAAAGCATTCATTAAATTAAACTCTGCCTGCATCACATCGGGACGATTTGACAGCAAACTTGCAGGATATCCTAAGGCTAAACTCTCAGGTAACGACTGCGATTTTAAAGAAGATCTTGCAATCGTCTGCGAAGAATCACCCATCAACAAACTCATCGTGTTTTCCAAAAGTTGAATTTGAGTATCAATATCGATCAGTAAAGATTTAGCATTATAAACCAACGCTTGACTTTGCTGAACTGCAACTTCTGTTACTGTTCCTGATTCTTTTAAAGCTTTCGTGGTTTCTAAATTAGTTTCTCTTACTTTAATCGTTTCCTGAATGATCCTTTTTTGATCATCATACGTCAACAACTGAAAATAAGCAGAAGCGATTGATGCTACCAGGTCACTTTTTACTGCTTTATGTGCAGCTAAAGTTCCTAAATAAGTTGCCAACTGAGCTTTTTGCTGAGACTTCATTTTTCCCCACAAATCTGCTTCCCAACTGATGGTTGCTGTAATATCAAACTGATTGACATAACGTCTCTCCCCGATGATTTGACCAAACTGTGTGTTGATTGATTGGGTCTGGAAAGTGTAGTTTGGGCCAATTGATAAGGTAGGTTCGTAAGCTGCTTTCGCTTGTTTTAAATAAGCTTCTGCAGAAGTGATACTCTGTACTGCGATTCTTACATCAAGATTGTTTTCTAAAGCTTTTGTGATGTGGCCCTGAAGAATAGGATCTGTGAAGATTTCTTTCCAGGAAACATTCGCAATACTTGTACTGTCTTGAGGCAGCATATCGGTACGGAATAGTTTTTCGTCAACTGCAGTTGCAGGCCTTTCGTACTCTTTTCTTACCATACAAGATGATAAAACAGCGAACGTGACCACTGAAAAAGCTGTTCCTTTTATTATTATTGATAAATTTTTCATTATTTAAATCTTAAAGATTTCTTATTCAGCTAAGTTCATTTCTTCGTGCTTGATAGGTTTTATTTTTTCCTGTAAAGTCTGGAAAATAACATATAAAACCGGAATCACAAATACTCCCATAATTGTACCTATCAATAATCCAATCGATGCACCTGTTGCAATTGATCGGTTACCAACCGCACCAATTCCACTTGCTAAAACCAATGGTAATAAACCGAAGATAAATGCCAATGATGTCATCAAAATTGGTCTCAATCTCGCTTTGGCTGCATTTACGGCAGACTCTACAATGGTTTCACCATGATGTCTTCTCTGAACAGCAAATTCGATAATCAAAATCGCATTTTTCGCCAACAAACCTACCAACATGATTAATGCAATCTGGAAGTAAATATTGTTTTCCAAGCCCATTATTTTCTGTCCGAAATAAGCTCCCATTACCCCAAGAGGAAGTGAAATTACCACAACCAAAGGAAGAATATAACTTTCGTACTGAGCAGAAAGAATGAAATAAACAAAAACCAAACTCAAAGCAAAAATCAATAAAGTCTGAGATCCTGAATTTAATTCTTCTCTTGTAAGACCTGTAAACTCAACATCGTAATTTTGATCAAGTGTTTCTTTAGCTACTGCCTGAACTGCCGTAATTGCATCCCCTGAACTGTAACCAGCCTTGTTTGCTCCTGTAATCTTTACTGATGTAAATAGGTTATAACGACCCACAGATTGAGGTCCATAAGATTTCGTCAACGTCACAAACTGTGAAATAGGCGACATCTCTCCAGAGCTTGTTTTAATAAAGTATTGATTAAGATCTTCAGCATTTATTCTGTTTTCAGGAAGCGACTGAATCATTACCCTGAACTGTTTTCCATATTTGGTAAAGTCAGCACTGTAAATTCCACCAACATATCCCTGCATTGTAGACAAGATATCATTTACAGAAACTCCTTTTTGTTTAGCTAACGGAACATTGATTTCCATTAAATACTGAGGATATTTTGTATTAAATGAGGTCTGAGCAAATTCAATTTCTGGTCTTTGCATTAGGTTTCCGATAAACTCATTGGTTTTAGCATCAAGCTGAGCAAAATCACCTCCAGATTTATCTAAAAGTACCATCTCAAAACCTGCACTACTACCAAATCCTGGTACACTCGGTGGTTGGAAAAATACAACTTTAGCATCAGGAACTTTTCCTGCAAGACCAAATAGCCTCTTTGTAATCTCGTCAGAAGATAATCCATCTCCTTTTCTGTCGTTAAAAGGTTTAAGTTTAACAAAGGCAAGACCATTATTACTTCCATTTCCAGACAATAATCCTCTACCGGTGGAAATAGTTACATTCTGAATTCCAGGGATCTGCATTGCATTTTTCTGCAAAGTTTTCAGAACATTATAGGTTCTTTCCATAGATGCTCCTGGAGGAAGCTGTACGTCTGTAAAGATAATTCCTCTATCTTCTGTCGGTACAAAACCTTTCTTCATCGTTCCATTTGCCCAATAAATAATACCACATGTAGCGACAAGAATTACTACAGTGACCCATTTATGTTTGATCAGGAAATTAAATCCTCTTCCATAACGTTCAGTTGCTGTTTTGAAACCGATATTAAATTTATAAAAGAACTTCTGAATGAAATTTTTATTCTTGTAATCTTCATGATGATCTTCATGAGGTTTTAAAAATAATGAACATAAAACCGGACTTAAAGTCAATGCATTAATTGCTGAGATAATAATTGCAATAATTAAAGTAATCCCAAACTGCTGATAAAATACTCCGGTAGGACCTGTAATAAATGTAACAGGAATAAATACCGCCGCCATTACCAATGTAATTGAAATGATCGCACCTGTAATCTCGTCCATTGCCTCTACCGTTGCTTTTTTAGCATTGGAGATTCCATGTTCCATTTTAGCGTGAACTGCCTCGACGACGACAATCGCATCATCTACCACAATACCAATTGCTAAAACTAAAGCGAAAAGCGTTAATAGGTTTAATGAATATCCAAAAAGATTCAGGAAGAAAAACGTACCCACAATTGAAACCGGAACCGCAATCGCCGGAATTAATGTTGATCTGAAATCTTGTAAGAAAATATATACTACAATAAATACAAGGATGAAAGCTTCAATCAAAGTATGAATTACTTTTTCGATAGATGCATCCAGGAATTCGTTGGTATCAAAGTTAAAGGTGTATTTTACACCTTCAGGGTAAGAACTTTCGTTTTCTTTCAGTTGTTTTTTAATGTTATCAATAATCTCCTGAGCATTAGATCCCGGAGTTTGAAATACCCCCATACTGATTGATGGGTAATCTCCGTTTTCACCAACACCACTGTAAGATAATCCGCCCAGTTCTACTTTGGCAACATCTTTCAACATTAAGTTTTGTCCGTCTGGAAGAGATTTGATGATAATGTCATCATATTGTTCCTTTTCACTGAACTTTCCTACATATTTAATGATATACTCAAAAGAACTTCCGCTGTTTTGACCTAAAGATCCTGCTGCAGCTTCTCTACTCTGGTCGTTAATGGCATTGGTAACATCGGTTGGAGTAATTCCGTATGCTGCTAATTTTGCCGGATCAAGCCATACTCTCATCGAGTAGTTTTTTCCACCAAAAACGTTGGCTTCCCCAACTCCATTAATCCTTTGTAAATTTGGAATTACATTGATATTCAGGAAGTTTTGAAGGTAAGTGTCATCAATGTTTTTGTTTTCAGAATAAAAAGAAAGGTACATCAACGCACTCGTTTGTTGTTTCTGAGTAACAACTCCCGCACGGGTAACCTCGCTTGGAAGTAATGGGCTTGCTCTCGAAACACGGTTTTGAACGTTCACCGCGGCAATATCTGCATCTATTCCCTGTTTAAAAAACACCTGGATTTGAGCTGAACCATCATTTCCTGCTGTTGAAGTAATATAATCCATCCCTTCAACTCCATTAATTTGTTCTTCCAAAGGAACAACAACACTTTTCATTACAGTTTCAGCATTAGCTCCTGTATAATTGGCTCTCACACTCACCGTTGCCGGAGCAATGTCGGGATATTGTGTAACCGGAAGTGCTGTAAGTCCCAAAACACCGAGAATAACGATGATAATGGAGATTACAGTGGATAAAACCGGTCTGTTAATAAAGTTCTTTATCATTAGAATTTCGGTTTTACAGATTGAACGAGACTATCCATGCTGATTTTTTTAGGCTTTACGGCTGTACCTGGCTTCACATTTCCAGTTCCTGCAGCAATAATTATTTCACCATTTTTAACTCCAGATTTTATTAAAGCCAAATTGTCTATTCTTTCAATGACATCAACAACTGTATTTCTTGCTGTATCTTTTTCAACTTTATAGACGTAAACAATTCCTTGTTGTTCGTACGTTGCGCTTTCCGGTACAACTAACACATTGTCATAATGTTTAGGGAATCTGATGGTTCCACTGTTACCATTACTTAAAAGTTTCTGTGCATTCTTAAAAGCTACTCTAAACTGAATTGTTCCTGTTGAACGGTCTAAAGAACCTGTAATGGCTTCAATTCTTCCTTTTTCAGGATAAATACTTCCGTTTGCTAACTGAAGCTCTACCATAGGAAGGTTTTTTATTTTTTCAGAAATATTTGCTCCTGTAGATTTTTCTAAGAAATTGAAATATTCTTTTTCATTCATTGAAAAATAAGCGAAAATTTCTGAAGTATCTGAAATTGTCGTTAAAGCAACCTGATCTGTAGGACCTACCAAACTTCCTACTTTTAGTGGAAGTTTACCAATTACACCTGAAATAGGAGCACGAATCACTGAATAATCAATGTTTGCTTCTACCCCTTTGTAATTAGCAACTGCTTGTCTTTTGGCAGCAATAGCCTGTTGTAAACCAGCTTGAGCCTGAGCTAAACTCGCTTGAGCGGTCTGTAACTGAACATTACTGATAATGTTTTTCTGAACCAGTGGTTTCAGTTTATTTACTTCCACATTCGCTGCATTTACCTGAGCTTGTGCTGCTGCAATGTTCGATTCTGCAGCACCGATTCCTGCTTTTGAGGCAGCGGCATTTTCCGTTAAAATGTTAGTTTCAAGACGGAATAATGGTTGTCCTTTAGTTACATACTGACCTTCGTCTACCAAAACCTGAGTAATATAACCCTGGATTTTTGCCCGAACATCATTATTAATTCTACCTTCAATACTTGCAGGGAAATTGTCGTACCCTACTATATTTTTAGTCTCTACCGAAACTACAGGAAAAGGTTTTGGGCCATCCTGTTTCGGAGCTTCTTTTTTGCAGGCAGTCAACGAAAATGCTGCTACAGAAAATAGTATAAGCTTGTTTGTCATTTTATAGTTTATTAAGAGATTCCTGAATATTTGTTATGTTTTTATTTAAAAGAGCTTTGTAGACTTCAATTCTTTCATCGTCTTCTTTATGCTCATTTTTTCTGAAGTTTTTAAGGTCATCTAGCAGTTTCAATTCATCCTGCATTTTTTGAACAATTTTTTCGAATCTTATCTTTTTATAATCATCGTTGGCAAAAAAATAACGCTTTCTTTCATCCATTTTATTAACATCAATAATTAATTCGGAGTTAATAAGTAAATTAAGATTAGTGGAAATCGAACTTTTGCTTGCTGAAAAGACTTCAACAAACTCATCAAAGGTAATTCCTACCTTATCAAAATCGAAAATAAGATAGGAATAAATTTTTGAAGCCAGAGGGGGCAGATTAAGAACAGTGCCATAAAATTTTACAGCATCCTGAAATATTTTCTCATCTACTTCTAGACTTTTTTTCATTATTGAAAATTTTGAACAAATGTAGAAATTAGTTCGGAACTAAACGAACAAAGGTGATAGAGTTTATAAATAAACAGTTTCTTAAAGAATCAATGAATATTGATTTAACCTTTAGTGCTTTTTCAAATCACCACTTTTTCAAACGCTTTTCTTACACCACCTGCAAGAACAACTTCACCACAATAGGAGTAACCTTTAGATTCTAAAATCTTTAACATAGCAATGTTATCAAAATTGGTATCTACTTTAATGCTTTGTACATTTTGTGTCCTTACAAAATCTTCTACATAATCAAATAATTTTTTCACAAGTCCTTGTCCTGCAAATTTTTCTGATACTGCAATCCTATGAATCACTAAAAATTCTCCTGTCGTTAACCATGCTCCTTCAATTGAGCTGTATGCGGGTTCATCATTGAAAATTAGTGCAACAAAAACAGCAACTTCATTATCTACTGTAATTACATATCCAAATTCTTTTGAAACATCACTTTCTACAGTTTGCAAATTGGGATAACCATTTTGCCACTGTGTACTTCCATCTATTCTTCTTCGTTCTATAGACTGTTGTATTATTTCCCAGATTATATTAATATCGGCAGCATTGGCTTTTCTAAAAAGGATTTCGTTTTTATTGATCATATGAGATTTATATTACAGACTTTAAAATTGGGAAACAACATAATTAATGCCAAAAATGAGACATTAAAATTTTATTAAGAATACTAATTTTTTTAAAGCTTAAGACCAAAAAACCGAAAATTAACAAGAATTAATTTTCGGTTCCGAAGTAGTAAAATTTAAAATTATGAAATTTTTTATTGATTTTGATTTTGTTGAAGATAGGCATCGATAATCTCGAATGCTTTCTTTTCGTCATGTAAATCTACCATTACTTTTAAACTTGTCGCTGTAGGCGTTGTTGTAAAAGTCAGATAATTATTTTCAACATCACTAGTGATTTTTGCATCATCTAATTTTGATTTTATTAACTGAATTTCGGTAGATTTATCGCTTTCAAAAACAGATACTCTCGTGTTACGTTCCATATAATATACATTTTGAGTATCTAAATATAGGACGTTTTTTTCAGAATTCCAAATTTTGAAGCTTTAAATCTTATTAATATTGTTTTCAATTTTATCTAAAGCGATCTGAATTTCCTCTTTCGCAACATTCAAATGGGGTCTGAATCTTATAGATTGATCTCCACACGAAAGAATAATTAAACCGTCGTTGTATAACTCATTTCTGATGTGATCTCTTTGTTCACCTGATGGTAGATCTATGGCACACATCAAACCTTTACCTCTTGCATTAGATAGTTTTTCAGGATGTTTCTGAGCTAGATTTTGAAGCCCTTCCAAAAGATATTCTCCTACAATATTGGCATTTTCTAAAAGGTTCTCTTTTTCGATAACTTCCATTACCAACTGGAAACGCAACATATCAATAAAGTTACCACCGAAAGTAGAATTGATTCTAGAGCTTTCTCTGAAAACATTATTAGGGATCTCGTCAAACTTTTCTTTATTTGCCAAAACTCCACAAACCTGAGTCTTTTTACCGAAAGAAATAATATCCGGTCTCACGCTTAAATGCTCAAACGCCCACATTTTACCTGTAATTCCGATTCCGGTTTGTACTTCGTCGAAAATTAAAAGAATCTCGTGCTCATCGCAGATATTTCTTAGACCTACAAAAAATTCGTCTCTGAAATGATTGTCACCGCCTTCAGCTTGTATTGGCTCAATAATGATACAAGCAACTTTATCAGGATTTGCAAGAATTGCTTCGGTAATTTGAATTAACGCTAAATTTTCGTTCTTAATGGTTTCTTCTAAATTCTCTTCTGTGATTGGGAAATGTAATTTAGGATTCAAGATCCTTGGCCACTCAAACATCGGAAAATATTGATATTTACGTGGGTCTGAAGTATTGGTTAAGCTTAAAGTATAACCGCTTCTTCCGTGAAATGCCTGTCTGAAATGGATACAGATACCAGCTTCAGTTTCAAGACCTTTTTCGAAATTTTTTCTGGTTTTCCAGTCGAAACATGCTTTCATCGCATTTTCAACACCAAGAGCTCCCCCTTCGATAAAAAATGCATACTGCAACTCTTCAGGAAGTACCACTCTTTCGAAAACTTCCAGAAAATGAGCATATTCTTTAGAATAAACATCTGCTAATGTGGGTTTGTTGACTGCCATTTTTCCCAACCACTCAGATTTTTCAACCAAATAAGGGTGATTGTATCCAATAGAAGCTGAGCCGAACATTGAAAACATATCAAGGAAATTTTTCCCTGAAACCGAATCGTGAATCCAAGACCCATGAGAATTTTCGATATCCATTACAAAATCGAAACCGTCTGCTAAAACGTGTTTACCTACTGTTTCTTTTACTTTATTTGACTGAATTTCTAATATATTATTCATATTAATTTTAAAATTTTTTAAGTGAAATGGATCAGGAGATTCAATAGATAAATGTATTGAATCTCCTGATTCTAAATTATTTTAAAGATCAAATTTAATTCCTTGAGCCAACGGAAGACTTGCTGTGTAATTGATGGTATTGGTTTGTCTTCTCATGTAGTATTTCCAGACATCAGAGCCCGATTCTCTACCACCTCCTGTTTCTTTTTCACCACCGAAAGCACCACCAATCTCTGCACCAGAAGTTCCGATATTTACATTCGCAATTCCACAATCTGAACCTGCATGAGAAAGGAATAATTCTGCTTCTCTCAAATTCTGGGTCATAATTGCTGAAGATAATCCTTGAGGAACATCATTCTGAATCGCAATAGCTTCTTCTAAAGTTTTGTATTTAATTAAATATAAAATTGGGGCAAAAGTTTCGTGTTGTACGATTTCGTAAGAATTTTTAACTTCTGCAATGCAAGGTTTTACATAACAGCCAGATTCGTAATCTTTACCTGTTAATACTCCACCTTCAACAACGAATTTTCCGCCTTCTTTTTTGCATTTTTCGATGGCTAATTCGTACTGATTTACCGCATGAACGTCGATAAGCGGACCAACATGCATATTTTCATCCAAAGGATTTCCGATTTTTAACTGTCCGTAAGCTTTTGCCAAACGGTTTTTCACTTCGTTATAAACAGATTCGTGAATGATTAATCTTCTTGTAGAGGTACATCTTTGTCCTGCAGTTCCTACAGCTCCGAAAACCGCTCCGATAATCGACATATCCAAGTCTGCATCTTTAGAAATAATGATGGCATTGTTTCCGCCTAATTCTAAGATTGATTTACCAAATCTTTCAGCAACTTTAGAAGAAACCATTCTTCCAACTCTTGTAGAACCTGTGAATGAAACCAACGCAACACGTTTGTCATCAACTAATTTTTGTCCAATCGTGTGGTCTGCAACCAATACACTTGAAATTCCTTCAGAAAGATTGTTTTCTGCTAAAACTTCATTCATAATATTCTGGCAAGCAATCGCACAAAGAGGTGTTTTTTCTGATGGTTTCCAAATGGTAACGTTTCCACAAATCCATGCTAAAGCAGTATTCCACGCCCAAACTGCTACCGGAAAGTTGAATGCAGTAATAATACTTACAATACCAATCGGGTGATATTGCTCGTACATTCTGTGACCCGGTCTTTCAGAATGCATGGTATAGCCGTGCAATTGTCTTGATAAACCAACTGCAAAATCGCAGATATCAATCATTTCCTGTACTTCACCAAGCCCTTCCTGTAAAGATTTTCCCATTTCGTAAGAAACAAGTTTCCCTAAGTCGTCTTTGTATTCTCTTAATTTTAAACCAAGCTGACGTACAATTTCTCCTCTTTTGGGAGCCGGTACCGTTCTGAATTCCAGAAATGCTTTCTGAGCAGATTCTAATACTTTGTCGTAATCTTTCTCGTTTGATAATTTTACTTTACCAATTAGTCTTCCATCTGCGGGAGAATAACTTTCTATAGATTTTCCTGATGCAAAAAATTTCCCTCCTGTAGAAGTTCCTTTATTTTCATCTTTGATTCCTAAATTTTTTAATGAATTTTCAATTCCGAAATCTTTGATTTTTTTTGACATAAAAATGTAACTTTTCGTTTTGCCTAAGATAAAAATAAATATGGTATCAGGAAAATTTTTATGATTTAATACTGTTTTTATTTGGAATAATTATAGATATACTTATCTTTGTACCACAACATTTACCAGTTTGAAATGGAAAATAAAGAAGTTATCAACGAGCAAAATGCAGAGAAAAGTACAAGATGGAAAAAGATGCTGAAGAAGTTCGGAATCTGGGGAATTGTCTTTTTTACCGTAAAAGGAATTATTACTTCTACCTTAATTTATTTTCTAGGTAAAAATTTCTGGAGTGTGATTAATGGTTTTTTTACTGGCGCTGCTCAATAAAAAAGCAAAGAAATTATTCTCTGCTTTTTTACTTTATTTAAAATAAATTTTACTCTTTTTTCTTTCTCCCGGCGTTGATTAGATTCTGATTAAGAAGGTACTCAATCTGTCCGTTGACGCTTCTAAACTCGTCATTTGCCCATTTTTCAAGAAGTTTGTAGGTAGACTCATCTATCCTTATCACGAAAGATTTTTTGCTTTTGTTTTCGGGAGAGTTCTGAGTTTTTTCTGATTTCATTTTCTTCTGTTTTTCAAATTGCTTCTTTTGACGCAAAGAGCGCAAAGATTTTTCTTAAATTATTGAAAATATTTTTCGTTCGCAAAGGCGTTTCACTCAGCAAAGAATATTCATAGATTATTATTAAGTCTTCTTATCATCAATCTTATTCTTAGCCTCAAACTCAACCTTAATTATACAATGTTCCTGCATTTAAAATTGGTTGTGCTGCTTTTTCACCACAGAGAACAACCATTAAATTGCTTACCATTGCGGCTTTCCTTTCGTCATCCAATTCAACAATATTTTCTTCTGAAAGTTTCTTTAAGGCTAAATCTACCATTCCTACAGCGCCTTCTACAATCTTAGTTCTTGCTGCAACAATCGCTGTTGCCTGTTGTCTTTGAAGCATTGCTCCTGCAATTTCTGATGCGTATGCCAAGTGAGAAATTCTTGCTTCTTGAATGATAATTCCCGCTTTTGAAAGTCGGTCGGTTAATTCTTGTTCCAAAATAGAATTGATCTTTTCACCGCCTTCTCTTAAAGTAATTGGTGCGTGGTCGTCTTCTAAATTATCATAAGGAAAGCTCATTGCTAAATGACGAACCGCCGCCTCGCTCTGCATTTTTACAAAATCTGAATATCTTTCAACATCAAATGCCGCTTTGTAGGTGTCTCCTACTTTCCAAACCATTACCACCGCAATTTCGATGGGATTACCCATTTTATCGTTTACCTTCAACGTCTGTCCTTGCAAGTTCTCCGAACGTAAAGACATTTTCTGAGAAGAGTACAAAGGATTAATAAAAAACATCCCGTTATCTTTTACAGAGCCTACATATTTTCCAAAGAAATTAAGCACTCTTGAATGGTTAGGTTGAATAATCATTAAACCTTTTAATAGAAAACAGGTAACAAAAAATGCAATAATTGAAATAATGATATAAGTGATATTAGGATTTTCTCCATCATTTATACCATAAACAAAAGCATAAGCTGAACCTCCCAATAATAGAAGAGAGATTACTAATGCCAAATAACCTGACATTGGTTTTAAAGTTTTTTCCATGATCTTTATTTTTAAAGTGATACTATTTTGATATCATAAAGATATGTATAAGTTTTGAATTATAAATTATTAGTTATTAGTTTTTTCTTGCTGGAAATTATACGATACTTTTCATCTAATCAATATTTTTATTGATAATTAAACTTTTTTAATTTCAATAAAAACAAAAAAAAATCCCGAAAAATAACTTTCGGGATTTCAATAATATAATTAAGATTAAATCTATTTTTTCTTTAATGCAGTAAATCTGAAATAAGAAACTAATGATAGTAAGAACATTGTTGCTAAACCAATATACACCCAAGCCGGAACCGGAACGGGGTCACCCGCTGCATAAGAGTGAAGTCCACTTAAGTAATAGTTTACTCCGAAATACGTCATTACCATTGAGCAAAATGCAAACATCGTTGCAACATGTATTGCCCATCTGCTTCTTAATCCCGGAACCAATCTCATGTGTAATACAAAAGCATATACCATAATTGAGATAAATGCCCACGTTTCTTTTGGATCCCAGCTCCAGTATCTTCCCCAAGATTCATTTGCCCAGATACCTCCTAAAAAGTTTCCTACCGTAAGAGCAAAAAGACCTATTGTTAAAGACATTTCAGAAACAATTGCCAATTCTTTCAACGTAGAATCATTGTGGGTTTTAAATAGGTTTTTATCTGCAATAATATAGAATACTAATGAAATTACTGCAATAATCATTGACAGTGCAAAGAAACCATAACTTGATACAATAATCGCAACATGCACAATTAACCAGTAAGATTTAAGAACGGGAACCAATGGCGTAATCTGTGGGTCTAACGCAGAACCTCCATGAGCAAATCCCATCATGATTACCGCAACCATAAATCCTGCAGCTGGAATTAATGCGTTTGAAGTATTTTCTTTCTTAATCTTTTTTGTGGTAGACTCTAATGCTTTTTTTCCTAAGCTCGGTTTACCAAACCCGAAATAGAACATTAATCCTGCAGAAATCCCTACCCATGAGATGAATATAATTGCTTCGTAACCGTTACTCCATGGAGCGTGGCCCGAGATAAACCATCTTGCAATTAATCCTAAGAAATGGCAAATATATCCTACTATTCCTACATAGATTATTCCTTTGATGATGTTATTAAGTCTTTTATTTGGTTTAAATAAGGCTACAAACCCTAAAATCAATAATAAACTTCCAATGATGGTATAGAAAATCAATAATTTGAAATTGATATCTGCTTTGTTCATGAATACCTCAAGATTAACTTTTGCTTCTGATGGAACGACTGCTTTCGCCCATTTTTGCTGATAATCTGAAAGTTTTTTCAGTTCTGCGTCTGCTTTGCTCCAATCTCCTGTTTTTTGTGCCTGAAGTGCTTCTGCGAAGTAAGGTCCCATTACTTTTTGAGATTCCATATCTGGCTCCATTTTTTGGTCTAACCAAGAATGCCAAGTGTGATTCGGGTCGTTTTTTACAGGAACAATTCTCATAAACTGGCCACTGAAAAATTCATTAAAAATCTGAACTCTCTCGTTTAGTTTAATGACTTGCTTATCGTATTCAGATTGTGCAGCTGGTTTTTTACGGAATGCAGTGTTGTACTCTTCATCTAAAATATAAGTAAGATTTCCGTTGGCATCAGCCGGGAAAAGGTTCATTAGAGAAGTATAACCGTCTTCATCAGCTTTTGTAATTCTTAAAAGCTCCTCACCTCCTTTTGCATCAACTTTAATTAAAGGAACCATCGTCCAGCTTGGTGTATCTGTGTTGATAGACAAGAACCACTGTTCGGCTGTTAAGTATTTTCCGTCTGTTCCTTTAAATTTATCTCTTTTGTAAAGTTTTCTTAAAACATCTAAAGCCTGGGTGTTAATAGGAACAATTCTACCTTCAAAATTCTGCACTAAAAGATATCCAAATTTATCAGCATGTTCTTTGGTGATTTTATTTCTGGCAATCATTTCGTCTGGCGAAATCATTCTCATTTTCGTTAAAGGAGCAGCTAAAGAATTCTGCTGATTTCCTTGTGGCTGAATTGCCTTAGGAGCAACGTCATGAGTATGCCCATCACCTTCTACGTGTACATGTTCTCTGCTTCCGTCTGTTGTACCGTGAGTTTCAATTTTCTGAGCGCTCAAACTTAAGCTTAACAATAATAAGATTACCGTTGCAGCTCTTTTCTTGTTGATGTCTTTAAGCATTTTATTAAGTTTCCAAAAATGGGTTCCTTTCCAGAAGAACATCACAAACATACCTCCGAATAAAAATGCATAACCAATATAAGAAATTAAAGTTCCCCAAAAGTCATGATTTACAGATAATAAAGTTCCCATTCTGTCTGGAGTATAACTCGCCTGGAAAAAGCGGTAACCTTTATAGTTAAGAACGTTATTCATGTAAATTTTATAAGGTGTCTGTTTTCCTTCATCGATGATTTTTATGTGACTTTCGTATGCGCTTGGAGATGAACTTCCAGGATAAGTTTCCATCACGAAATCATCTAATTTTATTGCAAAAGGAGTGGTGTAAATTTTAGGACCAAAACCCACCATAATATTTAGGTTATCCATGGTTACCTGTTTGTAAGCATTAGGATTTCCTCTTTCTACAGAAAGTTCTACAATTTGTTTTGTTTTCGGGCCTTCAATTTCTATAGTCATTGCATCAGGAACGTTTTGGTCCTTCTTTTTGTCGCCTTCAAAAGCCATTAGTTTTCCTTTTTTAAGACCTTCAGGAACTACTAATTTTAGTTCGTTAATACTGTAAAGGCTTCTTAAAACCAAAGGTTGATACTGGTCTTTCGCAGTATTTCCTGTTGCCTGGGTTGCCATGGTCATATAGGTAGCGTCAACGGGAGTTTTAATCAACATTTGTCCGTTTTCCTGTTTAAATTCTACAGCCCCTTCAATGGCTCTGTTGAAGGTCACCAAAGTTCCGTTGATTGATTTTGTTTCTCCAGATTTGATGTAGATATTCTGTCTTCCGGTTTCTGCGGTAGATACTAAATGAAGGTATTCTGCTCCATTTTTATCAGCTACTAAACTGTCTTTTTTTCTCTGAACATAATCCAAAGTTTTTATCTTAACCGGTTTTCCGTGGAAATCATAAGTTGCTTTAAAATCTTTGTGCAATGGAGACATTAGATATGGAACATCCTGATAATTCAGAACATCTCCCTTGTCTTCGATTTGAATTTTAAAGAAATTTTTATCGGTAACGATTTCGTTTGAGGTCTCACCTTCTCTGATGCTCATTTGACCTTCAAAACTAATGTATCTGGTAATGGCACCCCCAACGAAAATTAAGATAAATGAAAGGTGAAACACCAAAACGGGCCATTTTTCTCTTTTCCAGAGGCGGTATCGTCCGATATTTCCCACAAAATTAATGATGAGGAGAAGCATAATGAGTTCAAACCATTTTGCTTCATAAATTAAGGCTTTTGCCGTTGGTGTTCCATAATCGTTTTCTAGGAACGTTGCATATGCCATTGCAAATGCATAAACCAGCAATAGAACAGCCATTGTTCTGGTGGAGATAATTATATCCTGCAGCTTCTTCATGATATTTTTTACTTGACATGCAAAAATAAGGATGATAAACCGAAAGAGGGCTAAAAAAAGCTGTTTTTTGTCACATTAAAAGGGATTTAGCTTATTTTGAAGCATTCTTAATAAGCTTGGTTTTATTAAATAAAACACAAAAATAAGTCTTGATTTCAGGCATTAAATATGACATCAAAAAACAAACGTGATTTCTCCTAAAAAATATTTAAAATCTAAAAAAAACATTAAATTTGCGCAGACTGACATTATGGAAAAGAAATCACAAAAAAACCGAGCAGCAATGCCTGAAACTAGCAAAATCTTATCAAAACAACGTATTTTTTTCGGACTTACACTTATTGTTTTCGCCGGAGTATTAACGCTGTCTTTTATTTCCTATTTAATGAACTGGAAAGCAGACCAAAGCCAGGCAGGAACATTTTTAGATAAAACGGTAAAATCATCAAACCTATTTGGTAAGCTTGGCGATTGGCTTGGCAATATTTTTATTTTTGAAAGTATTGGTGTTGCTTCATTTATCATAGCTTTTCTATTTGTAGTCTTAGGAACGATGATTTTAAAGAAAAAAATCTTTAAACCTTGGATGACTTTTGGGCATTCACTATTTTTCATTTGCTGGTTACCAATATTATTGGGTGCAATTACAAGAGGAAATGGTAATGGTGGCGTTTTAAGTGGAGTGTATGGATATCAGATTATGGATTCTCTTTCTGCAATTATCGGAACCGTTGGTCTTTGGGTGGTTTTAGTTGTAAGTATTGCACTTTATTTTATTCTTGAATTTAATCTTAGACCAAGCTCAATAAAAGCTAAACTTGATGCAATTAATGAAAATACCATCGGGAAAGTAAAATCAATGATGCCAAATTCTGACCAGGATTTTGATGCCGATGAGGAATTGGAAGAAGAATTACATGATGAAGAACAGAATATTACGGTTACCGAAATGTCTAGTCCTAAAAAAAGCACTGAAGTAGCTAAAAAGAATGTAGCTGCTCAGGAAGTTAAAGAAAATCAGTCGATTGCAGAAGTTGAAACAATTATAACGCCTAATCAAACTTCTTTTGAGGAAGATAAAGAAATTACTCCTACTTTAAATTTAAATATTACTACAACGTCTACAATCCCTACGATAAAACCTGAGGATGCTTTTGATGCGCCTGTTTCAAATTTTTCAACATCTTCTTCTTCGTTTTCTTCTTCTCCTGCTGAACCAGACGAAATTAAATTTAAAGTAGAAGTTGCTCCTGTAATTGACATTATAGATGAAGCTGATAAACAATCTCAAGATTTGGTAGACAAACATGGTTTGTATGATCACCGATTAGATCTAGCGAAATTCCAAATGCCTCCAATCGATCTATTGAAAGAATATGGTAATGAAGAAATCTCAATTAATAAAGAAGAATTAGAAGAAAACAAAAATAAAATTGTTGGTCTTTTGAAGACTTTCAACGTTGGAATTGCTGAAATTAAAGCGACGATAGGGCCAACAGTTACTTTGTATGAAATTGTTCCTGAAGCAGGGATTAGAGTGGCTTCCATTAAAAAATTACAGGATGACATTGCCTTGAATCTTTCTGCTCTAGGAATTAGAATTATTGCGCCAATGCCTGGAAAAGGAACAATCGGTATTGAAGTTCCAAGAAAAAATCCTACAATGGTTTCGATGAGATCAGTGATTGCTTCTCAGAAGTTCCAAAATACAGATATGGATCTACCTGTGGTTTTCGGTAAGACAATTTCTAATGAAGTGTTTATGGCAGATTTGTCTAAAATGCCTCACCTTTTGATGGCGGGAGCAACAGGACAAGGGAAATCTGTAGGTATTAATGCAATCCTTACTTCTCTACTTTACAAAAAACATCCAAGTGAACTGAAGTTTGTGATGGTAGACCCTAAAAAGGTGGAACTTTCATTATATTCAAAAATTGAAAGACATTATTTGGCAAAACTTCCGGATTCTGATGATGCGATTATCACAGACACCAATAAAGTGATTAATACTTTGAATTCTCTTTGTGTAGAGATGGATCAGCGATATGATTTGCTTAAAAATGCTTTCTGTAAAAATTTAAAAGAATACAATAAAAAATTTACCGAAAGAAAATTAAACCCTGAAAACGGACATCGATATTTACCTTATATCGTTTTGGTAGTCGATGAGTTTGCAGACTTAATTATGACTGCCGGAAAAGAAGTTGAACTTCCGATTGCAAGGTTAGCGCAGTTGGCAAGAGCGGTAGGAATTCACTTAATTGTTGCTACGCAAAGACCTTCGGTTAATGTAATCACGGGTATGATTAAAGCCAACTTCCCTGCAAGAGCAGCATTTAGAGTAATCTCAAGTGTGGATTCAAGAACAATTTTAGATTCCACAGGTGCAGATCAATTGATTGGTAAAGGTGATATGCTTTATTTTAATGGGAATGAAATTTTAAGACTTCAATGTGCCTTTGTAGATACTCCGGAAGTTGAAAGACTTGCTGAATTTATTGGGGAACAAAAGGGTTATGCGTCTGCATTCTTACTTCCAGAATATGTTTCTGAAGAAGCGACAAGCACCGTAGGAGCTTTTGACCCTAACGAAAAAGATGCTTTATTTGAAGATGCAGCAAGAATTATTGTTTCCACTCAGCAAGGTTCTACTTCAATGCTTCAGAGACAGCTGAAATTAGGATACAATAGAGCTGGAAGAATTATGGATCAATTGGAAGCAAGCGGTATTGTTGGTGGATTTAATGGTGCTAAAGCGAGAGAAGTTCTGATCAGTGACCTGTATTCTTTGGAACAGTTTTTGGAAGATCTGCGAAATTAAAATTTTAAAAAAACAATTTTTAACTTTCAGGTTTTATGAAAGTCTAAATAATAGAAAAATTTAAAAATGAAAAAAATAATATCAAAAATTGTTGTAGGAACATTGGTAGTAGGAAGTATTGGTTTTGTGCAGGCTCAGAAAATTGATGCCAAAGCAAAGAAAATATTAGATGATATTACGGCAAATTACAATTCTAAAAAGAATTCATACTTCAAATTTGCTTTTGGAAGTGGAATGAACGGAACTGTTTCTAAAACCGAACCGGGAATTTATTATTCTGCAGGTGATAAATACAAGTTGAAAATCATGGAAACGGAACAGATTTTTGACGGAAATAAAATCTACAACATCAATACAGAAGACATGGAGGTGACCGTGGCAAAGCCAAATGCAAACAGCACGATGTTCTCCCCCATCAATTATCTTACTTCTTACAGAAAAGACTATAATGTTGCTTACAGCGGTAAAAAAACGGTAGATGGTGTGAGCGCAGATTTAATTAAATTAACGCCGGTAAAAGCAAACGGATTAAAATATATTTATCTTTATGTAGATTATGCAAAAAAGCAAATGCTGAAACTAGAGCAGCATGGTAGTAATAAAGATATCTCTGTAATTGCGATTAAAGAATACAAGGAAAACCAGCAATTAGACCCGAATATGTTTGTTTTTGACAAGACAAAATTTAAAAATTATCTTGTTACAGAATTATAATTCTAAATAAATATTAAAATTTCAAGTCACAAAGAAAACTTTGTGGCTTTTTCATTAATTTTGGCGAATGTTTAAAATCTTAGACCGATATATCATCAAGACCTTTTTTGGTCCGTTTTTATTTATATTCAGTGTACTGTTTTTTATATTTATTGTAAACATTATCTGGATTCAGCTGGGTCAGTTTATGGGTAAAGGTTTAACGACTTTACAAATCATGAAGCTCCTTTTCTACCTTGGAGTAAGTGTAGTAAGTATGGTTTTACCTTTAACGGTGCTTTTGGCGAGTATAATGTCTTTCGGTGAACTGGGAGAACGGTACGAACTTGCTGCTATGAAAGCCGCCGGAATATCTTTAACGCGTGTGATGTTACCGCTTTTAGGAGTAACAGCTGTTTTAGCGGTCATGCTCTATTTTTTCTCAAATAATATTATTCCCGATTTTCAGAGAAAAGCGAAGAATATGCTTTTTAATATTGCTCAAACCAAACCTGCATTGAATTTT
This sequence comes from Chryseobacterium sp. BGARF1, assembly GCF_001677955.1. Classification (GTDB taxonomy): domain Bacteria; phylum Bacteroidota; class Bacteroidia; order Flavobacteriales; family Weeksellaceae; genus Chryseobacterium. The sequence goes on from NZ_LELA01000002.1 coordinate 79,647, forward strand.
ACGCCGGGGCAGTTTATTGATCAGATTCCTGGTGTTATGGTAAAATTTGATAAAATTAAAGGTGAAGATGGAAGAGATCTGGAGGGTATATTTATTCACAAAAAAGCAGGTAATTTCGAAAATCAACAGACGATTGTTGCCGAAAAGGGAAAATTTGCAAATGCTGTGAATAGAAAATATATGAAGCTTATCCTTTATAACGGAAGTGTAATTGAAGATAGTTATGCCGGAAAAGCAGATAATGTAAGATTAAAACAACCCGACCAGGCAACAAAATTTGATACTTTAATTACGCATTTTGACATTAGCGAATTAATTGATAAAGCCATCGAAAAAGAACAGATTACAGACGACTACCGTTTTCAAACGTATACAGAGCTTTTAGGTACCATCGATAAAGCTAAAAAAGACAACAGTAGAACTGCGGACAATATCAGTAACGATATTATTTCTCAAACGAATTCTGTAGTTACATATATGGATAAAAATAAAACCAAAGCTCCGATAAAATCTCAATATAAATTAGACACCATAAAAGGAGATAAGAAACTACAGATTCTTACCAATGCGTATTCTAGGTTAGATAATCTGAAAACCAATTTAGATGCTAAAGAAAAAGAGATAGATCCTAGTGTAAAATATTTCAGCAAAGTGGTTATTTATCAGCAGAGAATTCTTACCTACTCTTTTACCTGTATCATATTTTTTATGATTGGTGCCAGTTTAGGATCTATTATCCGAAAAGGTGGAATGGGAGTTCCGGTAATCATAGCGATTGTAATATTCATTATTTTCTATGTCATTAATGTAGGTTTTGAAAATGTAGCGTGGTCTGGTAAAATGAGTCCGTATCTTGCGGCTTGGCTTCCCAATATTATCTTATTTCCTTTTGGAATTTTAATGACTTATAAAGCCTTAACAGATTCTCAGTTATTCGATTCTGAAAAATATAAAACTTTCCTTAAACCAATCACAAAATTGTTTGTGAAAAATAAAGAACATAAGAGATACCAATAATTATAAAAAATACTTAAAGATTCGGAGGTTTTCCGAATCTTTTTTTGTGGCATGTTAAAAAAATATCATTTAAGTTTATTTAATTATAAAAATTTACCTTTGCGGGAATTAAAATAAATTGATATGAAGAAATTATTACTTGTTGGATTATTAAGCCTGGTATCATTTAATGGATATGCTCAGGATGATAATACTGAATACGAAATGAGAGCTGGCGAAAAAACTGGCTATATCATCGACAAAAGCGGAAAGAAAATTGAAGGTATTGTAAGGTTGGCAGGTGACGAAATGAATCCTTGGACTAATCAAAAGAAAGTAAAATTCATTGCTTCTGCTGATATTGATAATGCTAAGAAGAAACAAAAATTCAAAACCTTCGATACAGATGATTTGAAAGGCTATATGGCGATTGACAACAATAACGAAAGACGTTTTGAATCCATAAAATACACCAATACAAAAGAAGCTTACAACACATCGAATGGTGGATTAAGCGGAGGATTAAAAGCATTTAATAATCTTACAAAAAGCAATCAGTTTGCTGAGTTAGTGGCAGATGGTAAGATTAAAGTATACAAATTGTACGGTTATCCGACAACTTTTTCAGCGGGAGGTCAGGTTGCTGTAGCAGAGGAAGAAACTAAAAAAATGAGAGAAAATCCGTCTTATATTTACTCTAAAAAAGGTGGAAAAGCGGAAGAACTAACAATGGCAAAAGCAAAAATAATCGTTGCAGACTGCCCTGTTGTAAAAGGAAAAGTGACAAGCGGAGAATACGGTTCTTTAAAAGAAGATAAAAAGAAAAGATCCGGATTGGGGAAATTCATCAAAAATGAAATCGACAATGCAATGTCTGACAATCTTTCTATTGTAAATGAGGTAATCTATGATTATAACGAAAATTGTAAATAAATTTTCATTAAAATAAAGAGGAAATACATTTGTATTTCCTCTTTATTTTTGAGTATATGTTAATCGTTGCAATGAGAAATTCCTCCATTAGAACTCAAAGGTGTATTTCCATTTCACCTTTCACAATAATATCGTCAACTACCAAAAAATTGTGAATCTCTATCTTTACGTTTCATACAAGGAATAAATGCAAAAAGAGGATCCATCACTGAATCCTCTCTTTTTATATTTTCAAAGCCTGAAAATTATACTTTCATAATTTCAGCCTCTTTTGTCTTCAAATGGTCGTCACAAAGTTTTACATGTTTGTCTGTAAGCTCTTGGATGGTAGCTTCCACATTTTTAACTAAATCTTCAGAAACTCCTTCCAATTTCTTTAGTTCTTTGATACCGTTTTGTCTTGCATTTCTTACAACGATTTTAGTATCTTCAGTTTCACCCTTAGCTTGTTTAGCCAATTCTTTTCTTCTGTCCTCCGTTAAAGGGGGTACGTTCAAGATGATATTTTCTCCGTTATTAGAAGGTGCAAATCCTAAGTTAGAATTAATAATTGCTTTTTCAATAGCACCGATTGCAGTTCTGTCCCAAGGTTGAATAGAGATGGTCATCGCATCCGGTACAGAAACGTTGGCAACCTGGTTAAGAGGAGTTGGAGCACCATAATATTCTACCATCACATCCTGAACCATATTCGTAGACGCACGTCCTGCTCTGATTCTTTGAAATGCATGATCTAAGTGCTTAATAGCCCCTTCCATATCATGTTTTACAGATTCTATAATAAGATCTAATTCTTCCATTATATAATAAAAATTTGATAAGTTACACATTGTTTAAAGATGAGTAATAGGTAATAAGTAATAAGTAATTATAATGCTAAAAACCTAATCCCTAAAATCTATTATCTGCTACCTTACTATAAATTTACTAAAGTTCCTACATTTTCTCCGTCTACAATTTTCAATAAATTACCGTCTTTATTCATATCAAAAACAATAATTGGCAATTTATTTTCGTGGCTTAATGTAAAGGCTGTCATATCCATTACTTTAAGGTCTTTTTCAAAAACTTCTTCGAAAGTTAAAGAATTATATTTTACTGCATTTTCGTTTTTCTCAGGATCGCTGTCGTAGATACCGTCTACTCTTGTTCCTTTTAGAATAACATCAGCTCCAATTTCGATAGCTCTTAATGTTGCAGCAGTATCTGTGGTAAAATAAGGGTTTCCTGTACCAGCTCCGAAGATTACGACTCTACCTTTTTCAAGATGTCTTACCGCTCTTCTTTTAATAAATGGTTCAGCCACTTTATCCATTTCGATAGCAGATTGTAATCTGGTTTTAATTCCTGCATCTTCCAAAGCGCCTTGTAACGCCATTCCGTTGATAACGGTTGCAAGCATTCCCATATAATCGCCCTGTACTCTATCCATTCCTTTTGCAGCTCCTGCTACACCACGGAAAATGTTTCCTCCTCCAATTACAATCGCAATTTCGCAGCCTCTGTCAACCACTTTCTTGATTTCCTGAGCATATTCCATCAGTCTGTCGGTATCGATACCGTATTGTCTGTTTCCCATTAATGCCTCACCGCTCAGTTTCAGAAGGATTCTTTTATATTTCATTGTAAATTTTAATAATAGTTTTTAAGAATTAATTTTCCTGAAAATTAACTTTGCAAATATAATCATTATAAATATTGAAAAAAAGAAAAATATTATACATAAATAATGACATAAATATTTTGATAAGTAGTAAAAAGGATTATTTTTGCATTAATTAAATACTGATTTGAAGAAAGTACTAATTTTTTCACTATTTCTTTCGGGAATTGTTTCATTTGCGCAAAATGGAACAAATGTTTATTCTTTCTTAAATATTCCCGTCTCTGCAAGACAGGCTGCTTTAGGTGGCGATGCAATTACCATTAGAGATCACGATGTATCTTTTGCTATTGCCAATCCGGCTTTGTTGAATAAAGATTCAGATAAACAGCTTTCGATAAATGCTTCTACTTATTTGGCAGACTCAAAATTCGGGACAATTGCTTTTGCTAAAGATTTAGACAATGGGCATATGGTGACTGTAAATGCGAGATATTTAGGCTATGGAAATATTCCCAGAACCGACGAAAGTGGTTTTGAAATGGGAGAATTCTCAGCTTCAGACGTTGCTGTAGGTGCAGGATATGCTTATCAGTTTGAAGAAGACTGGACGATTGGTGGTGGTTTAAACTTTATTACTTCAAAAATAGATACTTATACTTCTTCTGCCCTATCGGGAACTTTAGGAATGACCTATCACAATAAACAAAACAAAGAAGTAGCTTCTGTAGTTCTGAGAAATTTTGGATATCAGTTTAAATCGTTCAACGGGGAAAGAGAAAATCTTCCGTTTAGAATAGATTTAGGATATACAAGGATATTGAAAGCGATACCTCTTGCCATTACTATAACAGCTCACGATTTACAAAAATTTGACATTTCTTCTGATTATAATGTTAACGGACAGGAAATTGGTTTCGGAAGAAAACTTGCCGATCACTTTTCTCTAGGTGCCGAACTTTTCCCTGAAAAAGGCTTCAATATAAGATTAGGATATAACGTGAGAAGAGGAAACGAGCTTGCGGTAGTAGATCAAAGAAACTTTACCGGATTATCTGCTGGTTTTGGTCTCAAGATTTCAAAATTCCGTTTAGATTATGCTCATGTGAGGTATCATAACTCTTCCAATGTCAATCAAATCGGAATTTCTGTAGATTTAAGCGGTCATCGAGGAGAGTAAGTTTATTGCAAAACTTTAAATATTCAACTTTATCATTCATTCATACTTGATTTTTTCAGAAAATTTCTTGAAATTTGTCCTATGAAAAAACCAGTAATCGCTATTGATGGATTTTCTTCTACCGGAAAAAGTTCTATCTCAAAAATTATTGCCGAAAAATTGGGCATCGTCCATTTAGACACCGGTGCTTTATATCGGGGCATTACCTGGTTTGCTCTGCAAAACTGTATGAATGAAGATGGTACAATTAATTTACCTGAACTTTTCAAATCATTTCATTTAATTGAACTTGAATTTATAAAAGAAGAAGATGAATTGATTCTTTTGCTTAATCATATCAATATTTCCAAAGAAATCCGCAGCAATGAAGTTTCTGAAAATGTTAGCTTAATTGCAAAACAGAAAGAAGTAAGAGATTTTTTACTGGATGCACAAAGATTAATTGCAAAAAATGGCGGTGTAATTATGGATGGAAGAGATATCGGAACCGTAGTTTTACCTGATGCTGATTTTAAATTTTTTCTTACCGCAAGTATCGACGAACGTACAGCACGTAGATATAATGAGCTTTTATCTTTAGGAATTGAAGCTGATGAAACTCATGTAAAAGAAAATCTTATAGAAAGAGACCGTATTGACAGTGAAAGGGAAATTTCACCATTGCGACAGGCAGAAGATGCAATCTTAATTGACAATACAAACCTGACAAAAAGTCAAACAATAGAATGCATATTGCAATATCTTACAAAAATTAACAGTTTTTATTAGTCATAAATCTTGATTGGTATATTAATTGTAACCTTTTAAAACGAAAACTAGTATTTATTAACTATTAAAAAAACAAAAAATGTCTAGAAAAGGAAATAATACAGCAGGTATTTTAGCAGGTCTTTTAGCAGGTGCTGCAGCAGGTGTAATTTTAGGAATGCTTTATGCCCCTGAAGAAGGAAAAGAAACAAGAAAAAAAATCAAAACCAAAGCAAACGATCTAAAAGATCAGGCTAAAGATAAATATGGTGAAGTATCTGAAATCGTAAAAGATCAGTATGACAACATCTCTTCTACTTTCAAAGAAACTGCCAATAATGTGGCACATACTGTAAAAGATGGATATGACAAGTACAAAGATCAAATCGTTTCTAAAACGACCGACATGGTAAAAGATGTAGAATCTGGATTAAACGATCTTAAGAAATAATATTTAATTTTTATTGAATATAAAAAAGGAACTTTAAGTAAAAGAGTTCCTTTTTTTGTAACTTTTAAAAAAATATACGGATGATTGAAACTATTAAAGAATACGCATCAAAAAGAATAGATCTTCTGAAAATTGAAGCCACGGAAAAATCTTCAATTTCTGCAGGTGTTATTGCTTATTTAGTGATATTGTTGGTGGCATTTGGCTTTTTTATCATTCTCTTTAATTTTGGTTTGGCATTTCTTATTGGGAAAGCTTTAGATAATTATTCATATGGATTCTTAATTGTTGCTGCATTTTATTTTGTGGTGATGGTTTTAGTTGCTACCTTTAAAAAAAGAATCGTAAATATGGTGGCAAATAAAGTAATCGAATTTTTAAATCATTAAACTATGGGCAGAAATTACGAGAGTCTGGAAGAACTTAAAAGAAAGAAAAAACTTTTGAAAAGTGAAATTACCGATTTGGAAGCTCTTTTAACTTTTAAAAACACAAAAGAAAGTTTAAGCGCATTTACCAATGGGCTCAGCGATCAATATTTAAAAGAAAAGATTGATGAAGATGGTGAAGAAACAACCGTAATCAGAAAAGATGTTATCGCAAAGCAAATCACATCTGAAGTAAAAGACCTGTTGCTAAGTAAAAATACGGCAATGGGAATTGCAGGAAGTGCTTTTAAAGGTGATGCAATGGATGCTGTTGTAAAACTGGCTGTAACTGCTTTTGTAGCAAATTACGCAAAGAAAAACATGAGAAGTTCAAACTGGAAAAAGAAAATCTTGGGAGCAGCATTAATTTATGTAGCACCCATGGCTTTAAAATTTGTCCGCACTAAGTTAGAAGCATATCAAAAAACAAAAAGTGTATCCAGTATGGAGCAACTTATATAATCTTAGAAGTTAGAATCTAGAGGTTAGATGTTAGTTTAAAATAAAATTTGTTTTACTAATTTCTAACCTCTAACTTCTAATTTCTTTTCTATTTTGAAAACATTTGTCCTAAAATTATTCCTGCAGCCATAGAAACATTTAGGCTTTCTGTAGACTGAGATTTTCCAAATCTAGGAATACTTATTTTTTTGTGAAGAAGTTTCTCTGTTTCATCACGCATTCCATTCCCTTCGTTTCCTAAAATTAAATTGATTTTCTTCGGTTTTTCGAAATGATAAATATTTTCTCCTTCCATATCGGTTCCCACGTTGATATTTTCAGTTTTTGAAAGATATTCTGTCAAATTACAATAAACGATATTTACTCTTGTAAAAGAACCCATCGTTGCCTGAATTACTTTCGGGTTGTAAAAATCTACGGTATCTTCACTGCAAATAATCTGTTCAATTCCAAACCAGTCTGCCAACCGGATAATCGTTCCTAAATTCCCAGGATCCTGAATTCCATCTAAAACCAATTGAAAATCTTCATCTATAAATTCAGATTTTTCTAGCAACTCACAAACCGCTACAGAATCTTTAGGATTTTGTAAAAAACTTATTTTTTTAAGTTCATTTTCAGTGATCTGTGTAAACTGTACATCTTTGGACAGAAAATTGTTAGGTTCTGTAGAAAATATTTCTTTAATTTTAAAGTTAGAATTAGGAAGTTCAAGAATAGTTTTATTCCCTTCAACCAAAAACAAATTGTATTTTTGTCTGAACTTCTTTTTATCTAAAGATTGTAAAATTTTAATTGTATGAGCTGTAAGCATTTTAAGAATTCTCCTCAAAAATATTATAAAATAATATCATTTGCAACATTTGTTGGATTACTTTATGCGTGCAGTACCACAAAAAAAGTTCCGGATGGTGAATATCTGCTTACTCAAAACAATTTTGAATTTGAAGATAAAAAACAGTTTTTCGACGATGAACTGCAAGATTATGTGCAGCAAAAGCCTAACAAAAAGCAGCTGCTCTTCATGCCTTTAAGCCTTCTTTTCTATAATGCGGCCAATCCTAAATACGATACTATTCTTAATGAGTACATGACGTATCCGAGTGAGATGAGAAATCAGAAACTTCGTGATTCTCTTTTCATTAAATACAATATGCAAAGTAGTGTAGGAAAAAGTCTTTTTATGGATAGGTTGTATCATAATTGGGGAACTCCGCCTGTGATTTTAGATCAGACAAGAACGGAAAAAAGTGCTCAATCTATTGAAAAAAGAATGACGTACAGAGGGTTTTGGGATGCCGAAGTGAAATACGCTCATAAGCTTGATTCAGCATCTAAAAAAGCATCTGTAAATTATTCTATTAAGCACAACAGCCCCACAAATATCAAAGAATATTATTACAATATTCCCGATCTTGGTATTAAAGGACTTTATCAGCAAAAAATGCATGAAAGTTTGGTAAGAAGTGGGCAATTGCTCGACCAGACGGTTTTAGAAAAAGAAATTACACGAATCAACGATTGGATGCGTGAAAATGGATATTACAGATTCAATGCAGGGAATGATGAAGTAGGTTTTGTAGCAGATTCTCTTTTGAGCCGAAAAGAAGTTCCTTTGATTTTAGAAATCCGTAAAGATTCGATAAATCGTCCGTACAAAAGAGCTACATTTGGTAATATTGATGTTGCAATTGTAAATCATCACTCAGATTTCCCTAAAAAAACAGTGAAAGACAGTCTTAGAAGAATTAGATTTCATAAAATGAATGAAAATTATAAGACTTCAGCGTTATGGAGAACGATTATTGTAGATAGCAAAACGGTCTATGATCAAAAAAAATTAGATCTTACTAAAAGAAATCTTTTGGCGATGAATAATTTCAGTATACTTAAAGCTCGAGATTCTTTGAGACAAGGTGGGGCAACTGCGCCAAACGACAGTATTGTAGATGTTTTATATATTTTAAAACCTTTAGATAAATATGAACTGAAAATAGGGACCGATGTTAATTATTCGCAATTATTAAATTTAGGGGTCTCGCCTTCGGTAGATCTTACGACTCGAAATGTTTTTCGTGGTGCCGAAAACTTGACGACGAGTGTTGCAGGAACTTTTGGGTCGATCAGAAATCCTAAAAATTTAGATACCAGAATTTTAGCATACGAATATTCTGCACAAGGTTCTTTGAGTTTTCCGAGACTTTTGCTTCCTTTTAATTATTATAAACTGATTCCTAAAAGATACACTCCTACTTCATCGATTGTTTTGGGAGCTTCGGTACAGAATAATATTGGTTTGGGAAGAACCAACTTTAATACTGGTTTAAATTATTTTGCCAATGTAAATGATCAGGTTTCTCATAGATTAACACTGTTTAATACCCTTTTCAGTTTAACGAAAAATAAAGAGAGTTATTACGATTTCTTTGTGAATGATGATGTGGTAAGGCAGACCGTTTTTAACGACTATTTCCTTACTAACCCTCAAATTAAACAAGATTTTGAATCCGGAGTTTTGACCAGAGACCAAGTTTCAGAAAAAATCGTTACAGATCTAGGATACGCGGCATCAGCAGCACTCGATCCTAAAAGAAAAGACGATCTACTTTCTTTTCTTGGAACAATTGTCAATAAAGACAGGCAGACCCAGGACGTTCTTATTTCATCGATGATTTATAATTTTATTTATAATGAAATTGGTAAGAAAGATTATCCTAATGCTTTCTATTTTAACGGAAAAGTAGAATTGGCAGGAAATATTCCAAGTGTTTTCAACCGAAGAAGAGAAGACGATGGTGGTATTTTAAGAAGTCCTGAAAGAACAATTTTCGGAATTCCATACGCGCAGTTTGTTAAATTTGATTTTGATGTAAGAAAATATTTTAAATTTAACGGTAATCAGACTTTAGCATTACGCCAATTTATTGGGATAGGTATTCCTTATGGAAATTCATCAGCAATGCCATTTGTAAGATCGTATTTTAACGGAGGTTCCAATGATATCCGTGCTTGGGTTGCATTTGGTGGTTTAGGGCCAGGGGCTTCTCAGATTGATGAAAAAGTGCGTACTTATTTGATGGGAAATATTAAACTGACAACCAACATAGAATACAGAATTCCGTTTACCGAGATGTATGAAGGTGCTATTTTTACCGATATTGGAAACGTTTGGAATACTGAAAATAATGGTTTTGATGATCAGTTCAAATTCAATAAATTCATCAGAGAAATGGGGATTGGTAGCGGGTTTGGTTTAAGAGTGAACGTTGCTTATATTACGCTGAGAGTCGATTTAGCATATAAAATCTATGATCCAAACAAACCAGATGGCGACCGATGGAGATTTCATGATATTAAACCATTAAAACCTACTTTAAATATCGCTTTCGGATATCCTTTCTAATCAATCAGGGGAAATCCCAAAGATAAAATAAACTACAGCGGCCACTCTTGCCAGTATTTCGCGAGATTGGTTTCTGTAGTAACTCTCTGGTTTTGTTACATCTTGCGCATCAAAACCTAAAGCATTCATATTGTTGTTTCTTGCAAAAAACAATGCTCTCAAATTATGAAACCCCTGAGAAACAATAATTACGTTTTTCTTTTTGTAAACATCTTTACAACGTAGAATACTTTTGTACGTATTAAAACCTTCAGGGTCTTCCATAATGATGTCTTCAGGCACACCTTCCTGATAAATCAAATAATTCTTCATAGCAGCAGGCTCGTTATAACCTTTGCTTTTTTCCCCGCTTACAATGATTTTTTTAATTTTTCCGTGATGATAAAGCAATGCGGTAGCATCCATTCTTTTTGTAAAATACGGATTAGAAAGTCCGGAACGCATTCTTGGTGAGGTTCCTAAAACGAGCGCAATTTCTCTGGGTGGAATCTTTGAAATTTTCGTGTAAGTTCTTCCATTGGTAAGGCCGAAAACCCAGGCATTAGATAAACATATCAGAAGAAAAACAATTTCTACTGACACAAAAAATAATTTGAATATGTTTCTGATTATTCTCAATTGAAATCAAAGTTAAGCTTTATTTTCTTAGTTTTTGCAATAGACATGCATGCTAATATTTTTCCTTGCGCTTCTTCTTTTTCTGTAAGATATTCATTTTCCAAAAGCTCTACTTCGCCTTCTTCTACAGTACATTCGCAGCTTCCACAAATCCCGGATTTGCAGGAATAAGGAACAGGAAATTTTTGAATCAAAAGCTGCTGAAGAATTTTCTCACGGTTATTTGGAAGTTCAGTCTGATAGTTTTTACCTAAAAGCTGAAAATCTATCTGTACATTTTCTATAAGCGGAAACTCTTTTTCTACAGGATAAATATCATCATTAAATTCTTCAAACAATTCAAAATGAATATTCTTTTTAGGAATTCCATGATGGTAACAGGCATTCGCCAAAGTTTTTATCATCTCCCCTTTTCCACAAATTAAAACTTCGTCCACAGCATCCCAAATCGTAGATTCTTCATCAGTATCATCCAAATGCAGAATTTGATTGATAATTAAATTTAATTTTTTGGCATCCAGTCTTCCATAAAAAAATTGATCGGCGGTTTTCTCCTGCGAATAAAAATAGAAAATTTGCAGTCTATCCTGATGTTGTCTTGCAAGATTATCTAAAAGATCACGATAAACTAGCTCTTCAGATCTTTTGTTTCCTAGAAAAAGAAACAGTCTCGTTCTAGGTTCGTTATGAAGGATATTTTTAAAATGGCTTAAAATCGGGGTAATTCCTATTCCCGCAGCAAAACCTACAATCGTTCTGAACTCACTGGGTTTAGAAACTAAAGTAAATCTACCGTTGGGCTCACTTACAAGCAATTCATCACCAACCTTATAATTGTTATAAAACTGTGCGGTTGCGCCATTTTCAGAATTAATTTTAATTCCTAAAGCTATTTTTTTCTCATACGGAGCAGAAGTCATTGAGTAATCATTGATTACTTCTTTTCCTTCAGCATTGAATTTTATACTTACAAATTGTCCTGCTTCAAACGTGAAATTTTCCTTTAAATCCTCCGGGATTTCAAGCTCTAGCGAAAAAGTATTTTTGGTCAGGTCTTCCTTTTTAGCTATTTTTAGGCGGTGAAACTGCGTCAGTTTTCCTTTATAGATTTGTTGTTCCATACTTCATTTCAAAAATAAATAAAAAATAATTATGAAACCGACCTTCACCCAACTTTCTTGCAATAAAACCAATGAAAAATACCTTTCGTATAATTCATTTTAAAAAAGAATATTTATTTATGAAAAAAATAATTTTGACTGCACTTTTTGCGACTGTTATTATCGGTTGTAAAAAAGAAGCTGAAAAAACTAACGAAAATATCAGCACAACAGATTCTACAAATATTCAGGAGACTGCACAGCCAGAAATGGTAAATATTTCTTTAAAAGCAGTTTCTACACAACAAACTGCTGACTTTTTACAAAAGAAAAACGATACATTATATGTTACCAATTTCTTTGCAACCTGGTGTGGACCTTGTGTAAAAGAGATTCCTCATTTTAAAAAGAAAATTGAAGAGCTGAAAGATCAGCCTGTAAAAATTACGTTTGTAAGCTTAGATCAAAAAGAAATTTGGAATACTGAAGTTCCTCGTTTTACTCTAGAGCACGGAATTCAGGATCATACTGTTCTTTTAGACGGCCAACTTTTGGATGGGAATTTTTTCACAAGTAATTTTAAACAATGGACTGGAAACGCAATTCCGTTTACGTTTATGAGAAGAGGCGACAAAACTGACGAAACATTGGGAATGATAAGTGAAGAGCAGCTCAACGAAAAAATTTCTTCTCTTTTAAAATAAAAGTTAAGCTGTAATTCGAAATGTCTAAAAAATTTAAGATCCTGTGTTTATTTTTACTAATTGCAGTTACTTTGACAGCGATCATTAATCTGAATACAGGATTTTTGTCTTTAGATCTTCAGGATTTTTTCCTGGATTCTACCAATAGTCAGATCGCAGAAATTCGTGTGAATCGTGTTTTGGTAATGCTTTTAGCTGGGATTTCAATTCCAACTTCGGGTTTTCTGATGCAGGAGTATTTTCAAAATCCTCTTGCCGGACCAGATATTTTAGGAATTACCTCTGTTGCTAGCTTATCGGTCGCATTTTATATTTTCTTTTCGCATGATATTTTACTGCCTGAATTTCTTCAAAATAGTTTTCTGAGTTTGTCTGCAATTATCGGAAGTTTAGTGTTGATGCTTGTTCTGCTTTCAATGTCTAATAAATTTCAGGATAGATCTTATCTTATTATTTTCGGTTTTTTGGTGTCGGCTTTTGCCGGAGCTATTGTTTCTCTGCTTCAGTTTTATGCAGAAAATCAAAGCTTAAAAAATTATATTTTATGGTCTTTCGGAGCCAATAATATGGTATCGAGAAATCAGATTATCGTTCTTGCTGTTTTAGTTTTTATTGGATTATTAATTTGTTTTAAAACCATAAAACCTTTGATCGGAAATTCTCTGGGAAGTTCGTATGCTCAAAGTTTAGGAGTCAATTTAAATCACCTGAAATTGATGATCATTGTTGCTTCTTCTCTACTTTCAGCATCGGTTACAGCATTTTTAGGACCTATTTTATTCATCGGAATTATTGTTCCTCATTTCTGCAGATTGATTTATAATCCTGCGAAACTTTGGCAGCAATGGATCTTGAATATGTTTTTAGGAATGTTGATGATGTTATTATTTTCAGTTGTAGCCGAAAAAACGCAAATTCCTTTAAATGTAATCAGTTCAGTTTTCGGTATCCCTGTGATTTTAATGATGCTTTTGAAACAGAATAAAGTGTAATTGTTGGTATTTCGCAAAGGCGCAAAGTTTTTCATAAAAATAATGTTGTAAGGCGCAAGGATTTTATGTTTGATAAAATTTAAAACTGTAAAATATAAGTGAAAAAATAATTTCAATATTGGTTGAAAATCTTTGATTTTCTTGCGCCTTAAAAAGGTAAAAGGTTAAAAATCCTTGCGTCTTTGCGATTAACCAATAATGAATATAAAACACAAAATAAAAATCACAATACGATGACAGAAAATGAATTATCAAAAATTGTTTTTGAAACAGGATTAAAAATTCATAAAAAACTCGGAGCTGGATTATTCGAACACGTTTATGAAGAATGTCTATTTTATGAATTAACGAAAGCAGGATTAGTTGTTGAAAAACAAAAACTACTTCCAATTATCTATGAAGAATTAAAAATTGAAAACGCTTTCAGGTTAGATATGATTGTTGAAAATAAATTAATCTTAGAAATAAAAACCGTTGAGTATATTAATTCAATTCATAAAGCTCAACTTTTAACGTATTTAAAAATGACAAATTGTAAATTAGGACTACTATTAAATTTTCAATCTGATGTTTTCAAAAATGGGGTAACAAGAATCGTAAACTTTTTATAAAATAAAGCTAACAAAAACTTTGACAAAGTCAAATTCCTTGCGCCTTAAAACATTATTTTTGTAAAAGAAACTTTGCGTCTTTGCGATAAACCAACAAAATGCACCTACAAATAAAACAAGCCAATATCGGCTATGACAAAACCTTAATTTCAAATGCTAATGCATCGTTGAATTTAGGGGACGTTTGCTTGCTGATTGGAAATAACGGTGTCGGAAAAACCACTTTAATTAAATCTATTCTCCATCAAAATTCTTTATTAAATGGCGAAATTTTAATTAATAATAAAAATATAAAGCATTTATCAGTAAAAGAAATTGCTGAAAATATTGCTATTGTCTTTTCTAAAGCGGTCATTCCACAGAATTTTACGGTTGAAGATTTAATTTCTTTGGGGAAGTACATTTATTATCCTTTTTATTTTGAACTTAAAAAAGAAGACCGAGAAGAAGTTTCAGATATTATTACAGAATTAGATTTAGAACAATACAAAAATACTCCTTTAAAAAATCTATCTGATGGAAATCTGCAAAAAGCCTTTATTGGGCGTGCATTAACGCAGAACTCTCCTATTATTATTTTAGATGAGCCAACAACTCATTTGGATGAAAAGAATAAAATAATCATTCTAAAAACACTTCGGAAACTTGCCAAAGAACAAAATAAACTGATATTATTTTCTTCGCACGACTGGCGTTTGGCAAAAGAATTTGCCGATAAAATCTGGTATGTTAAAAACCAAGAATTATTTTCGGGAATTGTAGAAGATGTTTTATTGAAACATGATGAGCTAACCAATGCCTCTTTATTCCAGGTAAATAAAAATTTTGTAGCTCCTTCTATTATTTCGCCCGAAATTCAAAAAGAAATGCTCTATTCTTTATTGCAAAAAAACTTTCAAAAAGACCTTTCTTTATTCCATTTTCAATATAACAATACATTTTGGGAGATTTCTTATAAAAACGAAATCTATAAATGCGAATCTTTTGAAGAAATCGTAAATTTAGTCTCAAAGCTTCATTAATTCATTCTTTTACTTAATTATTTCATATACTATGCATGCATAGTATTATGCTTATCATACAATTTAACATACTGAAATTCAGGTAATTAATAAATTTTATTATTAATTAATACTATGCATGCATAATATTTACTAAATTTGATAAAACCGATAAGCAAAAAATATGATGGATAATAATAAAGAGAAAACAGAAAATGTAGACCTCATTCTAAAACAGACTTGGTTGGCTGTTTCTAAAATGTATACTGAGCTAGCTCAAGAACACGATTCTACGGCTGTTCAGGCACTAACATTACTAAAAATCGATCCAAAAGAAGGAACGAGAAGTACCAATTTAGGACCAAAAATGGCAATCGAGCCAACTTCACTCACAAGAATTATTAAACTCCTTGAAGACAACGGATATATTTACAAAGAAAAGACGACCACCGATAAACGAGAAGTGATTATCAAACTTACCGATAAAGGATTAAGCTCAAGAAACATGTCAAAAGAAGTGGTGGTAAATTTCAATAAAAAAGTAATGGAAAAAATTGCTCCCGAAAAGCTGGAAACCTTCAAAGAAGTAATGACGGAAATCATGAAAATTGCTACCGACTTAAATCACAGAAAATAAAAAATTCCAATCCTTTGGAAGGATAGCAAAATCTGAAAAAATTTGACGGAGTGGTTAAAAACCAATTTAATTAAGCGATAATAACTAAAATAAATATTAATGAAAAGAAGAATCAAACACGTTACGGTATTAGGTTCCGGAATTATGGGAAGCGGTATTGCTGCGCACTTTGCCAATATTGGCGTGCAGGTTTCACTGCTCGATATTGTTCCTTTTGAATTAAATGAAGCCGAACAGAAAAAAGGTTTGACAAAGGAGGACAAAGCTGTTCGTAACAGAATTGCTTCTGAAAACTTTGAAAAACTGAAGAAAGCAAGTCCTGCACTACTCTATTCTCCGAAATTTGCCGAGAGAATTAAAGTAGGGAATTTTGATGATGATTTAGCGAAAATAAAAGATACTGACTGGATTATTGAAGTTGTCGTTGAAAAACTTGACATCAAAAAATCTGTTTACGAAAAAATCGAACAGTTCAGAAAACCTGGAACTTTAGTTTCTTCAAATACTTCCGGTATCCCGATCAATATGTTGGTGGAAGGAAGAAGTGATGATTTTAAACATTATTTTGCAGGAACACATTTCTTTAATCCTGTAAGATATCTTCCTCTTTTAGAAATTATTCCTACAAAAGATACATCTCCTGAAATCATTGATTTCTATATGAATTACGGAGCAAAATTTTTAGGCAAAACAACTGTTTTAGCAAAAGATACTCCTGCGTTTATCGCCAACAGAATTGGGGTTTTCTCGATGATGGATTTGCTTCATAATGTTCAGAAATTAGGTTTAAATGTTTCTGATGTAGATAAATTGACGGGTCCGGTTATCGGTCGACCAAAATCTGCGACGTTCAGAACTGCCGATGTTGTAGGTTTAGATACTTTGGTAATGGTTGCAAATGGTGTTCGCCAAAGCGGTGCTGAAGCGAATGATTTCAACAATGTTTTTGCCCTTCCTGATTATATTCAGAAAATGGTAGACAACAAATGGTTGGGCTCAAAAACCGAACAAGGTTTCTACAAAAAAGTGAAAGGTGCAGATGGAAAATCTGAAATTCACGGATTAAATCTTGATACTTTAGAATACGAACTTCAAGGAAAATCTTCTTTCCCGACTTTAGAATTAACTAAAAATATTGATAAACCAATTGATAGATTTAAAGTCTTAATTGGTGGAAAAGACAAAGCCGGAGAGCTTTACAGAAAATCATTGGGAGCATTATTCGCTTATGTTTCGCACAAAGTTCCTGAAATTTCTGACGAAGTTTACAAAATCGACGATGCAATGAGAGCTGGTTTCGGTTGGGAAAACGGACCGTTTGAAATTTGGGATGCCGTTGGTGTTCAAAAAGGTGTTGAATTGGCTACAGAAGCTGGTTACGAAGTTTCAGACTGGGTTAAAAATGTGGAATCTTTCTATAAAGTAAATGAAGATGGACAAAGCATTTATGTTGATAAAAATTCAGGAGAATACAACAAAATTCCTGGGCAAGATGCTTTTATTATTTTAGATAATATCAGAAAAAATAAGACACTTTGGAGCAATTCAGGTTCTTCAATTGAAGATTTAGGCGACGGAATTATCAATTTTGAAATCCGTTCTAAAATGAATTCTCTTGGAGGCGAAGTTTTAGATGGATTAAACAGAGCCATTGATTTAGCTGAAAAAGAATACGACGGTTTAGTAATCGGAAACCAAGGTACAAATTTCTCCGTTGGAGCGAATTTGGCAATGATTTTAATGATGGCAATCGAGCAGGATTGGGATGATTTGAATATGGCAATTGCTTATTTCCAAAAATCGATGATGAGAGTTCGTTACTCTTCTATTCCTGTTGTTGTTGCTCCTCACGGAATGACTTTAGGTGGTGGTTGCGAAATGACAATGCACGCAGACAGAGTAGTTGCAGCAGCAGAAACTTACATAGGATTGGTAGAAACCGGAGTCGGTGTAATTCCTGGTGGTGGTGGAACTAAAGAATTTGCTTTGAGAACTTCAAGAGAATTCCACACTGATGATGTGAAAAATAATAGACTTCGTGAAGCTTTCATGAATATTGCCATGGGAAAAGTGGCAACTTCTGCTTATGAAGCTTACGATATGGGAATTCTTGAAAAAGGAAAAGATATCGTAGTGGTTGACAAAAAGCGTCAGATTGCAGAAGCTAAAAAAGTGGCAAAATTATTGGCTGAACAAGGTTATACTCAACCTATCGAGCAAACGGTAAAAGTTCTTGGTAAAGACGCTCTTGGAATGTTCTACGTAGGAACTGACCAAATGTTAACAGGAAATTTTATCTCTGCACACGACAAAAAAATTGCAGATAAATTAGCCAACGTTTTGGTAGGCGGAAATCTTTCTGAACCAACTGTTGTGACCGAACAATACTTATTGAATCTAGAAAGAGAAACCTTCTTACAGCTTTGTGGCGAAAGAAAAACTTTGGAGAGAATTCAGTTTATGTTACAGAAAGGAAAACCACTAAGGAATTAGACTTGAGACTTTAAGACTTGAGACTAAGAGATAAGTAACATAAATCTAAATATGTATGCATAATATTAAAAAATTGAAAATCTGGAGCGAATCAATTAATTTATGTGTTGATGTTTATAAAGCATTAGCAAATATGCCCAATGATGAAAAATACGGGCTTTCTTCACAAATTAAAAGAGCAGCTGTTTCAATTTCTTCCAATATAGCAGAAGGAGCTGGAAGAGAAAGAGAAAAAGAGTTTTATTATTTTTTAAATATTGCTTATGGTTCCTCATATGAGCTTCAAACACAATTAATAATTTGTGAAAAGCTGAGTTTTATTTCAGAAGAGGTAAACCAACCTTTATTAAATAAACTTGATGAAGTTCAGAAAATGATTTATGTTTTTAAAGAAAATATTAATAAAAGAATTATTTAAAACAGGCAAGAGTCTCAAATCTTTTGTCTAAAAATCTCTAATCTAAATGAAAACAGCATATATAGTAAAAGGATTTAGAACAGCGGTAGGAAAAGCGCCAAAAGGCTCCCTTCGTTTTACTCGTCCCGATGTAATGGCGGCAACCGTAATTGAAAAATTAATGGCTGAACTCCCGCAATTAGACAAAAACAGAATCGATGACCTTATCGTAGGTAATGCGATGCCGGAAGCTGAACAGGGCTTGAACGTTGCTCGTTTGATCTCTTTAATGGGATTGCAAACCGATAAAGTTCCAGGAGTTACGGTGAATAGATATTGTGCATCTGGAAGTGAGGCAATTGCTATAGCTTCTGCAAAAATTCAGGCAGGAATGGCAGATTGTATCATTGCAGGAGGTACAGAATCAATGTCTTACATTCCGATGGGTGGTTATAAACCAGTTCCTGAAACAGATATTGCCAAAACAAACCCTGATTATTATTGGGGAATGGGTTATACTGCGGAAGAAGTTGCAAAACAATATAACATCACAAGAGAAGAACAAGACCAGTTCGCTTTTGAATCTCATATGAAAGCTTTAAAAGCGAATGCGGAAGGAAGATTTGCCAACCAGATCGTTTCGATTCCTGTTGAATATAATTTCCTGGATGAAAACCAGAAAATGCAGACTAAGAAGTTTGATTTTTCAGTAGATGAAGGTCCAAGAGCAGATACTTCTATTGCTGGTTTATCTAAATTAAGACCCGTTTTCGCCAACGGAGGAAGCGTAACTGCCGGAAACTCTTCTCAAATGAGTGACGGAGCAGCTTTTGTAATGGTAATGAGTGAAGAAATGGTGAAAGAATTAGGTCTTGAACCAGAAGCAAGATTAGTTGCTTATGCTGCAGCTGGACTTGAACCAAGAATCATGGGAATGGGACCAATTTATGCAATTCCAAAAGCGTTAAAACAAGCTGGTTTAGAATTAAAAGATATTGAGTTAATTGAATTAAACGAAGCATTTGCATCACAATCTGTTGCTATCAAAAAAGAGTTAGGTTTAAACCCTGATATTTTAAATGTAAACGGTGGAGCAATTGCTCTCGGTCACCCACTTGGATGTACCGGAACAAAATTAACTGTTCAACTTCTTGACGAAATGAGAAAACGTGGAAACAAATACGGAATGGTTTCTATGTGTGTTGGAACGGGACAAGGAGCAGCAAGTATTTTTGAACTTCTATAAGAACAATTGGGAAGATCGATCTTTCTTTCTTCCCAAATTTTAGATTTCCATGAAAAACAAATTATCTTTTTTTTCTTTTTTTGCAATTGTTTTGGTGAGTTCTCAACAAAGCAAAACGACTTATTTTGACAAATCATGGAAAGAAACGACAAAAGATAACGCTGCTTTTTATAGACCTGCTCCGATCATATTAAATGATTCGATAGAATTTATAAGGGATTATTTCATTGATGGAAAGCTACAGTATCAGGGATATTCTTTGAAGAAAAAAGGCTACAAGAAAAATATTGGTTCAGAATATTGGTATAATGAAAATGGTTTTGATAAAGGTTCAGATTATTCAGAAGCTGATTCTGAAAAATTTAAAGGTGTTGAATTGAAATTTTATTATCCGAATGGAAAACTTTGGAAAATTCAGAAGCTTAATGGGAAAAAAACCTTAGAAGAAGTTTATTTTGAAGATGGAAATATTCGAAATATTGATTCCGTTAATTATGCAGATGACCAAAAAGGAAGAGTTGAAAAAATATATTGGATTAATAACAAGAATCTTGCTTCAGAAAAAATTTATAATGATGTCAATGAATTAATTAAAGTTAAAAATTATAGTCAAAATGGTAATTTGATTAATGAGATTGAAGAAAATAATATTCTTGACGGCTACATTATAAATCATCCATATTATGAATATGATATTATAAACAGTTTTGCGGTTTCTTCTAAACTTATTTCAATTAATAATGAGATCAATTTAAGTCCGATCGTTGAATTTTCTGATGCAAATCTTATAGATTGTAGTACATATACATCTATTATTAAAAAAAATAAAGATAGCTATACTTATTACAATTTTAAAAGTTGGGTTACAGATGCAAGTAAAAAATTTAGAGCATATACTGAACTGGAAGATGATGACAGAATGTTTTCTTTTAAAGAGCTCCATTATGATGACAAAAACTTTCTATTAGAAATTGATAAAATTAAACACCAAACAATTGAAGATCTTAAAAATGACATCAAAGTAAAAGTATTTGTTGTTTATAATAAGGAAGAAAATTTAGTATACAAGTATTTTTTTCCTTCTTCTGAAACGGTTGTTAAACAAGTATATAAATATGATGATCAGAAAAATTTGGAATTGTACACTTCGGATTCCTCTGTCGCTTTTATATTTAAATTAGGCAAAAACAGACCTATCATCTCTTTTAAGGATTCTTCGGATGTTTTTTTTGTTCCTTTAGAAAATGGAGAATATTTAATAAATAATACTCGAGTAAAAACAGAGAACAGAGCAGAAAATACGATCAGTCCTGTTTTAGAAGTAAAAGACCATTACACTATAGTAGAGGAAAACGGAAAAAAAATATTCGTTAGTGTTTTTGGTACATCTTTGTTAAAAGGAAATTTTGATGATATTATAATGAACAATTATTTTATAGTTACCAAATCAGGAAAGGACTTTAGTATTTATGATGTTTTTTTAAATAAATTAAATCTCAAAAATATAAAAAGTGTTTATCTGAATGACAATTATATCAATGTTTTGCATGATAATAAGGTTGAAAATCTTGATTCTCATTTAAAAGACGCTCCAGTTAGAAAATACTATCGTCAATCATGTGGTTCTGATCCGTATGTATATTATAATTTTTCAACTGCGTATGATAAAAAATCAAGAAACAATGTCATTATTCGAAAAGCAAACAACTATGCATTTTCAGAAATCAATACATTTCAATTCAATAATTTACCCAAAAGATCAAAATATAATTTTGTTTATGTAGGTGATTCTTGGGCTCCCGAGAGAAAAGATATTCTACAATATTTTAAAAATGTAGAGCCTTACAATAACAAAGAATTTTATTTTATAGCGAAGGCACATAACAAAAAAGGCTTGTATTATATAGATGAAGAAAAGTTAGATAAAATTGACGACAATATTGTTTTGAGTTTTGATGATGAAAATTTAAAATTCAAAAATGAATATGAAGAGATCAAAAAAGAGTCAAATTACAAATTTCTGGAAAATAAATATAACGATAATGATGAATGGAAAAGACGTTATTCAAATTATAATTACAAAACCAATGCTGTAGAATTGTTGCCTCGGAAATACGATGATATAATTTTTAAAGATAATATCATTATTTTCTATAAAAACAAAAAATACGGGGTCTACAAACTCTCTAAAGAACCAAAATACAAAAAAATAGGAATAAGAAAAGATAACTTTTTAGAAATAACA
Source organism: Chryseobacterium sp. BGARF1 (assembly GCF_001677955.1). Taxonomy (GTDB): domain Bacteria; phylum Bacteroidota; class Bacteroidia; order Flavobacteriales; family Weeksellaceae; genus Chryseobacterium. The sequence goes on from NZ_LELA01000002.1 coordinate 101,894, forward strand.
AATGAAAAGGATCAACAAGGATGGCTTGATCTTATAACCAACATAGAATACTATAATTAAAATAAAAAACAAATAATATGGCTACATTAAAAG
>NZ_LELA01000003.1 GCF_001677955.1 Chryseobacterium sp. BGARF1
TTTATAACCTTTTTCTTAATTTTGACTACGTCGAATCTTCGATTTCTAAATTAAAATAAACTTTGTTTATTCTTGTTTTAACATTAAGAATTTCAGTTAATTAATCTAAATGCAAATAAGAAATCAATGAATTGATTTTTATTAAGTCCTTTAAGCTAAAAGGTCTTAATTCCTTAATGTTAAAAATAAACTTAATTTTTAAACAGACTCTAAGAGTTTATCTAAAATTGATATAAAATCTGCTCAAAATATGAGCAGATTTTTTTGTTTAAAATAATTGACAAAAAACTAACAATAAACACATTGCTCAAACAGAAAACACAGAAATATCATTATCAATTTGGGAAGGTCTTCCCTCAAACTGGTTTGCACTCTCCCAACTTGGGAAACATTCCTCGCAAAAAATTTTGCATTATCCCAAGTTGGGAAAGTCTCCCTCGAAATAAGTTTGCCTCATCCCAAATTGGGAAACCTTGCCTCTAAAGTGGTTTGCTAAAATTGCAGATTAAAAGCATAGAAATTCAGTATTAAATTTAGAAGACTTAATTAAGTAGTTGATAGGTTTTAGTTGACGGTTGATCGTTTGAAATTCAAAAAATTTAAAAAACTAATAACCTGAGTTCGATTGTTACAAAAGATTAAATCATTGATAATTAAACTTTTATATTTCAATCAATATGGTCTGGCTTTAGCTCGATGTAAATGTGAAGACCACAATTGGCTTTAGCCAAAGCTTATTGTAAATTTCGGCTAAAGCCAATTAAGTTTACGATTATTTAAAATGGGCTAAAGCCCATTCCTATTGATATTTAGTGTTAATTTAATAATCGAACTCAGATTAATAACGAGTTATTAAATAGTTTCAATACCTTATTTTGGTTCGAGTTTTAAAGGATATGTATTATATTTGAAAATAAAAATTGATTACATAGCAAAAAGCTTAAAATGTCTTTTTACCAAAAGGAATCAAATGAAATAATTAAAAAAGGAATATTCAAAAGTTGACAAAGTGTAGTATTTTCATTTATTGTTTGTTTTACTAAGTACTAATAATGGTTAAATCATACATTTTGTAACGTAATATGATTGCAGCCCGACCTGAGTGGAAATCCTTTTTTGTTGCTGGAAAAATGTAGGCAAAAAAGATTGACTCCGTCGAACCACTCCGTTAGGTTTGGGAACGGAGGGCGGAATAGCTGCCCAAAATACATTGTTAATTGTTTTAACATACTTAACTTTTGAATAACTTATTTCTTCATAAAATATTTTCGTCGATTTTGTGGTTAAAAAACGACATATACTAAAAAGTAAAACCAATTTTTGTACTCTTTACCTAACACAGTCAACTCTATATTTTGAAAAAACTTTTCGTCTTAACCTTTACTTTTTGTACTTGGACCTGTTTCTTTTCTCAAAACACGTATGCTTTTTTCGGCTCTTTCAATTGGGATAAAAATACGGAAGGAATTTATGTTTATCAATTAGATACCATTAGCGGAAATTTGTCAAAAGTTACATCTGTTACCGGTATTTTAAATCCTTCTTTTCTAACGGTTTCGCCTAATGGAAAATATATTTTCGCATGTACTGAAAGTAAAACCGAAAACGGGGGAAGTGTAAGTAGTTTTGAGTTTAAACCCCAAAATAAAACGCTAACTTTTATCAACAGTCAAAAAAGTGGTGGCGAAAATCCAGTTTATCTTACCGCTCATAAGAATGGAAAATGGCTCGTGAATGGAAACTACACCGAGGGAAGTGTTTCCGTTTATCCTATTTCAGAAGGTGGAAAAATTGAACCTTATGTTCAAAATTTTCAGTTTTCGGAAGGAAGTATAGATGCTGGCAGGCAAAAACGTTCGCATATTCATTCTACTGTTTTTTCTCCAAACTTTGATTATATCTTTTGTCCTGATTTGGGAGCAGATAAGATCAGGGCTTATCAATTTAAAAATGAAAAGGCGGAACCTTTACAAGATGCTGAAATTTCTTTTACAAAAACAACTTTAGGAAGCGGACCAAGGCATTTTACATTTCATCCGAATGGAATATTTGCATATTGTATCGAAGAAATGGGAGGAGCAGTAAGTGCATATTCTTACGAAAACGGGAAACTGAATAATCTACAACGAATCAATACCCATTCGGAAAAATATAAAGATAACTTTGAGAGCTCTGATGTTCATATTTCACCCGATGGAAAATTTTTGTATGCCTCAAATCGAGGAAAGGAAAATAACATTGCCATCTTTTCAATTCAAAATAACGGTACATTAAAAACTGTCGGTTATCGATCTACAAAAGGAAAACATCCGAGAATATTCAACATTGACCCCAGCGGAAAGTTCTTAATTGCAACCAATACCGGAACCAGCAATGTGGTTGTGTTTAAAATAAATGCAGAAACAGGTTTATTAAAAAAGGTTGGAAAAAAGATTAAAATAAAAAATGTTTCTTGCGTTGAATTGAGAAGTTATTAATTCCTTTGATAAAAGAATTATTTCATTATTTTTGATTTCTAAAATATCCATCATGAAGTACCTTTTAAGTGTAAGCTTACTTTTGTCTGTATTTTTCTGTTACGGACAAAACTATCCATTTGCTACAGAATTTGTAACCGGTAAAGTAGTCCTTAAAGACTTATCTGAGCTTGATGGGCAGATAAAATGGTTTCCCACTCAAAATGATAAATTACATTTCAGATTAGATGAAAAAGCAAAACCCGCAAAATATACTCCCAATGATATTACAAGCTTCTCTGCAGAAGGTTTAAAGTTTGTTCCGCTACATAATTTTAAAGCTTACGCAGATAATTATGCATTAGTAGGAACCCCTACAAAAATCACAGAGACCTTTGGAGAAGTGGTCTCAGAAGGAAAATTCAATATCTATTTCACATCGATCAGAGGGTATAATGCAATTGCTAGGACACTAGAAGATTACCCCAATTTTGTATTTCAGGATGCTAATGATGCTGACAAAAAACTCTATGCTTATCCGTACAGAATCAGAATGAAAGAAAAGAAATACGAAAAAGCAAAAGAAGACCTTTATATTCTTTTTAAAGATCATCCAGAAATTGTTGACAAAATAAGAGCTTTCAAAAAAGAAAACGATTTTTTAGAGATCATTAAAATGATTGAAGATATCAACAAATAAAGCAGTTTATCTTCTTACAGAATCACTTTTCTTAAAAGCATCTACTTTCAGGTAAGAATCATTCTCTTCTTTTTTCTTTTTATCTGAAATTAAAATTCCAAAAAGATGATCAATTTCGTGCTGGAAAATAACTGCCGTAAAACCTTCAACCATTTCTGAGAATTTCTGGCCTTTTAAGTCAACATATTCCAGTTGAATGACTTTACTTCTGTAAAACTGATCATGAAAATCGGGAATTGATAAGTCTCCTTCCGGACCGAGATTTTGTAACTCTGACCTCCAGGTAATCACCGGATTGATGAAATATTCCAAAGGTTCACCGGCTTTGTCAAAACGCTGTACCCAAATTATTTTTCTATTGATTCCAACTTGCGGAGCGGCAATTCCTACTCCACCGTCAGTTGAAAGAAGTGACTTCTCCATTCTTTTAACCAAAGTTGCCGTGTTTTTGTCAAGCGGATCAATCTCAGTAGAAAGCTTCAGTAAAGTTTTATGTTGATGAGCATCGGTAGTCTGATAGATAGGTAAGGCTAAATTAATATCACCCTGATTGATTAATGAAATTTCATTGGATGTCAATTTCTGAGCATTGATAAAACCGATGAACAGGATGAAAAGTAAAGAGATTTTTTTCATTTTTTAAAATGTTAAACAAAGATAGAAATGTTTTTAGGTTTAGGCTAAAGCCAATGGAAATATTTGCATTAAAAAAACGGACTAAAGCCCGTTTCTATTGATATATTTCGTTTAATTTTTCTCACGCAGATTGAGCAAATTCCGCAGATAAAAAGATCTGTGACGATCTGTTTGATTCGTGGGATAGTGTCTTTTTAACACATTAGTCACTTTAGAATTTAATTTTAAAATGTATAAAAGAACACATTAGTTTTGAAAATCAAAGATTTTCTTTGGACACCAACTTGATTCTTTTACTTTTTCACTTTGCTCTTTTTATTTGTTTCTTTAAATCTAATAAGTCTTGGTCATATCCGCCGGAATAATCAGATTAAAATCTGTCGGAATGTATTCTTTTTCAGGAATTTTTAATTCATCATCTTCAGATTCAAAAACAGAGATTACTGCCATTTTCAGATTTGGGTTTTTCTGTTTGATGTACCAGTAAATTCCGCCAAATTCTTTACTATGGAAGTTTCCGTTGTAATGAATAAATGTTTTTCCTGGCTGCAGATTATTTAGAATAGATTCCGCCATCGTTGCATCTTTCGTTGCCTGAGCAGAAATAAAATTCATCACCTTCGTACCTTCTGCATGGTCGCCCATCATTTTTTTCATTTCAGGATAACCGGGAGTGTCTAAAGTAACATTGATCGGCAATTGTGCAATGTAAGACTTTTCTTTTTCACTCAGTTTATTTAAAGACTCCAAGCCTTCTTTTGCCGTCTGAGACGCATATTTTCTTGGAATATTGGTCGCAATAAAGTTTAGATTTTTATCTTTTGCAAAATCAACCAAAGGTTTGTAATCAGTCGTATAATTATTCCACAAACGAACAGAGTCTTTCAGGTTTTTAGCTTCAATTTTACCCGCAAGATACTTATTAAGCTGTGGCTGATTGTCTCTTTCAAACATTTCGGCACCCAATGTGATCTGCTTATTTTTTTTGTCGTAAAGCCCTTCTGTAACTTTTAACTGAAGCCAGTGCACGATCGAATTATTGTGAAGTTCCCCAAAGAAAACAACATCATAATCAGCAAGCTGTTTGACCATTTTTTCAGCTTTAATGGCTTTTCCTTTTTTATTATAAAACTGATACGATTTAAAATTCTGCGCTTTAGAAACAGAAAATCCTAAAACTAATAGGACGATAAAAATATTTTTCATTTTATTAAGTTTTTAAACAAGAATATTACAAATTTATATTGACTGTATTCCAAATGTAGGTTTGTTGGTTTTTCGCAAAGACGCAAAGTTTTCACCTTTATTTTGTTTTTAAGGCGCAAGAAAATCAAAGATTTTCAGCAAGTGATTTATTAATCGAATTATGCAAATATGCAGTTTTAAATTTTATCGAAGATAAAATCCTTGCGACTTAAAAAGTAAATTTAAAAAATTCTTGCGTCTTTGCGTTTTCCAACATTATATCTAAATTTAGAATCAGTGTTATTTGTGATAGACATTTTTGTTTAAGTTCAACAAAAAAGACCGTTTTGAATCTTCAAACAAAACGGTCTTCATCCAATCATCTAATTATTTATTTTTCAAGATCTGCTACCAAATCTTTCCATTCTTGTAATTCAGGGATTCCCGGCTTTCTTTTTCCAAAGAATTGTACGATAAAGTCACCTTCGCTGTTGAATACTTCGATTGCCGTAACTTCACCATCTTCAGTTGGTTTTTTCACGATCCAAGCTTCAGCGATCTTTGTAACATCTAAATGTAAATTGAAATCAGGATCCATTACATTAAACCATTGTTGGTGCCACATTGTTTTTTTCACTTCTCCGGTGTGAATCTGAATAATTCCTCTGTTCCCCACGAAAACCATGATAGGAAGTCTCTTTTCAGAAGCATCTTCCAAAACGTTTACCACTTTTGAAGGATCAATTTTTTTAGCATAACCTTCCGGAGCTAATCTCAAAGCCTGAGTTCTTGAAACCCCGAATTTTCTGGTCATCATAAAGAAATCGTGAGTATCTTTCAATTCTGTCCAAGCTTTTTTGAAACCTTCAGCATCAATTTCTGAATCTGCTTTTTCAGGAGCTTTTGGGGCAACTGCTTCAAATTCGAAAACTTCATTTTGGTTTTCAGCTTTAAACTGAGCAACGATAGGATCGAAAGCTTCAACATTGCTGTCTTTCGTTAAATAAATCTTGTGAAGTGCTAAACCATCTTTTCCAAAGAACTGAAGACTTTTTTTGTCACCTTCTACCACAGCGAAAGCAAATTTCCAGTGATTCTGGAAAATCCTCAAATCGATATCTTCACCTACGAAAAGCTGTGCATGCGGACTGCTGAAATCACCGTTTAAATACGTTCCTTTTCTTTCGTGAACACATTCGTCATTTCTTGTTAGAGCCATTACTTTTCCTAATTTTTCAACTTCTGTTAAGATGTTTGCAAATTCAGGTTTTAGAACGGTTACTTCTTCTCCTACGTTAGTTAATAATAATTCTGCTTCGCTTACACCCAATTCTGCAGCGGCATTTCTTATTCTCATATGTGGATTTTCTGCTTTCAGAGCTTCCCATTTTTCTTTCAGATTGTTAACTATTGTATTCATTTTATTTATTTTTTTATGGTTAAAACTGTGTAATTTCTTTTGATCAATTCGTCTCCGGTTTTGCTTTTTATTTCTTCCTCTTTTTCAGAAATTTTCATTCTTTTAAAAAGACTTTTAGAAACCGTTTCTTCCATTTCATCCGAATTGTAAAGAGTAAAATCGAATTGAGTGAAAGGTAGAGTTTCCATGAAATCTCTCTGTCCGAAAGTAAGAACAAATGTTCCGTTCTTTTTTAAAACTCTGTAGATCTCGTTTAAATACTCTAACGGATCTTCCCAGAAGTAAACTGTGTTTACAGTGAATATTTTATCGAAAGTCTTATCTTCAAAAGGCAGTTTCGTTCCTTCATACAAAACAAATTCTGCCTGATCTTTAAATGTTTCATTTAATCTTTTAGCTTCAAGATGCATCGTTTCGGAAATATCAATTCCGGTGTATTTTATGTTTTGAGCTAAACTTAAAAGACTTTTTACGTGAGCTGCATTTCCGTGACCAATTTCAAGAATGTGCTCGTCATCTTCAATTAAAAGAGTTTTGATGCTTTCCAATGTCATTCCGATGTTGGTTTCATTCATCATTTCTCCAATCTGAATACCTTTTTCGCCTTGCGGATTGGCAAGGTTTTGTGCTAATATTTTTAAATCTTTTTGTTCCATATTATCCGAAAATAATCATTGGGTTTTTAGTAATCGGATGATCGCAAATAGTACATGGAAAATTGTAAGCCTCACTGATATTTTCAGCCGTAAAAACTTCTTCCGGTGTACCGTATGCTGCAACCTGTCCTGATTTCATCAATAAAATTTTATCTGCGTACTGAGCGGCCAAATTTAAATCATGCAACACGACCACCGCAGAATTTTCATGCTTTGTGAAATTTTTAATGATTTCTAAAGCTTTATACTGATGTTTTATATCTAAATTATTCAGAGGTTCATCCAAAAAAACCAATTTTTGAGTGATCTCATTATCCAATTGAGCTAAAACTCTTGATAAATGTACCCTTTGTTTTTCTCCGCCCGACAAAGTATTGTATTCTCTGTCTTTCAAATGATAAACATCGGTTTCATACATCATTTTGTTCATCGCTTCATGATCTTCCTTTTTGGGTTGAGCATCGAAATACGGGTAACGTCCCATCATTACGACATCTTTTACTTCCAAAGGAATATCGTTGGAGTTGTGCTGAGAAAATTTAGCTTTATGTTTTGAAAGTTCGGCAACTTTCCAGTCTCTGATGTTTTTATCTTTAAATAAGATCTGGTGATTGGTTTTCACTTCATTTGCCAAAACACTCAGTAGACTTGATTTCCCTGCTCCGTTTGGACCAACGATCGCTAAAAATTCGCCAAAGTCTAAAGAAACATCCACATCATTTAGAATATGAAATTCTTTATGTTTATAACTTATTTGCTGAGCTTTTATCATTATACTGACTTTTTAAATTTCAACAAAATAGCAATGAAAATAGGTGCTCCCATCATTGCCGTTAAAATTCCGATGGGTAATTCTGATGGTTCTACTACACTCCTGCTCACTGTATCTGCTGTAAGTAATAAAACACTACCGAAAATGGCAGATAATGGCAAGATAAAACTGTAATTAGATTTAAATAAAAGCCTTAAAATATAAGGTACAATTAATCCTACAAAACCAATTGTTCCGGAAAAAGCTACACAACTTCCCACCATTAATGAAACGATGATAACGATTTGTTTTTTTAATCTTTCTACATTAATTCCTAAATGCTGTGCATCTTTTTCGCCTAACATCATCGCATTTAAAGCTTTTCCTTTAGGTAAAAGAATAGTGTAAGAAATAATTAAGATCACCGCTAAAATAATATTCTTCGTCCATGTTGCTGCGGCTAAACTTCCCATATTCCAGAAGGTTAGATCTCGCAATTGCTCATCTTTTGAAATATAGATCAGAAACCCTGTAATAGAAAAACCGATCGCAGAAATGGCAACGCCCGATAAAAGCATCATGACCACATTGGTCTTCCCTCCGCTTGTAGAGATCTTGTAAACCAGCAACATGGCAAGAAGAGAACCAATAAAAGCCGCAATCCCGACAAGGGAAAATTGTACTGCCTCAGGAAGATATTCTCTGAAATGCCCTCCTAAAACAATTGTAATTGCCGCCATTAATGTAGCTCCTGCTGTCAATCCTATTAAATCTCCTGTTGCTAAAGGATTTCTGAATAACCCCTGCAAACTGGTTCCTGAAACCGAAAGCATACTTCCGATAATGATCGCCATCACTATTCTGGATGCTCTCACATCCCAAACAATATATTTATCACTTAAAGACAAGTCAGACTCACCTACAATTACTTTCCATAAAACTTCAAACGCAGATCTATCACCGAAATCATAAACCCCTGTATTCAAAGACCATACTGCTATAAAAATGAGCAGTATGGTACTTAATATCATGTAAAAGTATAATTTACTTTGTGCTTTCAACTAAAAGTTTATTTAATGAAACTGCAGCCTCGCCCAGTCTAGGACCGAAACCTGAAACTAAACCACCATCCATTGCGATAATTTTTTTGTTTTTACCCGCATTGGTTTGAGAAACACCCGGCATTTTTAAAGCACCCTCGTTTCCACCTGAACTCTGTAATCCGCTTGAGAAGAAGAACAATACATCCGGATTTGCTTTTACCACCGCTTCCGGAGTTAAAGGTTTGAAATCTTCAAAGTCATTAACTGCATTTTCTCCTCCTGCTAAATTAATTAAGGCCGCCATTGGGGTATTTTTACCAGCAACCATCATCATATTTCCTCTTGCGTAGATGAATAATACCTTTGGTTTTTTAGCGATAGGCTGAATTTGTTTTAAATCGGCATCAATTTTATCATTTAATTTCTGATAATCTGTATTACCCACCGCTTTTGCAACGTCAGCAATTAATTTTTTGGTTCCTTCAACGGTATATTCCTGCTTAAAAGTTTCAGTTTTGATTCCTGAAGCTTTTATTTTACCCATCAATTCTGGGTTGATATCTTTATCTGAGCCTAAGATCAATGTGGGCGAAACTGCCATAATAGGTTCGATGGTGATTGACCTTACGTGCCCCAAATTTTCAGCAGTCGTTTTTAAAGATTCTGGATATGTGCTTGTAACATCTGTTGCAACGATCTCTTTTTCGTGACCTAAAGCGGCAACGATCTCAGTAATTCCTCCGTTTAAAGTTACAATTTTATTATTTGATCTTGGAGTTTCTGCAACAAGTTCATTTCCGTTTTCTGTAGGCTTTTGTACTTCTTTCTGACAAGAATAGACTGCCATAAGAACAGAAGCGGCAAGGATGAATTTTTTCATTTTTATCTGATTTATTTTCTAAAATTATAAAGGTTTATACTCGAATTGAGGATGACCTCTTTCACCTTTCTCATCTGTCATATTTTTAAATCTTAGTTTAAAATAATATCCTTCTGCATCTTTTATTACATAGAAAACATTACTTTTTACCTGAGATCCGGAAGGTCCTGCTTCTCTCCAGTTACCTCCAATCACTCGTTGATCGTTATATACGAATTTAGACTGATCAATATCTGACAATTTAAAATTATTATATGCTTCAGTTCCTGTTACAGTCCCTGCTGCATTCACTTCATAAGCTCCTGCACCACCCATATTATTAATGGTAATAAAATCAGCATAGACGTAAGTTCCCATTCCCTCAATAACATTAGTAAAGACTGTAAAACCAATATCCCAATTTTTCTTTTCGGGCTGAATAACTACATCATTATTATTAACCAAGCTTACGAAACTGTAATTATATGCTGAGTTTTTAGTAACATTTAATTCTTTGATATTCGTAGTTTCATCAAGTGGTGCATATCTCACTTTATAACCGTTACCTTGTCTTAAAACCTGTATCTTCATCCATCCTCTTGATTCTGAGCCTGTATTAACAGAACCAGCAGCTACATTCCCTGTAAAAACTTTTACCCCCATATTAACAAGATAGATCCCATTCTCCGAGGCATTCGCTTTTACTTCTTCAATCGCAGTATATCCTGAAGGTATATTACCTTTTACATCATCAATGTATTTTATATTGGCAGCGCTATATGGACCGACTACAACCTGACTTGTTAAAGTTGCTACACTTGCCGCTGTCACTTGTTTGATATCTGTTGCGTTAGGAACTTTAGCTGCAGCCATCGCTACTGATGAATTCAAAATTATTTTAAACTCATTACCTGAATAAAAAGCGAGATCCCAGTCTCCTCTTTTTGTAGAAACCATAGAGTTCGTCCCGAAGTCAAACCAAACTTGATTAGGTTGAGTAGCACCACCAACTTTGGCATCTACAGTAAATCCGTCAGTTTTTGGCACTACAATTGGATCATCATTATCGTTAATACACGACTGTGTAATAAATGTTCCTCCAATTAAAAGATAAAACAATATTTTTTTCATTTTTAAAATTTTAGAAATTATAGCCAATTCTTACAAAATAGCTTCGGCCGTAGAAAAGATTAGAACTTGAATCGGCAGCATCGTGAACATTTCCAGAAATAGTAGTATCTCTAACCGATGATACATCGAAAATATTTTTCACACCAGCGCTTACCTCAAAATGATCTTTAAAGAATGGCTGAGTAACCGTAAAATTCATCATGCTAAAATCGTTTCGCTCACCAATGATATATTGAGAAGACGTAAGGTCTGACATCAAAGTAGGTATTTGAGTTTTCCCAGTATATTTATAGAATAAAGATAATGTAGTATTTGTTTTAGGAACAATATAATTAGCGGCAACATTCGCCTCAAAAGTGTAGAAGAAATCATCAGGTGAAAAAAGTCCGTCCTGATTCAAAACTCTTGAAATTCCATAATACGCAGCATTTGTTGATAAACTAAACTGACCTTTTTGAGCTCTGAAATTGGCTTCAAACAAATAGCTTTCAAAACGATCAATATTAATATATTTAAATTTTAAAGGATTACTGCTAACCTGCGCCATTTCAATCCTGTCTTTTACTTTCAGATAAGTAGCACTGGCTCCTATTCCCAGGTTCCACCCTGAATCTGTGGCTATTTTTTTATCAGCATTTAAAGAAACTGTCATTCCTTTTTCCGGACTCAAATCTGGATTCCCCTGAATATCATGATTACTATCTACCTGGTAGGTATATAATTCATCAAAATTTGGAAATCTGTTGGCACTCCCTACAACAAGACGAACATTATCATTATCTGTTACTTTTGCTCTGGCTGTTAATGAATAATTATGCTGTGTATCGAATTTATCACTTAAAGCTAAACGGTAACCTGGACGAATTGAAAGCCAATTAGCTGCATCCCATTCGACTGACATGAAATTAGCATAATTAAAAATTTTTCTTTTTACATCATTTATTCCCCCAAAATTACCTGCTATATTACCTGCAAACCCGGTTGTGTGATCCAACTCATATCCAATTTGAAAATCAATTTTATCATTATCAAGAAAATTACTAAAAACTCCTCTTGAATACAGTACATCAGATTTATTATAAGACTGATATTCATTTAAATTACCTCTTACCTGCCTATTTGGAATATCATAGACAAAATCTCTGTATTTTCTGTCCTGAGTTTGATATGAAAAATCTCCTGTATAATTAATTGCTCCAAGTTTTGCTTGTACATTTAGCTGATGAACGTATCGTGTAGTTTTATAATCTCTATCAGTAGAGATAAATGTTCTGTTACCTTCCCCTAAATACAGTTCTTTAACGATTGGATTGTAATAATTAAGTTTCTCATTTAAAAATCCAAATTTGTAAAAGATGGATGTTTTATTCTTCGAATAACGTATAACCCCGTCAACATTTAAAATATCTTTCGGCTGCCAAGCATAACCTCTTTTGTCATCTTGCTCGAAATACTTATACCCCTCATAATTACCTTTGAAACCTTGAAAATCATTGTGGTTTATATTAGCTCCTACATACCAATTATCACTGATATTATAACCAATATTCAAATTTTGAATGTGTCTTCCTTCTCCATTTTTATACCAATCATACTCTTTACCTACCGTTTCTTCTTGTAGAAATGCATTTAATGTTAATTTTTTATGACTGTTTTTTTTAGTAATAATATTGATAACACCTGCAACAGCATTACTTCCATAATCTACTCCCATTGAGCCTCTTACAACTTCAATTCTTTCAACATTGTTTACATTCAATTTTGTAAGATCAATATTATTTCCTAAGCCAACATCCCCTACAACAGGTATATTATCTATGAGAATTTTTGTGTATTCACCACCAAGTCCCATCAGGTTTGCTGTGGAATTTCCTGAATTTCGGTCTGATGTAATGAGAATATTTAAGCTTTGATTAAGAACTTCCGCAACATTTGTGGCCGCCATATTCTTAATTTGTTCCGCATTAATAACCTCAACCTTATATATAGATTTATTAATAGATTGCTGAGTATATTGCCCGGTGATAACAACTTCTTCTATTTTTTTCTGATTTAGAGAATCTTTTTCCTGTGCATTTATCCAACAAATAGTAGACAACATCACAATTGAAAGTACCTTCTTCTTCATAAACTCAAAATTTTCGACAAATATAGCGCTTTATTTAGAACAAGTAAAAATAATTAAAACTTTATGAAGTGATATTTTTAATATTCAATAATGATAAATGAATTTTGAAAATGATAACTTATTTTTAAATAAAAATGCTAAGTGTTTAATATTAATGGATTTGTAAAAATAAAAACAAGATAAAAATCATTGTTTTATTTAGAATAATTAAAAACTAATTCTTAATTTTGCATCATATTCAAAAATAATAGAAAAAATGAAATTAAAATTACTTTTTACAGGATTAGTTTTTTCAGCTTTCGCAGCAAACGCTCAGGTAGCGACCTTAAATGAGAATTTCAACAGTTTTAATACAGGAAATACAACTTTCCCTCAAGGTGGTTGGTCTGCGGTACTTCCTCCAATGAATACTCCACCAAGTCCACCGCCACCAATGATGATTGTTTATGCAGAAGCAAGTGATGCCAGCAATAGATATGTTTCATCTTATTCGGGAGGTAATAAAGATACTCCGCAGTATTTAGTTTCACCACAGATCGTTGCTCCTACAGGAGACAAGACACTTTCATTCAAAGCAAGAAGAAGTTCACAGAATGTTGCTGCAGTAATTGTTCAAGTTGGTTTGGCATCAAGCCCTACAGATATGACAACTTTCGTTGCGGTAGGAGCGCCAGTTACACTTTCTGAAAATACTTATCAGACGATCACAAGAGTGATCCCAAGCTCATCTTCATCTTATATTGTTTTTAAAACGGTAAATGAAGTAGCCCTTACACAGCATACTGCAACAGATTTTGATGATATAGTTTATGACACAACTCCGGTCGGTACGATCAACGAAAACTTTAACTCTTTTGTAGCAGCTACTACTACTGGTCTACCGCAGAATGGGTGGAATAAAGTTATAGCAAACTCAGCGATCAATGTATATGTGGCACCTAATAATGGAAGTAATACCGCTCAATTTTATGCAGCAAATTCGCCAGGAACACCTTCATATTTAGTTGCTCCAAAAATTATTGCACCAAACGGAACTAAAAAACTTCAATTCACGGTTGGTGCATCATCTAATTCTGGTGGTAGCTCTACCATTGAAGCAGGTATGGTATCAAACCTAACTGATATGACAACATTTACTTCTTTAGGTACACCAACAACTATTGCTGTGGGTTCTTCTCCACAAACATTTACTCTAGATGTACCAACTTCTACGAAACAATATATCGTATGGAAATTTACGGGAGCAGCAGCACATTCTGCAGCTTATGTAGATGACGTTACTTATGATGTACTTGCTTCTTTGGGAACATCAGATGTAAAAACGAATACAAATGCTTTTAAATTTGTTATTAATGCAAATAATGAAATTCAGTTTGTAGGTAGATCAAATGTAAGATCTGTAAAAGTTTATTCTGCATCAGGAAATTTGGTTGCACAAGGAGCTGCCAACAACAATAGATTTGATGTTTCTTCTTTAGCTACTGGAGTTTATGTCTTCACTTCTGAAGATGATAACAAAACAGTTTCTCATTCAAAATTTATTAAGAAATAATTGATCTTCAAATATATTCTAAAAAAGTTGATTACAATTTGTAGTCAACTTTTTTTTATTAATAATATGAATGACAATCGATTATCAATAAATTTCATCTAAAAAAAGCTAAAACATGATATTTATCTTGTTTTTATTTAGAATTATTAAAAATAATTATATAGTTTTGTAGAACAATTCTAAATAAGGAATAAGGTTATGAAAACAAAACTATTATTGGGGTCTCTTTTTGCACTAACAGTTCAGCAAACTATCTTGGCACAAGTTGACGCAAACGGATATACTACAGTAAATATGTCTATGGGTGCAAGTTATCAAAATCGTGTATTTTTTGATTTAAGCACAAATAATACAGTTACACAACCTGCCAATACATGGGATGTTGCTTTTTACAGAAATGCTACTTACGGATACGGAACAAGAATAAATGATGCACTTAACATAAAAGTATATGAAGCTTCTAATAATCTTTCCAACTGGGATAATATCAATATAGCAAATCTTTCTTCATGGGGAGCGCCATTATATAACCCTGATCAAACAACTGCATTAGAAGACGGAGCTTTTGAACAAGGCTCTGCGCCTACAGGATGGGGACAGTATAACGGAGGCAATCATCACGTTGAGGGAAAAATTATTTTTGTGATTCAATATCCTGATAATTCTTACATCAAATTTGCGATTGAAGATTATTATGGAGGTTATACCTTTAAATATTCTAAATGGAATGCGACTACTTCTACATGGGGAACTACCGAAACAAGAACGTTAGCAAATGGTACTGATGATGCTTATTTCAATTATTTTTCTTTTACAACGGGCGCAAAGGTAGAAAATATAGAACCTCCAAAAGCTAATTGGGATTTGATGTTCACAAGATACTATACTTTTTATATGAACTATATGATGTACCAAATGTCTGGAGTTCTTCAAAGTCCGACGGTGAGCATTGCGAAAGTGCAACCGGAAACTCAGGCAACAGCTACAGCTACAATTCCGGTTTCAACAGCATTTTCTAATAATATTACAACAATAGGCCATTCTTGGAAACCAACTTCTGGTTTTTATAATGATGTAGTGTATTATATTAAGCAAGGTTCAGAGTACTACAGAATGTATTTTATTTCTAATGAAGGAACTGCTACTGGAAATATGTATTTCAAATACAAAAATATTACCTCAACTTTAGGGATTACAGAAGTTAGCAAAAAAGCAAGTTTTGGGATCTATCCAAACCCAACTACAGCTGATAAAAAAGTGACTGTTTTATTTGATGTTAAAGAAAAAGCAAACAATAAAGGAAGCGTTGAAGTGTACGACCTTACAGGAAAAAGAGTTTACAATGCTGAACTAAGCAACCAAACTGGTTTCTACAAACAAGACCTTAACTTATCTCATCTTCCATCCGGAAATTATTTAGTTAAAATTTCTTTTGGAGGTAAAACAGAGACAAAAAAACTTATTGTAAAATAAGAAGAGTGAATCGTGAATCCACTTTGCTGTCAAAGGTGAATTTTAAAATTGACAATTGACATATTCACTGCGAAGCAAATTCACATATTAGCATTCACTTTTAAAAATATACTTTCTATTTTTTCTAATAAAAAGGCAGTTTCAAAATGATGAAACTGCCTTTTGACTTTTCTAGCATCTAGCATCTAGCATCTAGCATCTAGCATCTAGCATCTAGCATCTAGCATCTAGCATCTAGCAAAATTAATAGATCTTAAAACCTTTATACACCTGTGCTGTTTCTTCCAGTATTTTAGATGCATTTTTCCTGAAATCCAATAGGTGATCCGCCCCGTTATGAAGATTGTGGTGCTCTACACTTTCCCATAGCTCGATCAAGAAGAAAGTACCTTTATTGTCTTTATCTTCAATTAGGTCATATTGCAGACATCCATCTTCTTTTCTGGTCTCTCTTACCAAGGTCTGAAACAGTTCTACAGCATCCATCAAATTATTTTCTTTAAATTTAAAAAGAGCAACGATATGTAAATTCATGTATTATTTTTAGGCTGTAAATGTAAATTATTTTTGATTTGAATTGAATTCAAATTCTGCTAAATTTTTCACAAAAAAACAATCTAAAAAACAGATTTATAAATCGTAATCGAGCTCATTACAATCACCAAAGTTCCGATGATGATAAACATATTTTTTACAGGAAGTTTTGCGGTGAGCATTGCAGAAAATGGTGCGGTAATAATTCCACCGATCAGAAGTCCTAAAATAATATTCCAGTGCTGAATTCCTAAAGTTAAAAAGAAAGTAACTGCCGCGGTAACGGTTAAAATAAATTTTGCCACAGTAGAACTTCCCACTGCAAATCTTGGAGTAAAAGAATTTTTAATTAAAGTTCCGGTCACCAAAGGTCCCCATCCTCCACCAGCAAAAGAATCGATGAAACCACCGATAACTCCCAATCTGGTAAGGTTTGTTTTTTTCTTTAAAGCTTTATTCTGTTTAGGTTTAAAAGCATTTGATAAAATCTGAATTCCAAGATACAAAGTGTAAAAAGAGATCACCGTTTTTGTAATTTTCGAATAATATTCCCCCAAATAGGTCAGCGAAACGGCTCCGATAATTGCTCCGATAATTGCAGGAATAGCCAGTTTTTTTACCAGACTTTTGCTTACATTTTTTAGTTTAATATGACTGATACTTCCGGCCGCTGTTGTAAAACTTTCTGCAGAATGAATACTTGCACTTACTGCATGCGGAGGAATTCCCAGAAATAAAAGTGTTGTGGTACAAATCACACCATACCCCATTCCCATTGATCCGGCGACAACTTCAGCAAAAACTCCTACCAAAAGCATCCAGTAAAAAATGTAATTGTCTTTGGCAAGAATAATTTCAAGTTCATCTAAATATCCTAAACTGTACAGTGACAGAAATGTGATTGCCAAAACTGCAACCGTAATAAAAAGTACATTGAGCCTGAACTGAATTTTTTGTGAAATTACCATATCATCAATTGGTTTTAAATCAAAAACTTATAAAATCATCACCGCTCCAACGGTAGAATTACTTGTCTCGTCAATGAGAATAGCGTTTCCGGTAGATTTGCTGTCTTCAAAACTGTCAAAAACCAAAGGCGAAGCTATTTTCAATCTTACTTTTACCACTTCATTTAGTTTTACACTTTCAGTAATTGGAGTTTGTTCTAAAGTATTCACATCAATTTTATATTCGATTTCTTTGATAATCGCTTTCAAAGTTTTGCTTTTATGCTGAATGAAATATTTATTTCCTTCATTCAGTTCTTTTTTGTCGAGCCAGCAAACTACAGCTTCCAACTCATTTTCAACTTTCGGCTGTTGATTGGTTTTCACTAAAAGATCACCACGACTGATGTCGATATCATCTTCAATATGAATTACGGCAGGTTGGTTAGTAAATACAAGATCAACTTCTTTTCCTCCGGTTTCAATTTTTGAGATTTTGGTTTGAATATTTTGTGGAAGCACCGTAATGTCATCTCCTTTCTTATAAATTCCCGAAATCACCTCACCTGCATAACCTCTGTAATCATGCAGTTCATCAGTTTGCGGACGAATAACATACTGCACCTGAAATCTCGGATTTTCATTTTCTTTGTTTTCGTTAATTTCTACACTTTCTAAGAAATCTAAAAGCGTAGAACCTTGATACCAATCCGTTTTCTCAGAT
Organism: Chryseobacterium sp. BGARF1; assembly: GCF_001677955.1. Lineage (GTDB taxonomy): Bacteria > Bacteroidota > Bacteroidia > Flavobacteriales > Weeksellaceae > Chryseobacterium. The sequence goes on from NZ_LELA01000003.1 coordinate 18,196, forward strand.
TTTGAAACAATATTATCGCCGTTAAAAGCCGAAATAGGAAAATAATTGACGTTTTCAAGCTTCAGTTTTTTGGCAACCAATTCGTATTGAGCTTTAATATCATTGAAAACCTCTTCAGAATAATCTACCAAATCCATTTTATTAATTGCAACCACCACATTTTTCATTTTTAATAATGAAGCGATAATGGAATGTCTTCTGGTTTGCTCAATTACCCCTTGTCTTGCATCAATTAAGATCACGATCAATTGAGAGTTTGAAGCTCCCGTGATCATATTTCTGGTGTACTGAATATGTCCCGGTGCATCGGCAATAATGAATTTCCTTTTTGGGGTCGAAAAATATCGATACGCTACATCAATGGTGATTCCTTGTTCTCTTTCAGCTCTCAAACCGTCTGTAAGAATTGCAAGGTCTACTCCATTTTCGTTTTTATTTTTTGATTGTTTTTCCAGCGCTTCAAGCTGGTCGATCAATATATTTTTGCTGTCGTAGAGAAGTCTTCCGATCAGCGTACTTTTGCCGTCGTCTACACTTCCCGCTGTTATAAATCTTAATATGTCCACGTTTATTTTATTAGTAATGAGTAATTGGTAATGGGTAATTTTTTACACCGTTCATTTTTTGAATATCTTAATGATAAGCATAGAGTAAAATATGCAGTTTTTTGGCATTGCTTATTATTCATTGCTCATTACCTATCTAAAAGTATCCTCCTTTTTTTCTGTCTTCCATTGCGGCTTCCGTTACTTTATCATCAATTCGGGTCTCACCACGCTCTGAAATTCTAGAAGCAGTAATTTCATTCACAACCTGATCTAAAGTTTCAGCCGAACTTTCAACTGCAGCAGTGCAGGTCATATCTCCAACGGTTCTATAACGTACTTTTTTATTTTGAATCTTGTCATTTTCGTCAATTTGAATAAAATCTGAAACCGCAATTAATTGTCCGTCATACTCAATCACATCACGATTGTGCGCAAAATAAATCGATGGAAGCTGAATATTTTCTTTTTTGATATAATTCCAGACATCAAGTTCCGTCCAGTTTGAGATCGGGAAAACTCTTACATTTTCACCTTTGTTAATTCTTCCGTTATAGATATTCCATAATTCAGGACGCTGTAATTTTGGGTCCCATTGTCCGAATTCATCACGAACAGAGAAAAATCTCTCTTTAGCTCTGGCTTTTTCTTCGTCACGTCTTGCTCCGCCAATACAGGCATCAAACTGAAACTCTTCAATCGTATCTAATAAAGTATGGGTCTGTAACCAGTTTCTGGAAGCAAATTTTCCTTTTGGTTCGGTTAATTTTTTAGCTTTAATTGTGTCTTCTACTTTTCGTACAATTAATTCGGCACCAAGACTTTCAGCAAAATAATCCCTGAACTGCAAAGCTTCCGGAAAATTGTGTCCCGTATCGATATGTACAAAAGGAAAAGGAATTTTCATCGGAGCAAATGCTTTTTTCGCCAAATGAACCAATGTAATTGAATCTTTTCCGCCACTGAAAAGCAAAGCAGGTTTTTCAAACTGAGCCGCAATTTCACGCATGATGTAAATGCTTTCGGCTTCCAATTGTTCGAGATAATTTAGTTTGTAGTCACTCATTATTATTTGAAAGATTAAATTAAAATTAATGTGAATGCAGACCGCATTCTTTTTGTGAAGTTTCCCACCACCATCTTCCGGCTCTTGGGTTTTCACCTTCCTCAATGGCTCTTGTGCAAGGTTGGCAACCTACACTGATGAAACCTTTTTTGTGTAAAGACAATTCCTGAACTTTATTTTGTTCTAAATAATCCAGAACATCTTGATAATTCCAGTTTATCAATGGATTGTATTTGTATAGTTTTCTGTCTTCATCCCACTCCAGGATCGGCATATTTTCACGGTTTTCAGATTGCTCAGAACGTAAACCGGTAATCCATACTTTAGCATTGTCCAAAGCACGGTTCAAGGGCTTTACTTTGCGTATGAAACAACATTCTTTCCTGTTTTCAACAGAATGATAAAAAGCATTGACACCTTTTTCAATCAAATATTTTTCAACATCTGAAGCTTCGGGGAAGTAAACTTCAGTTTTCTTTTGATAGCGCGAATTATTTTTTGAAAGTAAATCGTAATGCTCATAGAAAAGTCTTCCTGTATCTAAGGTGAAAACTTTTATCGGTAAATTATTTTTGAAAATAGCATCTGTAATGACCTGGTCTTCCTGACCAAGTGAGGTTGAGAAAACAACCCCTTCTGAAAACTTAGAGGAGATAAACTGTAATCCTTCCTCCAAATTAAGCTGCTGCAAAGTATTGATATCCTTTTTTGAAAACATAATTTTCTGTTTGATACCAGCAAATATCGAACAAAAATACTATCCTACCAAATAAGTAGACTTATAAAATTGAAATTATGATTTAATTAATCTATTAAATCAAAAAGTGTTTTTTCTTCTAAAATTTTAAGTGAAGCATCTCTCACTTCGATTAAAACATCGTGCAAACTACAATGATCTTCGTTACAATCTGCACATTTTTCGTAAAAATTAAGGCTCACACAAGGAAGCATAGCAATAGGACCATTCACCAGACGAATGATTTTTGCCAATGTTACATTTTGGGGATTTTCTTTAAAAAAATAGCCGCCACCTTTTCCTTTTTTACTGTCGAGGATGTCTGCTTTTTTAAGTTCAAGTAAGATATTTTCAAGAAATTTAAGCGGAATTTTCTTGTTTTCTGCAATTTCAGAAATAAGAACAGGGCCTTCATTTCTCTTTTCTACAAGATATGAAAGCGCCTTAAAAGCATATTGAGATTTTTTTGACAGCATTACAGCAAAAATAAGAAAAAGTTTGGATATTGAGGTTGGAAGTTTGATGATGGAAGCTGGAGGTTTAAAAATATTGAATTAATGACAAATTGTAGGTACCTTAATGTCACTAACTTCATACTTTCAGCATCCCTCTTCCAGCAAAAAACTTATCTTTGTCTCATGTTCAGTAAAGAAGAAGCACAGCAATTAAAAAAAGAATTTTGGACGGCTTTCGGAAAATCATTTCCGAGAAAATGGCTTTTGTATAATACCAAAATCAAGGATTTTTCATTTAAATTTTATGCAGATAAGAAGAAAGCAGAAGTTTCTTTGGATATCGAAATGAAGGATGAGGTTTTCAGAGATGCGTATTACAATAAAATATGGTCATTAGAAGATATTCTGAAAGATTTTGTGGGTGATTTTCATAAAGAAGAGTTTTATACTTTAGAAAACGGAAAAGTTATCAGCAGAATTTGGGTTGAAAAAGAAGGAATTTCTGTTTTCAACAAAAATACATGGCAAGAAGCTTTTGAGTTTTTTGTTGAAAAAATGGATGGCTTTGAAAGGTTTTATTATGAGTATGAGGACTTTATAAAGGATGTTTAGTCATGAAAATAAGATACTGCTGGAGATGTAAAATGGATGTTCCCATGTTAGATTCCGAGGAGGGTAAAATTGCATCAAAGTTATTAACAGAAGGCTTTCAGGAAGCAGTAAAACAAAGAAAAGCTCCCGATTTTAGAAAACTGTTAGATTATTATAAAGAGATAACAGGTTATGAAGAAACAAATCACAATGCCATTATGCATCATTTTATAGATATGTATGGTCCCGATTGTGAAAATTGTGGAAAGCCATACAGAACTGAAACAGCTGCATTTTGTCCCAAATGTGGAAATAGAAGAAAAGTTTAAACAAAACTTTAGTATATTAAAAATACAAAAACACAGTCATGAAAAAAATTATTTTATTCTTAATTGTATTGGTATTTCCTTTAGCACCTGCTCAAAATGGGTTTAATAAAAAAATAAAGGCTCTCTTTATATCATACAAACTTTGGAAAATCTGAATCTGAATCTGAATCACAATACAACATACTAATGTAAAGAATCTCAACAAAAGAAAAAAGTCTGCAGACTTACCTCCGTTATATTTTGGATATTTTTTTACGGAAATGAACTTCCAAAAGATTATGAATACAATTCTGAAAATCTTCTAAAAGATTTAGAAAATTTATAATTGTTAAAATTCTTTAAACATAAATTAATTTAAACTCCCATTTAAATATTTTCCGTACTTTAGTTTCACCAAATTTCTAAATATCTATTTATTCATCATGCTTTTCATAAGAATAGATTTTGATATTTATTTAGTTAAGATTACAAAATATTTAAAATATAATGGAAAATAACTCGTTTATTTTTACAGACGGAAGAGACCCCAAAATGATCGATGCGTACAAAAAAGCGCAGGAAACCTTTAAATATTTCTGGAGAGAGCTGTCTTGGGAATATCGAAGAATCATTCCAGCATTAAATCTTGCCTGTGTAAAAGCTTCTTTCTCTGAAATAGATCCTGATGGAGAAAAGATCGTAGAACATATGTGGATGAACGACATCAATTTTGATGGCGACACGGTAAGCGGCTATCTCATCAATGAACCCAACGATTTGACCACAATACAACCCGGAGATCATTTTGAGATTCCTTTAAACGAGATCAGCGACTGGCTTTTTGCCATCACCCCAACTCAAAAAAAAGCAAAAGGTTTTTCAAAATTATTTTCTTCAACTTCAGAGCCTATACCAAAAGCTTACGGTGGATTTACCATTCAAAAAATGCGTGCAGATATGTCGGATGCTGAAAGAAGAGAACACGATGAGGCGTGGCAGCTCAATTTTGGAAATTATAATGAAGTGGAAGTGGTAAATGAACAAAAAGAAAAGCCTGAAAACCTCATCGAACATCCGATGAGCAAAAATATGAAACAAGATTTTGTGAAATTTCTTGAAGAATATCCAAACGAATTAACCCATATTGATGAAAACGGATTTACTATTCTTCATCGAGAAACAATTGCCGGAAATTTAAGTTCTGTAGAAGTTCTGCTCGAAGCCGGAGCTGATAAAAATTTAAAAACAAATAAAGGAAAAACTGCTTTAGATTACGCAAAACAGCTCAATTGGGAGCATTTAATTCCTGCTTTCGAACAAAACTAATAACTTCTCAAACCAATAATAAAATGATACCTAAGTTTCTTAATGAGTTTAAAACTCAACTTGAAAAATATAAACTTGAAACGATAAAAGTTTCTGCCTCTCCTCTTGAAAATGAAGAATCTCTTCAAATTTTTGAAAGTAAATTTTTAGGAAAACCATATTTACCGAAAAGTATGGAATATCCAAAAAATAAAGAAAATAAGCCGATGGCTCTTTGGGCACAAATCAATTTTGCAGAAGTTCCGCTTCTCGAAGGCTATCCCAATGAGGGAATATTGCAATTTTTCGTATCTCCCGAATGGTTTGATATGGATGATTATAAGGTTATTTTTCATGATACGATTACTGAAGAATTTCAAACAGATTTTTCTTTTTTAACAGAAGACATATATGAAGAATCACCAATTTATCGTGAACATAAACTTGATTTCAGTAAAGAAATTGAATATGGAAGTTCTGCAGATCTCCGATTTGACATGAATTTTAATGATCAAGATTTTTGGAATTTTCAAGAAACCCTTACCGATAATGAAAAGGAAGAAGTGAACGAAATCATCGATGGAACCGGTCATAAAATAGGAGGTTATGCTTATTTTACCCAAGCAGATGTAAGAGATTACAACAAAAATCTTAAACAAGATTTATTGCTATTACAAATTGATACCGATGATGAAATTATGTTTGGAGATTCGGGTGTTGCCAATTTCTTTATTAATCCTGAAGACTTAAAAAACAAACAGTTTGAAAAAGCCTGGTTCAATTGGGATTGTTGCTAAAAAAACAAATTCTAAAAGAGAAACTTTCGGGTTTCTCTTTTTTATTGAGATACTAAATTTTCCTTATTTGGTGATATTTAAAATCGATTTTTATATCTTTGAAAGCTTATAAAATGGTTTGGTTTAATTTAAATTATTCAAACTGTTTCAATGCTAAAATCATTTCATTGCATAAAATTTATCAACATTTTCAGTTTAGATTTAATCAGAGTTTTAGGATTTTTAATTTCAATCCCAAAGTCAGTTTACCTGTTATTTTGGTTTTTGGCGCATTGATGATTGTTGAGTTACCGGAAACTGTTTTTTATCCACTCCTCTATTTTTCAATGGTATTGGTTTTTCATATCAACAGAAAAGATATTCCTTTTTTGAAAAAAACATTTATCAGTAATTGGAGATTGATTGTTTTTCTGGAATCTGCGTTTATTTACACGCTTTTTTTGATGGCAAACATCAATTATAAGATTGAAAAATTTGGTTTGCTGGCGTTTTTAGCGATTATTTCATTATGCTTTTTACAGCCCAGATTTAAACCTTTTCCTACTCTGCAATGGAATTTCATTTCTAATGATTTGTTTGAATGGAAAAGCTATTTGCGAAAAAACACATGGATGTTTATTGTGACCTACATCATCCTAGTTGCTTCAGCCTATCATCACGCAAGCTTAATTTTAGGTGGAGTGTTTCTTTTAGATTTCCTATCCCATATTTATGAGAATAACGAAAACAAAGAAATGCTTGAGGTCTATTTTAAAAAGATGAGTTTTAAAGATAAAATATATAAAAATTTCCGTTTTTTCAATGCGCTCCTTTTGCCTACTTACATTTTATTTTTAATCTTAAATTTTAATGAAAGCTTATATCTTTTATATTATATTTTCTTTATGAATTGTTATTTCTTATTAATTATTACAAGAAAATATAGACTTTATCACCATCACGAAAAAGCCAATTACTTCAGCATAGCAGTGTTTATAGAATATTTCGTGTACAGTATGTTGATTATTCCTGCGTTGATTATGATTCGTTTAAATATAAAAGAAGCAGAACAAAACATTAGAAATTATGTTGGAAATTAAAAACCTTGCGGTTGCTTTTAAAGATAAAAATGTTCTTCAGGGTTTAAATTTAAACATTGAAGAAGGTCTTATTGTAGGTATATTAGGAAAAAATGGAGCAGGAAAAACAACACTGTTTGAATCGCTGTATCAAAGTCAGAAATACAGTGGTGAAATTTTATGGCAAAACAGGAAACTCCTTCGTGAAGACATTTCTTACCTTGAAACGGAAAACTACTTCTATCCCTATATTTCAGGAAAAGAATATTTATCTTATTTTTCGAAAGATAAACTTCCAAAAACAATTGAACTCGCTGAAAAATTTCAGCTTCCATTAGATAAATATGTGCAATATTATTCAAGCGGAATGAAAAAGAAACTGGCATTGATTGGAATGTTGATGCTCGATAAACCCATCAATATTTTAGATGAGCCATTTAACGGAGTCGATTTTGAAGGCGTTCATCTATTGTATGATATCATCTACGAGCTAAAACAAAGCAATAAAATAGTGATGATTAGTTCGCATATTATTGAAACGCTATTTCGTACTTGCGACCGAATTGTAACTTTAGAAAACGGATTAATCAGTAATATTTTTGAAAAATCTGATTTTGAAAAACTGAATCATTTTAAATTTGTCTAAATATTAATAATTTTAACAAATGGCAATTCCGTCTAACAAAGAAGAATTAATCAATTCGATTCCTGAAGACTTGAGCGATGTAAAAACTTTGGAAGGTCATTCAAAAGGAACCGTAATGTCGGTAAAAAACCTTCTTTCTTATCTGATTGGTTGGGGAGAATTGGTTTTAAAATGGAGTTCAAAAAAAGAAGTAAACGAAATTGTAGATCTTCCTGAGACCGGATTTAAATGGAATGAACTCGGAAAACTCGCACAGAAATTTTATCTGGATTACGAAAATGAAGATTTCAGTGAATTGAAATTAAAACTTGATTTTACTTTAGAAAAAATTTTAGTTCTCATCAATTCAAAATCGAATGACCAACTTTACGGAATTAGTTGGTATGAAAAATATACTTTGGGAAGAATGATTCAGTTGAATACTTCTTCGCCTTATGCAAATGCGAGATTAAGGTTGAGGAAATGGAAAAAAGAACAAGGCTTTAAATAATTCTCTCGCAGATCTTGAGAATTTAGCAGATTTAAAGATATCAGTAAATTTCAAAAATCAAATAAATTTATAAATCCTCAGTAAATTAAACAGTCACTTCGAGTGAAATTCTGAAAGAATTTTGTATCGAGAACTTTTTAATTCTTAACCAAAATTCTCGATATATTTTTCCTTCTCTTCGATACGGAAAAACACTCGAATTGACGGCAGAATTTCATTAATTAAAACAAAAAAGACATCTGCATTGCTACAGATGTCTTCATATTTTGGTGTTCTTTATTATTTTTGAGCAGCTTTTACATCGATACCGATTTCGATATCTTTGCTAATCATCCATTCTGCAGGATCAGTTTCGTCAGTTCCGAATTTGATTCCCCAGTCAGCACGGTTTACCGTAAACTGAGCTTTTAAAGAAGCAGATTTGTCTACGATTTCTACTTTTGCAGGGAAAGTAACGTTCATTGTTTTACCTAATAAAGTAAGGTTTCCACTTACCGTTTTGTTAGCACCTTCTACAGCGTTTTGAGCACCTGCAGCAAGATCTTCAACTTTAGTAATCTTGAAATCAGCAGTTGGATGTTTTTCTACGTCGAAGAAGTCAGCATTTTTTAAGTGACCTTCAAGATCTGTATATTTTTTGTCTTTTTCAGTTACAGAAGCAGGATCGACTTTGATCGACTTCATATCGATTACAAATTCACCAGATGTCAATTGATTATCAGCAACAGATAATTCTCCTGTAGAAATTGCTAAAGTTCCCCAACGTGGAGCAAAACCTCCTTTGTGGAAAGCTTTCCAGTTTACTTTAGATGCTGCTGCATCAACAGTGAAAACATCACCTTGCTTTTCAGCTACTGCCTGTTCCTGACCTGCAGTTGCAGCTTCTTTTTTATCACCACACGATGCAAGAAGTAACCCTAAACTCGCCAAAGCGATTACGCCAATTTTCTTCATTTTTTTTAATGTATTTAATATTAATATTGTTTGTTGTTTGTTGTTTGTTGTTTTAATAAAACCTCAAAACTTTTATTTTATTGTTTTGACTCTGCAAACCTCCGAAAAATTAAAGGCTTAATGATTAACATAGGATAAGAAAAGACTAAAATTATAAAAAACTTTTCGAAATTAGTGTTTAATAATCATTAAATCCTTGAAATTATTTTGAAATCCTCTATTTACTTGATTTTATCGAGACATCCAACGACGTAATTTTTCTTTATTGAGTGATTTTTAATTATGATTTGTTTTATATTTGTTAAAAGACAATTAATAACTAAAAACTTTTTAATGAAAATATTACAAATCATTTTTCTTTTAACTTTAAGTTTAAACATTTTTGCACAAAAAAACTATTATCGAATAAATGGTGCAAAACCTTCTAATGAAAATACATATTTAAAAGCTAAAGAAAATACCGCTAAAAATGGAAATCTAGAAGAGCTTTTACTCAGAACTATAGAAAAGAAGGATTCAACGATTCACTTTGTGAGACTTATGGCTATTCCAAATGATTTTGACCCTTATGCAGACACAAAAAAATACATCGGAACAAGATTTCAGATTGAAAAATTTGTGAATGAAAAGCAGAAAAATTTTGACAAAAACTTTCTTAACGGAAAACCTACATTTATTAATTTTTGGTTTACAAGATGTCCGCCTTGCATCGAAGAAATTCCTTTATTAAACAAACTAAAAGAACAATATAAAGGAAAAGCTAATTTCATCACGATTTCATTCAATGATAAAAAAACGATTGATGATTTTATAAAGCAACAGCCTTTTAATTTCCAGCATATAACCGATTCTAAAAAACAAATTGATGAGCTAAAAATTTCAGCGTTTCCTACGAGCCTTATTTTAGATAAAAAAGGAATTATAAAATTTGTTTTTGGAGAAGTTACTTATGACATTCAAGATATTGAAGTAATTTTTGATGGATTATTGTAAAATTTACCGTTAATAATATTGATGCAAATAAAATATAACATTAAGTTTTTTACGACTATATCAAATACATTATTCGTTTCTGCTTTACTATTACCCAAAATAGTTCCACAATCATATCGATTTGGAGAACTACACAATCTTTGGGCGTTTTCTGTAATGACAGTTTTTGCTTTTCATGGAATAGCAGCTTTTTTAACAATTTTAAATATTGCCTTTATAATTCCAAAAATTAATGAGAATAGAAAGAAATATTATATTCTCATTCTTTGTAATGCTCCAGTTACAGTATTTTGGGGTTGGCTTGCGATAACGATTTTATTTTTCACTTAATTATAATAAAATTCAATTTATGATTTGGGAACCAATCACATTTGAAAAATTATCTTTAGAAATTTCAAAGGGAGAAAAAGAAATGAGCTCAGAAAACTTTTTTAAATAATATAAAAATGGAACAAGTAAAATATGATACTATTTACAGAAGATTTCTCGCGAAAATTATTGACTATATTCTATTATTAACTGTTGGTTATATCTTAACGGTCTTTCTTCCACCGACAACGTATTCTTTTGATATTGATAATACAAAAATTCCACAAAACACCGATTCGGTATTAAATTTCTGGACAAGTTATGGTGATTTAGTACTGTCAATAATCTTAATAATTTATTTTGTTGCTTTTCACTTTTTCGGTGGACAGACCCCTGGAAAAATGATAACTGGTGTAAAAGTTTGGGATATGAGTGAAAACAAAAAAATAACCTTCAAGCAATCATTTTTGAGAAGTCTTCCTGATATTTCCTTTGCTTTAATCACTTTTCTATTTAGCTATGAATACCTTCCATTGGTATTAATCTGTCTTTGGAATATTGCAAACTTAATACAGGTATTTCCTGATAAAAAGCACAGAACAATAAATGATTTAATTGCAAAATCTATCGTTTTAAAAACATCAGATAATACTATTAAAAATTAAATTTTTATCATCTTTAAAACAAAAAATAGAAACCTAACAGTTTCTATTTTTTTATATCAATTCTATCCGAATTTCTTTTTTCTTAGCCAGAAATAACTTTCCTAAAAGTATTTTCCAACGAAAAAAAACATTCAAATCTTCCAAGATAGCTGCTAAAGGACGGTAGTAATTTCTTTTAAAATATTCTATCTGTAAATTTGTATCTTTGATTAAAATATCAAAAAGATGGACTTACAAACCCGAAAATTAAATTTGATAACCTATCTTGCCCAGCTTCAAGACGAAAGTTTCTTTGAGAAAATAGAGAATTATATTCTAACTAAGTTTGAAAAAGAAGATCATTCTGAGTTTGTACCATTTAATGCTGAAGCTTTAGTCGAGCGTATAGAAAAATCTGAAGAGGATTTTAAGAATGGAAACTTTATGACTCAGGAAGATTTAGAAAACCAATCTGCAAATTGGTAAACCATGAAAATTGTCTGGACGAATTTTGCAATTAAAAATTTAAAAAGTATTTTCGATTATTATGTTACAAAAGCAAATCGAAAAGTTGCTCATAAAATAAGAAAACAAATCCTTGATTCTACAAAACAATTAATAAAAAATCCTGAATCGGGGCAGTTGGAATTATATCTTGAAAAATTAAATCTAGATCATCGATATATCCTAATTAAAAATCACAAAATAATCTACCGAATTATTCATAATCAAATCGTAATCAACGACATTTTTGATGTATGACAAAATCCAATCAAAATGAATGATGAAGGTCGTAATAAGTGATAATAATAAAAACAAAAAAGAGAAACCTCACAGTTTCTCTTTTTTATATCATTCTATCCGAATCTCTTTTTTCTTAACCAGAAGAATAATCCTCCTAAAAGTCCGATTATTGCTAAAGGTAATAGTAAATTCAGGTATTGCCAGTTTGTTCTTTCATCCGTGATTCTTTTGCGGTCTAGAAGCCTTTCTTCGATGTTTCTGTTTCTCAATTCCATCAGATTGCTATCGTCAAGAAGATAATCTAAAGCATTTCTTAAGAACTGTTCGTTACCAAACTGTTCCTCTGTCAACATATCAACTCCCAAAGGTAAGGCCTCTCCTTTAATGACCTTATTTCTACCAACATCTCCGTCAGCAATGACAATCATTTTATTTTCAGGACTTGAGGTTTTAAATTCCGGATAAGACTTTCTTTCAATTCTCGAAGCATAAGCAGAATTAAACTTCCCTTCCAAAGCAACAGCGAAAATCTTTGGCGTGCTTGGTTTTTCCATTTGTCCGAGACTGTCTACACTTGCGATTTCTTTCAGCTCAACATAATTTGGAACCTGCTTCAATAAAGTTCTTTCACTTGACTCAAATAAAACACTTGTTTTAAATTTTCTTCCACCTAAAGTATCAATTGATGTAGGAAATTCCAGTTTTACAGGATTGATATTTTTAGTGATTGGATGATCATGCTCTGCAATTCCCAAAGGAAAATAGGGCCACGGTAGGCTTGTATATTGCGCATTTCCTCCTACTTCACCGGTAACCAATTTTAAAAGAGCATATTTTTTTACATCTTTTACCAAAGCGGTATTGATTCTTAAACCATAGTTAAAAAAGAAATCGGTCATGTTGATATCAACTGGGAAAGGCATTACTTTTTTAGATCTCGTTAAAGTATCCATTTCAGCATTTACGGCATCAATCATCCAAAGCGTTTTTCCGCCATTCATGATGTATTGATCCAAAATTACTTTTTCGCCATCTGTAAAAGCTTTTCTTGGTTTTGCAATCACCAAAGCGCTCATTTGTTTCAATAAAGGAACGTCTGCCTGAGTAATTTCAACATTATTTTTAGGAACAATCGGGCCTGCATCATAACTTTCTGTTGCTAATCTCATAAAGCTTTCAAATTCTGTTGGGCTCAATTCATCCTGATTAACCAAAATTCCGACTTTCTTTCTCTTATTCGTCGCAACAGCTTTAATATTTGAAACTAAATTATATTCTAAATTCTCAATAGATTTTCTTAATTGATCATCAGCATTAATATTCGACTGCTGTACAACCAAAGGAATAGAAATTCCTCCACCATTATATTTTACGACCGCATAAGGAAATAAATAGATTTGGGTAACTTTTCCATCTTTAAAATCCGGAAGAACCGAAGGCTGCATTCCCATTGCCATCAAAGTATCCTGAGACATTTTCGTTTTCATGGGATCGATAAATTTAAAATCAATTTTCGGATTGATCTTTCTGAATTCTTCAAGCATGAATTTAGTTTCACTCTGAAGCTGTTTAAAGCTTGCCGGGAAATCTCCTTCCAGGTAAACATCAACTGTCAAAGGTTTTTTAACCGATTCTAAAACTTTGATGGTACTCTCTGAAAGCGTGTATCTTTTTTCTTTTGTTAAATCTAATCTGATGCCTGAAAATGCAAGGATCAATGCTACTGCAAAAGTTCCAATCAATAAAATGACAAACGGAGATTTTAGGTTGATCTTCTTCATGTTTTTACTTCTTTTTATTGATAAAATGATTAGACAATGTTAAGGTAAGACCAATGATAAACACAAAATAGGCAACATCTTTAAAATCAATAAGACCTCTTGTGAAACCTAAGAAATGTTGATAAAAACCTACATTCTGTAAAATAAAATCTGCTCCGCCTAACAATTTATAACTTGCTAACTGCTCGATTCCGAAATACATGATGAAACACATGAAAACTCCCAACAAATAAGCCATGATTTGGTTTTGAGAAAGTGATGAAGCCAAAATTCCGACTCCCGAAAAAGCAGCGATTAAAATAATTAAACCGAAATAGCTTCCGAAAGTCATTCCCATATCGATGTTTCCTTCAGGAACTCCCAAAACATAAATCGTATAAAAATAAATTACCGAAGGGATTAGACATAAAATTCCGACCACCCAAACGGAAAGAAATTTCCCTGCAACCAGATCTGAAACTTTCAGAGGTTGTGAGAATAGCCAGTTTAAAGTTCCTGTTTGCTGTTCTTCCGCAAAAGTTTTCATCGACAATGCCGGAATAATAAACATCAGTAACCAAGGTACCAACACGAAATAGCTCTGTAGAGACGCTATTCCGATGTCGAAAATATTAGAGTCATTTTCGAAGAAAAACAGAAACAAAGTCATTATCAGACTGAATGCCGCAATGATGATCCACGCGCTCCAGTTGCCAAAATAACTCCAAAGTTCTTTTTTTAAAATTGCAAACATGTTTTATTTTAGGTTTTAGGTTATAGGAACTAGGTTTCAGGTAAGTGATATTAAATTAACTCACAATTGACCATTCACTATTAACGTTATTAATTTTTACTTTTTTTATTCACCAGCTTCACCGTCATCATGATTAAAAATACCAGAACGAAAAATCCGGTAATTAATTGCCACCAATATTCAATGACCTGAGATTTTAAAATAACGGTAAAAACGACCAAAAATAAAATAAATGTGGCAATTTCGTTGGCCTGCCTTAGTTTTAAATTAGCTGTTTCTAAAGTATTGCCATTAAGTTTTACCAATTTTTTTACTTTTTTCCAACACCAGTAATGGTAAATCGCCAATCCGATGAGGAACGTTAGTTTTAAATGAAACCACGGCATTTTCATTAATCCCGAATTCAAAAAAATCATCACCAAACCGCAGACAGCCATTATAACTCCGGCAGGAACGGTAATAATGTTCCATAATCTTCGAGCCATAAAGGTATATTGCTCTCTCAGAATCGTCTTTTTTTCGTCAGAAAAAGCATCGGTATCTTTATAGTACACGAAAATCCTTACGAGATAAAAAATTCCCGCAAAATAACTGACCATAAAAATAATGTGTAACGCCTTTATTATTGTATAAAGCATTTTAAATCAATAAATTATTTTATATGAGTAATATTACAATCTCTATCGAAGTTTTTCAAATAGTCGAAGAATAAACTCTTTTTCTTTTTTAATCGAAAATAACCTGAATAGATAATTAATCCTAAGACAGCTAAATAAATTGGCATTAAATAATAATTTCCATCGTAACTTTTAATTATAAAAACTAATATAAAACTTAAGAAAATTAAATAATGTAGTATTTCATAATATTCAAATCCAACAGATAGCTCAAAGCTTTCCTCATTATCTCTATTCAAAATAAAATTTCCTTTGAAGGTTGGAGAATCTCTTCCTCCCATCAATTTTATTTTAAATCCATTTTCACTTACTTTTCCCGTAAAGCTTTTACCAAAATAATTGGAGAAATATTGAAATATATCTTTTTCAATATTTTCTAAAACCTCACGTTTTGGCTTAGAAAATTCTAATATATATCTTGATTTAAAAAACATTTAAGCGAAAATTAAGCGCAAATATAATGATTTTGTTACTCAACTTAAACTAAAAAGCATTATCAATATTATGTCTAAAAATTTATTAAAGATTTATGGTTTAGAAAGGCTTATTTATTAGAAGAAAGACTGTCGATTTTTTTACCATCGGCGTATTTTTTTATGTATTTCAGTTTTCCGTTTTCATCGTAAAACTTCCAGTCTCCAAAGTAATACCAGTGGCGTTCGTTTTCTGAAATATCAAGTTTGCTTTGTCCGCGTTCCATAATATTTCCGTTTCGATGATAAACGAACATTTTAATTTTTTTTCTTCCTATTTTTTCTTTTTGATAAAGCTGGTTCTCTAAAGTCGTTTTCCAGACTCCTACTTTTTCGCCTTTCTTATATTTTCCAACTGTAATTAATGTTCCTTCTTCAGTAGGATATTTTTCTATCCATTTTCCGTGTCGTTTCTGAACTTTATCAGAGATCTTAATGTATTGATTCGTTTTAGTTTGGCACGAAACGAAAACAAAAACTGACAGCAGGGTTAGTAAGATATTTTTAAGCATAAAAAAACAGAATTTCCGTAAATATAGAAATTCTGTTTTTATTCTACAATTGTAGAATGGTTTATTTTTTTAAGAAATTACTCCTAATTCTTTTCCTACTTTTTCAAAAGCAGCAATTGCTTTATCTAAATGCTCTCTTGTATGAGCAGCAGAAAGCTGTACTCTGATTCTCGCTTTTTCTTTTGGAACAACCGGATAGAAGAAACCAATTACATAAATTCCTTCATCCATCAGTTTTTCTGCCATTTTCTGAGCCAATTTAGCATCATATAACATTACAGGAACAATCGCAGCATCTCCATCAGGAATATCAAAACCTTTTGCTTTCATTTCCGTTCTGAAATATTCCGCATTTTCCATAACGGTATCACGAAGTGAAGTGTCATCAGAAATCATTTCTAAAACTTTCAAAGCTGCACCCACAATTCCTGGGGCCAATGAGTTTGAGAATAAATAAGGTCTAGAACGCTGTCTCAACATATCGATAATCTCTTTTTTACCGGAAGTAAATCCGCCCAAAGCACCACCTAAAGCTTTTCCTAAAGTAGAAGTAATGATATCTACTCTACCCATTACTTCGTTAGCTTCGTGAGTTCCACGACCTGTTTTTCCGATGAAACCTGTTGCGTGAGAATCATCAACCATTACCAAAGCATCATATTTATCGGCTAAATCGCAAACTCCTTTCAGGTCTGCAACAATTCCGTCCATTGAGAAAACTCCGTCTGTAACGATGATTTTAAATCTGTGATTTTTTTCGGAAGCAGCAATCAACTGAGCTTCCAAATCTGCCATATTATTATTTTTATAACGGTATCTTGCTGCTTTACAGAGACGAACTCCATCAATAATTGAAGCGTGATTCAATTCATCTGAAATAATTGCATCTTCATCTGTAAATAAAGGTTCGAAAACTCCACCATTTGCATCAAAACAAGCTGCATAAAGAATAGTGTCTTCAAGACCTAAAAATTCTGCAATTTTTTCTTCCAACTGCTTGTGAATATCCTGAGTTCCGCAGATAAAACGTACCGAAGACATTCCGTAACCGTGAGAACCAATCATATCTTGTGAAGCCTTCATTACTTCAGGATGGTTTGATAATCCTAAATAATTGTTGGCACAAAAGTTCAAAAGCTTCTTTCCATTCGCTTCAATTTCTGCACTTTGCTGAGAAGTGATGATTCTTTCTTTTTTAAAAAGACCGTCATTTTCGATGTTTTTCAGCTCGTTCTGTAGATTTTCAAGATATTTTCCAGAGATCATTATATTTAAATTTTAGTTGCGCTAATTTAATAAAAAGGCATTAAACAAAATACGTTTCGGCCTCTTTATTGTTTTTTTCGGTTATTAATCATTTAAAAGCTATAGTCAAAAGCAAGAAACAAAAAAAGCTTTCACGAATGAAAGCTTTAAAAATACAAAAACGATTTGCAATTATTTTTTTACTTCAATTTTTTTATAAACAATTCCTTGTAAAGATTTTACACGATCAGTACATTCATCTGAAATATGTGTCATCACCAAATTTTCACCGATCACATCACATTTGTATTTACCTTTTGCTCCTACATTACAAGGTGTTCCACCAGAATTTTTCACAATATTGATATCACCATTACTCAATGTATAATTCATTGTTTCGATTACTTTATTATCGAGCAGTACATCAATTTTATCTTTAGAGAATTTTAAATCAATCTCTGCTTCGTGAGGAATTTTTGCCAATCCTCTCCATTGTGTGTCTAGTAAAGGATTGTCTGATTTTTTAGATTCACATGAAGTGAGATTAAACATTAAAAATGTCAATAAAAGAAAATTGAAAAAGAATAAATTTGTTTTCATAAGTATTAATTATTTTGTTTGTAAACAAATATACATTGAAAATCAATACAATAATTTATTTTTTATTCTTTTACAAATTTTAAGTTTGAATTTAATATTTTAATAAAATAAACCCCTTTCTGCAGCAGAGATACACCTATTTTTTTATCTGTTTTGCCTTTTTTCACCAACCTTCCGTCTGCTGTAAAAATATCATAATCTGTTTCTTTTTTTAATCCCGAAACAAATAATTCATCTTTTACAGGGTTTGGATAAATACTGAATTCTTCAGTTTTAAGATCTGTCGTACTCAAACTACTATCTTGAGAAACTGTTGAGTTTCTCTCCAACATCTGATATTCATAATTAAACTGTACACTGGCAATTGGAAATGTGACAGCCTCTGTAAAATATTGATTATTTGAGGTATTATTTAAAGTAAAAAAAGCAGTCTGCCCTCCAGTTCCGGTCACTTTTATCGGTAATGGCATTTCAAAAAAGCTAACAGACGCATGACTTTGTGTCTGTGATGCTTTAAAAGTCACCTGATTTCCCACCTGCTTCCATCTGATATCATAGGTAGGATAACCTTGTCCGTAAATCCAGTCATTAAAAAATTCTGTAAAATCTTTTCCGGTTGAAGTTAGTAAAGAAGCATTCAAATCGGCTGTTCTTGCATAGCTATAAGCCAGATTCGGTCTTGCATGATAGTCTTTCAATGCTTGATAAAACACTGTATCTCCCAAAACCCATTTCATCATTCTTACCACATAACCACCTTTCGAATACGATAATCTTCCACTGAAAATTGAGTTGATATTTCCTAAATTAGCATCTGCCACATATACACTTCCGCCTGTAATGCTTGTAATATAGTTTTTTTCGCCTAAAAGATAATTAAGGAAATCAGCATTATTCATAATCAGTTTTTCGTAAGCAAGATGTTCTCCAAAAGTAGCAAAACCTTCATTCAGCCATATGTCATTCCACGCACCACAAGTTACTTTATCACCAAACCATTGATGCGCCAATTCGTGTGCGATTAATTGTTTGCTCCAGCCACCCATTGAAGACATCGTTTGATGTTCCATACCACCTCCTGCTTCAAATTCCATGTGACCATACTTTTCATTACGGAAAGGATAAGCTCCGAAATAGGTTTCAAAAGTATTCATTACCGTTTTGGTCCATTCTATATTTGCCATACTTGTTACATTCGTATTGGTAGACGGATAAACATAATTCACAAAAGGAAAAGGCGGATTTCCCATTGTATCATTTAATTTCACAAAATTTGTAATCGAAAGGGCGATAAGATAAGCGGCCGTCGGATATTGTGTTCTCCAAAAAGTACGTTTTTGTCCGTTCCCTAAAGTTGTTTCAGACATCAACTTACCATTAGCTGCAACATTATATTGAGCTGGAGTCGTTATTTTCAAATCAAATCTTTCAATTTTATCATTTAAACTTTGCTTTGTAGGAAACCAATCTTGTGCACCATACGGTTCATTTAATGTAGAAAGAATGGGTGTTCCTCCTTGAGAGCCATTAAAAAATGCATTGTTTGTTGTATCAGGAGCTCCACTGTAATTAATTGTAAGAGAATCTAAAACATTTGCAGCCAAAGAAGCTGTAAAGTTTATTTTTAGTTCTTTAGTTGATAATTGCTGAAAAGTAAGATTTTGACCATGATAATTTACCTGAGAAACCGTAAGATTATTATTCAAATCAAAATAAATCGTATTCAACGCTTGTGAAGGCTTAAAATGTGATGTTACCGACCCTGAAATATTATAAACTGAAGGATTAATAGACACATCCATTCTTTGGTACTGCAAATCGTAGTTTAATGTGTTGGGATTGGTATTTCCTGCAGCCATTTTAGCCGCATAAGACTTCATTTCCTTATTTAATAAACCTTTTTTTTCTACGTTCTCATTTTGGTTTTGTGCCGATAAAGTATGAATAGCAAAAATGCTAAAACATAAAAGGCAAAGTTTTTTCATAGTAAAATAATTAGGGAATAAAGATAAAAAAAACCTTTCAATCAATGATTAAAAGGTTTTAGTATGAAATTAATAATTTTTATAAGTCTAAAGCCGGTTTAAGAATCGTTTCCATTTTACTTTTTACCTGACCGACCGATCCTGCATAATTATTGACCATTAAAGAGAAGACTAATGTTCTTCCTGAATTGGTTTTTAAATATCCTGCCAACGTTTTCACTTTATTTAAAGTTCCTGTTTTAGCAAAAACCTGTCCGTTTCCTTCCCCTACAAACATTCCTTTAAGTGTTCCAGACTGTCCTCCAATTGGTAAAGAATTAAAATATGTTTTGTAGAATTTTTCATCCATTAAAGAACTAAGATATTTCACCTGCGAGATTGGAGTTACTTTATTACTTCTAGACAACCCACTTCCGTCCATATAATTCAAACCTTCAACATCAAATGCAATATCTTTTAAGTGATTATTAACCACTATTCTACCCGACTCTGAAGTTTGATCACCCACCTGGAAGTAACCAACGGTTTTTAATAATGCCTCTGCTAAAGAGTTATCACTTCTTTGATTCGTATAATAAATAATATCACCCAAAGTCGGAGATTTATAAGCCGAAATCATCTTTCTAACTTCTGG
Source organism: Chryseobacterium sp. BGARF1 (assembly GCF_001677955.1). Classification (GTDB taxonomy): domain Bacteria; phylum Bacteroidota; class Bacteroidia; order Flavobacteriales; family Weeksellaceae; genus Chryseobacterium. The sequence continues at coordinate 38,477 of NZ_LELA01000003.1, forward strand.
AGAAGCATCGGTCATTTTAGGAGTTACTTTTCCTGTAACTGCTACTCCGCTTTTCACCAAGCTTGCTTTAAATGAATTGGCAAGGAAGGCTGGAGCATCAGGTAATTTCGTCGTTAAAGTTCCATTTCCGTCATACTTTTCAGCATAAACCATCTTATTTACGTAAGGCGAAACATAAAAAAACTTCTTATCTGCCGCAGGATTCATTGATTTCTTTACAATAAGCTTCTCATTTGCAGGGTTGATCTCTTTGGTAGTACCTACAGGAAGATAGTAGTTATTGTTTTCTAGCCAAACAACATTTTCCGGAAGTGCCGAAATGTTACCTTTGAAAAGCGCTGTTTGAATTACAATATCACCATTTACCTTTTTAATACCTTCACGAGCCATTCCTCCAGCAAAATCTGAAACGATGTCTTTGTAAGACCAAGCTCCTGCTTTATTGGTTCCCAAAGATGGGTCGCCACTTCCTACAATGTAAAGATTACCGTTTAAAGTTCCATTCTCGTCGATTTCTCCCGAATATTCCAGCTGTGTCATCCAACGGTAGTTTTCACCCAACATGCTCATTGCAGTTTCGGTAGTCAACAGCTTCGTTGTAGAAGCGGGAACAAGAGGAGTATTTTCGTTGTACGAAGAAATTATTTTCTTCGTTTTTGGGTCGTAGACCACAAATCCCCAAGTTGCGTTTTTCAACACAGGGTCGGTCATCATTGTGTTTACACTGATGTCTACAAGTTCTTTTGGCGACAAAATAGCTTTTTCCACAGCCGCAATTGGCGAAGGGAGATTTACACCTGCTTTATTATCGTAATTCTGAGAGTAAAGGACTGTAGAAACGGTCGATTGTGCAAATAAAAAACCAGCAGCCAAGACCGTAACACCTGAAATATATTTTCTGAAATTTACCATCTAATTTTTCTTTTGTATATATTTTGGATTGAATAAAAAACGATTAGTTAAATCGAATCATAATATCCAAACATATAGTCAACGTTCAAATGTAGAAATTATTATGGTATGGTAGTTCTGTGGACTATAATAAAAGGCTATAAAATATGTTAAAGTTTGTTAAAAATCAACAAAAACATCTTTTTTAATGCTTTGATAAGCAGTGATTTCATCAAATTCTTTTAAACTTAACAAAACTAAACTTTTGAATTTCTCATAGTTTTTACCGCGTGGAAGTTTAAGCAAAACCTGAAACTGATACAAATTATTAAGTCTCGCAATTTGCGCCCTTTCAGGACCTAAAATACAGTCTTCAGGAAGATATTTTCTTAAAATTGACCCTAAAAACTGAGAAGCACGATCCACTTTTTCATCTCTTCGATGTTTAAGCTCAATCATAATTAGCTTTGTGAAAGGCGGATAATTAAATTTCTGACGTTCGGTAAGGAAATATTTATAGATCTTAGAAATATTATTCATTTTAATCAACTGAAAAACAGAATGATCCGGATTAAAGGTTTGAATTAAAACTCGGCCTTTCCCTGAAACCCTTCCCGCTCTTCCGGAAACCTGCGTGATTAGTTGATATGCTCTTTCTTCAGCTCTAAAATCCTGTACATAGAGCATAGAATCAGCTTTTGGAATTGCTACCAACTCGATATGATCAAAATCTAAACCTTTAGAAATCATCTGAGTTCCAACAACAATATCAGTTTCTCTGTCCTCGATTTTTTCGTATAATTTTTCGTAGGCAAACTTCTTTCTCATAGAGTCAACATCCATTCTGTCGACTTCATTATCAGGAAAAATTTTTGAAATTTCTTCATGAATCTGCTCTACCCCTACTCCTTTTTCATTAAGGTTTTCAGAATAGCATTTCGGGCAGGTTTTCGGCTTAGAAGCTCTCTGTCCGCAATAATGGCATTTCATTTCGTGAGCAGCTTTGTGATAAGTCATCACAACATCACAATTCGAGCAGTAATTCACATATCCGCAAGATTCACATTCCAAAACACTGGCATAACCACGTCGGTTGTGAAGAATCATCGTTTGATTTTTTTCTTCTAAAGTCTTTTTAATTTCATCAATCAGTTTTAAAGAAAAATTTCCGGAAACTTTTTTAGAATCCTGAGCTTCTTTAAAATTAATCAGTTCAAAATCAGGAAGTTTTACATTGCCGAATCTTTCATTCAGAAAAATATATTTCATCTTCTCTTTTCGGGCTAAATAATAGCTTTCAACAGAAGGTGTTGCTGAGCCTAAAATCACATTAGCTCCATAAAAATTAGCCAAAACCAAAGCCGAATCTTTTGCATTGAAAAACGGTGAAACTTCTCTCGCTTTGTACCCCGAATCGTGCTCTTCATCTACAACAATCAATCCTAAATTCTGGTAGGGTAAGAACAGTGAATTTCTTGTCGCAATAAGGACTTTAACATCATTATTTTTTATTCTTCTCCAAATTTCCACCTTTTCAAAATCGGTCAGTTTCTGATGATAAAAGCCAAGCTGTCTGCCATATTTTTTTTCTAATCGCTGAGTGATTTGCTTTGTTAAAGAAATTTCAGGAAGTAAAAACAATACATTTTTACCTTGCGAAATACATTCTTCGATTTTCTCTAAATAAATATGCGTTTTTCCTGATGAAGTTACCCCATGAAGCAACACATTTCTCCCTTCTTCAAACGCTTCATCCACTTCATTTTTTGCAGCTTTCTGTACTTCCGTTAGTTCCTCAACCTCTTCAATTTCGCCTTCATAGCTTTCAATTCGATCTTTCTGCATGTAATATTCTTCAACCAAATTTTTATCTGCCAAAGATTTAAAATGCGAACTTGCAAAATAACCATCTTCAAACAATTCTGATTTTTTAATATGCAAATCAGGATTTTCAGTCTGTTTTTCTAAAATATGCAGAAAAAGATCTTTCTGTTTCTGAGCTCTTTTTAAACTTAAAAGAATTTCAGTAAGATTCTGGTTTTCTAAAACCTCATCTTTGATTTTAACGTAGGCAACTTCCTTGGCCTTATATTTTTCAGCAATCTTTTCGTCGATCTCAATATATTGTAAATCGATCAGCGAGTTGATGGTTTTAATAATGTCTTTTTTCGGAATAAATGCTTCAATATCCGTTAAATTGATCAGCTGACGAACTTCCAATGCCTGAATAAGGTACATTTCATTGACGTCTAAATTTTCAAACTCAACGGTAATATTGGGTTTTAATTTTAAATAGGTTTCACTTTCCAGTTTTAAAGAAGACGGAAAAGCAAACCTGTAAATTTCTCCCAAATTGCAGAGATAATAATCTGAAAGCCATTTCCAAAATTTAATCTGTTGTGATGGCAGAATCGGCTGTTCATCTAAAATACTGATGACTTCCTTTGCCACAAACTGAGTAGGCTCTTCGTCATGAAATTCAAAAACAATTCCGGTATAGATTTTTTTCCCACCAAAAGGAACCAAAACTCTCATTCCGAGTTGAATTGTTGATTGTATTTCTTCGGGTACTTTGTACGTAAAAGTTCCTTTCAGATTAAGCGGTAAAATAATTTGAGCGTATTGCAAGGGAATAATTAAAGTGTAAAATTAGATTTTTATTCAGAGAAGTGCAATTTTTTATACTTTTATAGTCCAATCAGATTCAATTAAACTAAAACTATCATGAAAAAATTCTTATCTCTATTCATTTTATTATTTATAATCACGATAAATGCACAAGAAAGAGTTTTAATAAAGAAATCAGAAATAACCATTCCTATTGGTAAAAAAATTATTTTAAAACCTGAATTTAAAAAAAATAAAATTATAAACTTCGAGCTGGTTTCCGAAGAAAACATTACTGAGAAAAAAGATATGTTTGATATGCTCAAAAATTTCAAAAGAGATGAGACTAAGGATAATAGTATTGAGTTTACCTTTTCTGAATCTGAAATGATGGGAAATTCTATTTTCACCCTTTTAAATATTCAAAAAACAGGTAAGACGATGAATTTCAAAGCAAAAATTAAACTAAAAGGCACAACCATTTATCAATCAACCTCTATTATGCCAAGCTCAAGTAATGCCGCTTCTGTAGAGCAGTGGAGAGACAATATAGATTCTATTTTTTTGTATGATTTTGAATTAATAAATTAGAAAATCAATTCAATAATCTGATACCAAATTGCCGAAGTAATAAATCCAACAAGGATACTGAATCCGATAATCAAATTCGTCAGCTTTGTATTAAGTTTAAATTGTTCGGCAATAATACTTGCCGTAACTACAGTCGGCATTGCAGCTTCAAAGACAGAAATTTTCGCAACATTACCTTTAATTCCGAGTAATAAAGCTAAACCTAAAATCATTATCGGAGCTAAAATTAATTTATAAAACATAGAAGCTGAAATCTGTGGCAACAATTTTTTCCAACCATTAAATTTCAACTGCAATCCAACAGAAAACAAAACTAGCGGACTTACAGTCGCAGCCAATTTATCAAAAAGTGGCTCTGCAAAAGTAAAATCGATGAATTGAGATAAAATCAATGCGGCAATACAACCGATCAACGGCGGAAAAGTAACCAATCTTTTCAGAATAAAAATGGCACTCACTTTTCCGGATTTGCTTCCACCTTTTACCGCAGCGATAATTCCTAATGTGGAAAGTGCAAAAAACATCGTCTGGTCACAGATTATCGCAATACTTAAAAGACTTTCACCATAGAAAGCAGAGATTAAAGGAAATCCAATGAATGAAGTGTTGCTGTAACCACTTGCTAATTCCAACGTACTTCTTGATCTTCTGGAATATCCTTTTTGTCTGCTGTAAAACATCATAAAAAAGAAACATCCAATCGCAATTACAAAAGTTGAAAGTATTGGAAAAAGCATTTCTGCAGACCATTGAACCTTTGGTAAATATTTAAAAGAAACTGCAGGAAGTGCTAAATAAAGAATCCAAGTATTGATGCCTTTGTGTGCGTCGGGATGAATAGATTTTGTTTGTTTGAAAATCATTCCTGCCAAAATACAGACCGCGATTAAAACAAAATTTACCATACTTTTTTAAACTTTACTTCTTTTACTTTTGTCTTCATACAAAAGTAACAAAAAATCAAGACTGGAAACTTCTGTTAAACTCTGCTAAAATTAAAATGCAGTTATTCATAAAATAAATTTCTAATTCAAAAAAACTTTATCTTTGCGACTATGATTTTACGAGGAGAAAACTTAATCAAAGAATACGGTCCCAAAAAAGTTGTAAAAGGCGTTTCTGTACAGGTTCAACAGGGGGAGATTGTAGGTTTATTGGGTCCGAATGGAGCCGGAAAAACCACTTCATTTTACATGATCGTAGGTTTGGTAAAGCCTACTTCAGGAAAAATTTTCCTCGACAAACAGGAAATTACCTCAGACGCGATGTATCGCCGTGCTCAAAAAGGTATAGGTTATCTTGCGCAGGAAGCATCAATTTTCAGAAAACTTTCTGTAGAAGATAATATTCTTGGCGTTTTGCAGCTTACTAAACTTTCAAAAAGAGAACAGCAAATAAAATGCGATGAACTGATTGAGGAGTTTTCTCTACAACACGTTCGTAAAAACAGAGGAGATCTTCTTTCCGGAGGGGAAAGACGTAGAACTGAGATTGCAAGATGTTTGGCGACAGACCCGAGTTTTATTCTTTTGGATGAGCCTTTTGCGGGAGTTGACCCGATTGCCGTGGAAGATATTCAGAAAATTGTAAGAAGTTTGACTGACAAAAACATCGGAATTTTGATTACCGATCACAACGTACAGCAGACTTTGGCAATTACCAACAAAACATATATTATGTTTGAAGGAAAGATTCTGAAAGAAGGTCTTCCTGAAGATTTGGCAAACGATCCGCAAGTAAGAGAAGCTTATTTAGGAGAAAACTTCGTTTACCAAAGTATTTTCGACAAACCAAGTAAGAAAAGTTACGCTTACAATATCTGGGCAGGAAATTTTGATTCTAAATCTCAGATGCAAGCTTTCGTCAATGAAAACTTTGCTCAGTTTGATGACCTTCGATTGATGCATGGTTTTGAAGACATCAGTTTTGCATCTTTGGGAAATTCAGAAATTGAACATATTTTCAATGATATAGTTGATAAAAACGCTAACAATTCTTTTGTTTTCCAGAAAAAAGAGATCAATTCAAATTATTCTTTGGAACAGGCGGAAGCGGATTCTAAAGCAGCAAGTCAATCTGAATTGCATTACTTGACAACCTATGTTTTTGAGGGGTAAAACTTAAAAGGAATGAAAAAATATTTATTTTCTATATTTTTATTTCTTTCAATAACCTGTTATGCGCAAAAAATAGATTATGTAAAAAAACCAGAGTTAGATTCTTCTTTGGTGATAGGAGATCGTCTTAATTTTCACACACCTCTATATCTTGTAGATGATGATAAAATCATATACCAAAAAGACAGAAGAACTATAAAACTAATTGCAAGTGGTGGAAAATCACTTGTAAAACCAGAAAATGGCCAGGCTGATTTTTTTGCTTTAAATAAAGATGGAGTTTTTATTGATGGAAATTTCGTAAAAACAGACACCCTTGGTTTTGAAAACCTAGGAAGAACTCTGGATGGTGGTTTTTTCTGGAAAACCCATAAAGCGGTCTATAAAAATCTTACAGTAATTAATAATCTTGATGCATCTGAATTCCAACGCATCAGAAATCCCAAAGGATTTTCTTACATAACATTCTTCAAAGACAAATATTACATTTATTACTACGATAAAATAATCAAAGGTATTGATCCTGACAGTGCTGTTTTTACAGATTCAGATTTATGCTATGATAAAAATTCCATTTATATAAAAGGAGAGAGACAGTTTTTTAATAGTGAACCGTTGCAATACGTTAACAATTACTTTTCAAAAACAAAAGATCACATTATTTCTCAAAATAAAATTGATTCCCGAATAGATAAAGATTCGTTTATCTCATTGTCTAACTTTTATTCGAGAGATAAAGATCATGTTTATTCAGAATATGAAACAATGCCAATTCATGCAGCAGATTTTGTCAATCTAAAAACATGGAAAGGTACCAACTCAGCTTATATTACAGACGGGAAAAGATTGTTCTTCAAAAACATTGATATTACTGAAAATAATCTGGATATTTCCAGCTTTGGAACAATTGAAAATTCTGATTTCTGTTATGATAAAAACGGAGTCTATTCGTGGCGGTTCGATCATAAAATCAATAAATTGGTTTTTTATAAATTTCCTTTTAAATATTCTGATCCCGTAAGCAGTAAAAACATCATGATAAGTGAGAAGAACAACATGTATGTTTTTTACAAAAATCAGGCATACAACTTATCTGACGGGCTTTTCGAAAATTTGACTGCAGAACAAATAGAAAATGCGAAAACTCAAAGACAGCATCTTATCAATATCAACGGTTCTGTTAAGCTCAAAACTTTCTATAATTATTCCTTATCTAAAGTAGACGATAAAATTTATTGGGAGAATAAAGAAACTTTTGCTGATGCAAAAACCTTTGAAAGAGTTAAAGATGCTCCTGAATATTACAAAGACAAAAATTATGTTTATCATTTTTCAAGTAAAAGCGGACTGAACGCAATCAAAGGGATTGATGCTAATTCTGCAGTTGGCTATTATTCTTTTCAAGGCTTTGATCTTTTTCTGTCTGATAAAGATTACATCTACTTTAAAAATTATAGGATTTTAAGAAATAAAAATTTAAAACTGCTTTCAGTATTTGAAGGTTCCTGGCCGCAATGCGGTGTCGACAATTCTGGTTCCTCAACTTATTATCTGTTTAAAAATTCTGAAGGTTATTGGCTTGCATTAGTTTCCAAAACCGTTAAAATTAAAAAAATATCGGGAAAAGATCCTTTTCTGAAAAAATATCTCGGAATTAAAGTGGAATAATAATCGTAAATTGTTTATCTCATATATGACAAACGTATTATTTTAGTTAAATAATTTCCATGGCAAAACCTTTTAACAGAACAGTGACTTTATTTGGAATTTATAAACAACTCATTCCATTTATAAAACCTTACCGACCGATGATCTACGGAACCTTGTTCCTTACTTTTCTCGGCGCTTTGGCAGCTCAGGTGAATCCTTTAGTTTTAAAATATACCGTGGATGAAGTGACAAAACTGACGCGTCTTCCACATCCTATGAGTGAAGGAGTTCATATTCTGATTATTATTTCGATCATTTTATTGGGAAAAGAATTGTTGAATATTTTCATCAATTTCGGGCAGAAATTTTATGGTGAAAAAATCAGAATTAATGTAAGTTCGGTTTTAGCTCAATCAGCCATCGACAAGATCCTTACGTATAGAGTTGCTTATTTTAATGATGAAAATCACGAATCCGGAAAACTTCAAATCAGGATCGATCGTGGAATTGAAAGCCTTACAAGACTCGTTCAGAATTTCTTTATTGATATGCTTCCTTTATTTTCAAATGCATTTATCGCCTTGATCATTATGTATTTGCAAAACGTTTATGTAGGATTAGTTTCAACGATCATTGTTCCTATTTATTTTTATATCAGTTCGTTACAGGCGAAAAAATTGGGCGGAGTAAGACGAACTTTAAGGAATCAGCGTGAACAGAAAACTTCAGGACTTTTAAATTTGATCAATTCGATTATGGTGATCAAAAGTTTTGTCCGCGAAAAATTTGAAGGCAAAAAACAGTACGATCTTCAGATGCAATTGATGGACAGTCAAATGTTTACCCGAAAAACCAATTTTATTTACGATGGTTTAAAAACTTTTATCGAGCAGTTTGGGGTTGTTTTAATTATTCTTCTGACGGTTTATTTGGTTTTAGATCAACAAATGACAATTGGTGCGATCATGCTTCACATCATGCTTTTCAATAATGTTTCTTCGCCCATCAGACAGCTTCACAGAATTTATGATGATATGAATGATGCGATGATTTATGCCGAAGGTTATTTTGATATTTTAAATGCAGACAATGAAGTCGAACCGAACGGAACTTTTGTGGAAAATAAGATCACAGGAAACTTTGAATTAAGAAATGTTAATTTCACCTATCCCAACGGAACAAAAGCACTCAACGATGTTTCAATGACTATTGAAAATGGAAAAACTACCGCATTAGTCGGATTAAGTGGAGCCGGAAAATCAACCATCATCAATCTTCTCTGCAAGTTTTATCTTCCTGATTCGGGAGAAATTATTTTAGATAAAGTTGATTTAACGAATTATAACAATACTTTTTTACGGGATGATCTGGGATTGGTTTTGCAGAAGAACCATATTTTTCAAGGAAGTATTGAAGACAACATTCGTTACGGAAATATGAATGCAAGTTTTGAAAAAATTGAAGAAGCGGCTAAAAAAGCCTATCTCCATGAGCAGATTTTAGATCTTCCGGAAAAATATAAACACGATGCAACTCAGCTTTCTGGCGGACAACAGCAAAGAATCGCGATTGCCAGATTATTTTTAAAAAATCCACCGATTATTTTTCTTGACGAGCCGACTGCAAGTTTAGATGCAATTGCCACCGAACAGATTAAAAATTCTTTGGATGCCATTAAAGCAGGAAGAACCGTTGTGATTATTTCACACTCCCTTTCACAGATTTTAGATTCAGATAAAATTTATGTTATGAAAAAAGGTCATGTCGTAGAAAGTGGAACTCACGATGAATTGGTACAAATGAACGGAACTTACAGAGAAATTTTTGATGCTTCTGCAAGAAGTTTGAATTTAGATAAATTGGTGAATACGTTTAAGAATTAAATAATACGAAAGAGTTTAAACGCAAAGATTTAATAAATCACATTACTATTTAAGGAGCAAAGATGGCGACAAGTCGCTGAATAAGCTTGAAAATATTTTCACGCTTAAAATCAATTTATTGATTACTCTTAGCTCCTTAAAATATTACACAATAAAATAAAATCTTTGCGTTAAAAAAAATCAACATTAAATTTGTATCAATGAACGATCATTACCTAAAAAAGCTTGACCGAGTAACCGCAATTCTCACGCAACTGCAATCAAAACCGATTGTAAGAGCACAGGATTTGGCAAAAAAATTTGATGTCAGTATAAGAACGATTTATCGTGACGTAAAAACTTTAGAAAACGCCGGAATTCCCATTATTGGGGAAGCAGGAAATGGCTATTCTCTGATGGATGGTTATAAACTTCCACCGGTTATGTTTACTAAACAGGAGGTTTTAAGTTTCATTACTGCTGAAAAGTTAATGCAGAAGTTTTCACATGAAAGTTTGGGAAACCATTATCAAACAGCGATGGAAAAGCTGCGTTCTGTTTTAAAACATTCAGATAAAAATTTAATTCAGAATATTGAAAATCAGATCGATATTTACAATTACAATCCAAAAACGGAGGATACAATAAAAAATATTATCCCAACAATTCTGGAAAGTATTGCCGAAAAACATCAGATCTTGATAGGATATAAAACCGTTGATGATAAAATTTCCACAAGAACCATAGAAGTGGTAGGTGTTTTCTTCGAGTTTCATTATTGGTATATCATTGCTTACTGCACGTTGAGAAATGATTACAGGCAGTTTAGAATAGACCGTATTTTAAGCATTGTAAAAACTCAAAATCCTTATTTGCAGGAATACGGTCAAATTAATGATTACAGAAAAACTCCGAACGGAAATAAAACCATCGTCAAACTTTTAGTTGACAAAAAAATTACAGGGCATCTGAATAATTCAAAAATTTATTACGGACTAATCGAAGAGAAAGAAACCGAAAAAGGAGTTGAGATGACGTTTGAAACAGAGTGGATCAAAGAAGGATTTCCACGTTGGCTGATCACATTTTTTGATTACGCTGAAATTATTGAGCCTGAGTCTTTAAAAATGACAATGAAAGAATTGATTCAAAAACTTTCGAAAAATTTTGATTGAAAAATAGTTTAATTTGTATCATTAAAATGAAAATCTCCCGCAGATTTCACAGATGTTCACAGATGTTACTGCTTAATTTGCAAAATTTACGAGAGGAGTTTTAAATAAGAGCATCAATGATGCTTAGAATCTTTCCCAAAAGAAAGGCGGCTCAATACCTAAAGCTCTTAAATAAGTATACCCTTGACCACGGTGATGCACTTCATTATCAATAAAATATAGAATATTTTGGTAAACCGGAAATTCATACTCACCAAATAAATTAAACGTTTCCTGAAATCTTTCTTCAGAAATCTGATTGAAATATTGGTTAATCACTTCTGTTTCAGAATCCCATTTTGCAAGAATCTCTTCTTTTGTTTTTGGTTTAAATGCTTCTTCAGAAAATTTTTCTTCCTGATGATCTACAATTCCTTTCAAACCTGGACCTGCAATGCTGATTAATTCTACTGCCAGCTTTGCGAAAGGTCTCATTCCGCCAATTGAAAATTCAAATAATTCTTTTTCAGGAAATGCATCAATCACCCTTCTTGTAAGGTTTCTGTGACCTTGCCAATGTTCTAGCATTTGTGCTGAAGAAATAAACTGTTGGGTTGCAATTGCTGTAGTTGTCATAATTTTTTATTTTAAGTTGTTAATCTTAAGACAAAGGTAATCGCAGTTTATGACAACAGTTTGTCAGTAGGATTTTCGATGTTTAAAAAAAGTTTTAAACTTTCAAAATAAATAAATATTTTTCACGTTAGCTTGATATCCGATACACAAATGTTTTAACTGTAAATATGTAGAGGTAGATAAATTTGAATTAGGCCGGTTTTTTTAAATCGGTCTTTTTGTTTACTCATTCATTGTATCCCACAAAGTCATTACCTCAACGCTTTTTAATGGTTTTGAAAGGGTAATTTTTTTGGAAGTTTTTGGAAGCAAATCGAAAAAATTATCACTAAAATGAGTATCGCCCATCAAATAAACATCTTTCGCAAACACATCAGTTGAAATTTCGATTTCTGTTGCAGAGATTTTTTTGATTTTGATATTGGGTTTTGTAAGCTTTAAATCTTTTGGTTTTGAAAAGAAGTGATTGCTTTGGGCAATAACTTTTTTGGTTTTATCCTTTAAGATTAATTTTAAAAAGACTTCATTTTTATTGTAATATTTAATTAAGTTTTTAATTTCTATATGATTAAACTTCACAATTCCATCGAGTATTTTTCCATCCTGAACAGTAGTTAAATCATTTAAAATTTTTCCATTAAAATCAACAACCTGGATTTCTACTTTTACATCTTCAAACTTTTTTAATTCATCGTTAATCCCATAAAAATCCAGAAACTCCTCTTTTTCTTCGGTTAAAATTACCTGATTTTCAAAGCTTCTTTTAACCTGATAATGCAAAGCTTTCCAGTTTCCTAAATAATCAATCGATGACCAGGAAATTACAGGCCAACAATCGTTTAATTGCCAATACAAAGTTCCCATATTGTAAGGTTTTGCACGACGATGCGCTTCAATGGCAATCTGCATTCCGCGAGCCTGAAGCAGCTGAGAAATGTAATTATATTTCACAAAATCTTTCGGAACTGCATAATCACGTTCCATGTATTTCTGAATAATTTCAAATCCTCTTGCATTTTTTTCGTGCGCTTTAATCGTTGGATTTTCTAAACTGAAATCAGGATTTCCTGAAAACATTGATTTAACAGTTTCCAAACTCGGCATTCCCTGAAAACCATATTCTGAAGCAAATCTTGGAACTTTTTCGTTATAAATTTCAAACGGAAACTCACCCCACCAAACGCCCCAATAATGAGAGTCACCTTCGGTTAAGCTTTCTTTGTGCCCCCAACCAATGGAAGGTGAACTTTCCCAATAAATTGATTTATCTTTTGTTGCAAACTCATTAATCGCATTCGGGATTACTTCATGAAAAACCTTTTTGTAATCTTTCCAAACCTGCAATGAATCTTCTTTTGAATATTTGAATTGCTTCTGATATCCCCAATTGACAATGGCTTCATCAATTTCGTTATTTCCGCACCACAAAGCAATCGACGGATGATTTTGAAGTCGATTGACCTGATCCTTAACTTCCTCTTTGACGTTATTTAAAAAATCTTCATCTGACGGATAAAAACTTCCGGCAAACATAAAATCCTGCCAAACAAGAATACCGTTTTCGTCGCAGGCTTTGTAAAATTCGTCATCTTCATAAATTCCACCACCCCAAACACGAATCATATTCATATTCGCATCTTTACAGTCTTTGATGAGTTTTTTATATTTTTCTTTGGTAATTCTCTGTGTAAAACTGTCAGATGGAATCCAGTTCGTTCCCTTTGCGTACATCGGGTTTGCATTAACTTTAAAATAGAAAGATTTTCCTTTTTCGTCCTTTTCCTGAATTAATTCTACAGTTCTTAGTCCAATTCTTTCTTCTTTACTATCAATAGTCTCTGAATTTTTCTTTAATGAAAATTTAAGCGCATAAATTATCGCTTTTCCCCATCCGTTCGGTTGCCATAGATGTGGGTTTTCAATTTTAAACGGAACTGATATTTTGTTCAAGCCCTTTCTTAAGGCAATATCATGATTTTCTTTATCAGTTGCAAAAACATATTTCCCTTCTTTTTCTGCATAAATTTCTGCGTAAATATTTAAATCAGCTCTCTGTTTTGTTAAAGCTTTCTGTTCTATTTTTATATTTTCAATTTTTGCCTGATTCCAGAAATTCAATTTTACGTCCTTCCAAATTCCTGCGGTAACCAATCTTGGTCCCCAATCCCAACCAAACTGATACTGCGCTTTTCTCACAAAACTTCGCGGTGATTCCGGCATTGTAAACGGAACTTTTTTCGCAAATTCTTTTCCAATATTTACTGAAGATTTAAATTTTACTTGTAAAATATTATTTCCAACTTTCAAATCATTTTTTACCGGAATTTTCCACGTTCTGAACATGTTATCGGTTTTCTTTAGCAGTTTTCCATTTAAATAAATTTCAGAAAACGTATCTAATCCATGAAAAACCAATTCTGTATTCTGATTCTCTAATTCTTTAGCTGAAATTTTAAAAACCGTCTGATAATCCCAATCTTCATTTTCAACCCACTGTACTTTTTTCTCGTTTTCGTCTTTGTAAGGGTCGGGAATAAGTTTATTATTCATCAAATCCAAATGAACCGTCCCCGGCACGGAAGCCGTGAGCCATTTATTTTCTTTGGAGTTTTTGAACTGCCATTTTTCAGAAGATAAATTTCGTTCTGAAAATTGTGCGTTGACTAATATTTGAATGAGAAGTAAAGCAAGAAGTATTGTTTTGTTCATCTACAGTTTATTTACAATTCTATGGATCCCGTCTTTGATAAGCGGCGTATTAAAATTAATGAGAAGACCTAGTTTTATATTAGTCAGTTTTAAATAAGTTGTAATTTGTGAATAAAAAACAGGATGTAATTCTAGCACAGATTTAATCTCAATAATTACCTTATCATTAATAATCAAATCAACCTTATATGCATTTTCAATGTTCATTTCTTTATAAGCAACCGAGAGATAAATTTGTTGTTTAATTTCTAATCCTATTTTCTCCAACTCATAAACTAAAGCTTGTTCATAAGCACTTTCCATTAATCCTGCCCCAAGATTTCTATGAACCTCTAAAGCTGCACCTATAATTTTATATGATAATTCATTTTCTGTCATTTGTTGTGTTTTATTTTTTTAACGCAAAGTTTAATACAATAAATGCATACACTATAAGTGGGCAAAGAGTAATCAATAAATTGATTTGATTAAGCATACGTGTCTCCAAGCTTAATCAGCGACTTTGTCGCAACCTTTGCTCGCTTAGATAATACGATTCTAAAAAATCTTTGCGTTAATGTTTTTTTATACTCTAATTATTAGATATTAAACTTCAGTTTTTTAATCTCTTCCGCATTAGCAAAGGTTTCATAAGGCAAAACTGCTGAAGAATGAAAATATTGACCATGAGTTACATTTTTCAATTCTGAAATATTATGGGAACGAACACCGCCACCAATTAAGATTTTGATGTCATCAGAATAATCTTCAACCAGTTTTTTTAAATTTTCTTTTCCTTCCATTGAAGAATTTTCTCCTCCGGAAGTAAGAATTTCTTTAAAACCTAGTTGAATCAATTTTTCAGTCGATTCAAAAATATTTTTGGTTCGGTCTATTGCTCTGTGAAAAACACAAGGTTTTCCGTTAGCCAAATCAATCAGTATTTTATTTTTTTCGATGTCTATTTCCTGATTTTCATCTAAGATTCCGAAAACAAAACCATCTGCTTTGGCTTTAGAAAATTCAATAATGCTTTTCTGCATTTGCCTGAATTCTGAATCGGTATATAAAAAACCTCCTCCTACAGGGCGAATCATTACGTGAATAGGTTTAGAATATTTATCTTTTAAATATCTCAATTCTTCAAGGTCGGGAGTAATTCCTCCTGAATTGATGTCTGCACAAAATTCAATTCTGTCGGCAACAGAATTTAAAGCAATTTCGGCAGAAGTGATATCGAATGTTGCGATTTCTAAGAACATATATTTTATTCTAATTTTTTAATTAACTTTTTCTAAAACATTTCCAATAAAGAATTTGTTCTTGATTTTAGCGACCTTAATAATGCGTTTAAAAATCTCTTTAGATTCTATATCTTGCAACTCTACATAAAAACTGTAATCATTTTCAAGACTTGCATTTAAATCGCATTTTTTCACTTCAATCTTCGTCCAATCTTGTGCTGAAATAAGAAAACCTGTATTTAAAGCAACATTTTCGGTATTGAACTTATTCTTCCATTTTTTCTGGAATTCTTTCAATGTAAGACTTCCATCAACATCCAAATCAACATTTGTTGCATCTATTTTGAAATTATAATAATCTTTGGTCGTTATATTCTGCATGATATTTTCCTGATTAGAAATATCTGCATTAAAATAACTTTCTATACTTTTTACTAACCAGGCTTTTGCTTCAGCAGCATCTTTGGAATTATTTTCTACTACAGATTCTTTAGGGAGATTATTAATTTTAATTTCTTCCTTTTTAGTCTCACTGCAACTTATTATTAAAAGTAAACTAATAATAAATATATTTTTCATATTTCGTTTTTAAGTTTTGGCTAAAGCCAAATGGATAATCTATTATACTTAAAACGGGTTAAAACCCGTTTTTATTGATTGATAAACGCTTTAGGTTTAAGATTTAACTTTTTATTTTAAAGCAAACTGCGGTTTTTCAAGACGGTTTCCTTTTTGGTCGTAAACCGCAAAATTAAATCCGTCTTGAATGCAATAAGAACCATATTCCCCTTTTTTGTTGATCGCAATAAAACCAACTTGAATATCTTTCAGGTTTTTATTTCTTTTTTTTGTGATGGTTAAAATTCTTTCGACCGCTTCTTTACATGCCTGTTGCGGATTTCTACCTTGTCTCATCAATTCTACTACGAGATGAGTTCCTACTGTTCTGATAACTTCTTCACCATGACCTGTTGCAGTTGCCGCACCCACTTCGTTATCAACAAATAAACCAGCACCAATAATTGGGGAATCTCCTACTCTGCCGTGCATTTTAAACGCCATTCCGCTTGTTGTACAGGCTCCCGAAAGATTTCCTTGAGCATCGAGTGCAATCATTCCAATCGTATCGTGATTTTCAATGTTGACAATAGGTTGATATTTGCTGTCTTTCAGCCATTCTTTCCATTCTTTTTCGGATTCAGCTGTGAGAATATTTTCTTTTTTAAAACCTTGAGAAACGGCAAACTGTAGTGCTCCATCACCTACCAACATGACGTGTGGTGTTTTTTCCATTACGGCTCTTGCAACAGAAATTGGATTTTTGATATTTTCAAGACAAGCAACCGAACCGATGTTGTAATTTTCATCCATAATACACGCATCGAGCGTAACTCTTCCGTCTCTGTCGGGTCGACCGCCGTAACCAACACTTCTTTCGTTGGGATCATTTTCTACCAAACGTACCCCTTTTTCAACTGCATCCAAAGCTCTTCCGCCTTTTCCAAGGATCGTCCATGCTTCTTCGTTGGCTTTTAAACCAAAATTCCATGTGGAAAGTACAATCGGTTTATTAATTATTTTGTTGTTCTCTGATGAGTCTTTAGCAATCAAATCCAATGGATTTAACAATAATGCTGAAGAAATAAGCGCTGATCTTTTAAGGAATTTCCTTCTGCTGTCCATGATAAGGTTTAAGATTTTCCTAAATTACTAAAATTTTGCATCAGTAAAAAAATCATTACAAAAAAGAGTGTGCAGAATACAATTAATGGGGTAACTTCTCTTTGAAATATCCGTAAATCCAAGTTCCAAAGATGGCGCTCAACAAAGTGATCATTACTACTAAAGCTCCAGTTCCTATTTGTGCGAATAAAGGACCGGGACATGCTCCGGTAATTGCCCAACCAAATCCGAAAATCAACCCGCCATAGATTTGACCTTTGTTGAATTTTTTGGGAGCTATGCTAATAGGTTCTCCATGAATGGTTTTTATATTAAATCTTTTAATCAACCATATAGAAATCATTCCTGTAAGAATAGCAGTTCCGATGACGCCATACATATGAAATGATTGTAAACGAAACATTTCCTGGATTCTGAACCAGCTTATGATTTCGGCTTTTACAAAAACAATTCCAAATAAAATACCTACTACAAGATATTTAAGATTGTAATACCATGGATGCTTAGGATTACTTTCGTTAACACAAATAGTATCTTGATGACGTATGTCTTTTTCTTTTGTCATTTTTAAAATAAAATTTAAAGTGAAAGAATGATTGGCAAAATTACATTTGCCATTAAAAAACCTCCTGCCATAAAGCAAATTGTTGCTACCAAAGAAGGCCATTGAAGATTAGAAATTCCCATTATTGAATGTCCGCTTGTACAGCCTCCTGCATATCGGGTTCCAAAACCTACCAAAAATCCGCCGACAACAATTAGGAGAAAACCTTTTAGCGTTAATAAGCTTTTAAAATTCATCAGTTGTGTCGGTACAAGATTACTGTAATCTGTAATTCCGTAGGTTGCTAATTCTGCTTTAAGTTTTGGATTTACCAAAATATCTCCCAGATTTATCATAAAATATGAAGCAATCATTCCTCCAAATAAAATTCCTAAAACAAAGAATAAATTCCACGATTCTTTTTTCCAGTCGTACTTAAAAAAGTCTACGTTTGCAGGAATACACGCTGCACAAATATGTCTTAAAGACGAACTGATTCCGAATGATTTATTTCCCAAAATCAACAGCATCGGAACAGTAAGACCAATAAGCGGGCCTGCAATGTACCAAGGCCAGGGTTCTTTTATAATTTCTAACATTTTTTTATTTATTTCTTTTTAAACTGACAAAAAATAAAATTCTGAACAGTATTAAATGGGGTAATATGATTTTCTGTGAAAGACTTCACAAGCTCAAAGTCTTGTGAGAATATGTTTTTCAGACGCTCTTCATTATATTGTAAAATCGGCAAACCACTGCATTTTTGCGGACCATCTACAGAAAATGTTCCTATAATCAGCGTATCGGAAACCGCATTTCTTACAATCTCAACATATTTTTTAATTTCGTCTTGTGTTGTCAGAAAATGAAAAGCAGCTCTATCGTGCCAAATATCATATTCTGTGCTGGTTTTAAATTCTGTGATGTCTGTTACAATCCAGTCTACATTTTCAGCCTGAACTTCTAATCTGGTCTTTGCTTTTTCTAATGCTTTTGCAGAAATATCTAAAACGGAAATATTTTCAAATCCTTTTTCAAGTAAAAAATCTACCAAATTACTATCGCCGCCACCAATATCTATAATTTTTGAAGATTTGCCTTTTGATACTTCTTCAATAAGATCTAAAGAGGTTTGGGGAATTTTTTGTGTCCAACTTACTTCATTCGGATTCTTGGTTTCATATACATTTTGCCAATGATCTTTATAATTTTGCTTTTCAGAATTCATTATTATTTCGCATTATTTTTATGATTAATATATCTTTCAGCTAAGTCATATTTCAGCCAATATAAGGAAAAACCTTAGTTTGACACACAAAATTACTTTTAGAAACTTCAGTATTTGCTATGGCAGAAAAACCACCTTCAATTTCTGTAAAATTCCTGTATCCTCTTGCTTGCAGAATACTTGCCGCCATCGTACTTCGATAACCACCTGCACAATGAAGATAGAAATGTTTTTCTGAATCTAATTCAGTAATCCAGTCATTGATATACGCTAAAGGCATATTGTAGGCATCATTCACATGCTCTGACAGATATTCACTTTCTTTTCTTACATCAATAATTTTAACCTCTTTATTTTTGATTTCGCTCTCAAATTGTTTTGCAGAAATTTGATGAACAGTGTCTATTTCTTTGTTATTTTCCTTCCAGGCTTCAAAACCACCGTCGAGAAAACCTAAAATAGTATCAAACCCAACTCTGCTCAATCTTGTTAGCGCTTCTTCCTGTTTATTTTCATCAATAACTAATAAAATGGGTTGTTTTACATCGCCAATTAAAGCTCCGACCCAAGGTGCAAAATCACCATTTAAACCAATATTTATGGATTGGGGAACGAAACCTTTTGCAAATTCATCATTATTTCTTACATCAAGAACCAAGGCTCCAAAAAGCTCTGCAGTTTTTTCAAATTCTTCGGGCGAAAGAGCATTTAAACCATTAAACATGACCTCATCAAAACTTTTGTAGCCGTGTTTATTCATCATCACATTCATCCCAAAATATACGGGAGGCGGAAGAAGTCCGTCTGTAACAGCTTTTATAAAATCCTCTTTACTATTTTGATTTAACGCATAATTTATGTTTTTCTGATTTCCCAGTGTGTCTACGGTTTCTTTCTGCATATTTTTTCCGCATGCCGAACCTGCACCATGAGCCGGATAAACCATAATATCATTATCTAAAGGAAGTATTTTTTTGTATAAACTTTCATACAGAAGTCCTGCTAATTCTTCCTGAGTCATATTTTCAGCTTTCTGAGCCAAATCAGGACGGCCAACATCTCCTAAAAACAAGGTATCACCACTAAATAAAGCTTTTTCTTTTCCGTTTTCATCAATTAATAAAAAACAAGAACTTTCCATTGTATGTCCCGGAGTGTGAAGAATTTTAATCTTTATTTTTCCCACTTCAAAAATCTGATTGTCTTGGGCTATAATAGCATCAAATTCGGGGTTTGCAGTAGGACCGTAAACAATCGGAGCATTTGTTTTTTTACTCAAATCAATGTGACCACTCACAAAATCTGCATGAAAATGGGTTTCAAAAATGTATTTCAGCTTAACATTATCTTTTTCCAGTCTTTCAAGGTACGGTTTGGTTTCTCTTAAAGGGTCTATAATTACCGCTTCACCATCAGAAACAATATAATAAGCACCTTGAGCGAGACATCCGGTATATATTTGTTCTATTTTCATCTTTTAATTATTTATTTTTTCAAATCATTTTACTTACTGCAAATTTGTTTAAACTATTTTCTACTCACAGTTACTTTTGTTACACAAGAGATTCATATCACTATTTCTTTTAGAATAATGTAAACTCCCATTATCAGTATGAACCATCCAAATATGGGTTTCAATTTTTCACCATTGATTTTTTTTGATAACTGTGTTCCTATAGTGATCCCTATTATTGCTATGAATGAAAGACTCAATAAAAAGTTCCAATCGATTTTTACATGATTCACTGAAGAAAAAAATCCAATCAAAGAATTAAAAGAAATAATGACCAAAGAAGTTCCAATAGCAACTTTCATCGGTATTTTCAGAAAATTAACCAATGCAGGAATAATCATAAAACCACCTCCGGCTCCGACCAGGCCAGTTAAAAATCCTACAACTAAACCTTCTCCTGCAGCTAAAGAAGTGTTGTTTTTGTGTAAAGATCTAGTTTTAATTTCCGTCACTTTATTTTTTCGAATCATTTTGTACGAGGCAACAATCATTAAGCCTGCAAAAATGAGAAGCAAAAAAATATTTTTTGTCATCACAAAGTTTCCAATTCTAAAAATAGAATCAGGAATAAATGGTAACAAAAAATTACGGGTGAGAAAAATAGAAATGACTGATGGAATACCAAAAATTAAAACGGTTTTCACATTTACCAAACCATTTTTAAAGTAAGAAACAGAGCCTATCAAACTGCTAGTTCCGACTATAAAAAGCGAATATTCTGTTGCTAAGAAGGCATCAATCCCAAAAATATACACCAAAACCGGAACAGTAAAAATACTTCCGCCACCGCCAATTAAACCTAAAGAAACACCTATTAGAACAGATGCGATATAACCAAAAATTTCCATTTCTCAACTTTATAATGCAAAGTTGAGAATATAAAGAAACCTGCACAGTTACTTTTGTTACATAAGAAAAACCCCAATGAGGTTTATTTTTTAGAATTTATATACAAATTGAAAGAATCTATAAAAGAGTAATTTTATTTCTTCCTAATTTCAATTTACCGGTATCTTCCAGTTGTTTTAAAAGCCTTGAGACGACAACTCTTGCCGTTCCAAGCTCATTGGCAAGCTGCTCATGAGTAGTGATAATGGTTTTAGATTGAGAAATCTCAGTTTTTTTGATGAGAAGATTCAATAATCTTTCGTCTACTTTTTTAAAGGCAATAGCATTGATAATATCCAATAATTCTTCAAAACGCTTGTGGTATAATCTAAAAATATAATCAAGCCACTCAGGGTATTCTTTGATGAAAAGCGAAACTTTATCTACGGGCAAAAACAAAATTTCGGTATCTTCCTCCACTTCAGCTTTCACAATACTTTTTTCATTATGCATTCCACCAAGAAAAGACATGATGCAACTTTCACCCGCTTGAATATAGTAAAGCAGAATTTCGCGACCGTCTTCTTCAGTTCTAATCACTTTAATCATCCCCTTCATTACAATCGGAATCGCACGAATAGACGAGTTTTCATCTAAAATAATATCTCCTTCTTTATAAGTTTTCTTATTACCGTTGAGATATAATTTTTCAACTAATTCCGGTGATGAAGTGAATTCTGATGAAAGAACTGAATTTTCCATGATTAAAAAAAATAATTACTAATTTACACCAATTTCGTCAACAAAAAGCCACGCTTTTGAATCTGCTCCAGGATTTCCGGCAGGAATTATTCCTGCATTTTCGATTTGAATTTTAATGAATTTTGAATTCTGATTTCCTACTTTCAGATTGACTTTTCCTTTGGTTTTAAGAATTTCATCTTTACCAATTTCTTTAATGGTTTTAAAGTTTTTTCCGTCATCAGAAACAGAAATTTCGGCAGATTTTGCCAAATGAATCCAGCTTCCTTTGTTATCTAAAGTATTAAAATAAACTTCTGTAAAATCCGTTTTTTGACCGAAATCAATAGTTGCTACAACGTCTTCTCCCTGAAAACCAAGCCACGTTTTACCCAATTGTTTCACATTTCCAACAATTCCGTCAACTAATGTAAAAGCTCCGCCAAAAGAATAATTTTCGCTTGGTTGGTGTTCTAAAGTAATTGCTTTTCCGGTTGTTTTGGAAGGCGTAAAATCCTGAGAAGACACCGCACTTTTCAATACTCCATTTTCAAAGTAAGCAGATTTTACCGTCATTGCTTTAGAAACAGGAATCGGATTTTGATAAGTTGCAGAACTTGATTTAGGTTCACTTCCGTCTATTGTATATCTAATTCCATTTGGATTTTGTGAAGTTGAAAGTTCGTATGAAGCTCCATTTTTACTAGGAATTACTTTTCCGCCAATATTATAAATACTTTTCGCATAGTTGATGTTCATTTTATCTAAAATTTTAAAATGCTCCACTACTCTGTTTTCAAATTGTTTATAATTTTTTGGATTTGAACTTCCCCAACCGACTTCAGAAAGCGCAAACAATCTCGGAAAAATCATATACTGAACCTGTTTAAAATCCAAAATATATTCCGTCCATAAATTAGCCTGAACTCCCAAAATATATTTCGATTGCTCTACATTTAATTCAGAAGGGATCGGGTTGTAAGAATACACTTTTTCCAAAGGTGTAAAACCTCCAAAAGCATTTGGCTCGGTTTGTGGGTCACCCTGATAATGGTCAAAATAACAATAAGAACCCGGTGTCATTACCGCAAAATGATTGCTTTTTGCGGCTTCAACTCCGCCTTTAATGCCAGTCCAACTCATTACCGCTGCATTTGGTGCTAAACCTCCTTCCAAAATTTCGTCCCAACCGATAATTTTTCGTCCTTTAGAATTAACATATTTTTCAATTCTTTGGATGAAATAGCTTTGTAAACCGTGTTCATCTTTCAGATTATTTTTCTTGATCAATTCCTGACAATGCGCACATTCTTTCCATCTTGTTTTAGGACATTCGTCACCACCGATGTGAATATATTGCGAAGGGAAAAGTGTCATTACTTCATCTAAAACATTTTCTAAAAACGTAAAAGTTTCGTCTTTCGGGCAGAAAACATCATCAAAAACACCCCATTTTGTAGCCGATTCAAAAGGACCTTTTGTACACGCCAATTCAGGATAAGCCGAAAGTGCAGCCAAAGCGTGACCCGGCATTTCTATTTCGGGAACTACTGTGATGTATCTTTCTGTAGCATATTTTACTACTTCTTTAATTTGTTCTTGTGTATAAAAATACGGGCCGTAAGGTTTTCCATCAAAAGTATCGTCAACATATGCTCCAATCATCGATTCTTTACGTTTTGAACCGATTTTTGTGAGCTTTGGGTATTTTTTAATTTCAATTCTCCAACCCTGGTCATCCGTTAAATGCCAATGAAAAGTATTCAGTTTATACATCGCTAAATAATCAATGTACTGCTTTACTTCTTCAACGGTGAAGAAATGACGGCAAACATCAAGGTGCATTCCGCGCCATGCGAATTTTGGAGAATCTTGGATTTGAAGATTGGGAAGTTGTTTTATTTCTGAAAACTGATTAATTAATTGAATTAATGTTTGAAAACCATAAAATTTCCCATTATTAGTTGAATATTTTATTAAAATTTCGTTGTCTTTAATTTCCAAAAAATATCCATCGTTATTAATTTCCGAAGAATTTACTTTTTCTATGGTAACAAAAGTAAATTTAGGAACCCCATGATTCGTAACTAAAAAACGAGTTGAAGCAGTTTTAAGAAAAGTATTAAAAATCTTAACTTCTAAATGAAGAGAATCATTTTTCGTTTCTCTTACTATAATCTGATTGGGAATATTACTTTTTCCTTGATTAAAAATTACTTTTTGAGGATAAGGAATTAAATTTAATTGATTTTGCGAAAAGAACAGTCCCGAAAATAGGATAGAAAATAGAAGTAAAAAACGTTTCATTTCTGATTTTGATTTGAGTTTAGCGAATATAATTATTTTCTAAGGATTTTTCTGGTGGTTATTGATAAATATAATGTGTCGCTCCTCTGGAGCTCAAATTTGTGTGCTTGGATTCTGCTACAAAGGTTAAGCTCCCCTGGAGCTTTCTAAACTAAATAGATAATTCTTTACACAAATTTTTTAAAATTATTTTCTAACGAGAATTTTAATTAAAAATATCGTTTTCTAAGGGTTTACTTAAATTTTAATAAGTAATTTTTCATAGCATTTTCTTAATTAAATAAACTTTGTTTATTCTTATTTTTTTAAAACATTAAGAGCTTGTTTAAAATTTATTCAATATTTTTATTATAACCTTTTCCTTAATTTTATAAATCAAAATAAACTTTGTTTATTCTTATTTTAACATTAAGAATTTCAGTTAATTAATCTAAATTCAAACAAGAAACCAATGAATTG
>NZ_LELA01000004.1 GCF_001677955.1 Chryseobacterium sp. BGARF1
AAAATGAATTATGCAATCCAACTCTGTCCCAAAATCAGCCGTAAAACTAAATATATCCATCTAACTTATTATATAACAAACAAATATATGAAATTATGGATGATTACGGATATACATATAAAATTTTTAGATAAATTTGTGTAACAATTATATAATATATGAAGGTACGCTCTAAGGATCAGAAAGGAGTTACAAAAACACCACAATTTAATGAAACTGAAAGTCTATCCTCTAGAAGGACTGTAGAAGAACACAGAGATGACGTCTATAATTCATTATATGACTACTTTCGAAATTATACGAAGTTTCAATTATCCTCACTTGACCAAATGCTAATTAGGGCTGCTTTTAAACTCGAAAAAGTACGTCGCCGTCAATTTCTTGTACAAGAGGGAGACCTCTGCAAATACATTTGTTATGTGAAATCTGGAGCTTTACGGATTTACTCCGTAAACGAACGTGGACAGGAAGCTGTTGTAGCATTTGCTCTGGAGGGGAATTGGATATCGGACTGGGAAAGTGTGGTAAAACAAACCCCAAGCCGGTACTATATTGATGCAGTCGAAGACTCCGAGATTATGCAGATATCACCTGTTGAACTGCATGCTTTAGAGGCACAGGTCCCCGCTATAAGTGAGTTTCTTCGTCTTGAGCAAAGATCAGTAGCGGTTACAACACAAAAAAGAATACATACTGCTATCAGTATGAATGCGGAAGAAAGGTACCGTGATCTGTTGGAGCATCATCCTAAATATTTTCAAAGATTCTCACAGAACATGATTGCTTCTTATCTAGGGATTACACCAGAGACTCTTAGCCGGTTAAGAAAGCGCTGAGCTGCCTTTGTATTGCTTATGTTAGTTATAATTGGTACTTTGCAAGCAATTATCTCCTGTTTATATTCTCAGACAGTCGGAAAAATTCTGTTATGATAAGGTGTGTACGATCTTCAAATCTAAAAATCAGCCAAATTATCTTTCAGTCCATCAATTATTACATTTTTTGATAAAAGTCAAGAAACAGCAATTTACTGCCAACTATCTTTGCAATAAATAAAATCAAAAATAATGAAAACAGTATTAATTACAGGAGCAAATAAAGGTATTGGCTTGGAATCAGCACGTCAGTTGTTGAAGAAAGGATTTTATGTTTTTCTAGGGAGCCGTAATGTGAACAACGGTCTGAAAGCTGTAGAACAGCTAAAATTAGAAGGACTAACTAACGTTGAGGCTATTCAAATTGACGTCACTAATGAGGAGTCCATCAAGGTTGCGCACATGGAAATCGGAAGAAAAGTTGGTGTTTTAGATGTGTTGATCAACAACGCAGGAATCAGCGGAATTGATATTAACAGTGAAGGACATATGGTTCCTCAGACTGCCATCGATACTGATATCGCAGTTTACCAAAAGGTTTACAATACCAATGTTTACGGCCCGGCAAGAGTGATCAAAGCGTTTATTGATCTTTTAAAAAAATCGCCAGAACCACGAATTGTAAATCTTAGCTCAAGTCAAGGTTCTCTTACTTTACACAGTGATCCTAATTATCTCTACTACAATGTAAAAGGAGTAGTATACCTTTCTTCAAAAGCTGCATTGAATATGTATACGATTAACCTTGCTTATGAGCTGCGGGATACGAACTTCAAGGTTAATGCCGTCAGCCCAGGTTTTACGGCGACAGATTTTACAGGTAAGAACGGTGGATCAGTTGAAGTGGCCGCAGAACGCATTGTTAAATTTGCGCTGATTGGTAAAGATGGTCCAACTGGAAAATTTTTCTGTGAAGAGACGAACCCGGATGGAACAGGTGAAATTCCATGGTAAAAAGTAAAGTAAGATGCTGATACAATTGGTCAGCATCTTACTTTTATAACAAGGAATATTTGAAATAAATGAATTCAGCAGAGTATTTAAAGGAATATTTATGTTTGAAGATAATAAAGATTTAGTTTTCAGTGTGGTTAGCCTTAAAGGGTGCGCAAAATAGATACACCTTGTGCTCCAATCTGAGTAAAATGAATACAGGTCAGCTTTTTTTTCCTTCCTTTCAGTCGGCTATTTTCTCTTTCACAGTAAAAATTATTTTAGTAAAAAGTAAAACACTGACTGTTAGGCATTTAAATGATAATACTTTAATAATTTAGAACTATAAAATATTTGTATTTATTTATCACAAAGTAACGGCAAGATGTGTCTTTGTACGTACAAACTTTTCAAGTTGTACTACAAAGACGATCTTGCCTTTTTTGCAAAAAAGGGGTAAAAAACTGCGGAACTTGTTTTTTATTTTATCAAAATTTTGGATAAGATTCTAGATTCAGCCTAATCTTTCTTTTTTAATCTCCAATTTTTCCAGCGTAATCCACGCTGTTCGTTTTTAAGCCAAACGCTTTGACTACTATTGTTTTAGTAGATTTTATCGCTCAATTTTGTCTCAGAAATTTTAATCAAAAAAAATCAATGAGCAAGTTCATTTATTTACTGTTTCTGTTGTTCACTATTTCAATCGAGGGACAGGTGGGCATTAATACCCAAACTCCTGAAACGACTTTTGAAGTTGTTGGAAAACCAAATGACATCAATCACTATGACGGTATTATTCCCCCAAGAATAACGGGGGATCAACTTGCTAATAAAACTTATTCAATATTGCAGAAAGGAGCCATTGTTTACGTGACTCAACCTGCATCAAATCTTTTGGGGCAAGTCATTCATATCGTGGAAGAAGGCTACTACTATTTCAATGGACAGTATTGGAATCAGATTTTTAGGGAGCCTAATTATTACGATGCGCTCATCATATTGGACGAAACACTTTCGGCAAATACTATTTATGAACAAACCTCGTGGAACACATATCTTCCTTTTCCTACAAATCCTAGGCAGCATACATTATCCACTAAAATATATAGATTAGGAACATCGGGTCTTGGAATAACCGGGCAAATTGATGCGAGGCGAATAGGAACAATTGGCTATTTGGATGTTAGTATAATTTGTTCAACACCCATCACTTCAAACTACGTCATACTGAATCTTTCAAAACCATTACGGGATTTAGGTTTTATGTCGGATGGCAGTGTGGGTTCACTGAACAATATTTTAGTAAGTGGAAACTCAAACGGAATCAATTCAGGTGTAGAGCAGGGCATTATTTCATTAACAAACGTTGATTTCAATCTGTTTCTTTGGAAAAATCAAATCGAAAAATTCAACGGTACTATAAAGGGCATGACCACTTTTCCAATTAATTATTTGAATGTAATTGAATGATAGATAAGAGGGATTTTAAGAAGGAAAATTGCATTAAAATAAGGATTTCCATAATCCAAAAAGAAAAGTGGAAAAAAGTTTGTTCAGAAAAACAAATTTCTTTAACAAGTCTAATTATTAATTCTGTGGAAAACAGAATGATGGATGACGAGAGAAGAAAAGTATTAGCGTTCATTGAAAAACAAGATAATATTTTCGGAAAAATTGAGACCAACATCAATCAATTTGCAAAAATAGCAAATGCTCAGAAGTTTATCAGCGAAAATGAGCTCAGAAATTTTTCTGATAAGTTATCGGAAATCGTAATTCTAAAAAAAGAACAGAACGAAATTTTTGTGAAAATCTATGCACTCATAGCAAATGATCATTAAGATTTTAGGCTCTTCAGGATCAGATTTTCACGGAGTGAGGTACAATGATAAAAAAGTAGAAAAAGGGACAGGGGAATTAATGCTCATGAAGAATTTTCCATCTTTCATTGAGGAGAGTAGTAAACAAGAAGAGGTGAGAAATTACCTGAAATCAATATCAAACAATGATAGGGTTAAAAAACCACAATTCCATGCAGTAATTTCTACTAAGTTTCAGGAACACAGCAAAGAAGAACTTGCAAAGGTTGCGGAAAATTTCATGGATGATATGGGATATGCAGAACAACCATTCATTGTTATTTATCATAATGATACGGATAATAATCACGTTCACATTGTTTCTACCAGAGTTGATAAGCAGACAGGAAAAAAGATTAATGATAGTTATGAAAGGCTTAAAGCACAGCAATCTTTAAGCAACACATTAGAAAAATTATATAGAATAAAACCTGAAGATGAACTTACAAAACTTCTTAATTACAAAACAAGTTCTCTCGATCAACTTGAAACTTTATTAGGAAGAAATGGTTTAAAGTTGATAAGAAATAAACAAAATGATAACGCTTTGGATATTCTTAAAAATGGGCTAAAACAAAAGACCATTTTCGGAGATCAACTCGTTTTCCAGCATTATAAAAATGACAGCAGATCCAGACAGATTAAAGCAATCCTGAGCAAATACAAAGAACTGTATTCCAACAAGGTTTTCCAAGTAGAAGATAGCAGGCAAAAAGATTCAATGCTCCCCAAAGAGAAAGTTTTAGAGAATGAAAATGATTCAAAAATAAAAATCGCTTTTGAAAGCGAACTCCAGAAAAAGCTGAAAGATGTCTTCGGGATAGATATCGTGTTTCATCATAAAGAGGGCAAGAAACCTTTTGGTTACACTGCGATAGACCATAAAACACAAAAAGTATATAAAGGAAGTGACATACTGAAAATGAATGAAGTATTTGAATTCACTTCTGATAAGATTGATAAAAAGACTTTTGAAATATTGAAGGATTATAATAATCCGAATCAGGAATCAAAAAAAATATTGCTGGAATTCTTAAATAAAAAATATCAGGGAACAGAGCTTAAGGATTTTATGCTATTTGAAAATAGGGGAAAGAAGGATTTGGAAACTTATCGAAAAGTGCAGTTTGAAATAAAGGATTTTATTAAAGATAAAAAAAATATAACTGATGAAAAAAATATATCAATAACGAAAGGCGAGGACGGAAAATTATATGCAGTTCACTCCAGATACCATTATATTGGAGAGCTTCAATTATTAATTGGAGAAAAGGCTTATCAAAAATTTCTAGATCCGATTCAATCAAATGAAATCCGAATTGAAAATAAAGAAAAATCTGCACTGGGTAAAGCGGTAAATGAAATGCTGTTTGAGTTAATGCAGAGTTCGGGAAATGCAAAAGACCCGGCTGAAAATGAACTCAAAAAGCGACGAAAAAAGAAAAGCCGATAAGCCGCAGTTTGGCTTCTAATAAACTTTAAAAAAAAAGAAAAACAATGATCATCACTTTTGCCACGCAAAAAGGAGGAACAGGGAAAACGACACTTGCCATAGCTTTTGCCAATTATATCTCCACTGTTTCAAAAAGGAAACTCAGTGTTTTTGATTTTGATTTTCAAAAATCCTTCTATCACAAATGGAAAGAAGATGAGCTCTTGGAAATTCCAAAATTGTACGATGTAGAAACTATTGGCGAAGAAGATGATCAACTTTTTTCGGATTTTGAGACCATCATTAATTTGAAAGAAAGCGATGAGATTATTCTGTTTGATCTCGCAGGGACATTAGATGCCAAATACAGCGATTTATTGATATATAGTGATTTTATCATAATCCCTTTTGAGTATTCCGATGTATCGGCAAAATCAACTTTGGTCTTTGTTAATTTCTTAGGACTTCTGGAAAGTCAGGCAGAGAGAATTTTTATCCGTTCCAAGTACGATAAAGGGTTTAAATATTTAAATCAGAATGGTATGGATAATGAACTGAAAAAATATGGAATGCTTCTCGCCAATCCGGTTTTCAAAAGAAACTGTTTACAAACGATAGACACCAGAAAACTCTCGTATGAACAGAAATATGCCGTGCAAAACTCATTCAATGAATTGATAATATACATAAGTGAAACAATGAATATTGACATTTAAGAAAAATGTAAAATACAGTCCACTGAATTCTCATCCTTATAAAATCAATAAAAATGATAAAAATCTCACTTTGCATTTTGACTGTTTATCTGATATATTATGTAGGTAACATTATGTATGATCTCTTTATAAAAAAAGAAAAAGAAAACTATAAAGTAGAAATGGAGGAATTTTCTTTGTCTGAAATTTCCGAACAGTACGAAGACCTTACTAAAAATGTTGGGATTGAAGAGGTGGAAAACATCAACACTCCAAAGTCATTCAGTAAAAATCAAATCTATTCTGAAATCAATGAAGGAATGGGAGAAATACAGAATTTGGAGTACTTGAGGGAACGATTTGAGTCTGAACAAGATCTAGACGAATTTGAAAATCTATTAAAGAACAATCCTGTACAAAATGAAAACGAACCTTTTTATGAGAAAGCTAATTCAACCGAAGTATATATTGATCAAAAAGAAATACGATCAGCTGAGAACGGAAAGAAGAACCCTGAGGAAGTATATCATCAACAACCAATTACGGTAGATGCAGCTCAGGAAAATAATAGAATAAAAGAGTGGAAATCGATGCTGAATCTTTCCGAAACTCTGGTTCAGATGGTAGCTAATAATGATGGACATAAAATCTATCAATCTATCATGTAGGTAATCAACTAATATAATTTCTAACAGTTTGATTATAAGAATTAACAATGGATTTTAATTCGTTGTCTGGGGCTTCTATGCCCAAAATCTAACATCCATTTTATTACTAAACTTTTATAAAATTTTGAATTATGATGAAGAATTTTTTTGCAAAAAAAATGACCGTAAAAAAAGTAATGACTGTAGCCTTAGTCATCATGGCACTAACCCCAGCGTTTGCCCAAGGTGGAGCAACAGCAATCTCAAATGCAGCTAGCGAAATTAGAGATTATTGGGATCCTGTTAAACTGATTTTAAAAGCAGTTGGAGGATTGGTAGGATTCATTGGAGGTCTGCGAGTGTATAACAAGTGGACGAATGGTGACCAGGATGTCAACAAAGAAATCCTTGGTTATGGAGGAGCAATGATCTTCTTGATCGTAGTTCCGGAATTCGTAACAGCATTCTTCGCTTAATATGGGATTCTACCTTTATAAGGGGCTGAAAAAGCCCCTTGTATTCTTCGGACTCAAAGGGAAATACATCTTTTACGCAGTCGGTGTCATCGTAGGTGGAGTCATTTCAGCATTGGTACTCTCGAAGTTCGGTCTCTTAGGCTCTTTACTTGGTCTTGCAGTCACCGCAGGCGGAGTTTATCTCATCTTCAGAAGACAGGACAAATATGGTTTGTATGACAAAACCAAAAACTTCGATCACATCTTAATTTTTCCAAAAAGGTTAGACAGTAATAAACTTTTAAAGAATGGCAACAACAAAAAAACAAGCCTTTAGCATTCCATTTATCGGCTATGATTATGGAAAGGATTTCAATTGGGATTTTGATGTTCTTTTCGGACAATACGGGAATCCGATTATTGGGATTAAGATAAAAAATATTGTCGAACAATATTCGGCAGATCCTGACAGCTATCTCAATTTCCACACGGTTTTAAATCAGGTTGTATCGATTATTGGAGAAGGAAGAATAGTGCAGAAGCTTGATATCTTTTCCAAGAAGAAATATGCAGCAGAGCAATCCAATCAATTTTTACAACAAAAATATTCGGAACATTTTGACGGCAGGCTTTTCAAAACCATTGAAACGGTTCTTTTCTTTACAGATATCATCGATGATAAGCTGAAAAAGAAAATGAAGCATTATCATTTTTCGGATAAAAGCTACAAAGAATTAAGGGATAAGTGCCAGAAAGTATTGATGCTTTTGAAACAGAACAATTGTGAACCTGAGTTTTTATTTGAGAAAGATTTTGAGTACTACATTTCGGGAGTTTTGTCGATGCAGTTTACCGAATCTCCAACTTTTGATAATATAAAAAGTACCAACGAATTTTTGCAAATAGGAAAAAGGTTTGTAAAAAACATCTCTTATGTGGATGTAGAAAACATTGATCTGCCTTCAGAAATTGAGCCTTACTCTGTTCTCGGCGGTAACGGTGCGGCAGCTGAGACAGCAGTGGATAATTTTAGTTTTATCAATGAACTGGAAGATTATGAGACCATTGTCTACAATCAAATCATTACTATTCCGCTGCAGGCACAACAGCAAAGGGAGCTCGACAAAAAGAAGAAAAAGCACGAAGGAGCAGCTAATAATTCTCCTTCCAATGCGATCATAGCAGATGAAATTCAGACACTGCTTCATAATATTGCCATTGATGGACAGCTCGTTGTGAATGCACATTTTTCAATTTTATTTTCCTCAGAAACATTGGAGAAAATGGAAAATATTCAGTCAATGATTGAAAATAAACTGTTCACAAAAGGAATCATCGTTTCCCAAAATGCCTACAACCAATTGGAACTCTGGCGATCAGCAATTCCGGGAAATGGCACCGAACTCAGAGAATACGATTTATTTATGACGACAAGCGAAGCGGCCTTGTGTTTTTTTTTTAAAGAAAGTTACCCGGTCAATGAAGAATCCAATTTCTACTTGAGATTTACAGATAGACAAGGTGTTCCGATAAAAGTTGATACATCAGATCAACCGATGAAAACAGGACGGATCAATAACAGAAACAAGTTTGTTATAGGATCCAGTGGTTCAGGCAAGAGTTTCTTAATGAATAATATTACAGAACAAGACCTTACTTATAATTATGACGTGATTATTGTTGATACAGGAGATTCTTATTCTGGACTTTGTAAATATAAAGGAGGAAGATACATTCAATACACCGAAGAAAAACCGATTACTATGAATCCTTTTTTGATGGACAAGAAAGAATTCAATATCGAAAAAATAGAATTTTTAACCAACCTAATCTTTCTGATTTGGCAAGGTCCTGATTCTTCAATGTCATCAGCACAAAAATCCATTTTAGATAATGTGTTGATATCCTATTACCATCAATATTTCAACTCGGGAACACCGTGGTATGAAAATAAAACTGCTGAAGAACTCATTCTCTATCTGAGTAAATATAACATTCACGAAGAAGACTTATTCAGAGAATATGAGAATGAAGGCAAAGGGCAGAATACTTATTATGACATTTTGGGAATTACTTTCGATGCCAGTTCCGATGAAATAAAAGAAGCAGGAAGAAAATTGTTGAAATTCTATCATCCCGATAAGAATATCAACAACCCGGAATATGAAAGCGAAAATTTCTATAAGGTGTATGAAGCGTATGACACGCTGAACGATGAAGAAAGAAGGAAAATATACAATGAGACGCAGTTGATTTTAATTAAGTCGAATGACATTATCAAGCAGCCCCTATTAGCTGAAGAACGGAATGAATCGTTTAGGAAAGCCATTATCCGGAAAATAAAAGAACTGGAAGAAAAGCTAATCGTAACAGAGCTTTCCTTCAATGGACTCTATGATTATTGTGATCAGTTTCTTCCTATTTATCTGAATAATAAGAAACACCATATCATAGAGAAAGAATTCAATTTGCGGACATTTTTGTTTGTACTGAAAGATTTTTACAAAGGCGGAAGGTATGGCACTACGTTAAATGAAAGTGCAGATAATACACTTTTTTATGAAAGTTTTATTGTTTTTGAAATTGATAATGTAAAAGATAATCCTAAACTATTTCCTATCGTAACGCTCATTATTATGGACACCTTCATCCAGAAAATGAGGTTAAGAAAAGATAGGAGAAAAGCTTTGATCATCGAAGAAGCATGGAAGGCTATTGCCAGTAAACTGATGGGAAGCTATATCGTTTATTTATATAAAACAGTAAGAAAATTTTGGGGAGAAGTAATAGTTGTAACTCAAGAACTTGACGATATAATAGGAAATGCGGTGGTGAAAGATTCCATTATCAATAATTCTGATACTTTCATTTTGCTTGACCAGACCAAATTCAAAGACAACTTTGACAAGATAGCATCATTGCTTTCTCTCAATAAAGTGGAGCAAAACAAGATTTTTACAATTAACAATCTCAACAACAAATTCGGGAGAAGCCGATTCAAAGAATTCTATTTGAAACGAGGTTCAAAAGGAGAGGTCTATGGAAATGAGGTTTCATTGGAGCAATATTTAACCTATACCACAGAAAAACCTGAAAAATCAGCAGTTGAATATTATGTGCACCATTTCGGAAACTATGATGAAGCATTGCGCAAAATAGTTAGTGATTTGAAGATCTTTGAAGACAGCCTAGAAAACCTTGTGTCACTCGTGAATTTGTACCAAAATCCTTTGGATCAAAAAATCAATTCTTTTTACAGAATGATGAAAAAAGAACACAAAGGGAAGAATGTTTTCAAAATCATCTCACAGGAATTAGAAGACCGAAATATCAGTTTTTCAGAATTAATCAATAAACAACAATATGAAAAAGTATAGCATTTTATTTTTAAGTTTTGGAAGTTTCCTTTATTCGCAAAACACCTATATAGACCCAACGGTAACGGCAGCAATGATTCTCTATTCTGAAAATTTAAAAGCCAAACAGAATGAAATGATTGAGGAAACTTCAAAGTTAAAAGATGCACAAACCTGGGTCGGAACCCAAATGGTTGCAGCCAATGACATTCAGAATAAAATTTTAAAAGGTCTGAAAGAAGTTTCGGGAACATTACAAAACGGAATTCAAGCACAGGAAATCTACTCAGAACTCAATAAATGTTACAATTATTCATCGCAGGTTGTACAACTAGCATCAGAACATCCTGAATATGCCATTTTTGGAGTAAAAGCATCCCAAAAAACCTACGAGCAAAGTCTAAAGATCGTTACTGATGTTTCTGATATTCTCGCATCCGGAGAACTCAATTTGGCTACTGCAGGAGACCGATACAAAATCCTTCATAATATTTCCGGTAATGTCAAAAATCTGAAGCTTTGGCTTTTGGCGATAAAATTACGACTGGAAAAAGCAAACCGATTAGGATTCTGGAATTCCATTAATCCATTTGCAGGATATATCAATACCGACAAAGGTATTGTTAAAAACATAATGAACAGGTACAAACGGAATTTTTAAATTTTTCTATTATGAGAAAAAGAATTCTTCTAAGCCTATTTATTCCGACCGCTTACTTCGTATTGATATCTTCCGGTGGTGGTTCTACCCCTGCATGGCAAAAGGAAAATGTATCATTTCCGATGATGGATATAGAGATCAGTGCCACTATGAAAGAACACGACAGGCAAAAGGAAATGAGGCAAAAACAAATTGCCAACGCTACCGTAGAAACAGCCAACAGAACCCAATGGAACCAATTCAAAGATAAGGTATCCAAAATCCAGGACAGATTGAGGATAGTTTCATTTGCCATTCAAGCCATACCAACAGGTATAGCAATGAGCAGGGAAATAACGAAAATAACAAATAATCAATCTGCCATTATCAATGAAATAAGTGATGCTCCCTATTCAATTATTGCGGTATTGCCTTCCCAAGTTAAGTTTGTTGATGATCTTCAAATGGTAACAAGACTCGTAATGGGTATCGTGATTTCTTACGGAGCCATCAATCAAATGGAAAAATCAGAACGTAAAGTATTATTGGACTATGCTTTAGGCGAACTAAAGGCAATAAGCAGGAATTCCACGCATATGCTTTTGAAGATAAGGGATATTAAAGCCAAAGTAAAACGCAATAAAAGAGCCTTTCAATATTATGTCAATAGAGATAAGCAAGTAGTTGAAAGCATAATGGATAACATTAAATCTTTCTAAAATGAAAAAAATATTTTTTTCCGGAGTTTTATTCTTCTCTGTTGCATCTGTAAAAAGCCAGCAAATAGTTATCAATGATAAACTCCTTTCGCAAATCACCGTAAACCACGGTGTTCGATTAGGAAGTGAGCAAACTTTTTTGGATTCCTATGAAAAGCAAAAAGAATTGTATGATGACATCAATAATAAAATCACGCAGATCATTGCTATTCAGGAGTATATCTATCAACAACTGAAAAATGTAAGTTCGACGCTTACCCAAAGTAAAAAACTTATCTACCTCTATCAATATCTCGGTAAAATAGTAACGAACTCCAATAAAATGCTGGATCTATCAGCACAGCATCCTGAATATTCCGTCTTGATATCAAAATACTACATAGAAACAGGCAAGCAAACAATGAAGCTTCAGCAGGAAGTTACTCAGGATATTCTCAGTGAAGACAAAGATTTTCTGATGGATGCGATGGATAGAGAAATGCTGATTGAAAAGATTTTTACAAGGGTAAGAAATATCAATGGGAATATTTTATACATCAATCTCCGATTAGAGAATGCCAAGAAGATCCCTTATCTGTATCAGGTTCCTGTTCTCCGCAATTACATCAATATAGACAAAGCTATTGTTGGCGACATCATCACTAAATACCATTACCTCTTTAATTAAAAAAATATGGAAAATCTACTAAAAAAAATCAGCCTGTTACAGTTCCTTATGATTGCAGGCAGTGTGTTTGGACAAGTCAGTGTTAAGAGATTAAATGACCCTTCCATTGTTGCTCAACATAAAAGAATGGTCTTTCAAGATTGGGGAGATTGGAGACCTTACCCAAAATATTTTTTAGGCATTCAAACCAATTTTGCCTATGCCACGGTTTGGGGAATGTGGGCTCCGAAAATTAACAGGGATTATAAAGATGGGGAAGACATTCGACCATTAATACCGACAGGAGTTCAAAATCAAAGATTCGCTCAATTAAAATTTCAGGAGGAAGAAGCAAAAAAAATAAAGGCAGCTTCAGATACCATTCATAAAAGAAGCGTTCAGGATTTTGCCCATTGGACGTCCGCTACTGTCGATGCCGATCCTCTTTGGTTATTGTATTACAAACGAATGCTAAAACCTATTACTGAATTTCCTGATACCCCTCAAAACTTTATCGAATGGCGGCTGAAAGACCAGCAAACTTTTGAAACACTCAGTAATACAGGTACTATAGCACGGCTTCAGGAAGAATTGGATCTCATCAAAGAAAAGTACACAATGTCCAGGTCTATGGATATGCCAAGAGGCAAACGATTCTTGATGTATCACGAAACCCTTATTAAATGGAGAAAATTTGTGCGAGAGTTAAGGGATTACAATAACAAGACAACACTTCTTACAGATTACAAAAATATTTTAAAGAACCATTCAAATTATGCCTTGCCACCTGCGTGGATACCGGCATCAGACCGGCAAATTGTTCAAAGTATGATGAACCACTACAAACACAAATATTAATAATGAATAAAACAACCTTATTATTTTGCCTTTTGACAATGTTACTGCCAATTATTGGCTTTGCTCAAACAGATGGCGATTATAGCAATTTACTCCAATTTTTAAAAGGTGACGGTGCTTTTGAGAAATGGTTTATGGAAGTTTTCACAAAACTGGACAACAGTGTGCAGGATAGCGCCGCCGGTTCAGCTTTG
This sequence comes from Chryseobacterium sp. BGARF1, assembly GCF_001677955.1. GTDB lineage: Bacteria > Bacteroidota > Bacteroidia > Flavobacteriales > Weeksellaceae > Chryseobacterium. The sequence goes on from NZ_LELA01000004.1 coordinate 13,310, forward strand.
GTAGGAAAAGCAATAGGCGGTTTAGGCGCTCTGATGTACCTCGGATATATGGGTTGGCAAATGGCGGCCGGAGACAGGGAGTGGGAAATCACACCGATGCTGAAACCAATTCTTATCGGATTTACCCTTGTTTACTGGAGTGGATTTGTCAGTATGATTCAAGCGCCATTTGAGGCCATTGCCGAACCCGGAATCTCAATTTTCAGCGAGATAGAATCAGAAGTTAACGACTTAAGGGTCGAGAGATTCAAAAAGCAGCAGCAATTACTCGATGCTGTCATCAAATTAAAGGCGGAAGAAGATGCCAAACAGGAAGTCATTGAGAATACCACTGAAGATGCGGATGATTCGTGGTATGACATCAGCGAAGGATTGGATAAACTCATTCAGCCCATCAAGGAATGGTCAATACGAATGGAGTTCCAAATGCAAAAATTAGTCGCAGAACTCATTGAATTTTGTTGTCTTTCCATTCTTAGGATTTGTGTATATCTCATTTTCTTCATTCAAAAAATATGGTCTTACATTTTAATTATTTTGGGACCGATAGCTGTCGGAATGGCATTGATTCCAGGATTTGAAAATTCATTATACAGTTGGGTCTCAAAATTCATCAACATTAATCTTTACACTTTTGTTGCCTACACGATCATCAACATCGGTCAGCAATTGATCGCTTCTGGTTATACAATGGAGATCGAAAGGTATGATACCTTATTATCCAATGGAACCATTACTAACTTAGACGCTTTAATGGTCTATGTGAGTAATTCGGGAATGATCTATAACCAGCTCTTTACCTGTGTTGCCTATGTTGTAACAGGCATCGGGGTTTTAATGACTCCAACTATTGCCGACAGTATTGTTTCAGCAGGAGGAGCCGGAGCAATGACGAAAATGAAAAGTGCCGCAGGAAAAATGGCAAGTAGTGCTAAAACAGCAATATTGGCTGCCAAAACAGGAGGTGCTTCAGTAGCAGCAAGTGCAGCAGCAGGTTCCGCTTCGGGAAGGGTTAAGGAAGCTATGAAAAACGGAAAATAATCTCAAAAAACACCACAAATGCTTATTAAAAACATAGAACAAAGAATTAAAATCAACAAGATTATTTCAATCTCAACCATTGCTTTTGCTGTTTTCATTGTCATTGCAGGGTTTTTCTTTGCTTACAGAATGATCGAGGATTCCAGAAAATCCATTTACATTTTAGACAATGGTGTTCCGGTACTTGCCAAACAAACGGACGTACTACTGAACCGACCTGTTGAGTACAAAGCTCAAATTGAATTATTCCACCGATTGTTTTTCACACTCGCTCCGGACGACACCTACATCAAGGATAATATTCAAAAGTCATTGTATCTCATTGACGACAGCGGGAAAAAAGAATATACCAACTTAAAGGAAAAAGGATTTTACAATCAGATCATTGCCTCCAGTTCGATGGTCAGTATCCATACCGATTCGATTACACTTAGTATGGAACAAAAGAAATTCTCTTTTTTCGGGAAGCAGATGATCACCAGAAAATCTTCTGTCATTACGAGGAAGCTCATCACCGAAGGTTTCTTTGAAGACATCATCAGAAGTCCCAATAATCCTCACGGTGTGATTCTTAAAAACTGGAGGATCATCAATAACGAAGAACTTTCCAATCAAAATAAAAACTCTTACTAAAATGAATACGACATTAAAACAAAAGGGTCAGAAATGGCTACAGTGGGCAGTTCAAAATCCAAAGAAATTCTTCACGTATTCAATGATTCTACTGTCGGTTTCATTTATTGGGTCTCTCATTCAAGGTGTCTTTTTCCCTTCCGAAATGGCTTTCAAAATAAGGCCTCCTGTTCTCTATTCAAAAAGTAAGATGAGTCAAAATCCATCCCTAAATAATGATAAAGAGATGGAGAAGATTGTGAACGAACTGAAAACTTTAAAAGTAAAAAGAGACCAAAACGCTCTTGAAAAAGAAGACAGCTTACGAATTGACTACTTGTTTAACCAATACCAAAAACTAAAAAATGGACATTAAAAAAATAAATTTTAAAGAAAAAAAATATGTTTTGCCGCTTTTGGCTCTGCCATTTCTTTTTCTTTTCGGCTACGTAGGCGCGCAGTTTGTCAAAGAGGACACTTCTGAAAAAGACAAGCCAAAAGAATTGTCAATATCACTCGGAGATACGCAGGATTCAATTATGACCAAAAATGATGCGTATGATGCTTTTTTCAAAAAAGAGGATAACAGAACGATGCTTGGTGGATTAGACAAAGAAGAGGATAGTTTGCTAAACTATGATGACCAATTGTCACTGGATCAAAAAAGAAAAATCGACTCCTTAAAAGCAGAAAACGGCAGGCAAAACAGATATCAGGCGAAAGGAAATCAATCATCGTATTACAGACCAAATCAAACCCAAAGGGATGATAAGGATTACAACAGGTCTTCGGAAATCATCAAAATGCTGAATGGCAAATCTTATGAGAAGTCCGAAAATGATTATGCTTCAGAAAATCCGAAAACCAATACTCAAACCGCCCAACCGGATCCTGTAAAATATTTGAAAGAACAAATGTTGGTAATGGATTCTTTAGAAAAATCTCGTGATCCCGAGTATCAGAGCAAATTGGCAGCAGAGCAAAGACTGAAATCAAATAAGGATAAGATGGAAGATTTTCTCAACTCAACTTTCAATGTCAGTAAATCCGAAATAAACAGCGGTTTCAATGCTTTCTATAAAGAGAAAGAAAACAGCTTTATAAAAGCAGTCATTGACGAAAACAACAAAGGATTTTTAGGAAGCAGGATCAGATTTCGATTGCTGGAAGACATCTTTGTCGGAAACAAAAAGATTTGTAAAGGCTCGATACTTTATGGTCAAATCTCAGGATTTTCGATGCAACGGGTCAATCTCAACGTTATATCGGTCTTTACCAAAGGAGAAATCTATCCTGTCAATCTTTCGATTTATGATGTTGATGGGATGAAGGGATTGTATGTTCCACAAAGTGTTTTCAGAGATATGATGAGGGAAATGGGAAGCAACTCGGTTCAAGGCACCCAGATGGATATGGGCGGAAAAGGATTTTTCTCAAGCATTGGAACCAGCCTGTTTACATCAACATCCAAATCTATTGCGAACCTGATCAAAGAGAACAAAGCAAAATTGAAGTACAATTCTTATGTCTTTTTAATCGACGAAAAACAATTGAAAGATGCAAAAAACCAACAAAAAAAATAATACAATGAAACTTACCTTATATACCTTTTTACTTTTCGCAGCAAACTTACTTACTGCCCAAACAGCAACCAAGGAACAGATTATTTCCGACTTACCAGAAATTGAAATTACCGAAGGCATCAACCTGCATATTATTTCGCCAGAGCCTATTCAATACGTTGACTTATCTACGGAAAAACTTACGGGAGATTTACCCGCTACCAATATTGCCAGGATAAAAATTACAGACAATCCGGATTCTGACGAGAAAGGAAAAATCAAAAGACCATCCGTTTTATTTAATGGAGATAAAATCGGAGTAATAACCGTTGTTGCTCAATCTTTCATCGCTCAATACAAAGTTGTTTACAGAAACCTGGACAACCTAAATACGATTACCAATATCCATATTCAACCCGAAGCGATGCAGCCAATAGAGTTTGATAAAATGACATTTTCAAATCTTGAATTAAGAAAATTTGCAATGGATATTATTCAGAAAAAATCGGAGAAAAATCCGATAAGGGAAGAGAAAAACCTACAACTCAGCTTTCAACTCAACAATGTCTATGTCATAAGTGATTACATTTTTTTGGATATGACCATCAAAAATAATTCTAATCTAAGCTACGATATTGAGGATTTGAAATTTTCCTTAGAAGACAAAAAAATCCATAAAGCAACCAACAATCAAAGTGTAGATCTTACTCCCATTTTGCAACTGAATCCTCAAAAGCACTTCAGGAAAAATTTCAGAAACATTTATGTGTTCAAAAAATTTACCTATCCAAACTCTAAAGTGATGATGATTCGCCTCATTGAAGAACAACTTTCGGGACGTACTATAGAAATGAAGGTCAACTATTCTGAAATTCTTAAAGCGGACACCTTTTAAAAATTAATGCAATGGAAAATTTTTCAATTATACTGTGCTTCGCACTCTTACTATTAATATTTACCTACCATTCTATTTTGATAATCATTTTTTCTAAAAAACGAAAAGCACTCATAAATGACTATGAAAAGCTATTACACCTTAAAGGTTGGTATGAGAAAATATCTGAAGAAGCAAGTCGCTCATACATTCTTGAGAGCGTCGAAAAAAGAGGACACGAAGTAATTAATCAGTTGAATCTGCTGAATGCCAAACTTGTCAAAATACAGGAACATCATAAAAATTTGCATGAACGGCAACAGAAGCTACATGATAGTTTACTAGAAGAACACAAATTACTGAATCAATATTTCGAAAATTATTCTTAATGCAAGAGCAACAACATCAAATCAAGATCTATGGCTTTCTACAAAAAGCAGTGTATGCTGTAGTTGCATTAGATTGTGCTTCGCTTTTTTACCTTAATGCTAATGTTCAGGTAGTATCAAACTTATTGAAAAATTTTTCAAAACTGAGTTTTATTTACCCACCTATCAATGCCAAATTTGCAACCTTGATTTTGATAGGGTTAGTTGCGATTGGAACAAAAGCCAAGAAAAAGAAAGACCTAAATATTGCTAAAGAAATTGTCGTTCCTATGGTCTTGGGATTGTTGATGATTTTCTCGTCGTTGATTTGGCAAAATGATGCAGGAAATGAAAAACTTCCAAAAGTATTTCCCGGCTTCAATCTCTACCAGGTAATTTATGCTGTTCTTTCTTTTTCAGGAGCCGTTATTCTTCAAATGGGTGCAGACAGTATTTCAAAACTGATGCAGCAGAAAATGGGAAAAGACCGATGGAATGTAGAGGAAGAATCGTTCGACCAAAATCAAGAATTGGTAACATCGGATATGACCATCAATATTCCATATTTGTTTCGTTATAAAAATAAGAGCAATAAAGGTTGGATGAATATCAATCCTTTTCGAGGAACGATGGTCATTGGAACGCCAGGTTCTGGGAAGTCGTTTGGTGTCATAAATCCTGCTATAAGACAAATGATTGCAAAAGGTTTCTGTCTCTGTATCTACGATTTTAAATTCCCCGACTTATCACAGATTGCATATTACCATTATTTGTTGAAAAAAAGTAAGGAATCTGACTATGATTACAATTTCCACGTCATCAACCTAAATGAAGTTGAAAAATCAAAACGAGTAAATCCGTTTCATAAAAAGTACATCCAAACTTTGGCCGAAGCTCAGGAAATGGCCGAATCAATGGTGTCCTCTTTACAAAAAGGAGGTTCGAGTTCAGTAGGAGGCTCTGAAGCTTTCTTTACTCAATCTGCCATCAATTTTCTTTCGTCCTGCATTTATTTTTTTGCAACATTCGAAAATGGAAAATATTCTGATCTGCCTCATATTCTTTCCTTTATGAACCGAAGCTACAAAGAAATTTTCGATACACTTTTTACCAATGAAGAAATTTTCTCTTTGCTTTCACCCTTCAAGACGGCTTATGACAACAAAGCTTTTGACCAATTGGAAGGACAAATCGGAACCTTGAAAATTTTCCTTTCCCGATTGGCAACAAAAGAGAGTTTCTGGGTGTTTTCCGGAGATGAAGTAGAATTGAAGATTACCGATCGTGAAAATCCCTCCATTATCATACTAGCATCAGACCCGGGAACACAGGACATTAATTCAGCATTGTATTCCTCGGTGTTAAACAGGACTTTAAGATTGATCAATTCCAAACATAATTTACCGGGAGGAATTATCGCAGACGAATTTCCGACGATTTATATTCATAAAATTGATAACGTCGTAGCTACTGCAAGAAGCAATAAAGTTGCTGTAATGCTTGGACTTCAGGAAATTCCGCAGCTCAGACAGTTTTACAAAAAAGAAGTTGCTGATACGATTTCTGCCATTGTCGGGAATATTCTATCCGGTTCTGCCAGAGACAAAAATACACTGGATTGGTTGGAAAAACTTTTCGGAAAAATTAAACAAAAGTCATACTCACAATCTATTTCACAGCAAGGAACGACCACCAGTATCAATGAAAAGATGGATAATATGATTCCGGCAGGTAAAATAGCAGGCTTGAAAACAGGAGAAATGGTAGGAATAATCGCACGGGGAGAAGAAAACGCTGCTGAGCAATATAAAACATCTGCAATTAGGGGTAAAATTAATTTGGATATGAAAGCCATTCAGGAAGAAGAAAAAAACTATGTTAAAATGCCATCTTATTACTCTTTTGTGGATAAAAAAGGGGTCAACCGCAAAGAAGAAGTGCTGATGACCAACTTTAGAAAGATCAACAAAGAAGTGGAACTCATTGTGAATGAAAATATAAAAGCTGCATAAAATGAAAAAACTAAAATACACATTTACGTTGATGGCGCTGTTTTACAGTTGCTTATCATCTGCGCAATTTAATACGATTACAGCAACGGTACCGAAAAAATCTGAAAATCTAAAAGTATCAGATAAATCTGATATCGAAGAACCGGTACAACAAAAGAAGGCTAAGAAATCTTGGAAGCAAGTTCTAAATATCACCACAAAATCAGATTTAAAAAATGAAACTAAAGGTTCGACGAAGTGGTTAACGAGTCAAATAGATTCATTGAAAACACTGCTTAAAGATTATAGCAGTGTGAAAAATGCACGGAAAAATGAGTTTGAAAAACTGAAAGATTCTTTGATGCTGCAAGCACTGAATAGAGTAGAAGAGGCACAGCAATCATCAAAAAAACAAAACTTTTCTACAACGTATGATTTCGTAGATGAACCGGCGGCATCTTTTTCAAAAATCGTAATGCCACTTAAAAACAAAATAACAGTTACATCTTCCTACGGAATAAGAACTCATCCTATTTTCGGAAGAAAAAAAACACACAACGGTATCGATCTAAAAGCAAGCTTTGAAAATGTGTATTCCGTTTTGGACGGAATTGTTACTGCAACAGGTTGGGATTCTAAAGGCGGTGGAAATTTTATAAAAGTAAAACATTTTGACCGTTTCGAAACCTCTTACCTACATCTCTCAGAAATATATTATCGGTCAGGAGAACAAGTAAAAGCAGGCTTTATCATTGGGAAAAGTGGAAACTCAGGAAACTCTACAGGTCCACATCTGCATTTTTCGGTGAAAGAATTTGGACAGAGCATCAATCCTTCTCATTTCTTAAATGACCTCATAAAAGTAAACAATTTAATAGCAAACCATTATGAACACTAATACTTTACCAACAGACGAACTAAAAAAATACGGAATTATCAATGAAGATCTGTCATTCTCTAAAAAACTGAATGCAGATGATATTCAGAAATTTCTGAAGGGATACACCATTGTTGCAGACCACGACGAAAACAGGGCTACTTTTCAGCTTACAGATAATAACACCCAATTGAAAGTTATCTTTTTAGAAAGAGACAAAAGTATTTCTGAAATTCTTGTAAACAGTAAAAATAATATTCAATATACTGATGTCAAGAATGTTTCTAAATCTGCAAATGAACTGAGTTTCGAAAAAAAAGCCTTCATTTTTGACAAAGAAACCGAAAAAGTTGTTGAGTTTGACTTCATCAAAAACGCTACGGAGCTTACTGCCATCATTGCTGATAAAAAGGATACAGAAGAACTAAATCGATATAAAAATGAATTGCTGAAACTGAAAAGTTATCTTTTGGACAAGATAGACCAGTATCCTGAAATATCCAAGGAGATAACGAATGATCTCAGCATCGTGTCCAGAGAGATCAATTCCGTGAACAGCATATCTAAGAACCAAAAACAAATTTCCAAAGCAGATAATTCCGACATTCAACTGAATGTGAACGACCCGGATGTGTATCAGGATGCCAATCAAAGAAGAGACGATGACCAGGAGCATGACGAAGAAGTGGAGAAATCAAGAAAGTTTAGAAGGTAAATAAAATGGAAATTAATCTGACCTGGTTTGATAAAAATATAGTTCCGAGAACGAAGGCTTATAAAAATTTTGTGAAGGAAATTGAAAATACTTCACCTGAACAGTTTTTTCGGGACGGAGAGAGGCTGTTTACCGATAAAGAGAAAAAGTTTATGTCCATTCACCAATCTAAGGGAAGAGAAGTTATCATAGGCTCAAATTTTACATTGAAAACAATTTTCAAATCAAATCAGGGTTTCCCTATTGAGGATAAATTTAATACTACCGCTGAATTAATAAGATTTATTGAAAAGCAGCAACTAGCCAATAAACAGTTGATTTTGCAAAATAACAGGGAGTCTACTGAAATTACTATAAGTAATGAGTCAATAAAGCAGAAATTTCTTTCTGATCTCTGGGCTCAGGAATTGGAGAAAAAAACTGATTTAAGTTCCGGTTTGACCTATACTCAAATTGATGAAAAGCAAGCTCATCATTATCGAAATTATGAAGTAGAAGCCGCAAAGTTATCATTAGAAGTGGTCAATCAAATTGAAAAGACTGATCTGGAAGAAAATGCAGACTTTTTTTCAGATGAAGGCTTTAAAGAAAATTTAATCCCTGCATCTGACCTTCCGGATGGCAGGGTATGGCGCGGCTACGATGATGGGAGCGGATCTCTGAAAAGCCCAGATGGTCACAGTTACTACAGCTATGATCTGCAAACGCAGGAATATAGATTACCGTATGGCGGCAAAGAATGGACAGGTATGAGAGATTTTTATAATGAACCACAAACTTTGCACGACTTTAAAATATATGCGGAAGGAGACCTAAAGGAAAAAGCAGTCAAAAATAATCTTTATCCGAAACTTTCCGAAGAGGAAAAAAATGATATTCTCAATTACAGGATCTATATGAAAGAAAACGAATTCATACTGGAGAACTTGCAGATCACAGCGAACCAAAGAAAAGCTTATTCAGAAAAAATGGAATTCGGAACAACAGATGGAGATTATTCTCTTACACAAATGGACACAATCCCAAATGTTATTGATGGTCATACGTTGTCAAAAAATGACAAATACGAATTGGCTTTCGGCCTATTGGAAATACCGGAATATGGGGAATCCTACGAATTATTGGATAGCGGTGAAATTTTAAAAATCTATCTGGAAGAAGATAGTTTACCAAAAAATCGAATATTAACAATCAACGAAATAAAATTTAACAATCAAAACCCAAACATTATGGAAAACAACAAAGAATTTGATCAGGTACAATACCTAAAAGACCAAATGAAATACCTCGGTTTCGGAGAGGGTGAAAAACTTCACAAAGATATTGAAGAAGGAATTAAATCTGCCAAACAAGATTTTGAAATTAAAACCACGTCCGACAAAACCTTGCCTGAAAACAAAGTAGATTTTACATTGAAATTTAATAAATCGGAAAACGGAGGCGTTTTTCTCAATTCTTATAATGCAACTCTTGAAAATGAAAAAGATGAAAGCATCTCTCATAATTTTTATGTAAACAAGGAAAATACATTTACAGCAAAGGAAGCCGTCAATCTTCTGGAAGGTCGCACTGTGAAAATAGAGTTCACCAATCCAAAAACAGAAAAATTAGAACCTGCCTTTGTAAAGCTCAATTTCGAAGAACCGAAAACTGAAAAAGGAAATTATAATTTCCAGAATTTTTACAAAAATTACGGCGTTGATACTGCCCAGATCATCGAAAAATCCAAACTGATCTTCGATAAGCCTGAATGGAAGGAAAGTACCATAAAATCTTTGGAAAAAGGAAATATCGTCAAGGTAAAATTTGAATTGGACGATAAAGTGGTAGAAGGCAAAGCGGTGCTGAATCCGCAATACAAAAATCTGAATCTGTATGATTCCGATATGAACAGAATCAACACCAATAAAACTTTGGAAGGCTTGGAACAGGATAACAAGCACGAAAAAAACAATGTGAAGGAACAAAGCATTAAACGATAGATAAGACTTACAACCCATCATTTATTTCCCAGCGGTAAGTCAAATTAATTAGGCTGCCGCTTTTTTAATCCCTATTTCTATGAAAAAACTTTTAATACTACCCAGCTTGTTATTTCTTTTTGTAAGCACTTCCTGCCACAAAGAAATCAAATTCGAAAAAGGAGGAATCGATGTTGTCTCCAATGTATATTTTGATGTTTCCAAAAATCTGAACAACATCCAAAGTTTTCATTTGTCAAGCCTTAGTTATTCAGGAGATTCCATTATAGAAAGGATTCCGGATGCTAATGCTCCCGAAATAACCCAACAGATTTATTTCATTAAAGATTCATTGTGCTATACTATTGAAAATGAAAATCCCGGCAAAATTATTCTGTCAGACATTATAAATAAACAAAAGCCGCTTTCGGTTGAAAAGAAAAAAGGAGGAACATTGTTTTCTCAGGAAAAAATCCCCAATTACAGAAACAGAAAAAATTTGAGTGATACGGTTTTGTTTAAGAAAAAATACAAACGATTTGAAATCAACTCACCTTGGATGTACACCCGGTTTTACATTTATCCAACTGATACTATTTTACCGTACTCTATTTACAAACACGCGGAAAAGGACTACTACGGAAGGCTCGAAAGGATTGATTCTTACAATAAAAAATCTGACATATTTGTAACCCTTCAGTTGATACCGAGAAAAAACTGGGACAGTGAAGCCAAAGAAATTTTTGAATTTAACCACTTCATAAAAAACAGAAAAAAGTGAAAGATGAAGATTTTTTTAATGAGATAAATGATGACATTTCTGTAGTTGAAGGAAATAAAAAGGAACTTATTGTTTTCACAAACAGTAAGGATATGCTTTCATTCTTGGAGCTTCTTCAATTGAACAAGCAGGTCAATAATAGAACATTGATTACCCTTAATTCAGGTTCAAATAGCAAAAAGTTTCTCAATAGATACCAGAATTATGATGGCAAAATGTTTCTTTGTTTTACCGGGGATAGAACGGGAAATGCAATAACCAGAAAAATTCTTACAGAATTTAATGGCAAAAATATCAAAGACGTTCGTCCGTTATATGAAATTTCTGAAAATGGGAATCAACACCTGACTGAATATTTAGAGAATAAACTCAAGCTTCAAGATAAAAATACTAATTTAGTTGAACCAAAAATTTCTGAAAATGAAAGCAATGCAATTGAATACGGAAGAACATCCGATTCTCAGCAAGTGGGAAACGAAACACCTGAACACAACACTGGAAAACTTAGCCCTAAGATCCAATCCGAGCAAAACGGAAGTTACGGAAGCGGACAAGCAGTGGGCAGCAACAATGCTGGAAATGGACTTGCAGGCACAGAGCGGAGCAATTTGGGAAACCGAGACCGAGGAAGAGGATCCTATGACGACTCACAACAGAATAATGTTGGAGAGACTCAAGGACGTTCCGTGGGCGGAATCGTATCCGGGAGAACTGTATCCGATAGAAGAAGACCCAATGGAGGACTTTCCGAGGTAAGTGAAAATTCAACAAATAATGTAGAGTTAGATACTATTATTTCAAAATATAAAGGGCAAAAACTGAATAATGATCAAGTTGCAGAAGTAGTTTCTGCAACTTGTTTTGTTTCCGACAATCACAAAATCTTTCTGAAGAAAAATCTTAACATCACTTATGACTTAATAGAAATTTGCAACCAATTCCAAAGTGGCGGAACGGCAAAAGAAGGAAGAGGGATTTTAGACGAATATTATACGCAGGATAAAATTGTTGATACAGTTCATAATTTAATTAAAGACCATTTTAAAACTCAAAAAGAAATTTCCGTTTTAGAACCAAGTGTTGGAACTGGAAATTTTAATTATGCTATTCAAGAGCTATCTGTAAATTCTAAAATTACAGGATTTGAAATCAATGAGACCACCGCAAAAATTGCCAAGATTCTGCATCCCGAAGCTGACATCAATCTTCGTTCGTTTGAAACTGAATTCATTGATGAAAAAGGAAATAAAAAGGACTTTTCTCAGCAATACGATTTGGTCATCGGGAATCCGCCCTACGGTGAACACCGTGGGCTTTACAAAGGTTTGGGAGAAGAACCGAAAATTGCTAAATATGAAGATTATTTCGTTAAACGGTCTTTGGATTCTTTAAAACCAAACGGCGTTTTGGCGATGGTACTGCCGTCATCTTGGCTGAACCGTCAAAGCAATTTGAAAAATGCCAATATTTTGGAAGGTTTCCGCTTGCCCAACGGAGCTTTTGCAGGAACACAAATAGGAACAGACATTATCATTCTAAGAAAAAACACTCAAAATATCTCTACTGATATTTCTAATTATTTCGATAATAACCCAGCAAGAATTTTGGGAGAAACCCGAGAAAAAACCAACCGTTTCGGTCGATTAGAAAAATATATTCACGGAAATTTAGATGAAGCTTTATTTAAGATTGAACAGTTTAAAAATAGGAAAGAAACCCAGCGGATCGGAAATCTGTTTGAAGATTTGTTTTTAGAGGAAGATCATACAGTTCCTGTACTAAAAGAAGGAATTGCAGAAATAAAAGATTCTGCGAGGATCGAAAACCACAATAAAAATGAAGTAAGTGTAACAGAAACTCAAGAAAAAATTGAATTGGTACTTTTTAAACTGAATAACATCAAGTTTAAATCTCCAACAATTACGACTGAAATTGGCAAATATGAAAAACTACAAAAAAAGCTGATCACAAAATCAGAAGCATTTTCAGAGGAAAAATTAAAAGAACTGATTGAGAAAAGTGATAGAATAATTTCTATTCACAATACGAGAGCCGGGAACGAATATCAACTTCAAACAAAACCGGAAATAAAGAAAGGTGTTTTAAAATATCAATTCTCCAAACAGGATGAAATTGTAAATACTTCCTTGCAAAATAGTTCTGATATTACCAAAGAACAAATTGAAGCATTCAGAGATACCTCTTATAACGGCACATTAAATAATCGCGGAAAGCACTATCAATTTGCGAACTTCATTGATGGAAATTGGGTTCACGATTTTTATTACACTGAAGGAAATATTTACTCGAAACTGGAACAATTAGAGAGGGATTTTTCTGATAAAAATGCAGTTGGAGGAACAGAAAACCAATACGAAAAACAAAAATCATTATTAGAAAATGTTCTACCAAAAGCGAAATCGCTAGATGAGATTTATATCAGTCCGAACCACGAGTTCGTACACAAATTTGAGTTAGGTCAAATAGAGAAAGACCAATATAATCATGTTACAAAACGTACCGAATCAGTCATTGTAAATTACAATCTTGCAGAAAGATTCAAAGATTTTGTAGGCACTTTGTCAAGTGAAGCCTTTGCGGGTTCTTCAGCTTGGGAAGTGCGAAGTTTTGTAGATAACGAAACAGTTACAGGAAGCGATAAAGAGAGGAATACGTTAGTCAGAGAAAGGCGAAAAGCTGCTGCGAATGATTTGTTTTACAAGTTTGTTCGGGAAGAACTTTCCGATGATATTAGAAATCGTTTTGTAAAAGACTTCAATCGAAACTACAATAACATTCACGTTCCGGATTATTCTAAATTCCCATTATTTTCCAGAATCTATCTGCATTTCAAAGGTCATGAATTGCGTTTGACCGAAGTTCAGAAGGCAGGAATCGGAAGACAGACCACAAAAGGAGTAGGGTTATTAGCGCACGAAGTGGGTTTTGGTAAAACATTATCAGGAATTCTTTCTATGCACGAAGCAATGGAGAGGGGAAATGCGAAAAGACCAATCATCGTAGTTCCGAATGACAGTATTTTGAAACAATGGGTGGAAACGATTTTTGAAACGATTCCCAATGGGAAAGTTAATGTTTTAGGGAATTTGGGGAAAGATTATGATCTCTCAAAATTTGACAACAAAGACGGAGAAATTACCATCGTTACTTATGAGGGCTTTAATAATATCGGGTTTTCATCAGAAATAACCGAAGAGCTTTCTTCAAAATTCAGCTACATCTCTTCAAGCGAAATGAAAGGCGTTACCCATACGGAAAGGGACATCCAAATTGAACTTCAAAAAGAAAAGGAGATCGAGGGAAAAATGAAGCGTGGAAAAGTATATGATTGGGAAGATTTTGGATTCGACCATTTGACTTACGACGAAGTTCACAATGCCAATCACATTGTAGGAAAAGTAAAAATTGAAGACCGAAGATTTGCTTCCGATTTTAGAAGTCAAAACCAACAGACTTCCAAACTGGGAATCAATACCTGGATGGCTGCGCAATATATTCAAGACAAAAATGATGGCAGAAATGTAACACTACTTTCCGCAACGCCTTTTACGAATAAACCTTTGGAATATTATTCCATTCTTTCTTTAATAGCAAATAAACGTTTGGAAGAATCGGGATATTTCAATGTCAATACTTTCTTCGAGACCTTTATGGAAGCGGATAATGACATGGAGATTGACGCAAAAGGTGATGTGAAGTTTAAAGCCAATGTTCGGAGATTTAAAAACAATTCGCTGTTTCAACAATTACTTTCGGAATTCATTGATATAAAAGGAGAAGAAGACAATCCTGAATTGATTCGTCCCAACAAAATCAACAAAGAGTATAAAATTGATCAGAATGATCTGACAAAAGAACAATATGACTTGCTCAATGAAAATTTCAGTGAAAGTGAAAAGGGAGCAATTCTAACGCATATTCTCAATGCCCGTTTAATTGCGATTTCGCCGTATTTATCACCATACTATGATGATGAAGAGCCTTATGTAAAAGAATTTATAGAAAATTCTCCCAAGCTGAAACAGACGATGGATTTAATTCATCAAAATAAAAAAGACATTCCGGAATCCGGACAAATCATTTATTCTGAATTGGCGGTTGCTCAATTTCCAAAACTAAAAGAATATCTCATTAAAGAAATCGGTTACAAACCCGAAGAAATCGGAATTATCGCCGGAGCGACCAATAAAAATCAAAGAATTTCTATTCAAAATGATTTTAATGAAGGAAAAATAAAAGTTGTTATCGGCAGTGAAGCCATTCAGGAAGGAATGAACCTTCAGGAAAATACCACAGATGTGTATATGCTTACTTTACCCTACAATTTCACGTCTTTGCGACAGATCGAAGGACGAGCGTGGAGGCAAGGAAATAAAAACGAAAATATGAGAATCAATTTTATGCTGACCAATGACAGTATTGATGTTTTTATGCTTCAAAAACTGCAATCCAAACAGGCAAGATATTTAGAAGCAATGAAAAAAGGTGCGGATGTTTTGGATATTTCGGACATCAGTACACAAGAGCTTAAAACATCCATCATTACCAATCCCGAAACCCGAGCCAACATTGAAATCGAATTAATGAAAAAAAGGATTGAAAGTGAGAAAAACAAGCATCTCGCAGATAGTGCTTTTGTTCTGAGGAAATATGAAGATTTCTTAAAAGTGAAAGAATTAATAGCTAAAGCTGAACATTCCTACAATAGGATCGAAGGATATTCAAAAAATGAAGATGTAAATTCTGACTACTGGAGAACACAGTTACCTTCTTATCAAAGGACAATTGATTTACATAAAGCTCAAGTTCAAGAAGTGATTGAAAATCTTGCTGCAAAAGGGGTTAATGTTGCAGAAATTGAGAAGCAAACTAAAGCTACTGAAGAGAAGATTTCTGAATTGGATAAAAAGTTGGAAGAACTACCCGAAACGAAAGAGAATCTAATAGCAAAATATAAAATTGAAAAACAGAATAATTCCAACAACTCGAAGACTGACTTCAAATCAGAACGAGCAGCCGAAAACAAAATGATTTTCAAATTAGATAATGAAGCTTCAATTACATCTTCAAAACCTGAGAATTTATTGAATTATTTAAATATAATGAGAGAAGGCGAAAATTATCAAAATTCATATTTAGGTAAAAGGCGATAAAAGTTAACTAAGTTTTTAGTAATTTTTGAGTTGTCCTGTTGTTAGTTAACATAGTTAGGGCTAACCAAAAATGATTACTTGCCGAGCAGATTTTACTTGCAAAGACTTCTATGATGAGGTTCATGCTGTCCACTACAAAAGATTAGAAAACACGATGTTTTCTAATCTTTTTGGGATAAAGATGATATATCAGCTTGTAGAAAACTTCTCCTAACCTTAGATGCAGCTATTTTAAAAATGTTTTAAAAGATTAAAATAAGTACATAGTTACAACACAATTCGTTCACTATTAGATCCAAAAATACATTTTAGCCCAAAATCAGTGTTTATCTAATTTTAATAATCCAGATTGCTCTTGAATAGCCTCCCGCACCAAATCCATATAGTTTTATTCAAAAATATTATAGATTTTTATTGAATAAAACTACCGACAATTCTATTTCTTAAACTAATAAATCATCAGTGATAATAGTAAGTTGAAATTGAGTTTAAAAGATTTCATGTAGTAAAGATTAACAATGGCTAAAAGGGAAATAATAAAATATCCGATTACTGAAAGCTCAAATAAATTTGAGCTGGAGTCGGTTATGAAATTTCAGGAATTGCCATTAAATGTAGCTATAAAAATGCTAAAGGATTCAGGCACTATCGTTTCTGATGACGAGGCTGCTGAAATTTTACTATTTTTTCATACAATGGTTAAAATTACCATCAAGGAGTTTTTATCACCTGAAGATTAATTCGTACTTTAGTGATTACAAAGTATTTAAATCTTACATTATTCTATTCTTGTAAAGATTCTCTTATCCCACTTTTAAATAAAAAATTATGAAAGTTGCTGATCTATATATTCGCGTGTCAACTGACGAACAAGCAGATAAAGGGTATTCACAACGTGATCAGGAAGAGCGTTTACGCAAACATTGTTCTTCCCTGAACATAACAATTGACAAAATCATTTATGAAGATCATTCTGCCAAAACTTTTGAGAGGCCTGAATGGAAAAAATACCTGTTTAATATTAGAAAAGGAAGAGGTTCTAGACAGAACAAATTCTTATTTTTCACAAAATGGGATCGATTTAGCCGTAATACCAGTGAGGCTTATCAGATGATATCCAACCTTAATAAATTGTGTATTACGCCTCAGGCTATTGAACAACCATTAGATCTACGTGTACCCGAAAATAAACTTTTGTTAGCAATATATTTATCAACGCCTGAGGTAGAAAATGACAGGAGGGCATTGAATGTAACGTATGGGATGAGAAGAGCAATTAAAGAGGGTAGAATGATGGGTATCGCTCCATATGGTTACATCAACAGATGTACAGAAGACGGTCGTAAATATGTAGCTGTTAAAGAGCCTGAAGCAACAAATATGATATGGGCCTTCAAGCAGGTTGCGAAAGGACATCTACCTACAGCAGTTATTCTAAAAGAAATGAACAGGAGAGAAGGCAGAAAGCTGACGAAAAATTCATTTATGGATGGGTTGAGAAATATAGCCTACTGCGGAAAATTATTTCTAAAGGCGTACAACGACGAGGAGGAAAAAATTGTTGAAGGAAAACATGAGGCACTGATCTCTGAAGAACTTTTCATGAAAGTTCAAAGGGTTCTCCATCGTAAAAGCAATAAAGATGATTTTTTACCGGCAGGAAGAATAATAAATGAAGAACGGTATCCTTTAAGAGGATTATTACTTTGTCCAAAATGCAATAAAACTCTTACAGCCAGTAGTGCTAAGGGCAGAAGCAAGCATTACTACTATTACCATTGCACAACCTCATGTGGTTTCAGGCATAATTCTGAAATAGTTAATGATCTTTTTGTCGAAGAACTATCAAAATTTAGATTCAGCATCGGTGCTGAGAAAATATTGAAAACAATTTTAGAACAGAACTTTTCAATAGTTTCAAATGGTCTAAATGATGAAAGAAAGGTTTTGCAGAATAAACTTAATGCTATCGAAGGAAGAATTGACAAAGCGAGAGATATGTATCTTGAAGATAAATTGGATGAAGAAGATTTTAAAAGGATTAAAATGAAGTATAAAGTGGAAATTGAAGAAATTAACTTTAAATTAAATTCATTAAAAAATTCTGGTCATACAGATGATATTGAAAAGAAGATGAGTCAAGCATTAAATGCCATTGTAAACATCTCTGAAAGATATAATAACGCAAGTACAATTGACAAACGCGCAATTGTTGGTTTGATATATCCTGAAAAGTTAACATTCGACGGCGAGTATTTTCAAACCACAAAAATCAACAGTTTAGCTGGTAATATTGCCTTGATTAACAAGGAGTTAGGAAATAAAAAAAACCGACAAAGAAGTGAAAAAACTTCAAATGTCGGTCTTGTGACCTCGACAGGATTCAAACCTGTAACCTTCTGAGCCGTAATCAGATGCGCTATTCAGTTGCGCCACGAGGCCGTTGTTTCCTTATTGTTTAAAGGTTTGCAAATATAATACTTTTTTAGTTTCTTTGAAAGATGAAAGCAAATTTTTTACTGATAATCGCATTTTTATTTCTAACCAACTGTAAAAGAGAACCAAAAGTTTCATCTTCAGATTGGCAAATTATCTCCGAAAGACTACAATTTAAGGATGCTGCTGGAAAATTAGAGGTAAAATCGGGTAATTTTAACTATAGTTTTGAAAAAAGTAAAGTTCCTTTCCGTAAAATTATACTTTTAAATGCAAGTTTAATGGGGTTTGTATCTGAACTTAAAGCTGAAAATTTAGTGATTGGAATTGCAAGCCCGGAATATATTTACTCAGAAAAAATCGATAACTTATTAAAATCGGGAAAAATTCAAAACGTCGGCAACGAACAGAAGTATGATGTTGAGAAAATAATTTCTATGAAACCCGATGCTATTTTTACCAACTACATTGCAAGTTTTGATAATACCTATCAGCTTTTGAAAAATAATAATATTCAGGTAATCTTTTTAGATGAGTATATGGAGCAAAGCCCGATGGTAAAGACTTCTTATATTAGATTATTCGGAAAGCTTTTAGGAAAAGAAAAAGAGGCTGAAGAGAAATTTAATCAAATTCAGAAAGATTATAATGATTTAAAAACATTAGCTTCAAAAGCAACTTTAAAACCCAATGTCTTGGCAAACGAAATGTATGGCGATATTTGGTATATGCCGGGTGGAAAAACCTTTACGGCCAATTATGTTGCAGACGCGAATGCTCATTATATTTTAAAAGATAATACAGAAGAAAAAGCTGTAACAATGAGCTTTGAAGAAGTTTTTGCTAAATCTAAGAATATACAGTTTTGGGTAAATGCGGGAAACCATTTATCTAAAAAAGAGATGCTCAATATCAATCCTTTTTATGGGAAACTGGAAGTGTTTAGCAAAGGGAAAATCTATGGGATTTCAGGCAAGGAAAAGCAGAAAGCTAATGATTTTTTTGAAAGTGGAGTGGTGCGCTCAGATTTGGTTCTAAAAGATTATATCAAAATATTTCATCCTGAACTTTTACCGAATTATCACCTGATTTACATGAACGAATTGAAGTAAGCTCTTGTAAATATTTACATTTTTAAATCGCTGAAATTCAATGTGTCAACAAACAACTAAAAACGATCAACTCCTTAACTCGCAGTATTTTCATATTTTTACGTCAAGTTTTTAGCTTATGTGGAAAAAAATAAAACAATTTATTTTTATTGTTCTGATTCTGAATGTAGTTTTCATTGTTTGGGGTAGATTTTTCAATCCCCCCATTACGATTACACAAATCGGTGGACTTTTTGAGTACGGAAAATTGCACCGTGATTATATTTCTTACGATGAAATGGGAGCTAACGTAAAAAAAGCGGTCATTGCTTCAGAAGATCAGAAGTTTTTCAACCATAATGGATTTGATTATACAGCCATTGAAAAAGCGATGAAAAATAATGAAAAGGGTAAAAAAATAAGAGGCGGAAGTACCATTTCACAGCAAACGGCTAAAAATATTTTCCTTTGGCAAGGCAGAAGTTGGGTGAGAAAAGGGCTTGAAGCTGTTTATACATTCATTATCGAAAAGGTTTGGTCTAAAGATATTATTTTGGAAAGATACCTGAATTCTATTGAAATGGGACAGGGCGTTTTTGGAATAGAAGCTGCTGCACAGTATTATTTTGGTAAATCTTCAAAAGATCTTAATACTTCGGAAGCAGCCTGGATTGCAGCTGTTTTGCCAAACCCTAAAAAATATGATCCCAAAAATCCATCTCCTTATCTGAGAAAGAAACACAACTGGATTATGAGACAAATGAGGAATGTAAGTTTGAAATAGTATCTTTGCACCAATGAGACTGCTGAGTTCAAGTACAAAAAATTTTGAATCTGTTCTAAAAAAGTATTTTTCTTTTAAGAATGAGACTTCTTCGTTGGAGCCTTTAGCTGAGTTTTTAGAGGCTATAAAGAAGACAGATTTTAAAAATGTTATTAATTTTTTAAAATCAAATCCAAACTCTACAGCTCATTTTAGGCATTATCTTTCCAATGTTTTTGGAGTAAGACCTTTCAACCTTTCTTTAACGGAGGCTAATATTCTTTCAGAAAATGCATTTTTTCCTGAGCTCAAAAAAAGAATATTAAATAAAGTTTTACCACCCGTAGAAAACGAAAATACGGTTTGGTATCTTATCGATAACGTAAGTCTCAGACCAAAAACCGATCTTGAATATTTGCATAATATTCCGGAAGATGAGGTGAATGAGTTTTTGAGCATTTTAGGAATTTCAGATTTCATTGAGAAACCAAATGTAAAAAGAGAGTTGATATTTTCGATGAATATCCTTTCTTGGCGCGTTACGGGGATGGCTCTTGAAGTTGATGTAGTAAGAATGGCTCCCGAATACAGGAATTTCGACAATCCTTTTTTGGCTTTACAAAATGAATTGGAAGCTTTGGCGGAAGAATTCAAGATCAATCCTGAAATTCAGCTTCACTCAAAAGACAGCCGTTACAAGCAGATCAAAATTTATGCGGAACAATGTCAGGATTTCGTGAATATCGCTTTTAAAAACTCCTCAAAATACGGTATTTCAGGGAAAATTAACCAGTCACTGCTTAAGATCCGTCAACAGACACAGAGGATTTCTGAAATTGTTAACTTATTGATCATCGATCAGCCCGAAGATATTGTTATTAAATCTAAACAGTTGATCTTTAATATTCTGAGCTATAAGTCTCACAAGAACAATATTTCAGATCTTATCAATGACAGTACTCGTTTGATCTCGCATTTAATTACCAATCACACTGCAGAAACTGGAAGTCATTACATCACTTCAAGTCGCAAACAGTACATGAAAATGTTCTACAAAGCAAGCGGTGGAGGAATTATCGTGGGTGCATTGTGTATTCTGAAAATGTTGTACGGTTTTATGCCCGGAAGCGACTTTTTTCACGCGTTTTTATATTCATTAAACTACGCAATGGGATTTGTGATGATTTATCTGATGGGGTTTACGTTGGCAACCAAACAGCCTGCAATGACGGCTGCCACGATGACCAAAGTTTTATCTGAACAGGAAAGCACCAAAAATAATTATACTGAATTCGCTGATTTGGTTTCAAAATTATTCCGAAGTCAGTTTATTGCTTTTGTAGGAAATGTACTTCTTTCT
Source organism: Chryseobacterium sp. BGARF1 (assembly GCF_001677955.1). GTDB lineage: Bacteria > Bacteroidota > Bacteroidia > Flavobacteriales > Weeksellaceae > Chryseobacterium. The sequence goes on from NZ_LELA01000004.1 coordinate 34,916, forward strand.
TTCCCGATCGCATTGTTAATCATTTATGGTTTGGATGTTTTCTTTTCACAAAATTTAGCGGTAGAAAAATCAGATAAATTACTGAAAGACCTTAATCCTTTTGAGTCTAAAGCAATTCTGCACGCTTGTATTGCTGGTTTTTATCTTTTTATTTCAGGGATTATTTCCGGTAATATTGGGAACAATTCAGTATTTTACCAAATTCCTGATCGTATTGCAAAAAATCTTCCGATAAAAAGAATGTTTGGAGCTCGTTTTGCCAAAAGCCTTTCGAAATATTATGCTAAAAACTGGGCAGGAATTGTTTCTAATTTCTGGTTCGGTGTTTTTCTTGGAGCAACAGCGCCGATTGGTCTATTTTTCGGCCTTGACCTGGATATTCGTCACATTACTTTTGCCGCTGGAAATTTTGCCATTGGATTGTATGGAAAAGATTTTTCGGTAGAATCATCAGTTTTCTGGATCTCATTCATTACCGTTTTTGTAATTGGCTTTTTCAACTTTCTGGTAAGTTTCAGCTTGTCGATGTTTTTGGCATTCCGTTCAAGAAAAATGAATTTTGGGGAAGTAAGAGAGATTTACCGTGCAATTTTTAGATATTTTGTAAGAAATCCTTTGAAGTTTTTCCTTCCACTGCAATCTAGTTTTGATTTGAAATCAAATAAACTGGTACAAAATTCTATTCCTACAAAATCTGAACGTCGATAAATTTTTCTTCCCCAAATTTATCCTGAAACTTTTTGAGGTAAAAGCTTTTTCTCATTTTAAAATCGTTTTTCAGCAAAGGTGAATTGATTCTGAGTTGAATAATTTTATCGTCTAAATTAACACTGATAATTTCCTGAAAAAGGCTTTCATCAAGATAATCTTCCAGAAAATCTTTAATTTCAAAAGCAACTAGCTTATCTTCAAAACCATGGATTCTGGCAAAAGATTTTACCAGCTCAGAAGATTGAAATTCTCGTTTTTTATTTTTTTTCATTAGGGATACGGGTTTCGTGATTCGTTGATTCGGGGTTTTTAAAATGATTATAATTTTTAAGATTTGCCTTCATTCCAGTTTTCTTTAACCCATTTTTTGTAAATATTAATTTTTCCACCTAATAAATCGTATTGCTGTTTTAAAACTTCAAATTCTGTTGAAAATTCAGGATATAGAATTATAATTTTCTCAAGATGATTAATTGTTTCGTCATTACTTGCGTGGCTAAAGACTAAAAATCTATAGTATTCATTTTTATAAACAGAACGCCCATAACCCTCAACAATATTAGTAATAACAGAATCAGAAGACCTTCTTAACTGGCTTCCTAATTCGTACAATTCATATTTAGGAAGGAGAAAAGACGCTTTGTGAGTTTTTGTAAATAAATCAAAAGCCATTTTGTAAATGTCTAAATTCCTATAACTCATTATTTGTGTTTTTTTAAATTAATAAATGCAATTTACCAAACTATAATCCCAAATCTCTAAAATCCCGTATCTCGAAACTCGCATCCCGAATCATATTTCAAATATTATACTCTCTTCATTGATCTTCTTCACCACACTTTCAGTACGTTCTCTGTGTGTATCGGTAATAAAGATTTGCCCAAAATTTTCCTGATTGACCAATTTGATTAATTGCGCAACGCGCGTATCATCAAGCTTATCAAAAATATCATCCAGTAAAAGAATAGGTGTTTTGTTTGTTAATTCTTTTATCAGACTCATTTGAGCTAATTTTAATGAAATTAAAAACGATTTCTGCTGTCCTTGAGAACCTGTTTTTTTTATGAGAACAGAATCCATCTCAAAAAGAAGATCATCTTTATGAATTCCTTTTGAAGTGTAAGTAAGCATTCTGTCTCGCTCTAAACTTTCAATTAAAAGTTCACGAAATTTTTTGTCAGGCTGAGCGGAGTCGAAGCCTTCCAATAAATGAGATTCATAAATCACAGAAACACTTTCTTTTCCTCCTGAAATGATTTGATAGAAATTTTGAACAATAGGATTTAGTTTTGCGACAAATTCTCTTCTTTTTTCAAAGATCTTAGTTCCGGATCTTGTGATTGGATCATCGTAAATCTCCAAAGAATCTTTATCCCAAACTCTGTTTTTTGCAAAATATTTTAATAAAGCATTTCGTTGCTGAATCGTTTTCTGATATTGAATCAAATCATAAAGATATCCTGAATCGGTCTGAGAAATCATAGAGTCTAAAAATTTCCTGCGACTTTCCCCAGAATCAGAAATAAGGTTTGAATCGTACGGAGAAATCATCACACTTGGCAAATAACCAATGTGATCGGCCATTCTATCATAACTTTTATCATTCTTTTTAATGACTTTCTTTGCTTCTCTCGGCTGAGATATTTTTAAAGTATCTTCACTTTCTTCATTCTGAATTTCAGCATCGAGGGTGAAAAAATCTTCATCTTTTTTGATGTTGTTGGTATCGGTATTTCCTAAAAAACTTTTTCCTACAGAAAGGTAATGCAGTGCATCGAGAATATTGGTTTTTCCAACACCGTTATTTCCTACAAAACAGTTGATTTGTGGAGAAAATTCAAACTTTTTTTCAGAATGATTTTTAAAATTGTAAAGGGTGAGTTTGTTGATGATCATTTATATAGTAAAATGTTCGGGATTTTGTCTGGCATCCCAAATTCTTAAAATTCGAATTGTTTCAGTTTTTATAGAGTAATGGATATAATAATTTTCAACTAAAATAGCTCTTATATTCTCAATGTTTGTTTGAATTCCAGAGTCTGGATTTTTTGAAATTTGTTTCAGTTTTTGTTCAATTAAAAGATTTAATTTTTTACTGTATGCATTTGACTTATTTTTTGAAATCCAAAATTCAAGAATTTCTTTTTTATCAAAAAGAGCCTTAGAAGACCAGACTATTTTAGCCATTCTTCAGTCATTTTTTTTACTTCTTCATCAGTGTAAAAATCTCCATTTTCAATGTCTTGTTCAGCTTCTTTAATCATTTTTAATTGCTCATTGGTAAAATGAATTTTTGATTGATAAATTGCTGTATCATCACTCACAATGTTTTTTGTATCGTTTTTTTCAAATTCAGCGATGTATTCTTCTATTTTTAAAAGAACTTGAATGTTATCAATTCTGATTATTTTCTGAATCAGTTTAAGTTTTTGTTCATTCATATTTTCCATCACTCAAAATTTTAAGTAAAGATAAATAATTAAAAACAAAAAAGGTAAGCCGGAACAACTCTCAACCCAAAAAGAAAAATACGAATCTCTATTAGAATTTTTTGAAAAGTAAACCAGAATATAAGTAAATACCGAGGCTAGAAAAAAGCTTACAGCAAACTGAATTTTCAAATGAAAAATAGCTAAAATACAAGCAACGAAAATAAAAACGTAAGCAAGGTATTTTGTGTTTTGAACACCAATTAGTTTCGGAAATGTCTGAACGGTATCACTTTTCATATCGCGAATGTCGAATGGCAAAACGAGTGCAGTCACAAAAAAGAAACTGATAAAAAATATAGGAAAATTAAATGCAGGTAAAGTAAGCCAACAATTGACCAATGCCCAAACTAAACCTACATAAAATACTTTGAGTAACGGAATTTTTCGGATATAGGTTTCAAGAAAAAAACTGTTGTATAGTAATCCTAAAACTACAATCACAAACCATTTTACCAAACGTATTTCATTATGATTAAAAATAATTAAAGCCGCCGAAATAATTCCTGTGACGATATTTAATAATAGGATTTTGTAAAAATATTTTGTGTATTGATACTTCGTATACAAATATCCACTGAAATAGGTGATAAATATCAAAAGAACAGAAGGGAAACGGAATGTGTTTTGCTCCATCATGAAAAATACTGCGAAAAGCGTTCCCATTAAGGATACGTAAAGTTGACTGTCGATGACAGATTTTTTCAGTACTTTTAAGCAATTCATTTACCAAAAATAACACTTATGCAAAGATTTTCCAAGGTTTTGTTCCTTATCCTGTTTTTATCGTGTCTCTCTAATGCTTTCAGTCAGAAGTATTACGATACACAATGGAAAAAAATACAAACAAATTATGAAAAGGGAGCTTACAAATCAAATCTTCCGGTTGTTTTGGAAATTCAAAAACAAGCTATGAAAGAAAATAATGCGCTCCAGTTGATTCGCTCTCTGAAAGCAGAATTCAGCATTGTAAATCGAACCAATGACGATGAGAAAAATGATTCAGGATCAAAGTTTTTTGCTAAACTAAAAACGACAGAAAAGAACCTGAAAGGTGATGATCTTTTAGTGTACAAGGTTTTGTTGTCGGGTTTTACCCTTGATTATTACAATGAGCATTCTTGGGAAATAAATGGCAGAACCAATATGAATTCTCAGGATGTTTCACAAATTGAAACATGGAGCAAGCTTGATTTTAAAAATTATTTACTTCAAAATTTTAAAGAACTTGACCAGCAAAATCAGGCGATGAACAAGGTGTCTTTGGTAAAATATAAAGATATTTTTTTCAATACCGATTACATTGCTTATTTCTCTACTTTGCAGGATTGGTATTCTTTGAAAAAGGTAAATTTATTATCTAATAATGAATTGTTTACAAAAAACGAACTGGCGGAAAACAGAGTTTTAATCAATGCAATTTTTGATGAATTAATTGTTAAAAGTACGGGCAATTCTAAACTTTATTTTCTACATCAGAAACTTTCTGAGAATTGTATTTTTACTTCTTGTAAAGATAAATTAGTACAGCTTCAGAATTTAATAAAAATGAATATTGAAGGTGATTACAAAGTGCTTATTACAGAGGAAATAATAGATGAATTAATTAAAGGAAAAAAAGAAAAAGAAGCGCTTCAACTTGTCAATTCTATCAAAAATCAATATCCGAAATCTCCTTTTATTGAAAATATTAAAAATAAGGAAAATCAGATTATTAATCCTTTTTTAAGTTTTAAATATGAAGAACAAACTCAGCCCAATCTGCCGATTCATTTGGTTGCTGAGTTTAAGAATGTAAAAGAATTTTCTGTGAAGATCTATGAAGTAAAAGATAATTTTTTACCGTTGATTCAATTCGCGAGAAGCCCTTATGATAATGCTTATTCAAAAATAAAAAAATCGTTGGTAAGAAAAGAAGTTTTTCAGTTGAATGATTCTCAAGATTACCAGCTTCACAAAACTTCGGTTGAAATGAAGGCACTTCCTTCCGGAATTTATGTTGCCGAATATGAAGTTTCAGGTTCAAAACCAGAAGAAGGTAATAATCATAACTTTTATTTTTTAGTTTCAAATCATAAAATTATTTATCAGAATATCAACGAAAGCAATAACCTTTCTAATGAATTGAAATTAATCAGCTCAGAAAATGGGAAGCCTATCAATAATGAAGATCTTACATTTTATGAGTTTGTAGAAGGTAAAGCTTTAAATAAAGTTGCCGGTAAAACTAATGAAAATGGGGTTTTCAAATTTCCGATGACCAATAGTAAAGATTATTACAGAGCGATTTTGATTCAACAGCCGAAAACAAATGATTTTCAGTTGATGCAAATCTATGGTAACAATAATCGTGAAATCTATAATCCGAATAAACAAACCCGTACAAAAGCTCAAATCTTTACAGACAGAGCGATTTACAGACCCGGACAAACCGTATATTTTAAAGTCATTAATACCAAAATAGACAATGAAATAGAATCTGTTGCATCAAATTTAAAACAGAAAATAACTTTAAAAGATGCCAATAATCAAGAAGTTTTGGTACAGAATTTTACCACCAATGAATTTGGTTCTTATCATGGAAGTTTTATTTTGCCTAAAGGAAAACTGAACGGGAATTTTAGAATCATCACTGATGGAAACACTAGTGGCTACAGATATATAAAGGTTGAAGAATATAAACGTCCAAAATTTGAAGTGACTTTTGACCCTGTAAAAGATGAATATAAATACGGAGAAACCATCGAACTGAAAGGTAAAGCAATGATGTTTTCGGGAGTGGCTTTGAGTAACACCAACGTCAACTATGAAATTAAGAAACAAAATATTCGTTGGAGATATTTCCCTTGGTATCCAAATGATAATGATAACGAAAACTCGATTCTTGGAGAAGCAAAAACCAACGAAAAAGGAGAATTTACCATAAAATTAGACCTTAAAAAAGACGAAAAATTAGAAGGAATTCAGATTGATAATTACCAAATCAATGCTTCTGCGACTGATATCAATGGGGAAACTCAAACTGCGAATACCAATTTAAAAGTAGCTTCGGTTTCTCATTACATCAAAGCAGACGATATTAAAAATGTTTTTGCGGATGAAAATCTAAACGTAAAAGTTGAAACTAAAAATTATAACGAGCAAAATCTTAAAAAACCTTATCAGGTAAAGCTTTTAAAACTGGAAACTTCGAATAGGATTTTCAGAAACAATTTCAAAACAGAAGTTCAGAATCTGCCGAAATTTTCAAAAGAAGAGTTTATCAGCAAGTTTCCACATGATTTGTATGATAAAAATGATGAAATAAAAAACTGGAAAGTTGAGAAAGTAATAATAGATAGAATCGAGAATCAAGAATCAAGAATCAAGAATTCAACTCTTGAAAATAAAGATAAAAGCCTTGAGTCTAGCGTCTTAAATCTAGGTTCTTTAAACGCCGGCGATTACCAATTGGAATTATACAATATTGAAGGGAAAGACACAATAAAATCTACTCAAAATTTCAGTGTTTGGGATAAAAAATCTTTAAAACCAGCCCAGAAAACTTTCTTAACGGTTTTAGAACCAAAAGATGAGGTTTCAAGAGGTGAAAAAGCAAAAATTTATGTGTATTCATCAATTCCAAATGTTTTGGTGAATGTTTTCGTACAAAATGGTTTAGGAAAAACAGTTACCGAAGTTCATCAGTTCAAAAACGGAGTGCTGGAATATGAAACTGAAATTCCGAATGATAAAAATATAACTGGTTTAAATATTCAGTTTCAGTTGGCCTCATTTAATGATATTCAGACCGAAACGGTTGATTTAAAAATTAAAGATACAGAACAGCCATTGAAAATAGAAACGGTAACATTCAGAGATAAAATCGAACCTAATTCTAAAGAAAAATGGTCGGTGAGAGTTTCTGGTAATGACAAAGAAAAAATCAATGCTGAGGTTTTAGCCAATATGTACGATATGTCTTTGGACCAGTTTTCTGTAAATACTTTTAACTGGCAAAAATTGTACAGACCTTATTCTTTTACATCTACTTATGCAATTCATACAGGCCTTGAAGAAAAATATTTTCAAAGCAGAATGGAGTATTTTGATAATAAGGTGGTAGAAATTCCACAATTTAACTGGTTTGATGGAAATATTTACTTTGTAGATTACAGCAGACAATTGGAGACCACAACGGGCGTAGTTTTTCAAGAAGGAAGAAAAGCAGAGACATATAGTCCGCCACCGCCATCAGTTGGCGGTGCAAAAAGAAGTGCTTTAATGGCGAAAGCAGGTGTTGTAGCTGATGAAATGGTGGAAATTATTCAAAATGTTGTTCCTGAACCTGTAAAAGCTCCAAGAATTGACGCAGATGGTGTCTCAGATAAAAATGAAGAGACTTTAGAAAATGTTCAGGTTCGTCAAAACTTAAACGAAACTGCATTCTTCTATCCAGATTTAAAAACGGATGCAGAAGGAAATATTAACTTCGAATTCACGTCTCCCGAAGCTCTTACAAAATGGAAACTGATGTTCCTGGCTCATACAAAAGACGCAAGAGCAACAACATTGGAAAAAGAAGTGGTGACGCAAAAAGAGTTTTCTGTTACTCCAAATTACCCAAGATTTTTGAGAGAAGGAGATGAATTGAATCTTCAGTCAAAACTATCAAACTTAACAAACAAAAAATTGAACGGTTCTGCGCAACTGCAGATTTTGGATGCATTTACCAATGAAGATATTTCAGAGAAATTTGGGTTGAGTACTTTGACGGCAGTTTCTGGTTATAATAAGGAACAGGCTTTTTCAGTAAATGAAAACGGGAATTCTGCATTGACATGGAAAATAAAAGTACCGAATAACGTTTCATCAATCATTTTAAAAATAGTAGCAAAAGCCGGACAATATTCTGATGGTGAACAAAAAGCGATTCCGGTTTTACCAAACAGAATGTTGGTGACTGATGCAGTTCCGATTTTTGTGAAAGAAGGCGAAACGAAAACTTTTGTTTTAGACAATCTTAAAGATACAAACTCAACAACGATATCCAATGTTTCGAATACTTTAGAATTGACGACCAATCCGATTTGGGAAATTATGTTTGCACTTCCAAGTCTGAAAAATGACCAGAATAGTTCTGCAGATGTCATCTTTAATAAATGGTTTGCCGATGTTTTGGCTTCAGAAATTTTTAAAGCCAATCCGAAACTGAAAACAGTTTTTGAAGAATATCAAAGCAAGGGATTACTAACTTCTAATCTTGAAAAAAATCAGGAGCTGAAACAGTTGTTGCTTGAAGAAACTCCTTGGGTTTTGGAAAGTAAAAACGAAGAGGAACAGATGGCAAAATTAGCATTGCTTTTTGATGCTAATACAATGAAAAATTCTATCAATCAGGATTGGGATGATTTCAAAAAACTGCAAAATCCGGACGGTGGTTTCTCTTGGTATCAAGGGTATCCGAGTTCGTACGGAACGTCTCTTTATATTCTTAAAAATTTAGGAAAAATAAACGTTTGGCTAAAAGATAATGTGAAAGACTATCAGTCTTCTGAACAGAAAGAATTGGTAGCAAAACTGATTGGTTATGTTGATCAAGAAATCAATAAATACACTGATGTTAAAAAAGAAAATGTAATCAATAACTGGACTTTAGATTATCTTGATACCCGAAATTATTGGGAAAAACAATATCCTTTAAAAGGTAAAGGAGCAACGCTGAAATCTTTAGTAAAACAGAAGGCTAAAACAACCAAAATTACCGATTTCACATTCTTCGGATTGCATCGTGCAGCTTTATTGATGAGCGATTATGGCTTAAAAGATGTTTCGGATAAATTATTAAATTACTTAAAAGAAACTTCAGTAGATTCTAAAACGCAAGGAATTTATTGGAAGCAAAACCTTGATGATTGGGGTTGGTTCAGTTCGAAAGTAGTGAATCATGCAGGAGCTTTGGAAGCTTTTAATAAACTAAAACCAAACGATCAGAAATTCATCGAAGACATGAAAATCTGGTTAATCACACAAAAAGAAGTCAATTCTTGGGGAAGCTCAAGAGGAACTTCAGAAGTGATTTTCACGATTTTAAATTCAGGAAAATCTTGGACTTCAGCAGAAAGCGATAAAGCAACCATTATTTGGGGTGGAAAAGAACTGAAACCGGAAACTCAGGCGGCAGGTTATGTGAAATCTGCTGTGAAAACAGATGTTTTAGATAAGAATTTAGCGACCGTTACCGTTACAAAACCGGGTGCAGGAATTGTTCAGGGAGGTTTATTCTGGCAATATTATGAAGATTTGGATAAAATAAAATCTTCCGAAAATTATATTTCTGTCGTAAAAGAGCTTTATAAAAAAGTAAAAACGGTAAACGGTGAAGAATTACAGAAAATCTCTCCCGAGACTCCGCTGAAAGTTGGCGACAAAGTAACGGTAAGAATGATTTTGAACACAGATCGTGCGATGGAATTTATTCACATTAAAGATATGCGAGCGGCAGGATTTGAACCGGTGAATGTGCTTTCCGGTTATCAATGGAAAAATAGTTTGGGATATTATCAGTCAACAAAAGATGCGTCTACAAACTTCTATATTGAATATATGCCGAAAGGAAAATATGTTTTTGAATATGATTATGTAGCCAATGCATCAGGGAAGTTCTCAAACGGAATTACAACGATTCAAAACTATTATGCACCGCAGATGAGTTCACATACAAAAGGTTCGAATGTCGAGATTAAAGAATGATTTAGGTAATTAAAAAGGAAAAGTTTAGATAAAAAATGGTTTTAGATAAAATTCTAAGACCATTTTTTTATATTTGAAAAAAACCTTCATGTTTAGCATATTAGATTTAGAAAGCCAGTTTTCGAAACAGAAAATCAACAAATCAAAAAAGATGACTGTTCGTGAGTTTGAGGAGGAAAGCAAAAATCATTTTGTAAGTTTTGTAGATGATGAAATGGAGTCTTTTGATGTACAAATTATTTTGAATCCAAAATCTGAAATCATTAAATCTTCTTGCGACTGCAATAGTAAAGATTTTTGTCTTCATCAATTAGCATTGAGTATTTTTATTTCTGAGAATAATTCAGGAAAAAGCACCTCTAAAAAAACATCTAAAAGGAAAATTTCTGAAGCAGAAATGGTAATGGAAGATTTGAATTCTGAAGAGATGAAATCTTGGCTTCTTGAATTTTTCAAAAAAAATAAAGATGCCGAAATGCAGTTTTTATTGGAGTTTTCCGAAACAAAAAAAGAGTTTTCTACTGATGATATCAAACAAATTATTATAACAACAACCCAATCGGTTGTCGGAAAAAAGAAAAATCTCACCGCTCAGGATGTAAAAAAGATTGTTGATTTAATGACAAAGTCTTTAGAGCCAGTTGAGCAGTTTTTATTTCAAAACATTAATAAAGATAGTAGTTTCGAAAAATTTATTTTGATTAATAAGACTATTGTTGATTTTCAAATGTTGATCAATACTTCTAGTACAAGAATTGATAAATTTCTAGAAAATTTTAAAATAAGGTTTACTTCAAATTTTAATTCTATTAAAGATATTGAGATTTGGGAAAAATTAGCTGAAAAGTATTGGAATTTATTTTTAAAAGGCGAAGAATCTGTACTCATTTATTTCTATCAGTTTATCCTTGAGATGTATCATTCAGGAACAAAAGAACAAAAAAAGTTTATTGCAGAACTTGTTAAAAGTCAAATAATTATTTGGATTAAAAATAAGGTAGATTTGAGAACCTCTATTAAAGAAGATCTTTTGCCTATCATTGCTGAAAACGATTTTTTTACTTCCCTTCAAAAATATTTTCCGATTGCGCTTTACGAGAATTCATATAATATTAAAGTCATTAATGAAATGATAAAAATTAATGAAACTAAAGCTGAAGAATTTTGTAAAAAAATTATAAATAGAAATACCAACGAAAAATACAACTTACCTTACTACGAAATATTGGAAGCGTTGTATGAGAAAACAAATAATATTCAGGGTTTAGCTTATGTGAAAAAAGGTAAATTCAACAGCAATTATAATTTGGAAGATTATATTTTTATTGAACAGTATGAAGAAGATCGAGAAATCTTTAAGAAATTCAGAAATCGTATTTTATCTAATCTAAAAGGATCTTTTATAAGTGATTCAAAATATCCAGAAATGTATTTTTCAATTTTAGAACACGAAAAAAATTATAAAAAAATGCTCGAAGTTATTAATGATTATGTTCCGAGCAATATTATTATTAAGTACATGAAAAATTTGTATGATTTTGACCGTAAAAAGTTCTTAATTAATTCTACCAGAAGATCAGGCTGGGGTAGCCGAGAAGAAGATGATGAGATTTTGATCGATTTTCTAGTCGAAAATTACAATGCTGATGAGCTTAGACAACAATTTCCAAGACAAACTTTTGGATTCGGCGCCGCAAAATTTTCAAATACATTACTGGCTAAAATAAATGAAAAGGAGAAAAATATTCTATCAAGCAAATAGTAAACAGTTTAAAGAGTATAACTTCTTATGTATTAAATTTATGCTACCTCGTGTTACCTAACCTGTATAAATTATAAATTTCAACATCTCATTTCGTGATTTAAAAAATTATGGAATAGTTTTTGAGTATATGGAAATTGTAAATTTTAAATCAAATAATTATGAAATTTTTAAAAGTAGTATCTGCGGTATTGATGATGTTTGTAATGGGTAATATTTCTGCTCAGAAAAAGAAAGCAGAGAAATTTGAAAAACTACAAATAGAGATGTTTCCAAAAGCTAAAGAAGGGTATAAGCAAGTTTATATTCAATTGCCAATTGCGAAAAATGAAAATGATTTGAAAGTTGAATTTTTTGTTGGTGTTGAAAAAATGCTAGATTGTAACAACCACTTTTTAATGGGAAAAGTTACCTCTCAGGATTTGCAAGGTTGGGGTTACAATTATTATGAAGTAGAATCTAACGGAGAAACAGGTGGAACTTTAATGGCTTGTCCGGATCAGAAAAAGACCAAAAAATTCGTTTCTTTACAACCTGAAATTGTAAGATACAACAGCAAATTACCATTGGTGTTTTATGTGCCTAAAGACTTAGAAGTTCGTTATAGAGTTTTACGTCCGGATGCAGCAATGAAAAAAGCAACTCAGAAATAAATTATTAAAAATAATGACTCAAGCTCCATGCAAATTTGTATGGAGCTTTTTAATTTCTATTATTTTGTTTTTTATAATAATTCACCTTTCAAAATCAAAAAAAATATTTCAATGAAACAAAAAAACTGATATATTTGTTTCTAAAGATTTAGACAAAAATGGAAAACGTATTTGAAGCAAAAGATGCTCAGAATTATATCAATAGAATAAATAATCTTGTAGAAGAAACTCATGGTTTGTGGGGAAGAATGACGGTAGATCAAATGTTGGCGCACTGTTGTGTGTCTTACGAAATGGTTTACGAACCAGAAAAACACAAAAAACCCGGAGCGATTGCTAAGTTTATTTTAAAAACTTTTGTAAAACCGAAAGTGGTGGGTGAGAAAGCTTATCCGCATGATTCTCCTACAGCTCCTCAGTTCATAATTAAAGAAAGAAAAAATTTTGAAGAGGAAAAAAAGAGACTGATTGGCTTTATTCAAAAAACTCAGCAATTGGGAGCTTCAGCTTTTGACGGTAAAGAATCGTTTTCTTTTGGAAAATTAAAATCTCAGGAATGGAATAATATGTTTGCGAAACATCTTAATCATCACTTGAGCCAGTTTGGCGTTTAGTTTGTCTTACTAAATTAATAGAAACGGGCTTTAGCCCGTTTTCAAAAAACATAAATTCTTTTGGCTTTAGCCTAAATCTATTCAATTTAAGAATTTAAAACCATGAAAAAACTTTTATTCTTCCTCGTTCTTATCTCCAATTTTGCTTTTGCACAGATGCCCAATATTTCCAATGTTTGGCTCAATAATTCAAAGCCTTATATAGGAACTATTGGAAATGATAAAGAAACCATTAAACTTAAAATAGAAATTTCTGAGCAGGATAAGAAAAAAGATCAGGAATATTTTGTTTCAGGCTATTCGTTAGTAGAAAATAACCATTCAAAATTTGAGGGAAAGTTTAAATTACCAAATATAAAGACACAAAAAATAAAGGTGTAGTTTATGGTGATTATGAGTTGGCTGAAGAAGTGAAAGGAAAGCATTCCGGGATTTTTACGGGTAAATTTATTTATACTTTTAAATGGAATAAAACGACCGAAAAAATTGAAAGCCAAAACATCGAATTAATTGGTGATTGGAAAAGCTATGATAAAACATTGAACTTCAAGACACACCTTAAAAATCAATAACTATGTTAAAAAAAATATTGGCGGTTGTTGCCGGAATTATTGTTGGCTCTATCTGTGTGTGGGCGGTTGAAACCGTCAATCATCTCATATATCCTTATCCTGAAGGAATGAAACCGGGTGACATGGAAGGTTTTAAAAATTATATTGAAGCCTTACCTTTTTTAGGGAAATTTATGGTGATTATTGGCTATGCTTTGGGAGCTTTGGTTTCGGGGTTTATTGCCACAAAGATTTCAAAAGATGGAAAACCTACTGCAGCATTGATTTGCGGGATCATTTTTCTTGTTTTCACCATTTATAATATGACCGTTTTACCAACACCAATTTGGTTTTGGGTTCTCGGAATTTTAGTTTGGTCACTGGTTTTAGGAGGATACAAATTAGCTTTAAATAAAAAATAATAAAAACTTACATATGAAATTAGGCGTATTTTCGCTAAGCTTGAGCGTGAAAGATCTTGCTAAGTCTAAAGAGTTTTATGAAAAGCTAGGCTTCTCTGCAATGGGAGGAGGTATAGAAAATAATTATCTCATCATGAAGAACGGCAGTACATTGATTGGTCTTTTTCAGGCGATGTTCGACGGAAATATGTTGACATTCAATCCGGGATGGGATGAGAACGCTCAGAATCTTGAGGAATTTGATGATGTAAGAGAAATTCAGAAAAGACTGAAAGAAAGCGGAGTAGAATTAGATAAAACCGCAGACGAAACCACATCCGGCCCTGAACATATTTTCCTAAAAGATCCTGACGGAAATATGATTCTTATCGACCAACATCGTTAATTTGAGTTCCGTGTTCCGAGTTTCGAGTTTCGAGCTCAGCGCCTCGAATCACGAACCTCGAAACCCGAATCTAATATCTCAATCAAATAAAAACTATATTATGGCAACAGTAAATGTTTATCTTACCTTCAACGGAAACTGCAAAGAAGCCTTCGATTTTTATAAATCGGTTTTCGGTGGAGAATATCCTTACATCGGAACTTTTGGAGAGATGCCTCCACAGGAAGGAAAAGAAATGTCTCAGGAAGATAAAGACAAAATTATGCACGTTTCTCTTCCTATTTCAAAAGAAACCATTTTGATGGGAAGTGATACCGGCGGAGAATGGGCTTCAAACTTAAAAGTTGGAAATAATTTTTCAGTGTCTATCAATGCAGATTCTAAAGAAGAAGCAGAAAAACTTTTCAACGGACTTTCTGCTGGAGGAAATGTTACAATGCCTCTTGCTGATACTTTTTGGGGAGCCTATTTCGGAATGTTCACTGATAAATTTGAAATCAACTGGATGGTAAATTATGATGATCCTGCGAAAATGCAACAGCATCCTTAAAATTGATATTCTAAATTTGAAGCAAAATAAAATAATAACCGGCAATTATCTGTCGGTTATTGTTTTACTATTAAGAAGCTAGTTTTTCTTTGCTGAGTTAAACGCCTTTGCGAACGAAAAATATTTTCAAACATTTTAAATAAAACCTTTGCGCTCTTTGCGTTAAAAAATATAATCTTAAAAAATAAAACAAAATGAAATTTACAATTGATGAAATTAAATCAGAACACCAAAAAGTAAAAAGCGGTGCTGATTTTCCGAATTATATTCAGGCAATAAAAAATCTTGGTGTATCTCATTATACAACCCTCGTTACTGATGGAAACACAAAATATTTTGATGATGAGAATAATTTTGCCGAAACAGGAAAAAAATATGATGTTTTAGAAATAGCAGGAAATGCAGATCTTGAAAATTTTAAAACCAGATTAAAACTCCATCAAAAAGGCGGAACAGATTACCCTACATTTTGTAAAGACTGTGCGGAAAATGGAGTAAAAGGTTGGAAGATGGATTTCAACAAAATGACCTGTACTTATTTTGATAAAAACCAGAATGATATTTTAGAAGAAATTATTCCTTCACAACTTTAAGAGCCTGTTTAAAAAATGAATAATAAAAAAGAGTATGGGCTAAAAACTGGCTAAAAATTGTCATTTTAGAGTTGCAAAACAAA
>NZ_LELA01000005.1 GCF_001677955.1 Chryseobacterium sp. BGARF1
TAACTAACTAACTAACTAACTAACTAACTAACTAACTAACTAACTAACTAACTAACTAACTAACTAACTAACTAACTAACTAACTAACGTAATTTAATCACAATTTAAAAAAATAACAAATTAACATAAAATTATGCAAAACAACAACCAAAACAAACATCTGAAACTAATTTCATAAGTGATAGAAAGATCATCAAAAACCAATCAATATTTGATGGTAAAAACATATCTTTTTTTTTGTAGCTCAATATATTAAAAATAATATTAATGATTTTTTTACAAAAAAAGAGAAGCAATAAATTGCTTCTCTTTCTGTTATAATAAGTTACTTTTTCTTGCCTTTCGTCTGCTCCTGCGCTTTCTGGGCGTCCTGAGCCTTTTCCATCATTTCTCTCATTCGCTTTTGGAACTTTCCTTCCGCTTTAGGCTTTTCTTTGTTAGCCTGAATTTGAGCATGGATTTTCTTTTCATCCAGAATTACATACTTAATGACGAGGATAATCAAGATATTAATTGCATTCGATACAAAATAATACCAAGATAAACCAGATGCAGAAGTATTCAGGAAGAATAAGAATGTGATAGGGAAAATATACATAATCACTTTCATATTTGGCATCCCCTCTTGTTGTGGCTGCTGCATATTTCCTGAAGTCATTACGGTATAAATTAAAATCACAATTGTACATGCAATCGCAAAAACACTTAAATGATCTCCCAAGAAAGGAATTTTAAATGGCAATTTAATCAAATCATCATATGCCGTAAGGTCTTTTGCAAACCAGAATCCTTGTCCTCTCAAATCGATAAAGTTCGGGAAGAATCTAAATAATGCATAGAAAATAGGAATCTGTACCAACGCCGGAAGACATCCCGCCATTTGATTTACCCCTGCTTTTCTGTAGATTTCCATGGTTGCTTGTTGCTTTTTCATAGGATCTGCATCCTTGAATTTTGCATTCGCTTCATCAATTTCAGGACGAATTACTTTCATCATCGCACTCAATTTATGCTGCTTATACATAATTGGCGATAAAATAAGCTTCACAATAATTGTCATTAAGAAAATTACCCAACCTGCAGATATTCCCCATCCAGCTATAACACTGTATAACCACATGAAGAAATAACGGTTCATTCCTCCAATGAAAGACCAACCTAATGGTAAAATTTCGTCAAAGTTTTTGTCGTAAGATTTTAATAAAGGTAAATCCAATGGCATAAAATACCATGTGAAATCCTGATTAAATTCGCCTCCGTTCATGGCTACGAAACCTTCAAAATTCAGTTTCTTCAAATATTCACCTTCTTCAATACCTTCTTGATTTCCTTTACTGTGTGTGAACCCTGTTTTAGATTCGATTACAGAAGAGAAAAACTGCTGTTTTACACCAATCCAGTTAAGGGTTTCTTTATCCTCAGTCATATCTGTTCTCCCGTCATAATCATAATCTTTATAATTATTAAATGCATAAACAAATTCTGAATGGGTCTGCTCCTGAGCTCTACCTTTTTCTAAATTTCTTACTTGGTAATCCCAAATAAAATCTGCTTTGTTATCAGAAGTTACATTGGATAAGCCTTGAGTTCTTACTTTAAAGTCTAATGTATATTGATCTTTAAGCTCTGCTTTAGGATTATTATTAATCGTATAAATAAACTGAATGGTTGCACCGTTGTAGTTTGCCGTTAACGTAACAGCATTACCATTAACAACCGGAGAGAAAACCAAATCTTTGGTATTAACCGTTTTTCCAGATTTATCTTTGAACTGAAAACCGTAGCTCGAGTTATTTTTAGTAATCAAATTAAGGGGAAGATCTGCCTTATCGGTTTTGTGATCATACGCTTTATACTTTAAAAGCTCAACTTTTGAAACCTGACCTCCCAAACTTGAAAACTCAAGTTTCAACTCGTTGTTTGCCAAATTGGAAACCTGAATCGCATTCGGGGTTACATTGGGATTGATATCGGCTGCCGGAGTTGGTTTGGTGGCAATTTTAGCCTGTTCTGTTTTCTGTTGCTCAGCTTTCAGTTTTTCTTGTTCATCATTATTCCTTTGGAAATAAAACATGAATCCGAAAAGAACCAAACATAAAACCGCAAAACTAATAATCTGCTTTTTATCGAGTCCGTTGTTCTGTTGCATTTTATTTTTATTAAAATTTTTAAATATATTCTACATTAAATTAACCACAAAAGATATATCTCATTTTTAAAGATCATCTATCTTTTTATCTGAAAGAACACATAATTTTTGAAAATCTTCAATTTTTCTTTTTGTGAGCTTCTTATTTTCTAAAACAAAAACATTAAACCTAAAGCTTTTGTTTCTTTTGTAGTTAGAAATTTTCAATTTAAAATGTATATCAAAATGTTATACATTTTAGAGTCGACAAAAATACTGTTTTTTTATCAAAACTCTACAGTATAATGTGTTACTATATAATAAACTCAGACTGATTATTCTCAGTCTGAGTTTATATATAACGTTTATAATTTGATAATTACTTTAGATTCAAACTTTATCGGTTTTAAAAACCTGTAAGTCATCACCATCCAAAAGGTTTTACAAATTAAATCCCTTATTATTTTTGTTCACAAGCCTTGATAAAAGCTTTGAATAAAGGATGCGGAGTTGCCACCGTACTTTTGTATTCCGGATGATATTGTACTCCCACGTAGAAAGGATGATCTGTCATTTCAAGTGCTTCAACCAGTCCTGTTTCAGGGTTTGTACCTGTTGCTAAGAAACCATTCTTTTCGAATTCCTGAAGATAATCACTGTTGAATTCATAACGGTGACGGTGTCTTTCAGAAATATTTTTAGCTCCGTAAATCTCATATAACTTAGATGCATTCTTCAATGAACATTTCCAAGCACCAAGACGCATTGTACCTCCTTTATCTACAACATTTTTCTGCTCTTCCATGATAGAAATTACAGGATCCGGTGTAGACGTATCAAATTCCATAGAGTTTGCTTTTGTATGTCCAAGAACATTTCTGGCAAATTCAATGGTCATAATCTGCATTCCTAAACAAATTCCTAACATCGGAACTTTATTTTCTCTTGCATACTGAGCAGTAAGTACTTTACCTTCAATTCCTCTGTCACCAAAACCTGGAGCAACAAGAATACCATCAACACCTTGTAAAGTTTCTTGAATATTTTCAGCAGTAATCTCTCCACTGTATACCCATCTTACTTTCACTTCAGTCTCAAGACTTGCCCCTGCATGTTTGAAAGCTTCAGCAATAGAAATATAAGAGTCTTGTAGAGAAATATATTTTCCTACTAAAGCAATTTCTACCGTTCTTTTAGGATTTTTGAATTTTTTAAGGAAAGTTTTCCAGTCCTTAAGATCAGCTTCTTTATCATTTTTAAGATCCAATTCTTTTAGAACGACATCATCAAAATTTTGTTTCTGAAGGTACATCGGAACTTCATAGATTGTCTCCAAATCTTTACATTCAATCACATTTTCTAAAGAAACGTTACAGAATTGAGCTAATTTTGCTCTCTGATCTTTGGGAATAGTGTGCTCTGTTCTACATACTAAAACATCTGCCATAATTCCGCTTTCCATCAATTGACGAACAGAATGTTGAGAAGGTTTAGTTTTTAATTCTCCACTTGACGCCAAATAAGGCAATAGAGTTAAGTGAATCACCATAGAATTTTTCTCTCCCAATTCCCACTTCAACTGACGTACAGTTTCAATGTATGGTAAAGACTCAATATCTCCTACAGTTCCACCAATCTCTGTAATGATGATATCGTAGTTCTGCTTAGATAGCATTTTAATTCTACGTTTAATTTCGTTGGTGATATGAGGGATTACCTGCACTGTTTTCCCAAGAAAGTCTCCTTTTCTTTCTTTATCAATTACAGTTTGGTAAATCTTCCCTGTTGTAACGTTGTTATTTTGAGAAGTAGGAGCATCAAGATAACGCTCATAGTGTCCTAAATCCAGATCTGTTTCTGCGCCATCTTCGGTTACATAGCATTCTCCGTGTTCATAAGGGTTTAATGTTCCTGGGTCGATATTAATATAAGGATCCAGTTTTTGAATCGTTACATTAAAGCCGCGTGATTTTAGTAGAAGTCCCAGAGAAGCAGAAACGATTCCCTTTCCCAAAGATGAAGTTACACCTCCTGTCACAAAGATGTACTTTGTATTCTTTTTACTCATTAGATTAGGTTTGTGCAAAGTTAGGGCAAAAAGCAAAGCAAAGCAATTTTGTTGGCGTTTTAAATTTTGAAATATTCATTTTTCCAGAAATAAATAATGTTTCACACGCGAAAATTAACACTCAAGCTTCCTTGTTTAAAAAATAAAAAAGGTTTCTCAAAAATCATTCGAGAAACCTTTCACCTAAACCAAATTATATATAAAAATTATTGTTTCGTTAATTCTAAAAATAGACTTACTTCAACATCTTTAGCAATACCTGCTCCTGTTGGATCAAATTTAATATTATAATCTAAACGATTAATCGTAAATTTCGCTTGTAAACCAAGCACTTCTTTACCTTGTTGATTTTTGACAATACCACCAAAAGTTACCGGAATACTGATTTCTTTTGAAACATCTTTGATTGTTAATTCACCCTTAAGTGTGTAACTTTTATCTTTTCCCTGTGATACAGTTACTCCTTGAAATCTGATTTCTGGAAATTTTTCTGTGTCAAAAAAGTCTGCACTCTTCAGATGTTTATCTCTAGCCTCCACTCCTGTATTGATTGCTTCTGGATAAGCAGTAAAATCAAACCTAGCATTATCCAAATAACTCCTGAAGTTTCTACTTTACCTATAAATTTATCAAATCTTCCTTGCACAAAACTAATTCCCATGTGCTTGATGTTGAAATTAATAGATGAATGTGCCGGATCAACCGTCCAAGTAGTTTGGGCAAAAGTAAACATGCTTACCAAAGCAAAAGCAAAGCTTAATAGTATTTTTTTCATTTTTTTAAATTTATAATGACAAATATAGTCAGTATATTATTATTGAGTATTGACCTATGATAAGATAAAAAATTAAAGCATATTTTCATAATTTTACGGCATGGCAAAACTTAAAACAGCATACTTCTGTCAAAACTGTGGTTCGCAATACCCACAATGGACCGGGCAATGTAAAAACTGTCTGGAATGGAATACTTTAGTAGAAGAAGTGGTAGAAAAAACCTCATCAAAAACACCTCCTTTTTCAAAATCAAAACAAAGCGTCATCAATATTATTGAAGTTGAAGCCATTGAAGAACCCAGAATAAAAACACCTTCCGATGAGCTAAACCGTGTTTTAGGTGGCGGAATTGTTTTAGGATCTGTCACTTTAATAGGCGGTGAACCCGGAATTGGTAAATCCACTCTACTTCTTCAGCTTGCTTTAAAAATGAAAAAGAAAATCTTCTATGTTTCTGGGGAAGAAAGTGCTTCACAGATTAAAATGAGAGCCGACCGTTTAGCCGATGTCAAAAATCCGAACTGTTTTCTATACACCGAAACTTCTTTAGAAAAAATTCTTCATGAAGCTAAAAAACTAGAACCAGATTTCGTGATTATTGACTCTATTCAAACCTTACAATCTCAATTGATTGAAAGCTCGCCTGGAACTGTTTCCCAAATCAGAGAATGCTCAAATGAGATTATTAAATATGCCAAAGAGAACAACGTTCCCGTATTTTTGGTTGGTCACATCACCAAAGACGGACAAATTGCCGGGCCAAAAGTTTTGGAACACATGGTCGATGTCGTTTTGAATTTCGATGGCGACAGAAATCACCTTTTCAGATTATTAAGAGCTAATAAAAACCGTTTTGGTTCAACCGCAGAGATCGGTATCTACGAAATGGTTTCTCAAGGTTTAAAAGAAATAAAAAATCCTTCCGAAATTTTAATTACCAAAAAATTTGAAGAACTTTCCGGAAATTCAGTAGCAGTAACTTTGGAAGGAAACCGACCGATGCTTTTGGAAATTCAGGCATTGGTAAGTACCGCAGTTTATGGAACTCCGCAAAGAAGCTGCACAGGTTTTGATTCTAAAAGATTAAATATGCTTTTGGCTGTTCTTGAAAAAAGAGCAGGTTTTCAGCTAGGTGCAAAAGATGTTTTCTTAAATATCACTGGGGGAATTAAGACTGATGATCCGGCTTTAGATTTGGCTGTTGTCGCTTCAATCCTTTCCTCGAATGAAGATATTGCCATTTCTGAACATTTTTGTTTTGCTGGAGAAATTGGGTTAAGCGGAGAAATTCGTCCAATTGCACAAGCCGAACAAAGAATTACAGAAGCTGAGAAATTGGGTTATCAGAAAATTTTCATCTCGAATTTAAATAAACTTCCAAAGAAAAAGTTTGGGATTAAGATTGAAGAAGTGAGTAAGGTTGAGGATTTTCATGAGCGATTGTTTTAATATTAAAAAAGCATGTATATCAATATTTTACATTAATTTCTAAATTGATATTAAAATACTAACTAAAATCCTCAGAATTTTTTCTGAGGATTTGTTTTTTTATCTAAATTCATCTCTCGAAGAATTAAATTTAAAATGATTAAAAATCAAATTCATCAATATTATAATAATCTTGCAAAAACCTATGATGAAAACAGGTTCGAAAACTCTTACGGAAAATATATTGATAGACAGGAAAGGTATTTCTTAAATTCATTTTTTAGAAATAAAAACTATTCCAACGTTTTAGATTTAGGTTGCGGAACTGGAAGATTATTAAATTTTGCAACACATGGTGTAGATTTCAGTCAGGAAATGCTGAATATTGCCCAAGCTAAATTTCCTCAAAAAACATTAAAGATTGGTGATATTTCAAGCATTCCTTTTGAAGAAGAATTTGACTGTATTTTTAGCTTTCATGTTATTATGCATCAAACCAAACAAGAAACAGAGAACTTCCTTAATGAATGTCACAAAAGATTAAATAATGAGGGAATTTTGATTTTTGATTTTCCAACTAAAGCAAGAAAGAAAACACCCTTAACTCAGGAAGATTGGCATGCTAATAATGCATTTAGCACAGATGAAATTTCAGAGTTATTAAAAAACAATTGGCAAATTATTGAAACAAAAGGTATTTTGTTTTTTCCTGTTCATAGAATTTCAAAAAGTTTCAGAAAAATGTTTTTACCTTTAGATATAATGATTTGCAAATCTTTTCTGAAAAAATGGGCATCTTATCAAATCATCGTTTTGAAAAAACAATGAAGCAGTTTATAAAAGACTCACTTCCTTATCAATGGAAATTGCAATACCGATTATTGCAAAGATTTTTTCATGAACAAAAAAGCAATCATCTTTATTCTAAAATTTATAGCGAAAATGATATTGGCAATCACAAAATCGAGTTTAAACAAGGCATCAGAAAAGGAGATTTTCATGAAAATAAAATACACAATTTAAAAATCGTTTGTGAAAAAATAAACAATCTGATTATTCAGCCAAATGAAGTTTTTTCTTTTTGGAAAACCGTAGGAAAGCCAAGCAAACAAAACAATTTTAAAGAAGGCAGAAATTTAATTAAAAATAATATTTCACAAGATTTTGGTGGTGGAATCTGTCAGTTTTCATCCATTTTATATTATTCAGCTTTACAATTCGGATTAGAAATTTTGGAAAGATATCCTCATTCTGTGGATATTTATAAAGAAGACGAACGTTTCACGCCTTTAGGTTCAGATTCTACTGTGGTTTTTGGGTATAAAGATTTACAAATCAAGAATAATTTTCCGTTTCCTGTACAATTCCAATGTCGGGTAGATGAAAAACAACTTTGTTTCACGATAATTTCTCAAAATGAAATAAAACTCAACACCATCAATTTCAAATACCATGAAATCAAAAACGGAGTTTGGGTAGAAACTTTAATTAATGACCGAAGTTTATTTAAAAATTTCTATATTCGTTTATGAACTTTCTCGCCCACTCTTTTCTTACTTTCAATGACGGACAAATTGTCGGGCAGTTTCTCGAAGATTTTATTCGAAACAAAGACCGCTATTCATTCCCGAAAGACATTCAGGATGGCATTACTCTTCATCGCTCGATTGATACGTTTACCGATTCTCATCCAGCTATTCATGAGGCAAAAAAAGTCTTCAGTCCGCTTGTAAGGCTTTACGCGGGAGCTTTTGTAGATGTTTCAATGGATTATTTTCTGGCAACAGATTTCAGTCTCAATTCTTTGAAAGGTTGGAAAGAACATTCTTTAAAAGTCTACCGAGTACTTAATGAAAATGAGCAGTTTCTTTCAGAAAATTTCAAAAAAATGCTCGCAAAAATGGAGCATGACGACTGGTTATTCAATTACCGTGAAGATTGGGGCATTAAATTCAGTATTCAGAATGTTTTGAATAAAGCTAAATATTTAGATAAAGATATTCCCGTTTTCCAGGCTTTTTTAAACAACAAAGAGATTTTACAGAAATGCTATGACGATTTCTTTCCTGACCTTTTAGCTCATGCAAAAGCTGAAAATGCATTGCTGCAACTTCAAAAATAAATTTTAAAACTGTTGAAATAAGTATCGATTCGGATACGTCAGCTTTTCACTTTTACGGTTTCCATTAACGATAATATGAACGAGATTGATTTGGTCATCAAATAAATTGTAAAGAAAACTCACCGCAGCTTCTACTTTTTTTGGATTTTCCACTTTTTCAGATTCCAAATAAATATTTACAGATTCGCTGTCTTCTTCATAACCGACGTAATTTATTTTTAAAAACTCATTATCTGTTTTGAGTTTTAAATATTCAGCACTGTAATTTTTTAAAGCCTCATTAATCTGAGCTTTATATTTCACATCATTAAAATGAAAAGGTTTTCCGTATTTTTTACTAAGACCATTTTCTAAATCATCCAAGAAAAACCTTCCGGTAATTTCAAAGGTTTTTGATTTTGAATTGTAATTGATTTCTACCGAACCAACGTGATAAGGATGTTTTACTTTAGTGAAAGAAAAAAGAAAAAATAGAATGGAGAAAAAGAAAAATATTTTTTTCATTTTAGTAAATCAATAATTTTTTGTGGATCCTGTCGCACGTCAAAGAAAAGAAGAATCCTTATTTGTTTTTCATTTTCTTTCCTGAAAAACATTCTTACGTGTTTTTTACCGATTAAAGCTGAACGGATATCGCTAGAATATTTTTGAAACTGCCTAAATTTGCCTTGTTTTAAATCACCAGAAACCTTTCTAATGTCTTCCAGAAAGATTACAATTTCTCGGCTACTCCAGGTCTTTTCAAGAAATTCTATTTGGTCACGTAAGGAAATTTTTGCTATTTGGGAGATTTTAATCTGCATATTTCTTCATCAATATAATTAAAAAACTCTTCCTCAGAAATCATATCTTTTTCTTCTAGTCGGTCTGCATAATCTGCCAATTTCTCGATAAACCATTTTGGCGTACCATCTTCGTAAAATTCTTCATCTTCCTTTATAGAAACAGATTTAACCCCTTTTATTTTCTCTAAAAGTTGCTTGATAAAGGCAAAATCTTCCACATTTTCTAGTTCTATATTAACAATCATAACACTGAATTTTATACAAAGTTAAAATAAATTTTGTATCATCGCATTTCAAAAAAATATCGGAAAATGCAGGACTTTTTATTTTATTTAAAACTCGGTTGGGAACACATTATTTCATTAGATGCGCTTGATCATCAGCTTTTTGTTTTGGCTTTAATTGCTGTTTACACCTTCAAAGAATGGAAAAAAATTCTGATCTTGGTAACTGCATTTACCATCGGACATTCGATAACATTGGCATTAAGTATTCTTGATGTGGTAAGGCTTCCTTCAGATTGGGTTGAATTTTTGATTCCGTTGACGATTGTTTTAACTGCTGCCGGAAATATTGTAATGAAAAATAAAAAACAATCTCAAAATAAAACAAATTACTACTTAGCATTATTTTTTGGGCTCATTCACGGGTTGGGATTTGCCAATACCGCAAGAGTGATGATTGCCAAAAGTCAGAGCATTGCCGTTCCGTTGTTAGGTTTTAATATTGGTTTGGAAGCGGGTCAAATTGTTATTGTTTTTGCTATTCTAATATTGCTTTTCATTCTTTTAAACCTATTCAAGGTAAACAAAAAAGACTGGATCCTTTTTGTATCGTCGGGAGTTTTTGCATTAGCTTTAAAAATGACTTTAGAGAGAATTCCTTTTTAATCTAAAGCCTGAAATTAAAAATATACTTATGGTAACCAACAGTAAAACAATCATTACTAAAGTTGCCATAAAGTAACCATCTTCAAAACTAAAATAAACCCTGCCTACCAAACTTACCCCAAATCCTATAGAGATCTGTTGTATCGTCAAATAAACTCCGGTTGCAAGGGAAGTAATTGAAACATGTAATTTTCTCATTGCATTGGTAAACATAGACGGCAAAACGATTCCGCATCCTATTCCGTAAAAGAATAATACAACGCAAATAATTGGTAAGTTGATTATTGAGGTATTGATGCTATAAATATGGGCTACAAGTCCTAAGATCATGATCAGTAAACCGAAAACAATAAATTTTTCCTGATATTTATTTAAAAATCTCACGGATAAAAGAGAGGCTAAAACATAACCGATTCCCTGGCAAGCAAACAATAATCCTGTTTTTGTAGAGCTTAAATGATGATGTTCTTCAAAAAAATTGGCATTGATGAAAAAGTAAGAATCCTGAACGAGGTAATAAGTAACCGCCGCCAAAAGTGCAATTTTAAAACTTGGATATAAAAAAGGTTTCATATTGATTAAAACCTCTTTTCCTTTTTTAAATTTATTTTTTTGATTTAAAATAAAAATAATCAAACCTGCTAAAGATGAAAGCAACAATAAAATATTGCTTGGACTCCACCCTTCTTCTCCGCCAATTACAATTTCATACATCAAAACAATCAGGAGAATAATCAATATTATTTGTGGAAAGATTTGGATAGATTCTTTTCGGTTAATCTCAACTTCTTTCAAATATTTATTCGCTAAAATAATGACCAAAATCGCAATCGGAATATTGATAAAGAAAACAAGTCGCCACGCATCAAAACTAAAATGAAAATCAGGGATTATTCCGCCTAAAACCTGTCCTATAACCGAGGCGATTCCTGCAATCGCACCATAAATCCCCAAAGCTTTTACCCTTTCTTCTTCAATTGTAAAAACATTGGAAATTAAAGCAACACCCTGCGGAACCATAAAAGCAGCCGAGATTCCCTGGAAAAGCCGACTTACATTCAATGCTATTGCAGAAGTAGAACTTCCACAAAAAAATGAGAACAACATAAAGCTGAACATGGAAACGATAAAAGTTTTCTTGTGCCCATATTTGTTCCCTATTTTACTTCCTGTAATCAGAAAAGCACCGTAACCAATGATGTAAAAAACAATTATAAACTGCGTTTCGGCGGTACTTGCATTGATAGAATTTTTGATGGATGGTATTGCAATATTAACAATGAAAAGATCCAGAACACATAAAAAAATCGACATCGAAATGACAATTAAACTCAGCCATTTGTTAAACTCTTGAAAATTTCTCATTTTTATTGATAATATTTTAACTTTACGGCATCAAAAGTAAGAACCTCAAATCCTGCTGTCAAGTAGGTAAGAAAAACATACTCAGTATGAATTTTAATACTAATTCTGATAATGAAACCGTTAGCTGTACAGAAAATTTTCTTTTTCTGGCAAATAATTGCTACGCAGAGCACGCTTTGAAGATGATTAATGGAAAATGGAAGATCTCTCTGATAAAAATTATCGCTAATGAGTGTCCAAAAAGATTCGGAGTTCTGAAGCGGGAATTAGATAATTTAGCACAGGGAACATTAACCACGATTTTAAAAGAATTGGAAAATGATGGTCTTATTTTGAGAATTGCTTATGCTGAAATTCCTCCGAGAGTAGAATATAAATTAACAGAAAAAGGGATTGCCTTTTTGCCTATTATAAAATCAATGGAAGACTGGTGGTTAGCTTTTCCTGAAAACAATTAAAAATATTAGCTATGAAATTTAAAGTTGCTGCACTTTCAGTTCTATTTTATACCGGCGCTTTTGCTCAGAATATTCAAAATAATCCGGGAAGTAACCATGGGAACAGATTTGAACAATTAGGGACCATTCTTCCTACGCCAAACGTTTACAGAACAGCATCAGGAGCTCCGGGACAGGCTTATTGGCAAAACAGAGCTGATTACGACATTACCGCATATCTGGATGAAGATAAAAGAAATTTGAAAGGTTCGGAAACGGTTACGTATCACAACAATTCACCTGACGATTTAGATTACATTTGGCTTCAGCTAGACGAAAACCAGCAATCAACTTTAAATAAAGCAGATTATCAGTTCTCTTCTACCCTTCCAAAATCGTTGAATGACCAGCAGCTAAAAACGACAGATCTTCCTGCAAAAGATAACGGTCTTGGCGTAAATTTGGAAAAAGTAACTGATGCTTCAGGAAATCCTTTGAAATACACCGTCAACAAAACGATGATGCGTATTGATCTTCCTAAAGTTTTGAAAAAAGGCGAAAAATTCATTTTTAAGATCGATTGGAATTACAATATTCCAAACCGTATAAAAATGGGTGGTCGTGGCGGTTACGAAAATTTCGCAGAAGATGGAAATGATTTGTACACCATCACGCAATGGTTCCCGAGAATGTGCGTTTACAGTGATTTTCATGGATGGCAAAATCATCAGTTTACAGGAAGAGGTGAATTTGCTTTAGTTTTTGGAAACTATAAAGTTTCGATGAACGTTCCCGCTGATCACATTATTGGCGGAACCGGAGAATGTAAAAATTACGAACAGGTTCTTTCATCAGAACAATTATCAAGATATAAAAAGTCTCAGACTTCAGCTGAACCTGTAGAAATTGTGACTTTGGATGAAGCTAAAAAAGCAGAAAAAAATCATTCAAAACAAAGAAAAACTTGGGTTTTTGAAGCAAAGGATGTAAGAGATTTTGCCTGGACTTCTTCAAGAAAATTTGTTTGGGACGCAATGGGAGTTACCATTCCTGAAAACAACAATAAAGTAATGGCGATGAGTTTCTACCCGAAAGAAGCTTATGGCCTGTACAGAAAATATTCAACAAAAGCCGTTGCTCATACCATTAAAACGTATTCAGAATTTACAATTCCATATCCTTATCCGGTAGCGCAGTCTGTAGAAGCTTCAAATGGAATGGAATATCCGATGATCTGTTTCAACTTTGGAAGAACAGAAAAAGACGGAACTTATTCTGAAGGTACCAAAAACGGAATGATCGGTGTAATTATTCATGAAGTGGGGCACAACTTTTTCCCGATGATCATCAATTCAGACGAAAGACAATGGAGCTGGATGGATGAAGGTCTAAATACCTTTACCGAATATTTAACGGAAGAAAAATGGGACAATAAATTCCCTTCAAAACGTGGTCCGGCTTGGACGATCGTGGATTACATGAAGCTTCCGAAAGACCAATTGGAACCAATTATGAGTAATTCTGAAAACATTATTCAGTTTGGACCGAATGCCTATTCAAAACCAGCAACAGGATTGAATATTCTTCGTGAAACCATTATGGGAAGAGAGCTTTTCGACAAAGCTTTTAAAACCTATTCTAAAAGATGGGCGTTCAAACATCCTGAACCTGCAGATTTTTTCAGAACAATGGAAGATGCAAGTGGTGAAGACCTAGACTGGTTCTGGAGAGGTTGGTTTTATGGAACAGACCCTGTAGACATTGCGATCGATAAAGTGACCATGGCTAGTCCGGATTTCAGCACTGTAAAAGAAGCTAATGTAACTAAATACAAAGTAGAAGAACCTTTACAAAATCCTTTTGAAGACATTTCAAAGGTCAGAAATAAAGAAGATAAAACGATTGCATTTGAAGTAGATAAAGATAAAAATCTACAGGATTTTTATTACCGCTATGACCGTGGTCAGGAAAAAGTAGATACCAATAAAGAATACACTTTAAAAACAGAAGCAAATATCGCTTTAGACAAAAAAGAACAGGAAAAGCTTAAAAACATCAATGCTTATCAAATTGACTTTGTAAATAAAGGAGGTTTAGTAATGCCTGTTATTCTTGAATTCACTTTTGAAGACGGTTCAAAATTAAGAGATAAATCTTCGGCTCAAATTTGGAGACACAATGAAAAGAAAATTTCAAAAACGTTCTATTTCGATAAAAAATTAAAATCAATTCAACTGGATCCTATGAGAGAAACTGCAGATATTGATACTTCAAACAATTTCTGGAGCAATGACGGAAGCTCTTCTGAAACTTCAAAATTCCATGTTTTCAAAGAAAAACAAAATGGAACTGTGAGAGGAGGCGCCAATGGAAAGGTCAATCCGATGCAGGCTGCAGGAAAGAAAAACTAAAATTTAATAGAAGGTTCACTGATAACAGGTGGACTTTTTTTCTGCCAAAATTTCACATTAACATTTCAAAAGTCTGCCAAAATTTTTAAAACCCCTTCTTGGCATACAATTAGAGACTTCCTACACAGAAATAATTAAAAAATAAAATATATTATGTCAGTAAACTTTAAACCATTAGCAGATAGAGTTTTGATTGAGCCGATCGCTGCAGAAACTAAAACAGCTTCAGGAATTATTATTCCAGACACGGCGAAAGAAAAACCACAAGAAGGTACAGTTGTAGCAGTAGGTCCTGGTAAAAAAGATGAGCCAACAACAGTACAGGTAGGTGACAAAGTTCTTTATGGAAAATATTCAGGTTCTGAATTAAAATTAGACGGTAAAGATTTCTTAATCGTTAAGGAAGCTGATCTACTAGGAATAATTGGCTAATGGCTTTTTGCTTCTAGCTTTTTGCAATTAAGTTCAAGCTAATACTATGAGAGATTTTAAGAAATTTGAAGTTTGGCAATTGAGCCATCAATTAACTTTAAAAATTTATAATTCAACCAAGAGTTTTCCTAAAGAAGAGATTTTTGGATTGACCTCTCAAATCAGAAGATCATTTGCCTCAATCGGATATAATATTTCGGAAGGAAGCGGAAGAAATTCAGATAAAGAATTTGCTAATTTCATCAATATTGCACTAGGCTCGTCAAATGAAGCTGAAAACCAATTAATACTTTCTAAAGATTTAAATTACATCAACGAAATTGATTTTCAAAATCTTTCAGAAGAACTTATAATATTAAAAAAGAAGCTTGTAACACTTTGGAACAGGCTCAATGGAAAATAGCTTTTAGCAAATCGCTGATAGCTTAAAAAAAAATCAAATTATAAATTAAAACCGCGAATTGCTAAAGCCAAAAGCTAAAAGCAAATCGCCAAAAGCTAAACAACATGGCAAAAGAAATAAAATTCGATATCGAGTCAAGAGACGCTCTAAAAAGAGGGGTTGATGCATTGGCTAATGCAGTAAAAGTAACTTTAGGACCAAAAGGTAGAAACGTAGTAATCGAAAAATCTTTCGGTGCACCTCACGTTACTAAAGACGGTGTTTCTGTAGCAAAAGAAATCGAACTTGAAGACAGAGTAGAAAATATGGGAGCGCAAATGGTAAAAGAAGTTGCTTCCAAAACCAATGATATCGCAGGAGACGGTACTACTACCGCTACTGTTTTGGCACAGGCTATCGTAAGAGAAGGTCTTAAGAACGTAGCTGCAGGTGCAAACCCAATGGATTTGAAAAGAGGAATCGACAAAGCAGTAACTGCAGTTGTTGAAAACCTTAAATCTCAATCTAAAACAGTTGGTGATTCTACAGAAATGGTAAAGCAAGTTGCTTCAGTTTCTGCTAACAACGACGAAACGATCGGTGCATTGATCGCTGAAGCTTTCGGAAAAGTGGGTAAAGAAGGAGTTATCACAGTAGAAGAAGCTAAAGGTATCGATACAACGGTTGACGTTGTAGAAGGGATGCAGTTTGACAGAGGTTACCAGTCGCCATATTTCGTGACTAACCCTGAAAAAATGTTGGTTGAACTAGAAAATCCTTACATCCTTTTAGTGGAGAAAAAGATATCTTCAATGAAAGAATTGCTTCCGGTTCTTGAGCCAATTGCTCAAGGAGGTAAATCTTTATTAATTGTTTCTGAAGAAGTTGAAGGTGAAGCTTTGGCAACTTTAGTAGTAAACAAATTGAGAGGTTCTCTTAAAATTGCTGCTGTAAAGGCTCCAGGATTCGGAGACAGAAGAAAAGCAATGTTGGAAGATATCGCAATCCTTACAGGAGGAACAGTGATTTCTGAAGAGCAAGGTTTCACAATGGAAAACATTACCATTGATATGTTGGGAACTGCTGAAAAAGTATCTATCGACAAAGACAACACTACAGTTGTAAACGGTGGTGGTGAAGAAAGCAAGATCAAAGGAAGAGTTGCTCAAATCAAAGCTCAGATGGAAACGACTACTTCTGACTACGACAGAGAAAAACTACAGGAGAGATTGGCTAAATTAGCTGGTGGTGTTGCCGTACTTTACGTAGGTGCAGCTTCTGAAGTTGAAATGAAAGAGAAAAAAGACAGAGTTGATGATGCACTTCACGCTACAAGAGCAGCAGTTGAAGAAGGTATCGTTGCAGGTGGTGGTGTTGCTTTTGTAAGAGCTATTTCTGCTTTAGAAGATCTTCAAGGGATCAATGCTGACGAAACTACAGGGATCAAGATCGTAAAAAGAGCGATCGAAGAGCCATTGAGACAAATCGTTGCTAACGCAGGTGGTGAAGGTTCTGTGATCGTAGCTAAAGTTGCTGAAGGAACTGGAGATTTCGGTTACAACGCTAAAACTGACGAGTATGTCAACATGCTTGAAGCAGGAATCATCGACCCTACGAAAGTAACAAGAGTTGCCCTTGAAAACGCAGCTTCTGTTTCTGGAATGCTTTTAACAACTGAATGTGTGATCACTGAAGTAAAGAGCGCTGAACCAGCTATGCCAATGGGAGGTGGAATGCCAGGAATGATGTAACAGCCCGGTCAGCGACCGAGGCAAATATATTAAACCGTTCAGATTTTTCTGAGCGGTTTTTTCGTTCTTTAATAGGAGGATAGACATAAATTCTAATTTTTACGTATATTTAAGTCACTAAAAAATGTTTTGAAGTGAATGAAGAATTAAATAAAGAAATAATTAAAAAATATAATGAATTAAATAGACGGCAGCATATTAGAATATCTGATAAATTTGCTAAGCGGGCAATTTCCTTTAAATTAATTCTTATAGACTTAGATACAATCTTGGATTGTTTTGAAATAATTACAACTTCACAAAATAAGGAAGAACTTGTCTTAAATAGCGTATGGAACAATATCATTATAACTTATGGTAAAATTTTTACAAAATCTAAAAATGGCTTTACATCTTTAGTAGAGCAACATTGTATCAAAACAGAATACAAAAATATTCACAATGAGTTACGAGATTTAAGAAATAAATTTATTGCACATAGGGAAGATAATGAAATTGAAAATTGTCTCTTGCTTGTTGCAGAAAATAGAAATAATGGAAAAGTAGGATTTGAATACCATCTTCCGGTTGTTGTGCAAGCTTCACCACTAATAAAGGATTTAAACCTATTAAAAGATTTAATACTTGATTTAAAAAACTACGCAAATGCTAGACTTCAAGAAAGCTTAAAAAAAATCGATGATCGACTTTGGAGTGAGATTGAAAAAATCAAGGGTGAAAAATAATTTTACTGTTCGTAACCAATAAATATTAAAGCCAACTCTACAAAATACATCACTTACAAATATTCAGAAATTTAAATCTTAGACTTTCTTATTTGGTGGGATTTGTAATGCCAGTAGAATTTAATTGTCAGAGATACTTTAGTATATTAAACAGTTTTTTGTTTTTAGAGAAATGTATTTTTATTTGTAATACTCCAAAATTAATATCCTCTATTATCTAAAGGTGTTCCCTCCAATTCTGTAAACTCTATCTCTATAAATAGATTTATTGGTGGTAAAGCATATCCTCCTAGCTTATTGGTAGTATAATCTTTGCCGTTTATAATTTCAACTTGATTAACCTTCCAAATTTTTGGATACTTTTTTAAGTTATCATAAATAGTACTTTTTGCTGTTGCTATATATTCACCATTCACATTGTTTTCAGACACGTTAAATTTATATTGTATTATTTTATTATCCGAAACATGATTAAATTTTTTTTGTATAATTAAAGTAACATCTTTAAAATCATTCTTAAATTGTTCAGAATCGAAATCATATTTCCTTTTTATGGAAATCGCATACACTTTATTATTTATTAATTTTAAATTATATGAAGTTTTATCTTTACTGGAAAAATTGGTAAAACATTTATTTAAACCATATTTAAAAGAAATAGATTTTTTGGAAAATTCTTCATCTAAATAGCCATAATTTGATTTTATATCTGGTATTTTTCTACCATCCCAACTACCATTTTCCCTTATATCAGACACTTCAGTTGATGAATATAAATAATTATTAACTTCTGAGAGCTGTTTACCCATAAGTTTCAAATTTAAGTCATCAATTGTACATTGTGAGTACGAGAATTGAATTACTAGAACGAAGAAAGGCAGTATTTTTTTCAACATGAAATTTTGATGTAAATTTAATTATTTTTTTAATGCGAATCCCTCGCTTGTGTGAGCCCCCTTCGCTGCCGCACGAATCCCTTCGTGTGGCTTTTTCATAAAAAACATTTACTCAATAAAATTTACTTTCTTGAATTAATAATTTAGAACCCGATGTCGCAGATTTCCAATCCGCCACTTTTCCCTATCTTTAAAACCAAATCCCCCGCTGCGCAAAGTCTCATGACTTTGTGCAATAATGATAAAACAAAACCGCTCCTATCTGAGCGGTTTTTCCATATCAAAACGAATTCAAGATCTCAACTTTCCAATCCACCACTTTTCCCTATATTTAAAACATATTTTTCTACACAGAAAATCAATTAAACCAAACCTCAACGTCATTGAAAACAAAATTATTACTCCTTTCACTTTTCGGTTTATGTTTAGCGAACGCACAAACCCTAAATTTTAAACATCTTTCGGATATGTCTATGAAAAGAGGAGCGATAAGCAGTGCCATTGCAGTTGACAATATCTATGTAAGCAATGGGTATAAAGATACGGATGGTAATGCTACTATTATTGAAAAATACAGTATTAAAGATAACCGTTGGAGTGTCATCAACTCTAGTCTGGTTCCTAAAAGATTCGCCAATTCGGAGACTTACAATAATAAAATCTACATTTTTAACGGTTGGGGAAACAGCAATCTTGAAATTATAGACCTTGAAACTCATAAAAAAACGAAGGGAGCTATTAATCATGCCTACACAGGAAATGCAGGTTCTGCCATTCATAACGGAAAAATATATACCTTCGGAGGAAGTGGGCTAAACAATGCCGCCACCACCGTATTTTCTGATAGATTCCAATATTACGACATCGCTTCAGACACATGGCATCCGTTGCCGAATATGCCAACAGCCAGAGAAGCAAGGGGCAAAATTGTGAATGATAAACTCTATGTTATTGGTGGCTTTAACGGAACCTCATCACGTTTGGTCAACGTGTACGATCTCAACAAAAATCTTTGGACTGAGCAATACACGATGTCTGCTGCGATATCCGGTCATTCATTAGCGGTGTCCGGTAATAAGATTTTTATTGCAGGTGGATATAATAATCAAAATTTTCTGGCCTATTTTGATACAGAAACGAATAAATTATATAAGTTATCATCCAACATGATTCCCAGACGACACGCAGCTGCGGAAATATATAACAATAAATTATACATCATAGGTGGAAGTACAGCATCCTCAACCAAATCAGCTATTAAAAGCATTCAGGTTGCAGATATTAGCGAAGAAGCACTTTCCGCTAATTAAACGAATGAAGATGTATCCGCTGTCGCAGATTTGCAATCCGTGCCTTTTAATATAAAACTTGTTTAATCTTTTTATTTAACCACAAAAGAGACAAAAGATTTAGACATTTTCTATTTAAAGTTAATGAGTACAAAGAAAAAAGCACACAAAAACCTTTAAAAATCTTTGATTTTTTATTCTTTTGAAAACTTTGGTTATCTAATAATAGCTTTATAATGGTCTTTTGTTCCTTTTGTGGTTAAATTTCAAATTAGTTTAAACATCCTATATAAATTATAAATCTACGCTATCAAAAAATCAAAACCGTTCCTATTTCCAGAACGGTTTTTATTAATTTTACAGTCAACAATAAATTATGGGTTATATAGAAACGAAAATTGATGAAGCATTTATTACTACTTTCCTGCTTCCGAGAGAAAAGGTAGTGACCGATTTTTTAATGAATGTTTTGAGTTCGCAATATCAATTCAGAGAAGATGACAGAAAGATAGAAGTAATCAGTTTGTATTATTACGCTACCAATCCTTTGGCTTTTTTATTTGCTTTGCCCAATTATGAATATTACGCTCCGGATAAAACCACGCAGATTGCAGAATTGCATTTGAAAGACCATTCTTTGGAAGACTACTCCTATTTTGATGTTCAGGAATTATGTAAAACGGTTTTGGATGAAAACAATATTGATTATTCAGCCTATCTCAATGATGAAAATCACTTGGATTTTGCCAATTATTGGGAAAATCAAAACGGATTGGAAATTGATTTCATTAAAAACTGCTGGAAAAACGCAAAAGAAAATACCCGCTCAAAAACAATCGGATTTTTAGAATCATCAGACAATTCAGCCGGAATATTTGATTTAGATAATGGTTTTGAACTTCCATTTGAAATAGAAATTGATGAATATTTACAATCCAGAGGTTTTCTAATTAATAAAGAAATTTAACTTGATAAAAACAATTAATGCTTATTCACAATTTCTCATATTTTACAACTTCTTGTATTTCTTTACTAAATTTACGCCTTTGTATAACTTTAAAACGGTCAAATTTTAAGATTCTTTGTTTGCCTTTGCGTTAAATTATGGGTCATTAGTAAAAACGGATGTATATCAATAATTTCATATTGATACGATGTAATTTTATATTATAGCAACTTAAAGTAATATTCTTCCGTCATAAAACAATCTTCTTCTGACTTAAAGTAGTATTCTTGTAACATTGTTTTAGATTGGCACGATACAATTTTATATTACAGCGACTTAGAGTAATATTCTTCCGTCATAAAACTATATTCTTGCAACTTAAAGTAGTATTCTGGCAACATTGTTTTAGATTGGCACGATATGATTTTATATTACAGCAACTTAAAGTAATATTCTTGTGACTTAAAGTAGTATTCTGGCAACATTGTTTTAGATTGGCACGATACAATTTTATATTATAGCGACTTAGAGTAATATTCTTCCTTTATAAAACAATATTCTTCCCAGGCTCTGGCTTGTAACCAATTAACATCTTTCGAAAATTACTTCAAAAAACAGAACTGTTTTTAAGTAAAAAAATAAACGAATAGTGATATTTTTGACAATCTTAAAATAAAAATAAAAAAATGCCTACTTTTCCAGCAATAGCTTCCATATTATCAGCAACAGCATTAGCGGAATTTATAAAAACAAGATACCGCTTAGGAGAAAATGTTGATTGTAAATTGTTCAGAACAGGCGTTAACCACACTTATTTTATTTCTGATAATGAAACTAAATTTGTTGCCCGCGTTTACTGTCTTCATTGGAGAACGAAGTCTGAGATTCAGGAAGAATTAGAACTTTTACTCTTTCTAAAAGATAATAATCTTGCGGTATCATATCCAATTTCGGATGTAGAAGGCAATTTTATCCAGGAGATCAATGCTCCGGAAGGCTTACGCTATGCTGTACTCTTTACATTTGCAGAAGGTAAAAAAATGCGATTCATGAGCAATGAATCGTGTTTTGCAGTTGGCTCTTTAATGGCAAAAATTCACACTAATACAGCGGGAAAAAAAATCAATAGAGTACGTTATAATTCCGATATTCTTTTACATCAGGCTTATCATCAGATGACCTCTTTTTTTTCTGAAGATTTGGAAGAGATGCAATACCTCAAGAAAATTGGAAATCAAATATCAAGCAGTTTCAAAGAAGCCGATTGGTCAGAAGATCAGCAAGGCATCGTTCATCTTGATATTTGGTATGATAACCTAAGTGTAAATAATGAAAATGAGATCACCATCTTCGATTTTGATAATTGTGGAAATGGGGCTTTTATTTTAGATGTAGCTTATTTTTGTAAACAGCTATTTTTTATTGAATCAGACAAAAAAGAATATGAACTTAAAGTTCAAAGCTTTCTAGAGGGCTATCAAAAAACAAGAAATTTATCTGATCAAGAAATTAAATTAGTCCCTGAAGCCGGAGCCTCAATATTTATGTTTTATCTTGGTGTTCAGGCGCAAAGATTTGATTGGTCCAACATATTTTTCACAGAAAATTATCTTAAAATGTTTGTTGGAAGAATAAAAAACTGGATGGATTATCATAAACTGAAAGATTAGTTTTAGCATCCTCCGTTCACACACGATTACATAATTTGTTTTATCTACAAAATCAAAACTGCTCAATTCTTAGAGCGGTTTTTTCATTTCAAAACAAAAATATCAACCGATATGATGGTATTCAGCTAAAAATCGTTACGTTTGCACATTGTATACAATATGCAATTAGAGTATGATAACACAAGAATCACTTAAGAGTCAAATCATAAAAGCATTGTGGCAACTAATCATTGATGGCAAAATAATGCCCAATGAACCGATGCGCGAAATACAATTGACCGAATTGCTCAATATCAGTAGAACACCTCTAAGAGATGCTCTTCAGCAATTGGAATGGGAAGGAATTGTAGTTTCGGAACCGAGGAAAGGATATCGGTTAGCTCAATTTTCGGAAAATGACATTTTTGAAATTTATCCGTTAAGAGCAAAATTAGAATCGTTTGCTTTGGAGTTATCGGGTATTCCAACTCAATTAATTTTGGATGAACTCAATGCAATTAATTTAAAAATTCTCGGTTCAAAATCGCCCAAAGAAATTGTTGAATTAGATGAAAGTTGGCATTTATTACTGATTTCAAACTGTCCCAATCAAAGATTATTAAAGTTAATAAAAACATTACACCGCCAATCTCAACGCTATGAATACGCTTATATGGCGATGAACAAAACGGTTGAAAAATCTAGCAATCAACACGAAAACATTCTTCTTCAATTACAAAAAGGACACCTCCAAAAAGCGACAGAACTATTAGCTGAAAATAATTTAGTCGGTATGGATACAATGCTTACTTGGCTGCAATCTCAAAATAAATAATATTTCAATCAAAAATGAACAACAGAATTTTAAAAACAGAAAGGCTGAATTTGAGACCAATTTCAGAACAAGACGTTGAAAACATTCACAAACTACACAGTTTACCCGAAACCGATGAATTTAATACTTTGGGAATTCCAAAAGATATAGCCGAAACAAAAACTATTGCCGAAAAATGGATTTCTGAAAATAATCTAGAAAATAACAAAAGCTATACTTTTGCCGTTGAACTCATTGAAGAAAATGAATTTATCGGATTAATGGGAATTAATTTAGGGAAAGAGAAATATAAAAATGCAGAAGTTTGGTTTAAGTTCGATTCCGCTTTTTGGAATAAAGGTTTTGCAACAGAAAGTTTGAGAAAGATAATCGATTTTGGTTTTGAAACTTTACAACTTCACAGAATTGAGGCAGGCTGTGCAATTGAAAATATTGGTTCTATAAGTGTTTTAGAAAAAGTTGGGATGTTGCGTGAAGCACATACTAGACAATTATTACCGCTGAAATCTGGTTGGTCAGACAACTATGGATACGCAATTTTATCAACCGATTTAAGAAAATAAATAAAGTAGAAATGAATCAAAATTTCTATTCAATATTACCCATAAATTTCAAGTACTAATAAAAAAACTTATAATGAAACAATTCCTTTTACTTTCTATAATCATCACTTTTTTATCTTCAAATTTTTATACAGCACAATCTCGAACCGCGCAAACAGACACCGAATTTTTTATTCCTATTGACAAATCAAACCTTTATACAAGAGTGGTCGGTAATCCTGACAAGCCTATCATTATCACACTTCACGGCGGACCAGGCGCTTTTAATGTAGACCATGAATTTTATAGAGATGTTTTTGAAAACGATTATTTGATGGTCTATTTTGACCAAAGAGGAAGTGGTAAATCAGATGAATGGAAAGATAAAACAATGCTTACTACAGACCAATTTGTGAAAGATCTAGACAAAGTAGTTGAGTATATAAAAAATAAATATCCAAACAAAAAAATAAATCTTTTAGGTTCTTCTTGGGGCGGGATGTATGGCTTTTTGTATCTGATAAAACATCAAGAAAAAATCAATTCATTTATTAGCAATTCGGGTACTGCCAATATTCAGCATAATAATTTTGCATTAATAAAACACGAAAAACAATTAGCGAATAAGCTCATCAAGGAAACGAAAGATTCTACCAAAATCAACCGATATAAAGAAATTTTGCAGAAGTTAGACGTTATCGAAAACAGTGGGTTTAAAAGCTTTTTTGGTGACATGAATACCATAAGGTACGTATTTCCAAAAGACTTAGGATTTGATGTATATTGGGCTCAACCCAAAAAGAAAGGAAAAATTGAGGCGCTTATAAAAGACCCTGACTTCTATACGCGAAATAAATATACGCCCGAACTTTTAGAACAAGCCATGACTAGATTTGAATACATCAACGAAACCTTTCATGGTCAAGAAGCCTATAACAATCTCAATATTTTAAATGAAATTGGGGTTATCAAAACCCCAGTCTTGGTTCTTCAAGGGGAATTCGATTATGCAATTGGTCTAGAATCTGGCAGAATGATTTATAAAGCTCTAAAAAATGTTCCTAAAAAGGATAAAGAATTAATCTACATCAAGAATACCTCTCACAATATACCGGCCGAAGAACCAGAACAATTGTATGCCGCATTAACAGCTTTCTTTAAAAAATATAATTAAA
Organism: Chryseobacterium sp. BGARF1; assembly: GCF_001677955.1. GTDB lineage: Bacteria > Bacteroidota > Bacteroidia > Flavobacteriales > Weeksellaceae > Chryseobacterium. Next base: position 25,033 of record NZ_LELA01000005.1, read on the forward strand.
ACAAATCAATGGCTAGCTAACATTTGCCCGGCGGCTTTAGCTTCCAAATCTCGTAGACTTATTATCTAAATTAAAACCGCTCATCTCAAAGCAGTTTTCCAATTTCAAAACAAATTCCTAAGTTTATAAGTTCTGCAAAACTCAAGATCCTTTCGTAATGGAAAACAAAAAAGACGAACAAATTCTGGATAACGGTCCGTTCTACCACGGTACAAAAGCTGATCTACAAATTGGCGATCTGCTCAATCCGGGATTCGAGTCGAATTATTATCCCGAAATTATTATGAACCACATCTACTTTACAGCATTACAAAACGGCGCCGGATTAGCTGCTGCACTCGCAAAAGGTGATAAGTCTGAAAGGATTTACATCGTAGAGCCAACAGGAACTTTTGAAAATGACCCCAACGTCACCGATAAAAAATTTCCCGGAAACCCTACCCGTTCTTATCGAAGTACAAAACCTTTAAAGATTATTGGCGAGGTCACAGAATGGATTAAACTAACAGATGAAGAACTTCAAAACTGGAAGGAAAAGGATTGCAAAGCTTCGGGAAAATCCGGATGCTGAAATTATTAATTAAAATTGATCCATCAAAAATATGATCTGAAAACACCATTATTAAGTAATTTTACAAAACCACAAAAAATATAATATGGATCTAAAGACCTTAATCACCCACACCGTTCAGTACAACAATTGGGTTGTTAATAAGTACATCGACTGGCTTTCTACAAAGTCTGACGAACAACTTGATCAGGAAGTTATCTCAAGCTTTCCAACGATCTTAAGAACATTGCATCACATTTGGCAAACCCAGGAATATTGGTGGAGCCATATCGGAGAAAATAATGATTTCGATTTTGCTGCAGCTTCAGCAACAACCGGTAAAGAAGAAATTTTCAATGCTATCAGAAACAACTCTCGAAAACTAATGGACTATGTAGAAAGTTTATCCGAAGAAGATTTTATAAAAAACGTAAAAATTGACTCACAATGGTTCCAGTGTGATTTTTAAAAATATGAATACATTCAGCATATCGTTTTACATGGGACTTATCACAGAGGGCAAATTGTAACGATGGGAAGAAATGGGGGAATCACCGACGCGCCAATGACCGATTATAATTTCTGGAATATCTATAAAGATTCAGACGTATCGGCTAAGAATTGAGCTAAGGTAAATTAAAAACATTTCGCTCCCATAATATTCAGATAAAATGTAAATTCCACACGTAAAAATTGAAAGGACAATATGACAGGTAAAAATTACAATACTGAAGGAAGACAAGTTGATTTTCAAAACTATGAAGAACCTGTAAAACCAATAATCATCGATAAGCTGGCTTGGATAGAAATAAAGAACAAAGCCATTCTCTCCACAAAAAGTTATGGAAAAGACAAATATTATATTCCGGGTGGCAAAAGAGAACTTGGGGAAACTGATGAGCAGGCTTTAATCCGTGAAATAAATGAGGAATTAAGCGTAACTCTTGATAAAAACTCTCTTCAATATATCGGTACTTTCGAAGCTCAAGCACATGGACATGCAGAAGGCATCATCGTTAAAATGACTTGCTATTCCGGAAAATATTCTGGCGAACTAAAAGCAAACTCAGAAATTGAAGAAATAAAATGGCTCAATTATTCAGATAAAGACAAAGTATCTGAAGTTGATAAAATAATTTTCGACAGCTTACACGATGACCATTTATTAGATTAATATTTTAATTTAAATCTAACACAAAGGATTTTTCTTGTTCCATTAAACCAATGTATGTATTATTGTAAAAAAATACTCATGCACATTCAGGTTTCACAGGATTTTAAAGAAAAGACCAAGGCGGCGGTTTCATCAATCGTCATTTTTATTTTCGTTTATATCCTTATTTTTCTTTTCACTATTGTGCTGGCTTTAGCCTGTATCGGTGGCGGAATTTGGCTTATCATTGCAAAACCGATGTTTATTACCCTTATGGTGGGTGTAGGTTTGGCAGGAACAGGAATTTTCGTATTCTTTTTTATCATTAAATTTTTATTTAAAAAACACATCAACGACAGAAGCTATCTCTCTGAAATAAAAAGATCAGACGAGCCTGAACTCTTTAAGATGATCGATGAGATCGTAAAAGAAGCAGAAACCAATTTTCCGAAAAAAGTCTATTTATCTTATGATGTAAATGCAAGTGTATTCTACGATTCCAGTTTTTGGAGCATGTTTTTTCCTATTCAGAAAAATCTTACGATCGGGGTTGGGCTTATCAATACCACCACAAAGCAGGAGCTTAAAGCAATTTTATCTCACGAATTTGGGCATTTCTCACAACGCTCAATGAAGGTTGGAAGTTATGTATACAATGTGAATCAGATTATTTTTAATTTAGTGAATGACGATACATCTTATCGTAATTCTATCGAAAAGTTTGCAAGTTTCAGCGGTTATTTTTCAATTTTCGCATCGCTTGCTATTTTTTTTACTTCAAAAATACAGTGGGTTCTTGCCAAAATGTATTCCTACGTCAACATCCGTCACATGGCACTTTCCAGAGAAATGGAATTTCATGCAGATGAAGTTGCAGCCAATATTTCAGGTTCTATTTCTTTGGAAGAATCTCTTTTAAGACTAGAACTTGCCAGCAATTCTTACAATAACGTGATCAATTTTTATGAAGCGAGAATTTCGAAAAATCAATCGAGTAAAAACATTTACAGAGAACAGTTTTTTGTGATGAATTTTCTTGCAGAGCAAACCGAATTAGAAACAAAATACAATCTTCCGCACGTAAAGCTTGCAGAATCTGGATTGTTTAATAAGTCTAAATTGAATATCGAAAATCAGTGGGCATCGCATCCCTCCACCGAAGATCGTGTTGCAAAACTTAGACAACTGAATGTCGTTAAAGAAACTGATAATCGACCTGCAAAAAATCTATTTAAAGACTTTGAAAAAACTGAAGAAAAACTCACTGCCAAACTTTTTTCAAACGTAAAATATCAACGTGGCAGAACAGATCTAGAGTTTGAAACTTTTAAAACAGAATTTGAAGCACAATATCAAAACGATTCTTTCGATAAGATTTTTAATAATTATTACGACAACAAAAACCCAGATCCTGAGGCTAAAGAAGATGTTTCATCCGAAAACATTCAGTTTGAGAACCTTTACGACAACGAAAAAGTGGAACTTGTCTACACATTGATCGCTTTGGAAAATGATAAGAAAACCATTGAAGCTATTGCTAATAAAGAATTTATTTTAAAAACATTCGACTACGACGGAAGAAAATACAAAGCATCTGAAGCAAAAAAACTCATTCCGGAAATAGATAGATCTATCATACAAAATAAAGATCTGATTGCTAAAAATGATTCTGATATTTACAATTATTTTCTAAAAATTGCAGAAAACCTGAATAGGAAATCAGGGTTTATAAGTCTTTATCAAGCTTTTGCAGATTATGATAAGCAATACGAAGATAAATATAAGCTGTATATAGATCTTGTAAATGCAACTGCTTTCATTAGTGCAAGAACTCCGTTCGAGCAAATAAAACAGAATTTTATTACTCTTAAAACTCTTGAAGAAAAATTAAAATATGAATTAAGGTTTCATCTTCAAAATTCACTTTTAACTAAAGATTTGAGCGAACAGGATGTAAAAGATTTAGAATATTATGTAGAAAAAGAACATATATATTTCAATAACAAAGAATATTTTGACCACAACCTAAAGATACTCATGAATGCAATCAATACTTTACCGTATTTCCTTCACCGAAAGTATTTTTTGAAGAAAAAAGAATTGCTTATTCTAATGAAAGACCTAGAAGAAAATCAGCGTGTAGAAAAAGTTTCTTAAAAATTTCATGAACCGTTCAAATCTTCTGAGCGGTTTTTTTGTGTAATTTAATGCTTAAAAACTGGCCTGTTTATTAAACCAATTCAAAATGAAAGCCCGAGAAGAAAAATTAAGATCAATCATTAATTGGTCAGAAAATAATGAGGATGTAAGAGCGGTTTTACTCACAAGTTCGCTTGTAAATCCTCTTGCGCCTGTTGATGAATTTAGTGATTTGGATATCGAACTTATTTTTGAAATAACTCCAAATATATTTCAGATAAGAATTGGATTCATCATTTTGGAAATCCAATTGCCATGATTGAAGAGGATGAAACCAGCTTTGACGGAAGACACGCAATGAAAATGATTTTATACGATGATTATGTAAAAGTTGATTTTAAACTATTCAGCAAAGCCAAGTTTCTGGAAGAAGTAAGGCTGAAAGAATTACCTGAAGATTGGGACATTGGTTATAAAGTTTTGATTGACAAAGAGGAGATTACAAAGGAAATGCAGAAATCGAGTTTTCAGGTTTCTATCATCAAGAAACCATCAAATGAAGAGTTCCAACATATTCTCAAAGACTTTTGGTGGGATATAACCTACGTTGCAAAATGTCTAGCAAGAGATGAAATATTTTATGCAAAATTTATGTCGGAAAGCATTATCCGAACTGAATATTTAATTCCTCTTATTGAATGGCATATAGCAAGTAAGCATCATTGGAATATAACAACCAATAAATACGGAAGGCTTTTCAAAAAATATCTAAGCACCGAAATGTGGATGAAAACAGAACAAACATTTTCAGGAAGTAACATCAAAGATAATTGGATAGCTTTATTCGCAATGGCTGATTTAGTTTCAGAGATTGGAATAGAATTGTCGGAAAAATTAGATCATGAATATCCTTTTAAATTAGAAAAAGATATCCGGAAGTATTTGAACGAACTTCAAATGAAATAGGATTGTTTTCTCCAGACAATATTTTCCTATTTCACATTTTTGTTTAATTTAGTTTGATTGAAAAAATATCGGCTCAAAGTGAGAATTAATCCTACAATTACAAAACCACAACTTATTAATTATAATCCGTAAACTGACTACACGAAATGAAATTTAGATTATTACTTTTAATATCATTTATATCTCAAATTTACTTTTCCCAAGGTGAAAAACTCAATGATGGTAAAATTGCCAACATCAAAAACATTATTACTCTATTCCAACAGAAAAATATTCAAAAAATATCAAACTTCGTGAATTTCCCTTTAAGAAGAGAATATCCGATTCCGGAAATTAAAAATAGAGAGCAGTTTAAACAGCGTTTCAATGAAGTTTTTGATAAAAAACTAATCGATAAAATAGCTCATTCAAAAACCGAGCAATGGTCGGAAGTTGGCTGGAGAGGAATTATGCTCGACAATGGCGATGTCTGGATTGATAGTTATGAGGGAAAAATAATTGCAGTAAACCATCAAAGTAATTTTGAAAAAAAGCTGAGAAAAGAACTGATTAATAAAGAAAAAGAAAATGTACATCCTTCGTTAAAAACTTTCGAAAGCCCGACTTGCAAAATAAAAACTAAAAAATATCTGATTAGAATTGACAAACTGGCAAATAACAAATACAGATATGCTTCCTGGAAAATAAGTGAAAAAGAATCTTCAAAACCCGACCTCATTCTGAATAATGGAGAATTAGAATTTCAGGGAAGTGGCGGAAATCATCTGATTACTTTTACCAATGGGAATTATATCTATAAAGTTTACAGAAATATTTTGGGCGAAGAAAATACACCCGATATCACCCTTGAAGTTGAAGAAAATGAAAAAACAATTCTGCATCAAGATGGAACTTTAATCTTAAAATAAAAAACATGAAACCCACACCTCAACATAATGAGAGAATTGCAAAAATAACCTTTTCATCAGTCTATCCACACTACATTACAAAGGTAGAGAGCAAAGGCAGAACCGTTGAAGAATTGCATCAGGTGATAGAATGGCTAACCGGTTTTGATGCTAAAAAATTGCAGGAACTCATTCACGAAAAGGTAACATTTGAAACGTTTTTTAAGAATGCAAAACTAAATCCTAAGGCTCATCTTATAACAGGAGTAATCTGTGGCTACAGAATTGAAGAAATTGAAAACCCACTGACTAAACAGACGAAAAATTTAGATAAATTAGTCGACGAATTGGCAAAAGAAAAATGAAAAAGATTTTAAGATAATAATCAAAATCATGGCAAAAACAAAGACAACTTACACAGAAATAGACGTAAAAGATTTTTTGGATTCTTATGTTGACAATGAGCAGAAAAAAACCGACAGTTTGCAATTGATAGAACTGATGAAGGAATGGTCTGATTCTGAACCCAAAATGTGGGGACCATCGATTATCGGATTTGGAAATTATCATTATAAATACGTAAGCGGACACGAAGGCGATGCGCCGGTTATTGGGTTTTCGCCCAGAAAAGCTGCATTTTCATTGTACATTTATTCCGACACAGAAAAAAGCAAATTATTACTACCCAATTTGGGGAAATTTAAAATGAGCAAAGCCTGTATTTATATAAAAAAACTTTCGGATATTGATGTTTCTATTTTAAAGGAGCTTTGTATGGAATCAATTCAATACATCAGCGAGCATCATGAATGCTCTTGCAGAGCCAAATAAAAATACATAAGTATGACTCCCAACATTTTCATTAAAAATAAATTTAGCAGAAAGGCTATTTCTTTAACAATTATTCTATTAAAAGGTCTCGGGCAAATAATGCTTCAGGGAAATTCTGTGACTGGATTTCTGTTTTTAGTTGGCATTTTCTATGGGTCATTGACAATGGGGATTGCTGCACTTTTAGCAACAATTTGTGGAACTACTACAGCCTTTTTATTGAAATACGACAAGGCAGAAATTAATAAAGGACTTTATGGTTTCAGCGCAGCTTTGGTAGGCGTTGCCATCATGCTGTTTTTAAAACCAGTATTCATAAGCTGGATAATTTTAGTCATTGGTTCTGCTCTAGCAACGGTAATACAGCATTTTTTCATGAAACGTAAAATACCCGTATTCACACTTCCTTTTGTTGTAATAACTTGGTTAATACTGTTTTTTACAAACAATTACTTCACAGGTTTATTATCAGAGGTATCAATAACTACTGCTTCATCAATTAATTATTTTACGGTTGGGTTTAAAGGATATGGACAGGTTATTTTCCAGGGAAGCATTATTTCCGGAATCCTGTTTTTTATCGGGATACTTATCAGTTCCCCAATCTCTGCATTGTATGGACTTGCAGGTGCTATCATATCAGCAATTATTGCATTTATATTTTCTGCACCAGTAGAAGACATAAGTATCGGATTGTTTAGCTTTAATGCCGTATTATGCGCAATCGTATTTTCAGGGAAACAAATGAAAGACTGCATTTGGAGTGTTATCGCAGTCATATTATCACTCTTCATTAGTTTATTACTATTGAAATTTGATATTATGCAGCTTACATTTCCTTTTGTTTTAGCTTCTTGTATTATTCTCTTTGTAAAGGAAAAATACGAGAACCGTTTTCAAAATAATTAATATCAAAAAAAATAAAATTGTAAATTAGAATTTTATAATAACCATAAACTTTCTGAATTAATCATGATTTCTACCAAAGATTACACACTCCTACCCGATGCTCAAAAATTAAAATCTATCTGTAAAGCTATTTCGGTTTTAGATGCTATACTTTCTCAGGAATGGGAATACCGTTATTATTCTTACAATAATAATTGGTCAGACCACGAAGAGTTTTTTGAAATGCGTGATGGGTCAGGAGACCAAATGCTTGTTTTATTTGCCCAAAACGATTGCGTTATCAATGGTTTCGCTAACGAATATAAGCAACAAGACAAACAAAAACTAACCGAAAATCTACCTTCTATTTTTAATGAATTTATTTTTGGCGAACCGGTTAATTCCATTGGAACAACTTTTTGCCTGTGGACTACCGAGCAAAAAAACTGGCACACAGGAAAGCTTGAAAATGTTGACGATAATTCTGAAGAAATGCTGAATATTTTTGATGGAAATCCTCAAACTTACATCGATTGGGTGACAGAATATTTTGAAGAAAGCTACAAAGAGTCTGGAATTCCTTTAGAAACGGTGAAAAAAATTTACGCTGGTCAAATTTTGACAAAAAAAATGGTCTTATCAATTGTTGATGAAGTTGAAGATTGGGAACAGTTAGAAGCCGACCTTAAAGAAATTGGTTATCCTTACCATTTTGATTAGTAAAATAACTTTAAATTTTCGCTTTTACAATGACCATTCAAAATCAAATAGAAGAATACATCACAAGCCACAAAGAACCAAAACGCAGTGATTTAGAAAATCTGCATCAGATTATTCTTGAGCTTATGCCGAAATGTAAATTATGGTTTTTAGACGGTAAAAATGATGAAAACAAAACCGTTTCCAATCCAAATATCGGCTATGGATTTCATATCATGAAATATGCTGATGGAAAAACCAGAGACTTTTATAAAATCGGATTGAGCGCCAATACAACAGGAATTTCTGTTTACATCATGGGGATTGAAGACAAAAAATATTTAGTCAATACATTTGGAGAAAAAATAGGTAAAGCCAGCGTGACAAGCTATTGTATAAAATTCAAAAAGCTGGATGATATTAATTTGGAAGTCTTGAAAGAAGCAATACAATCTGTTCTTTGAAATCAATAATTTTTAGCAAAATCAAATAATTAAAACAATTATAGAATATTCTCATCATTCAAAATACTTGTATTTTTTTGTTAAGTTCACGCCTTTGTACAACTTAAAAACGGTCATTATTTAAAATTCTTTGTTTGCCTTTGCGTGAAATTAAGAATTATAGCAAATAGCGTATTAACATGAGTTGATTCTTAAAATTAATACTAAATATCAATAGGAATGGGCTTTAGCCCATTTTAAATAATCGTAAACTTAATTGGCTTTAGCCGAAATTTACAATAAGTTTTGGCTAAAGCCAATTGTCGTCTTCACATTTACATCGGGCTAAAGCCCGACGCTATTGATTAAAATGTAAAAGTTTTTATTATCAACAATTTAATATTTTATAACAATCGAACCCAGATTATTAAATAAAATTCGTGCATTCGTGGCAAAAAAGCTGAACGCAAAACTTCCATCAACCACACACATTTTCACAGATGATTGAAAATAAAATCTGCATAAAATAAATCAATCACCACGAATGCACGAATTTAATTTTTAATGCAGTTAGTCTGAATTCTCATTAAAACCTCTTCTCTATTTCAAAAAACTTCCCGAAATTTACAGTCTGTGCGTTAAACAAAAAAATTAATGAATTAAAGAACAATTAAAACAAACATACAGTAAAACTTAGCATAAGTTTTCTTCGGGGCAGGGTGCAATTCCCTACCGGCGGTTATAGTCCGCGACTCCTTTTTTACGAAAGGACTGATTTGGTGAAATTCCAAAACCGACAGTTACAGTCTGGATGAGAGAAGAAAATGAAACAATCAATAAGACTATTTTGATAGACTTATTGTGTTGTATTTCATTTCCATGTACCGAAGTGTATTTTAACTTAAAATTAAAATAACATGGAAAAATTATTAGAAAAATTCGGAGCTACTTCGAGAGAACGTGTAGAAAATGCACTTCTAAAATTGCAACAAGGAAAAGGCATCCTTTTAGTAGATGATGAAAACCGCGAAAACGAAGGCGATATCATCTTTCCCGCCTCCACCATTACAGAAAAAGACATGGCACTTTTAATTCGCGAATGCAGCGGAATCGTTTGTCTGTGTATTTCGGAAGAGAAAAGTAAACATCTTAATCTTCGTCCGATGGTGGAAGCCAACAATTCAAAAAATCAAACCGCATTTACTATTTCCATTGAAGCTAAAGAAGGTGTTGAATCCGGAGTTTCTGCGAAAGACCGCGTTACAACCATCCGAACAGCCATTGCCGAAAATGCTTTGGCAGAACACATCGCAAGTCCGGGACATGTTTTCCCTTTAATTGCCAGAAAAAATGGAGTTTTCGAAAGAAGAGGTCACACAGAAGGAAGTGTAGATTTGGTAAAAATGGCAAATTTGGGCGATGATGCCGTTCTTTGTGAATTGACCAACGAAGACGGAAGTATGGCAAGGCTTCCCGAAATTGTAGATTTTGCAGAAAAAAGAAATATGACCGTAGTAACTATAGAAGATATTTACGCTTATCGTAAAATGATTTTGAGTAACTAAAAACATAGGTTTAACGCACATCAACAGTCCACTTAAGTAATCTTAAGTGGACTGTTTCATTCAGAATCAAATAATTATGTAAAATATTTCACAAATAATATATCTTTATTAAAAATAAAAAATGAAAAAAAACTCTACTTATTTTAATTTCTTCAACAGGTTTCTTATCTGCTCAAACTACGATTACAAAAGCATTTAATGACCCTATTATCGGTGAAACAATCAACAATGTTAATATCAACGGAACGGTTGATAATTCTTCAACAGGTAATAATGTGACCTTTACCAATACAAGCTTAACAGCGGGTTCGGCATCTTCAGCAAATTATTCTGCACCAAGTTCAACTGAAATTTCTACTTTTCCTGGATCGACTATTAAAATGACAGGGGGCGGAAGTACTGCTTACTACAAACAGACCGCAACGAAACTTGAGATCACAGGATTGGTAACTCCTGATGCTACGCTGAATTTTTCTGCCAACAACGGAACTTTCATCGGCTATCCAGCAGCTTTTGGTTATTCGGATAGTGATACAGCAGCCGGAACATTTAGTGCAACCGCAGGATCGGGGAATTTTTCGGGAACAATCAATATTTCAGCGGATGCTTATGGAACTCTTCTCATCGGAACTAAAACATACCCTAATGTTTTAAGAATAAAATCAATACAGAATTTCACATTGACTGTATTTAGTTTTCCGGTAGGAACCATTGTCAATACAACCTATGCTTATTATGATAATTTACATAAAGCACCATTATTAAGTACTACTAATGCTGTAATTACCGTTCAGGGAACTCCACAAAACACCAATATAGCGCAAGGTTTAAATGAGACTTTCCTGGCTGTTTCAGATTTAAAATTAAGAGAAAAACTAAGCATTTACCCTAATCCGGCGCAGAATTTTATTCAATTAAAAGGGAATGTTTCAAAAGATTCTAAAATTAAAATCTATAGTTTGGATGGAAAATTAATTAAAACTACAGATTTAAAATCAGAAAAAATTGAAATTTCAGAATTATCTCCAAGTTCCTATTTTATTGAAGTTTCAGACTCAAAAAACCTTAAAGAAACTACTAAATTCATAAAGAAATAAAATTATTTTTATAAAACTTTCAACCGTTCTAAGATTTTAGAACGGTTTTTGATTTAACGTTTTTATAAACTTTTGTTCTTTCATTCGTGAACTTACCCAGATGCTTTTCTCTTATTTTAATTAAAATTGTAAAGCCATGAAAAAACTACTTCTTATTATCCCCTACTTCATTATTTCTGAAGCAACGGCACAGGGAATTATGAATAACGAACCATCGCTTCCGGAAGATAAAATGAATATTATTAAAACCAATGTTACAGGTTACGCTTTCAGAAATATCAATTTATCATACGAAAGATCAATTAACCGCTGGTTTGCCGTAAATGTAGGCTTTGGAACCGTTGCAGAAGGCAAAGTTCCTTTTATGAATGCTTTTCTGGATGAAGAGGATGAGAAAAAATTTCAAAATATTAAAATCAAAGCAACCAATTTTACCATAGAGCCTAGATTTTACATTGGCGAAGGCTATGGCAAAGGATTTTATTTTGCACCTTATTACCGATATTCAAAAGTCTCTACCAATACTTTTGATTTTACTTTCGATTACAATGCTTTTGAAACCACATATCCTGTTCCGCTAAAAGGTTTGGGTGATGCCAATGGTAACAGTGGCGGATTGATGATAGGTGCACAGTTTTTTCTGAATACGCAACACAGCTTTATCTTAGATTTCTGGATTGCCGGTGCACACTACGGTTCAGGAAAAGGAGACTTCACGCTGACAAGTGATGTTATTCTAACTCCTGAAATGCAGGCACAGCTGAAAAAAGAAATTCAAAATCTGGATGTTCCCTTTGTAGATTACACTGTAGAAACTAATGCAAACGGAGCTCGTATTAAAGTAGATGGTCCTTGGGCAGGATTTAGAAGCGGTTTTTCGCTAGGGTATAGATTCTAATAATATAAAATGCGCCTTAGAAAGTTTTCTGAGGCGCATTTAATATTTTAACTGTAACATTCTTTAAATCTAGAAATCAAGTTATCCATCGTATGTCTCTGTACATAAACTGTTTTTACATCTTCATATCTTGGAGATTTGTAAAACACTTCATGGAAATCCATACTACCATTACCTACTTTTACAATTTTTTGAACATCAATGTTCAATTTTTTCAATTCATCTTTTAAGACCTGAAATTCGTCTTGAATATTATTCATCTTTACATTTTGTTTTAAGTTATAAAATCATCATTTGTTTCACTATTTACCCCTATAAAAATCAACATAAGGTTAAATTTTTAATAAATTTAGCAAATATATTTAACTCAGCAAAGGGGTTGGGTCAATTTTTAATGATTTATATTAATTGCAAAAACTATACCTAACTGAATAGTTATTAATGAAAGATGAATTTAACATGAACCAAATGTTAACAAATACGGATTTGATCGGACTTTTCATAATTGATTCTTATTGAATCATTTAGTAAAATAAGGTTTAAAATAAATTTCATTAACTAATAAAATTTTAATGAAAAATGAAAAAAAAATTTAACCTTAAGCAATTTCAAACATCAAAAAGGGAAATATATCACCATGAATATCTTCACAACTGTTTCTCTTATAGTTTTTACTGCAACTTCAGTATGCATTTCTGCACAAAAATATGAGCCCGTAATTTTAGAAGCTAAAAAAGGAAATGAAAAGCAAAATGCCTCGGCTAAAAAAGAAGAGATAAAGCATTTTCTACAGTTCGGAATGATGTCACGAAACCACGACAGTTTTAAACAAAAATATGGAGTACATGTACTTTACGAAAACTGCGTTATCACTCCATTTATGTCTGAGAAGGCAAAAAAGAATAATCAGGAAGTTGCCCAATATTTAAACAAAAAATATGGTGAAAGCTGGAAAAAAGATTTAGAAATCATTCCTTACGGTTTATAAACTCTGCTTTTCTTCTACTTCAACTTCGTGTCTCAACTGTGCTTTATATAATGTAGAGTAATATCCGTTTTTATCTAAAAGTTCCAGATGTTTACCTTCTTCAACGATTTTACCATGCTCCATCACAATAATTTTGTCGGCTTTCTCAATAGTTGAAAGTCTGTGTGCAATGATAATTGATGTTCTGTTTTGGGTAATTTTCTCTGTCGCTCTTTGGATCAATTTTTCACTTTCGTGGTCAATTGACGAAGTCGCCTCATCTAAAATTAAGATTTTAGGATCTGACAAATATGCTCTTAAGAAAGAAAGCAACTGTCTCTGTCCTAATGAAATAGACGAACCTCTTTCGCTCACCACAAATTCGTAACCACCAGGAAGACTTTCAATAAAGTCATCAACTTCAATTTCTCTTGCACCGGCTTTTATTTTCTCTAAAGTTACCTCATCGTCACCAAATGCAAGGTTTTCGTAAATACTTCCGTGGAACAGGAATACATCCTGCAAAACTACACCAATATGACTTCTCAGGTTATACAGTTCATAATCTTTAAGTTCAACATCATCAATATAAATTTCACCCGAGTTGATATCATACAATCTCGTAATTAAGCTGATAATTGTAGATTTTCCAGCTCCGGTTGCACCAACAATAGCCACAGTTTCTCCAGGATTTACTTTAAAATCAATTCCTTTTAAAACTTCCTGTTTCTCATCATACGCAAAACGAACGTCTTTGAATTCTATCTTTCCGTCGAAATGATCTTTCTTTACGGTCCCTGTATTTGGCATCGCGTAATCTTCATCCATCACACCCAAAACTCTTTCTGCACCTACAATTCCACGCTGAATATTGTTGAAACGATCTGCAATCTGTCGTAAAGGACGAATCAACATCGAAATAAACTGAATAAACGCAATCACAACACCCGCACTGATGGTAATATAACCTCCATAAAACAGGACAAAACCAATGAAAAGGGATGAAATCAATTCAACAACAGGGAAAAATAAGGAGAAGATAAAAACTGTTCTCAACAAAGCACTTTTTAAAGTGATATTAATATCATCAAACTTTTTAAACTCTGCCTTTTGCCTGTTGAATACCTGAATAATCGGCATTCCCGCCAATCTTTCCTGCACAAAAGAGTTTTGATTGGAAGTCCAGGTTCTTTCATCACCAAATGCTTTCTTCAGCCTTTTCTGGAAAAATCGTGTAATCACAACCATTAAAGGTAAAATGGCAAGAGAAATATAACTCAGATGCACATCAACCTGAAACATCATAAATAAAACGAAGACAATTCTCAAAACATCTCCGAAAACCATTAGAAAACCGTCTGTATAAACCGTTGCAATGGTTTCTACATCACCCACCGCTCTAGTCACCAACTGACCAATTGGAGTTTTATCAAAAAAAGCAGTTCTGAAATAAATCAATTTGTTATAAAGTCTTTCACGAATATCTCTGATAACATTCTGCGAAATGTAGTTTGAGAAGTAAACCAAAAAGAAATTTAAAATCGTTTCGGCAAATACCAACCCAACCAAAACATAAATATGCTTCATCATGAGCGCTTTATCTTTCAGCTTCGTGATGTCATTATCTACAATCTGCATTGTAAGATAAGGTCTGTACGTAGAAACAACCGATAATATGATGGAAATAATCAAGGTAAAAATAAACCAGGAACGAAACTTCATACCGATGAAGAAAAGCCTTTTTACAATTGCCCAGGTATCTTGTTTTTTCATTATAGAAATTGACGTAAAGAATTATTTTGAAAAAATTCTCTGCAAAAATACGGCTTTAAAATTTTACAGCTCGAAGAATTGAGATAGAAAATTAAAGATATCTGTTATTTACCAAATGTATATTTAATGAAGATCTTTTGTATGCTCGGTTCCGATTTCTTCAATCTCCCAAACCGGACTTTGAATATTTTCTTTTTTAAATCTGTTCTCAAGAATTCTATAAACTCCATAAACAGCACCAATTGCAAAAAGCCAACTGATAATATTAATACCGGAAAAACCTGCATAATTATTATCATTCAAAGAATTAGGATCTGTAAAAGCAACGTACATTCCATAGGAAAACAAAAATAATAGTTGAAATCCCAAATAAATCCCAATTGCCAAAAGCCCGAAATGCCATTTGGTTTTACCAAATCTCTCGGCCAAACCTGCATAATAACGATATGCGCCCACAAGAATAATTATTGACATCATAGTTTTTAGTTTTTTAATATGTTTTTTGAATTAAACACAAATTACACAAATATTTTTCACAAATTAGCACAAAAGCACGAAAATTATTTGTGAAGATTAGTGTTGATATTCGTGAAATTTGTGTTTAAATATCAATCAAATTCATAGCCTACATCCACCAAAAACAATGCATGAGCCGGTGCAGAAGTTCCTGCAGAATTTCGGTTTTTATTTTCTATTACTTTTCGGATATCTTCCGGTTGTATCTTCCCGGAGCCTACTTCTACCATTGTCCCTACAATTGCTCTTACCATATTTCTCAGAAAACGGTTTGCTGAAACGGTGAATTTCAATTCGGTTCCGTTTTGCTCCCATTCTGCTTTATACATTTTGCAGAGATTGGTTTTGTTGTCGGTATGCAGTTTTGCAAAGCTTGTAAAATCTTCGTATTCAAATAAAATCTTACAGGCTTCATTCATTTTATTGATATCTAAAGGTTTTCTCCAATGTTGCCAAGCCAAATCCTGCGTAAACGGATCTTTTTCCAAAGAAATATAATATTCATAGGTTCTGAAAGTGGCATCAAAACGAGCATGAAAATCATTTTTAACTTCAAAAATTCGTTTTATCGAAATATCAGCAGGTAAAAAACTATTCAGCTTATGAGTAAGCTGATCGCTTAAAACCTGATCCGTCTCAAAATGGGCAAACATTTTCTTGGCATGTACTCCGGTATCTGTTCTTCCCGCTCCAGTTGTTTTAATTTTTTCTTGTAAAATTGTAGAAAGCGCTCGTTCCAGTTCTTCCTGTACGGAAATATCTTTCGGTTGGATCTGGTAACCAAAATAATTTTTTCCGTTGTATGAAAATTCTATAAAATATCTCAAAATCGATCAATATTAAATTTCAGAAATAAAATGGAAGATAAATTCCCATCAAAATGATAAAATATTGTCATTTGTTTTTTACTTCTTAAACGTTCCTGCAAAAATACTTTAATTTGATGGCAAAAAAAATTGTTAATTTATTTCGAAAACTGATTAAAAACATCCATTAACGGTTTTAAAATTCTTATTTTTGCCAGTGTATGAAAAGATGGTACCTCTACCCTTTTTCCTTGGGTTATCATATGGTTACGGGCATCCGAAACACCATGTATGACTTAGGAATTTTTAAGTCTACAGAATTTAAGACACCGATCATCAA
The DNA here is from genome assembly GCF_001677955.1 of Chryseobacterium sp. BGARF1. Taxonomy (GTDB): domain Bacteria; phylum Bacteroidota; class Bacteroidia; order Flavobacteriales; family Weeksellaceae; genus Chryseobacterium. The sequence goes on from NZ_LELA01000005.1 coordinate 41,551, forward strand.
TGTCGGCAATCTTTCTGTGGGCGGAAGCGGAAAATCTCCAATGGTAATGTATTTGGCTAAATCTTTATCTAAACATTACAGAACAGGCGTTCTTTCCAGAGGTTACGGAAGATTAACCAAAGGATATGACGTTACCAACTACGACAGCAATTATAAAACTGTGGGTGATGAAGCGATGCAGCTTTTTGAGCGTTTCAAAAACCGTTTTGTGATTGCAGTTTCTGAAGACCGAGTTCCCGGCGCAAAAAAAGTAATCGATGATATGGATCTTGATGTGTTGATTCTTGATGATGCAATGCAGCACAGAGCCATCAAAGCAGGATTCAATATTTTGATGACCGATTTTAATGATCCTTACTTTAAAGATCATCTTCTTCCGGCTGGAGATTTAAGAGAATCTAGAGCTGGAGCAAAAAGAGCAGACATTATCATGGTCAGCAAATGCCCTGATGAACTGACTGAGGAAACCAAGCAATATTATATTTCAAGGATAAAACCAGAGCGCAGTCAAAAAGTGTTTTTCTCATCTATTGGATATGACGAAAATGTTTATTCAAGAGAGAAAATGCTTCCAGATAATAACCTGAATTATTACGACATTCTTTTGATCACAGGAATTGCCAATCCGAAACCTTTATTGGCACATTTAGCAAAGTTTTCGCAGCGTGTAAAGCACCTGAAATTCAGAGATCATCATAATTTCACTGATGCGGATATTAAAAATATCATCGAAGAATACAAAAAAATGGGCGAATACAAATTAATCTTAACGACTGAAAAAGATTATGTACGCCTGAAAACTTTCGACTATCTTAGAGATATGGTCTATTACTGGCCAATCAATGTGGTGATTGATAAAAAGGAAGAATTCAATCAAATGATTATGAATTATGTAAGTAAAAAACAATAGAAAATCTGCGGCGAAAGTTGCAGATTTTTCATTTACTATAGATTGTTTCAATTCTTAAATTTAAGCCAATTCATATATTTTCATTTCTAAATTACGTTTCAATGTTTAGATTTGTAAAAATAAATATCTGCATATGAAACAGCTGTTAACTTTTATGATGTTGAGCATTTTCACTCTGGGTTGTGCACAAAAAACACCTGAAGTTTCCAAAACTCAATTTTCAAAAGAAGCATTAAATCAGAAACTGGAAGATGAAAATGGAAAAAACATCAGCGTTCAGGAAATATTAAATCAACATAAAGGAAAAGTTTTGGTCATTGATTTCTGGGCTGGTTGGTGCAGAGACTGCCTTCAAGCATTACCAAAAGCTGAAGAATTGGAGAAAAATAATCCGAACATCGATTTCGTTTTCTTTTCACTTGAAAGATCAAAAGAAAAATTTGACAGCAGCCTGGAAAGATTTAATATGAAAGAAAAAGAAAATTACTGGTTTGCTTCAGGCTGGAAAAATGATTTTAATAATTATATTGACCTTAACTGGATCCCGCGATATATGGTGATTGATCAAAAATCTGCGATTGCAAAATATTACGCCATTTCTCCCGAAGATCCTGAAATACAAAAGACAATTGATAGACTTTTAAAATAAAGTTGAGGTTAAAATTTAGGCTAAATTTTAAATCTTAAACACAGAACTTTTCAACAAAAACCATAGAATCCATATCTTTGTGATATGGATTTTTCTTTTCCACTCCGCAAAATAATTCATGTTGATATGGATGCATTTTATGCTTCTGTGGAGCAGTATGATAATCCTGAATTACGAGGAAAAGCGATTGCAGTTGGCGGTGGTCATCGTGGAGTCGTTTCGGCGGCGAGCTATGAAGCAAGAAAATTTGGAGTCCGTTCTGCGATGCCCAGTAAAACTGCGAAAGAAAAATGTCCGCATTTAATTTTCGTTCCGCCTAGATTTGCACGGTACAAAGAAATTTCCAGAAAAATCCGCGAAATTTTCTACGAATACACCGATTTGGTAGAACCACTTTCTCTGGATGAAGCCTATCTTGATGTTACCGAAAATAAAAAAGGGATTGAATCTGCGAATCAGATTGCCAAAGAAATCCGTCAGAAAATATTTGAAGAAACCGGTTTAACCGCTTCAGCAGGAATTTCAATTAATAAATTTTTAGCAAAAGTAGCTTCAGACATTAATAAACCAAACGGACAAAAAACTATTCACCCCGAAAAAATAGAAAAATTTCTGGAAGAATTGCCTGTTGAAAAGTTTTACGGCGTCGGAAAAGTTACCGCCAACAAAATGTTTAGCCTCGCAATTTATAAAGGAAAAGATTTAAAAAACAGATCTCTTGAAGATTTAACGAGACTTTTCGGAAAATCGGGGAAATATTATTACAATGTTGTTCGTGGAATTCATCATTCTGAGGTAAAACCCAACCGCATCCAAAAAAGCGTTGCCGTAGAACGTACGTTCTTCGAAGATCTTTTTGATGAACAGCAGATCAACGAAAAATTAGAAAATCTTAGCCAAGAACTTCATCAGCGTTTACAGAAACATCAAATTCTAGGAAGATCTTTAACATTGAAGATTAAATACAAAGATTTTTCATTATTTACCCGAAGTTTTACGAAGGATGAATATTTTACATCTCCCGAACAATATTTTTCAACTTCAAAAAAACTTTGGGAGCTCCGTCCTTTTGATAAAGCGGTACGATTATTGGGACTATCATTGTCACACCTCAACACCGAAGAAAAAAAGCAGGTTTCAGTACAGCTTAAAATTCCGTTTGAGGAGTTTGAAAATTAAAAGATTGATTTTCAATACATAATCTCACCTAAAACATTAACTATGAACCAAACCATGATTCAGTTTTTCCACTGGTATACAGAAGGAAATGGGAAACTATGGAAGCAGGCAGAAAAACAGGCAAAATATTTATCCGAATTCGGTATTACATCAGTATGGTTTCCTCCGGCTTATAAAGGAACGAATGGTGGATATTCTGTAGGATACGATGCTTACGATCTTTTTGACCTTGGAGAATTTGACCAAAAAAATTCAACTGCAACAAAATACGGAACCAAAAACGATTATAAAAAAGCCATTCAAAGCTTAAAGAAAAATAATATTGAGGTTATTGTAGATGTGGTTTTAGGTCATAAAGCTGGTGGAGATGAATTAGAAAAATTTAAAGTAGTAAAAGTTGATGAAAACAACCGTGAAAAAGTCATTTCTTCAGAAATTGAAATAGAATCTTATACAAAATTTACTTTTCCGGGACGAGGAAAAAAATATTCAGATTTTGAATGGAATTTCACTTGCTTCAGCGGTGTAGATTATGCAGAAGGCAAAGAATCACATATCTATAAAATCAAATCTGAATATGGTGATGACTGGGAAGAAATGATCGATGATGAAAAAGGAAATTACGATTATCTGATGTTTAATGACATTGAACACCGAAATCCTCATGTGCGTGAAGAGCTGAATAAATGGGCAAAATGGTATTTTGATGAAACAGATTTTGATGGAGTAAGACTGGATGCTTTAAAGCATATTTCATTTGATTTTTATAAAGAATGGTTAACGATGCTCCGTTCTAATTCCGGAAAAAATATTTTTGCGGTTGGTGAATATTGGGCTCCCGGACAATTGAATTTATTGCAAAAATATATTGAAGCTACAGAAGGTTGTATGAGTCTTTTCGACAGTTCGCTTCAAAATAATTTTCACACCGCATCCAAAGAAGGTGATTCTTATGATTTAAGAAATATTTTGTCTGAAACTTTAACAGAAGCTGACCCGATGCATTCTGTAAGTTTAGTTGATAATCATGACACCCAACCTTTGCAGGATTTGGAAGCGCCTGTTGAAGCATGGTTTAAACCTCTTGCCTATGCCCTTATTTTATTAAGAGAAAAAGGATATCCTTGCGTTTTTTATCCGGATTTGTTTGGAGCTCATTATAAAGATAACGATCGTGAAGGAAACGAACAGGAAATATTTTTAGATAAAGTAGACGGTATTGAGGAACTTTTAAAAGCCAGAAAAGAAAATGCTTACGGAATTCAAAGAGATTATTTTGAAGATGCCAATTGTTTAGGCTGGATTCGTGAAGGAGATGAAGAACATCAAGGTTGTGCCGTTGTTTTGAGCAATAAAGATGCTTATGAAAAACCTATGGAAATGGGCGAAAAATACATTGGAAAAATCTTTTACGATGCCTTGGGAAGATTTCAGGAAAAAATAGAAATACGAGAAGACGGTTGGGGAGATTTTCCTGTTCCTGCAGGAAATGTAAGTGTTTGGATTCCTGAATAAGATTCTTTCTAAAACTCTCGCAGATTGAGCAGATTTTAAGAATATTAAATAAATCTGCGTAATCTACAAAATCTGCGAGAGATTAATATTCTAAAGCATTTATTGATCAAAAAAAAATTGGATAAAGCCCGTTTATATTGATATTTAAACAAAAAATCCAGCCTTTTTCAAGACTGGATTTCGTTTTTATTATTTTTTTAAATACAAATCAAAATAATCGGTCACTTTTTGCATCAAATGTACTCTGTCTTTCCCAACCACATTATGCGGATGTCCCGGATAAACAAAATAATCCATCTGAACTCCGTGATCTACTGCAGACTTGATAAATTTCATTGAATGTTGCCAAACTACCACATCATCCTGCGCTCCATGAATCATTAATAATTTACCTTGTAAGTTCTGAACTTTATCCAATAGATTCGAAGTAGCATAACCTTGAGGATTTTCCTGTGGAGTATCCATATATCTTTCACCGTACATGATCTCGTACATGCTCCAGTCAATCACAGGACCACCTGCAACACCTACTTTGAAAACATCAGGCTTGCGAAGCATAAAACTTGTTGTCATAAATCCACCAAAACTCCATCCGTGAATTCCCATTCTTTCGGAATCTACATAAGGAAGTGATTTCAGATAATTAACGCCTTTCATTTGATCTTCCATCTCTGTCGTTCCTAAGTTTCTAAAAACAGCCTGCTCAAATTTAAGCCCACGGTTTGAAGAACCTCTTCCATCCATTGTGAAAATAATGTATCCGTTTTGAGCCATATATTCATACCAAAGATTTCCTGAAGCAGGGAAAGTATTGGTTACAAGCTGCAAATGCGGACCGTTGTACAAATAAACAATGGCAGGATATTTCTTATTTGGGTCGAAATTGGTTGGAAGAATGACTTTTCCATATAAGATTGTTCCGTCATCTGCTTTCAGATTAATATTTTTAATTTCCGGACGGTCATAGTTTTTCAACGGGTTGTCGGATTTCAAAAGATTAGTCGCCTTTAAAGTCGTTGTGTTAAGAATATCTGCAACTCTAGGTGTCGTTGCATTGCTGTAAGTATCATATAAATAATTACCATCGCTGCTCAAAACTCCTGAATGCACTCCTTCTGCGTTGTCCATTCTCTGGGTTTTGAACGTATTCCAGTTGATTCTGTACAGATGTTTTTCGGTAGGATTATCTTGGGTAGAAACATAATAAATTTCTTTTTTCTTTTCGTTAAACCCTAAAATATCGGTAACCAACCAATCGCCTTTTGTAATTTGAGCAATGAGTCCTTTTTCTAAACTGTAGTGGAACAAATGATTATACCCTGATCTCTGACTTTGCCAGATGAAATCTGTATTTGAATTCGGGAAAAACGTCAACGGATGCTGTGGTTCAACATATTTATCACTCGTTTCTTCGAACAATGTATTGATGAAGTTTCCTGTAACAGCATCATATTTATTCATTTTTAAATGATTCTGACCTCTGTTTAAAACCCCAACGAAAATAAATTTAGAATCCGGGCTCCAGGTAACTGCTGTTAAATACTGATCTTTTTCACCTTCTACTTTAAGAAAAGTGGTAGACTGGTTTTTAATATTATAAACTCCCAATGTCACTTCATGAGAAGTTTTTCCAGCCATCGGATATTTAATATTGGTATTCACTGCCGGAGTTACAGACCAGTCAATTACAGGATAATCTGCAACCATGGTCTGATCCATTCTGTAAAACGCTACATTTTCAGAATTGGGAGACGGAAAAATTCCTGTGTCAATTCCAAATTCGTTTCTGTGAACATTAGAAGCTCCATTCAAAATATTTTCGTTAGAATCATTCGTTATCGCAACTTCTTTTCCGTTTTTATTGATGAATAGGTTATTGTTTTTTGTATAAACCAAAGTCTGATTATCTGCCAACGTTTTTACATTAGAAGGATTATCTCCTAAAGTTACCGAACGCTTTACTTTCCAATCACTACCCGATTTTTCTAACCAATACATTTGATTATTAGCTGTCAAATAAGCTTCAGAATTGGTGATAAATTTTACAGGAGGAAGACCTTTCAACTTTTTATCTGCAAAATTTTTGTTCAATTGAGATAAAGAGATTAAAGTATCCTGCTTATTCGTTTTAATATCCGTAGTCAAATATCCGCCTTTTACCGCCTGAATATAAGATTTACTGTCGCTTGACCATGAAAATTGCGAGATATTTTTTACCGCAAGATTAGTTCTCATCCCGTTTACAGCTTCCGCCATGGTAAATTTCTGGGTTTGTGCAAAAGCTGTTCCACCCAAAACAACCATCAATAAAGAAAATTTATATAATTTCATTGTATAAAATTGAATCCGTCAAAAATAAGAAATAAAAACCACCCGTTAAGAAATGTTAAAATAAAAAGATTGTGAAAATGCATTTTAAACTTTAAAAAGAATTATACATTATAATTTGAAAAGTTCCTGAATAATATCATTTTACTGTTCTCAATCTACAAATTGTTATCTTTGTAAAAAATTTAAAACAAAAATATGAGCGTACACATCAGTGCAAAAAAGGGAGAGATCGCCAAAGTTGTTTTGCAACCGGGAGATCCGCTTCGTGCAAAATATATAGCAGAAAATTTTCTTGAAAACGCAAAATTAGTAAGCCAAACAAGAGGTATTTTTTATTATACCGGAACTTACAAAGGAAAAGAAATCTCTGTAGGAGCAAGTGGAATGGGTTTCCCAAGTATCGGAATTTATTCTTTCGAGCTGTACACAGAATATGAAGTTGATACGATCATCAGAATCGGAACTTGCGGCGGATATTCGAGTGATGTGAAATTATTCGATATTTTAAATGTAGAAAATGCAGCCAGCGAAAGCACGTATGCAAAATATGCTTGGGGATTTGAAGAAGAGATTTTTTCTCACCAGGGAAACATTTATGATATCATCAACGAAACAGCTGAAGAATTAGGGTTAAAAGCTAAAGCAACCAACATTCACAGCAGTGATATTTTTTACAGAAAAGATCCTGCAACTCCTGCAATTGCTACAAAATACAATTGTCCTGCAGTAGAAATGGAGGCTTTTGGATTGTTTGCCAATGCCAAACATTTAGGTAAAAATGCAGCGACTATTCTTACGGTTTCTGATATTATTCCAACCCAGGAATTTATTTCAGCAGACGAAAGAGAGACCGCTTTGAAACCAATGATCGAATTGGCTTTAGAAGCTGCTTTGAAAGTAATTTAATAAAAATCAGTTGATCAATAAAAAGAGCTTTACTTTGTGAGTAGAGCTCTTTTTTATATTCTGAAAAAATTTCTGGCGACTTCTGTAGTTTCATCGGCAACTTCAGAAATATTTATTTTTTTGAGATGTGCGATTGTCTGTGCTACATAAGGCAAAAATGACGGTTCATTTCTGCGGTTTTGCATTCTCGGTATATTTTTCGGAAGCATAAAAGGCGCATCGGTTTCAATCATCATTCTATCGAGTGGAACATATTTGATGACTTCTTCCAAATGTTTAAATCTGTTTGTATCACTTATGGCTCCGGTGAATCCTAAATAAAATCCTTTATCCAGATAAATTTTCGCCTCTTCTAAAGTTCCCGTAAAACAATGAACCACTGCTTTCGGAAGTTTTGATAAATATTCGTCTGTGATTTCGTTGAATCTTTTGAAAGCGGCTCTTTCATGAAGAAAAAGAGGTTTGTTAATTTCAATTGATAATTCTAGTTGAGCGCGATAACATTTTTCCTGAATGGGTCTTGGTGAAAAATCTCTGTCAAAATCTAATCCACATTCTCCAACCGAAACGACATGATCTTGCTTTAAAAGTTTTCTTAATTCATTAATACTTTCGTTGTTGAAAGATTTTGCATCGTGCGGATGAATTCCTGCTGTAGAAAATAAAATTTCGGGATAATCTTTTGCGATTTCCGCTGACTCTTTGCTTCCACGGACGCTCGTTCCAGTAAGAATCATTTGTTCAACTCCATTGTCGAGAGCTCGGTTGATGATTTCTTCTTGCTCATTGTAAAATTGTTTATTGGTCAGATTGATGCCAATATCGATAAATATGTTCATTTTTTGTTTGTTTTATTATTTATTAAAAAATATCTCGTTACATGTGCTCTGTTGATTGAGCTTTTGAAGGCTTTTTCAGAATAGAAACTTCTGTAATCAGAATCAGTTGTTCCGTTGATTTCTCTTGTGATTTTAACCCAGATTAATTTGTGTCTTTTTCTCCTTTGCTTAAAAAATTTAATGGTTTCACTAAGCTGGTCTTCGATTTCAGATTTTTCAGTTCTCCTCCATTTCTTATTGCCATGCTTTTTTAAATAAGGTCCAATCTTACCATATTCGAAGCTTCTGAAAGTTCCTTTATTGTAAATGTTTTTCATATTGATTTAAATTATAAAAGGGAAACAGGCAAGATTTGAACTCGCAATTTCTCGAGGTTTGAGACATTTTTCCATTTAAATTACTGCTTCGATATTTTTCAGGTCTCAACTTCTAAAAGACTGAAATATTCTTCCGCTGTAAGCGGTCTTGGAAAGCCTTGCGGAATAATTTCTTTTGTTAATTCACAAATTAATAGATCTCCTTGCCTTTTAAGACATTTGATGTATGGAATAATATTTTCATGAACTCTAAATGTTGAAGCAATCGCCATTAAAGCATTATCTTTATATTCTTCCTCTATCCATAACCAATGTTCTTTTTCTGTAGAGGGGCACCAGCATCTTATGGCATAAGAATATGGTGACGTTCTTCTGGTAAACAATCTAAGTTTTTCATTTTTAATCCCGTGAACTTCATAGCGGTTAATCTTTTTAATCAGAACTTTGTTTTTATTTTCGTTATATTTATAATAATTAACTTCAATTTCCGCTTCATTAATTTTCTCCGCTCCGAGTTTTTCCATTAAATTTTCTACTCCAAAATAACTGAAACAGAAAAGTCTAAAGTTTCTGTTTTTAGCATTAAAAAACTCTTCATATTTCATAGGTTCGACTTCGTTCCACAGCTTTTCAATTTTATTTAAAATTTTCGTAAAAAACGGAGTTTCATACCTCTCCCATTCTCTTTCATATTCGCGAGTAATAAAGTTCTCAAAATTATGATGTCGCAGTTTTAAAACAGATACCAATTTACTGATATGATAGCTCGGGAAATGAAAAACCTCATAGAAAGGTAGTTTGCAAATAATAAATTTATTCTTTGTAACATAAAGATTATCATTGACTTTAAAATAAATATTTTTTGCTTTATGCTCAAATCCTTCATTTTTGTCGTACAAATAATGTTCTATTTCTTTTAATGAAGGAAACGTATAATCTTTGTAATTTGATTTTATTCGTTCATCTCCCCATTTCCCAAGATATTCTAAAGTATCAAAATTAGTTTTATGAGAATATGACACCTTTCCGTTAATCCTTTTTAAATGTCTAAAATCATAGACAACTCCCATATTCATTAATAAATCTCCCACTTCTGTAAGATTCGGACTGTTTGTTTTAAAAACACAAAAACGATTTTTTACTTTCTCAAGCTTATCTAAGTAACAGGTTTCAAAACCATAATTATTAAAACTTCCGTTTATTTCTTTCAACTCAGAAAGCTTTGCCCCGCAATTATGCCTGATTATTATATTCCCAGATTTTTCCATGATGTGAAAAACTGCATACGAAGATATAATCAAGTCAATAGTTCCATTTATTTCCTTAAGTTGAGGAAGAGATAATTTTGTTTTGATAAGTTTCAAATTTCCCTTCATTTTTTTCAGCATCGGAAAGTCGTAGCTGAACTGAGGTTCTAATTCATCACGGCTTTCTATTTTCAGCAAACCATGAATGAACTCCAGATTAGGGAAGGATGTATTTTTACCATAAATATTAACTTCACCATGAATTTCCTGATGTGGAATAATAATATTGTCTCCAAAGATATCTATATTGAAAATTCCTTTTTCTGAAAGACTTTCTACTTCATCCTGATGATTGACGGGTATTACTTTTTTTATTTTCGTCAACGCTTTGTTAAATGCTGTAACTAAAGCATTTTTCACAGATATATTTCCACTGATTGTTACCAGATTCTTAAAGTTGAAATCTACTATACATTTAAAATTTCCATCCACTTTTTCAAGCTGATCCAATACTGCTGTACAATGCATCGTAAGGTTTCCTCCGACTTTTTTGAGTTTAGGAAACTCTCCATTTTCGGCATCAATGGAAAGGTTCCCTTTTATACTAATAAGATTTGGAAAAGCACAACCCCTTCCGCGTAAAAGTAAATTCCCTTCAATGACTTCGAAATCAAAAATCATATTATTAGCATAAATTTCTATTGATGTATTATCATCAAAAATATTCTCCGCCAAATCTTTTTCGGAGAATATTTTATACTGTTTTATATAATTAATCGTATGCATTTTCTATCGTTTGTGTTATCGGATTATATTCCTGCTGAATATATTTTATGAAATATTCACTGTCTATTTGAAGCGTTTCATGTTCATTATGTGTTATAAAGCCGTTTTCTGAAATAAAGAATGTTTCTGTTGTTCCTTTTTTATCCAAAACTTCATAGTTCAAAGTCCTTAAAACATGTGGATTTCCTGTTTTCTCAAGAAAATATTCTTTTTTCTCCTTATCCTTTACAGTATTTTTTTCTTCTTTAAAAAAAATAATATCTTGCTGTACTTTGCATTCTTTTTCCACAGAAATTCTTACATGCCCTTTTACAGATAAGAAAATCTGAGGCTTATTTATAATTTTGAAAAAATTTAATATTTTTTTTAACATGACATAATATTTATTTAAAACAAAAGAAGGTCGGGATTGAACCGACAACTTATTCCTGATAGAATACCATTTTTCCAAATTAAACTACTTCTTTTATTTTTTGGGAGTACAGCGGGAGTCGAACCCGCAACCTCTAATCAGTGAAGTCAGTGTTCTTCCAATTAGAACTATGTACTCCTTTCGAAACGCATGGGACTTGAACCCACAACCTCTGACTTGGAGGGTCAGCGCTCTTCCTTTGAGCTAACGTTTCTGTTTGGGAGATAAGCAGGAATCGAACCTGCAACTCATCTTAGCAGGATGTATTTTTCCTTTTAAACTATTATCTCCGTTTTGGAAAGCGTGTGGGACTCGAACCCACGACCTCCGCCGTGATATGGCGGCATTCTTCGCTGCTGAACTAACGCTTCCTTTATATTTTACCAGTTATTAACTTTATAATTTTTCAATAAAACTCCACTAAAACAATTTCCGTTGATCCCTTCCACGATCGGATGCAAAATTCTCGCAGCTCCGTCCACAGAATCCAACGGTGGGATATATCCCTGTTCAAATTGTTTTTTTCTCAAACTTTCTTTTGCTCCTGTAGAGATCCACCCTACATCAACTGCGGTCATATAAATTTGGTCTTTTTCAAATTCTTTTGCAGAAGTCAGAGTCATCATATTTAAAGCAGCTTTCGTCATATTGGTGTGAGGATGAAACATTGTTTTGTTATCATAACTGAAGATCCCTTCCGAAGAAGTCACATTAATGATAAATCTCTCTTTAAAAGATGAGTCTTTCAATAATTGTTTTAGTTCTTTAATTAGGAAATACGGAGCAATATGATTGATTAAGTTCACCTCAACCAATTCATACATCGAGACTTCTTCCAAGGTAGAATTCCAGCTTGTTTTATCTCTATTGTCAACGGGTTGTCCAAAACGTGTTAAAGCAACATTGGTTTCTTCGTTCTGAGCATATTCAAGCTTTCCAACTTCAGTTGAAATTTCTGTTTTATTCGGAATTAATTTCTTGTAATTTTTAAATTCTACCAACATTTCGTTTTCACGTTTAATGATCGGCAAATAGTATTCATCAGGATATTTGATGGTTTGAGCTGCATTATTGATCAAAATATCAAGCGTTTCAAAATTTGATCTATAAAAATCTATAAACTCCTGAATTGCTTTTAAATTTCTCAAATCCAGACCATACACCCAAAGTCTATCTTTCCAATCTTCATAATCAACTTCCTGTTGCAAAGTTTCTAACGCTAAAGCGGGAAAACGAGTTGTTAAAACCAAATTAGCTCCATTTCTTAATAATTTCAATGCTGCCGCAAAACCTACTTTTACACGTCCTCCTGTCAAGATCGCATTTCGTCCTGATAGATCTGTTGATAAAAACCGTTTTTCATAATTTTCATCGGCACATTTCGGGCACAATCTTGTATAAAAAGAATGAGCGTATTGATAGCTTTGATTACAGCTGTAGCAGTTTTTGGGTATTTGTAATTTTGTAAGTTGAGTATCATTTTTTTCGTCATCATAAAAATCAGAAACTCCAGCCAAAGCTTTTTTCATCAAAACAGATTCAGAATTGACTTCCAAATCATGGTTTTTCATTTCAGAATAACTTTCCTGACGGTTTTGCTTTTTAGCATTCTTATGAATTTTTGTAATTAATCCGGAGAACGTTTTATTATCGGGATTCAGAAATGGCTCATCTTTCAAGGCATTCAAAACCTTAAGACATGACTCCCATTCGTTTTGTGAAAAATTTTCATTAGAAAAATCCATTGCTTTTATTTTATGTTGACAAAATTAGCTGCGTAATACGCAATCTTTTTACGCAGTATTTTTTATTTAAAATTAATTTTAATTTTTCGTTACTCATTTATAAAACCTTCCAAAAAACCAATCAGATTTTTTCCGCCGTGGCTCCAACGAATTCCGTGGCCGTCTTTTTCTCTGACCTCAAAAACCAATTCGTGTTTGTAATGAAAGAACACATTCCACCACGTTTTATTTTCTAAAACAAAATTGATTTTCTGCATGACGATTTGCTGTTTTTGATGATTATTTCCTTTTATTTCACCCCAAAACTGGTCTTCCATTCTTCCGACGTGCTTTTCCCAAGCTCTCTGTGCAATGCTAATTTCTTTATTGAAAGATCTTTCACAAGCTTCTATCAATAAACTTTTCAAAGGAGGAATTGCATTTTCGTCTCGCAAACTTGCTGAAGTCAGTCTTTGTCCCAAAATATTCAACCAATGTTCAAAAGAAATTTCTTCCAGTTGTTTTACTTTAACTGTATCTGAATTTTCAGAATGTAAAATATGAGTAAATAAATTGAAACTGTCATCACGATTAATTTTAATTTCATCGTTAAAAAATGGAAAATCGAGATCTAAAGTTTGGTCTTTAAATTTTTGAATATTCAGACTCAAATTTTTAAGATGTTCTTCAGCTAAAATTCCCTGATATTTTTCTTTCCAGTCTTTTGAAAATAATGGAATATAGTCTTCAAATAAGTTCATGATTAAAACATTTTCACAAGATTAACATACAATTTTTCTTCGTTAATCAAATACTTAACAAGATTAAACCAATTTTTAGAATAATCTAAAATCCAGGCATCAGAAGAAACTATTATTTCTGCATTTTCAACTAAAAATCTATCCGGATTAAATTCCAGTTGAACATTCCAATCAAAATTATTTTCTTGAGCAAGATCTAAAATTTTTTCTTTGATCCTTCCACTGTTTGAAACAGGTTTATCAAAAATCCAGATTAGCTTTTGTACCTGAGATTTCTGAAAAAATGTAGCAACCAATTCAATCGCTTTTTGTGTTTGATTGACTCTTTTGTAAGTTCCATGAACACCGGAAAGATCACGAAAGCAACCGTCGATTCCTTCAAAAATATAAGCTTCAGAAAGTAAACTTTCCAATAAAATTAATACATTAAAGCCATCCAGGTAAATCGTTTTATCTTTTAAATCTGAAATTAGAAGTTCTATATTTTTTCTGCTCTGAATCTGATTTTCAGAAGCCGAAGCTCCACGCAAAGCCTGAATTTGTCGGGCTTTCAGTCGGTAATGATTACCCACTAATTCGGAGGACGCTTTTTCTGCATAATTCCGACTCAGCAAATATTTCATATCCTGAATGGATAATTTCAGTTTATCAATCTGCTTTTGTGAAGAAAATAAGGTGTCGTCGCCTGTGTTTTTTCCACGATTTCTATTGTTCATATTCAAAAATATAATTTTTGAAGCAAATCATACTATTTTCATTTAAAATCACATATTTGCGCAATCGATTACTCAAAATTACATTTTAGAGCTTGTTTTTGGGGAAAATGTTTTTCCTATAATCAAAATAATTTAAGTTTAAAATCAAATAATACAAATTCAAAATATACTTAAGACACTGAAAATAAAGGCTTAATATTAAATCCGTTATTTCAAATTCACATATTCTTAAAAATTTACTGAGTATTGCCTAAAATTATTACATTTAAAGGTTAACAATTATTAATTCATTAATGAAGTTTATAGGATATGATGTTGGAAGCTCATCGATAAAGGCTTCTGTCGTAGATGAACAGGGTAAAGTGATTGCCCATGCAAAATATCCGGAAACAGAAATGCCTATTGATTCTCCAAAAATTGGTTGGGCAGAACAAGATCCGGAACAATGGTGGCAAAATCTCAGAATTCTTACTCAAAAAGTAATTGCAGAAAGCCATATCGATAAAAACGAAATCAAAGGAATTGGTATTTCTTACCAAATGCACGGTTTGGTTTTGGTGGGAAAAGATAAACAGGTTCTTCGTCCATCAATTATTTGGTGCGACAGTCGTGCCGTAGAAACTGGCGACCAGGCTTTCAATGATTTGGGTGAAGAAGTTTGTATGAATAAACTCCTTAATTCTCCAGGAAATTTCACTGCTTCAAAATTAAAATGGGTAAAAGAGAACGAGCCCGAAGTGTATGAAAAGATCTGGAAATTTATGCTTCCCGGAGATTTTATTGCTTTAAAATTAAGCGGTGAAGCAACAACAACGGTTACCGGACTTTCTGAAGGTGTACTTTGGGATTTCCAGAAACATCAGCCTTCAAAAACATTATTAAATTATTGGGGAATTGATAAATCATTGGTTTCAAAAGTGGTTGATAATTTTACGGAGCAATGTGTCGTTTCGAAGCAAGGCGCTGAAGAAAGTGGCTTACCCGAAGGAATTCCTATTCTGTACAGAGCGGGAGATCAACCGAATAACGCTTTGTCTTTAAACGTAATGAATCCCGGAGAAATTGCCGCAACGGGTGGAACTTCCGGAGTAGTTTACGGTGTGACCGATAATATTCATTCTAAAGAATCTGTGCGAGTAAACAATTTTGCACACATTAACCATACTCAGGAAAAGCCAAGAATCGGGAAAATGCTTTGCTTAAATGGGGCAGGAATTCAGTACAGCTGGTTGAGACATCAGGTTGACCAGAAAAGACATTCTTATCAGGAACTGAATGATTTAGCATCGCAAATTCCAATCGGATCAGATGGAATCATCGTTTTACCATTTGGAAATGGAGCCGAAAGAGTTTTAAAAAATAAAGATATTGGTTCTTCTACTTACAACGTAAATTTTAACCGTCACAAAAGCGTTCATCTTTTCAGAGCCGGATTGGAAGGCATCGCCTACTCTTTCGTTTATGGAACTGAAATTCTTATGAATGATGGTCTTCAAAAAGGAATCATTAAAGCTGGAGGTGACAATTTATTTCGTTCTTCTTTGTTTGCGCAATCGATTGCATCTTTGCTAGATACTGAAATTAGAATTTTTGATACTACCGGTTCTACAGGAGCGGCAAGAGCAGCAGCAATCGGAGCAGGAGCATTTGATACACTCAACGATATTTTAACAGAAAAAGATATTACCACAACTTATATTCCTGATTTTAAAAATATGAATCAGTACAGAGAAAGTTATGCAAAGTGGAAAACAAAACTGGAGCAAGTAATTACTAGCTATTAGCGAATGGCAATTGGCTTTTAGCTTTACATTCAATTGTTAGCGATTCATTTAAACGATGACAAACTCGCAGCCCGACTTGAACGAAAATCCTTTTGAGAGGAGGAACAACGAACAAAAGATTGGGAGTGGAAGGCGGAATAGCTGCCCAAATAAAAACTCAACGATAAATTCAAAAATCAATAAAAATTAAAATATATAATATGTCAGTTACATTAGGAAACAAAGAATATTTCAAAGGAATAGAAAAAATCAAATTTGAAGGAAGAGAATCAGACAACCCGTTAGCGTTCAAATTTTATGATGAGAATTTGGTGGTTCGTGGAAAAACAATGAAAGAATATTTCAAATTTGCCTCAGCTTACTGGCACACGTTCTGCGCAACCGGTGGAGATCCATTCGGAGCTGGAACTCAGCAATTTGACTGGTTAACCGCTTCTGATGCAAAACAAAGAGCGATTGAAAAAATGGATGCTGCATTCGAATTTTTCACAAAGCTGGGCGTTCCTTATTACTGTTTCCACGATTATGATTTGATCGACGAGGCAGATAATTTTACAGAATCTACAAAAAGATTAGAATTCATCACCGATTACGCTAAAGAGAAACAAGCTGCTTCCGGCATAAAATTACTTTGGGGAACTTCGAACTGTTTTTCAAACCCAAGATTTATGAACGGGGCAGCAACCAATCCTTCATTTGATGTTTTGGCTTACGCAGGAGGCCAGGTGAAAAATGCTTTGGATGCAACGATTAAATTAGGTGGAGAAAACTATGTATTCTGGGGCGGTCGTGAAGGTTATATGTCTTTACTGAACACCAATATGAAACGTGAGCAGGAACATATGGCGAAGTTTTTACATATGGCGAAAGACTATGCAAGAGCTCAAGGTTTTAAAGGAACCTTCTTCATCGAACCAAAACCTATGGAACCTACAAAACACCAGTATGATTTTGATGCAGCAACTTGCTTAAACTTCCTTCGTCAGTACGATCTATTGAATGATTTTAAATTAAATCTTGAAGTCAACCACGCGACTTTAGCACAACATACTTTTGAACACGAACTTCAGGTTGCTGCTGACAATAATGTTTTGGGAAGCATCGATGCGAACCGAGGAGATTATCAAAACGGTTGGGATACAGACCAGTTCCCGGTTGATCTATATGAAATGACTCAGGCGATGTTGGTGATTATTCAGGCTGGAGGTTTCCAAGGTGGAGGTGTGAATTTCGATGCGAAAATCAGAAGAAATTCTACAGATCGTGAAGATATTTTCATCGCTCACATCAGCGGAATGGACAATTTTACAAGAGCTTTCCTTGCTGCTGATAAAATTTTAGAAAAATCAAAATATTCTGAAATCAGAACCAACAGATATGCTTCTTTCGACAGTGGAAAAGGAAAGGATTTCGAAGACGGAAATCTTTCTTTAACAGATCTTTCAACTTATGCTCAAGGTTTGGGAGAAGTAGGTAGAGAAAGCGGAAAACAGGAATATTTGGAAAGCTTAATTAATCAGTATTTATAATATTGGTTAATCGCAAAGGCGCAAGTTTTTTTACTTTGAAAATATTTTAAGGCGCAAGAGAATCTAAGATTCTCAGCAAGGACTATTTTCGATATTAATTATATTAAATTTTATCTGAGATAAAATCTTTGC
>NZ_LELA01000006.1 GCF_001677955.1 Chryseobacterium sp. BGARF1
AAAGGACTTTTGGATGATATTGTGGTTTTTAGAATGTTTGATTTATAGGATCACTGACCACACGAAAGGATTCGTGCGGCAGCGAGGGACACTATTAAAGATAAAAAAGGAAATGACAGGAAAAATCCTAATAAAGGATTTCTTAAATCTCCTATTTCTCGAAGTCACTTTATTAAGAATTATTACGGTTATATAAAAGTAAAATAATATGAAAAAAAAGTTTATAATAATTTTAGCAATAATTAGTTGCTATATTTATATTGCCTATAGAAATCAAGAAAATAAACATGAAAAAATCATTTGTGATTGTAGATTGAAGGGAATATATATCACGAAAGACTTTGCAACATTTAGTTTAAATAAAGAAAAAACTGATGTTATTTTTGCCGGAAAAAAAATAGAATATGAGAAAAAATCTTATGGCAAAGGATTTATATTATCTATAGAAATGTTATTTAATAAATCTATAAAAGACACTCTTTTTATAAAAGATAATAGCAAAACTATTAAAATATACGATTTTGATGTAGACACACTAATTATAAATAAGAAACAAGGAATTATATGTGACTTAAAAGAATTAACTGTAAATGGTAAAAAACAATCTGCAAAAAATTTAATTATCTTAGATTAAGTAATTAATATACCACATTACCTTCTGCTGCCGCATTCTATGATAAAAACCAAATAAAATTTGTTAAAACTATTATGCAAATTTGTAGGTATTTACAAAAGCTTCGTTTCTGGCAATGACAGAGAATGCTCTACTTATAATTTTACACTTTACATTATTTATAATCAGGAGGGAATGTTTTCCTTCCTGTTTTTTTCTCTCATAGTAAGTGCATAAAATGTTGTCTCCACTTCCAAACGATTCTATCGTGTGGCTTTTTTAATTACAACCAACCATTAAAAAACAAATTCCAAAAACTTTTAAAGAAAAAAATAAAACACGACACCATTTGTCGCAGTAACCGCATATATTTGTTTTAGAAAATGATACGAAATGAAAAAAGATTTTTACCTTACGAGATATGCCTTGATCATTAAGAAATTAGAGAGCGCTCCAGCGACGTATTCGCAGATGGAAGATTATCTTCTGAATTCTTTCGAATTTCAGGATGCGGGAATTAAGAGCTATTCTATTCGTACTTTGCAACGGGATATTCGTGAGATATCCAATCTTTTTAATCTATCTATTCACAACAAAAAGAAAGGTGATAATCGGTATTATATCGAAAGTCGTCCGATGATGGAAGTCGATGAGTACAACCAAAAACTATTAGAATCTTTTCAGGTAAGCAATGCATTAAATAATTATCCCGATTTTGCTAATTTTATCTTTTTTGAAAGCAGAAAACCTACTGGAGTTGAGCATTTTTATGATCTTTTCTTTGCCATCAGAAACAAAAGAATTGTTTTGTTTGAGCACTACAATTACAAAAACAAACTGATGACCTCAAGAAAAGTTCATCCTTTAGCGTTGAAAGAATCTAAAGACCGATGGTATCTCATTGCGATTGATACCAAAGACAAAACGTTGAAATCTTTCGGTTTAGACAGAATTAATTATCTGGATATTACTCCACAAAAATTCAGGGAAAAATATAAGTATAACTTTAGAGAACATTTCAAAAATGCTTTTGGCGTGATGAATCTTACCGAACAAAATCCACAGAAAATTGTGCTGAAATGCAGCCGCCATCAGGGAGAATACATTCGAAGCTTTGCGCTCCATCAATCTCAAAAAGAAGTTAAAGAAACCCCAACTGATATTTATTTTGAGTTTTTCCTCCACCCTACTTACGATTTTATGCAGGAAATTTTATCGTACGGAAAAGAAGTAAGAGTTTTAGAACCTATCAATTTAGTTGAAGATATCAAAAAACATTTACAAGAATCGCTAAACAGTTATTTGAAAGAGTAGAATTTCACATCTTTTTGAGTACATTTACATAAATAATCATGTATTGAAAGCTTTATCTCTTCTTTTTATACTTCTCTCAACATTTTGTTTTTCTCAGCAAACCGAGGATTTCAAAATGGTGAAGAATTATTATAATCAGCACAGAACAATGCTGAATACTGAGTTTAAGAAAAAGTTTGATGCCGAGCAGAATCCTTTATACAAAACAGCTGTTAAGAATGACTTTCTTTTTTTTATGAAAAAGATGGACAGTATCGAAAATGTAGCCCTTATCGCAGCTTTGCTTAAGGTAAAAAATCTTGAAGATTTAAAAAAAATTAAATCTAAAACAGTTCTCATCCCTCAACAGGATTTCCCAAGTTCGATTGAAAAAACGGCAGATTATCCCGGCGGAATAAATGCTTTACGAAAAGAAGTTGCACAGCTTTTTTATGGAGACGGAGTGTTTTCTGAAACAGGAAACTTGAAAACCAACGTTGCATTTATTGTAGAAAAAGACGGAACCATTAGCAATGTAAAAGCCGAAGGTGATAATTTTACATTCAACCGACAGGCAGAAATTGCGTTGTACTCTGTTTCTGAAAAATTTTCTCCAGCTTCTCATAACGGAGACCCAGTTAGATACCGCTTCAGACTGCCTTTAGCACTCAATTTTGACTAGCCTGTAATTTTATCACCATATATGGTTTTATTATTTATCTTTGGCAAAAAAACTAAATGAATAAAATTCTACTTGGATTATCTTTAATTCTCGGAACCTTTGCAGCTCAGGCACAGGAAAATACAGAAAAGCAAAGAAAAAACGATATCCTCGCCGATCCTATTTTATTGATCGCACTACCGTTAGCCAACGTTTCTTACGAAAGATTAATTTCTGAAAACAAAGGGATTGGGGTGAATGCAATGATTACATTGAGCGACGAAGTAGACGACTTCAAACAAATTTCACCTTACTTCAGATACTATTTCGGAAAAAAATATGCTTCAGGGTTTTTCTTTGAAGGCTTTATTCCGATTACCATGCAAAAAGATGAGTACTACAATAACTACTACGACAGCCCAACAAATACTTATTATTATAATTATGGGGGTGCAAAAAACATTACCACTGTAGGAGTAGGTTTTGGAGTTGGAGGAAAATGGGTCATCAAAGACAGATTGGTGATAGAAGCAAGTGGGGGTATCGCAAGAAGATTTGGAGATTTCGATACTTACGACATCGGTCCTGTTACAGGAAAAGTGATGGGCGGAATTGGGTATAGATTCTAAATCCCCTCAAAAAAGCAAAAAATTTAAAGCTTATTTTTTACCGCAAAAGAATCAATAGAAATGATTGAAAAAAAGTAATGCAAAAGTTTTCAAAATGTAAAATTCTTATTTACTTTTTTGTTTTGTTAGCTTTTGAATTACTTATTACACTATAAAAAACTTTTGTGTCTTTTGCGGTTAAAAAAAAGCCACGTACAATATTGAAAAGCTTAGTTTTGCACTAAGCTTTTATTTTTATGTTTACAGACGAATATTTTATGAGAATGGCTTTTCAGGAAGCTCAGATTGCATTAGAAAAAGATGAGGTTCCCATCGGATGTATCATCGTTTCCAACAATCGCGTTATTTCAAGAGCTCATAATCTTACCGAAACATTAAACGATGTGACGGCGCATGCCGAAATGCAGGCAATCACTTCTGCAGCCAATTATTTGGGCGGAAAATATTTGATCAACTGTACGTTGTATGTGACATTAGAACCTTGTGTGATGTGTTCCGGAGCACTTTCCTGGTCACAGATCTCAAAAGTAGTGATTGGTGCAAGAGACGAGCAACGTGGTTTTATCAATAAAAACCTAAGTCTTCATCCTAAAACAGAAATAGTTTCAGGAATTATGGAAAACGAATGTTCTACGATTGTGAAAGAGTTTTTTAAATCAAAAAGATAAGGTCAAGGCTAAGGTTGAAGTTGATAAATTATTTCTTTAAACCTTAGCCTCAACCTCAGTTATAAATCTTTTCCAAGGAAATAAAGTCCTTTCAAGGTGTGAAGTCGGTCTGCAATATGAATTTTTTCCGTTAAAGGTTTGTAAACATGAGAAACTCCGCCCGTTGCTATCACAAAACAATCATCATTCACCTCATTGTTTATTCTGTCAATAAAACCTTCCACCATTCCCAGGAAGCCGTACACCATTCCGCTTTGCATACAAGTAATCGTATCTAATCCTAAAACAGATTTCGGTTTTACCAGTTCAATTTCGGGAAGCTGAGCAGTTTGACTGATCAAAGAATTTAAAGAAGTTACAATTCCGGGAGCGATAATTACGCCTAAACATTCGCCATTTTCGGCAACACAACTTGCAGTAAGTGCTGTCCCAAAATCTAAAACGATCTTTTTTCTTCCGGGATACATATTGTGTGCTGCAACGAGATTCGCATAAATATCGGTTCCCATCTGTTTTGACTTTGCTACGACTTCTGAAGGAGTCGTTCTATCAACCATTACAGGAGCGATCCCGTGAATTTTTCTGATTGCAGAAGTAATTTCTCTCGTTAATTGCGGTACTACAGAACCTATAATTACTTTCTTAATATCTTTGGGATTAATTTTATAAGTTTGATACAAAATCAACATCTGCCCATGCAGTTCGTCTGCAGTACGGTAAGGTTTTGTATTAATAATCCATGAAATATCACAGTTATCATCATCAAAAAGACCAAATCTGATATTGCTGTTTCCAACATTGATTACGATAGAATTCATTGACATATTTTTCAGCCGGAAACTCATCCCATTTTTTTAATGAAGACGAATATCCATATTAATTTTTCAGAGGTAAAAATAATACTTTTCATTAAAATAAGCTTTTAAAATCAATGAAAATGGTCTATACTTGTAATGGATTTGTTTTAAACCAAACACTTATGAAAAATATTTTCTCCTTTTTTCTAATAATTCAATGTCTTTTTGTATTGGCTCAGAAAAACATAAAAATGTACCACGAAAAAAATGGAGATTCAATTACTTATTACGCAGATAATCTTGAGGTCTACCCTGTTTCATTCGTCTTTAAAGGTCAACCGGAAGTAAATAATATGAAAAAGCCGGAAGTTTTTAAAACAACACAAGTAATTCCGGCAAAAACGACAAAAATGAGAGTCGCTTATTTTGTGGTAAATGATAATCAGAAAGGTTGGGGCGTAAAGAAAATGCCTGGTTATAATAGCTATATAGGAGATATCACTATTAAAAATTACAATAAAAACTACACCTACGACTTACCATTTGGCAAAGGAAAAGCCTTCTGGATACATCAAGGCTATAATGGAACATTCTCACATCAGAACGAAAATTCTCTAGATTTCATCATGCCGGAAGGAACTGAAATTTTGGCAGCAAGAGAAGGTTTAATTATCGATGTGGTACAAAACAATAATCAAGGTTGCCCTACCAGAAACTGTGCTCCTTATGGAAATTACGTTTCTATTTTGCATTCTGATGGTACGATTGCGCAATATTATCATCTACAGCAAAACGGAGCGCAGGTAAAGATTGGCGACAGCGTAACAAAAGGTCAACTCATCGCTCTAAGCGGAAATACGGGTTGGAGCAGTGGTCCGCATTTACATTTCGTCACTTACTTGCCAAGTGCAACAGGAGACAAGAACAGAATTACTGTAAAAACTCTTTTTAAAACCGGATACGGAGATAAACTTGAATATTTGGAAGAGAGAAAATCGTATTCGAGGGCGTATTAAATTTCTTTTTTACTCAAACAGGTTTGTTTAGATCTAAAATGTTAATAGGATTTTATCCTATCCTTTAATAGGCTGTCCCTTCGGGACTCTTCAGAGATTATTAAACCAAAAAAGCTTCCGATTACTCAGAAGCTTTGTATATAATAAAGAGAAATAATTTAGTAATTATCTTCTTCGCCTTTCATTTTTTCGGCGTTTTCTGCCATGATTACGGCATCAATCATTTCAGAGATATCACCATTCATATAGGCATCAAGGTTATACATTGATTTACCAATTCTGTGATCGGTCACCCTTCCTTGAGGATAGTTATAAGTTTTGATCTTTGCAGAACGGTCACCTGTAGAAACCATCGATTTACGCTGTGCCGCAATATCTCCCACCGCTTTTTGAACTTCGATATCGTATAATTTAGTTCTCAACATTTCCATTGCCAACTCACGGTTTGCCAACTGAGAACGGGCTTGCTGACAAACAACTACCATACCTGAAGGTTTGTGCGTCAACTGCACTTTAGTTTCAACCTTGTTTACGTTTTGTCCACCCGCTCCACCAGAACGTGAGGTCTGCATCTCTATATCTGCAGGATTTAATTCAAAATCAATCTCTTCCGCTTCCGGTAAAACGGCAACGGTAATCGCAGAAGTGTGTACTCTACCTTGAGATTCTGTCTCAGGAACCCTTTGTACACGGTGAACACCAGATTCAAATTTCATGATCCCGTAAACACCATCTCCTTCAATTCTTAGAATTAATTCTTTATATCCTTTTGCTGCTTCACTAGAGTCAGTAATCTCGTGCTTCCAGCCTCTGGTTTTAAAATACATAGCATAAGCTCTGTAGACATCTTCTACGAAAATTGCAGCCTCGTCTCCACCGGTTCCGGCACGAAGTTCTACAATAACGTTTTTATCATCTGCAGGATCTTTGGGAATTAAAAGAACTTTAAGTTCTTCTTCAAACGCAGGGATCTTTTCTAAAGCTTCATATTTTTCGATTTTTGCTAATTCTACAAAATCTTTATCAGAACCATCTGCAATGATTTCATCAGACTCTTCAATGGTATCTAAAGCCCCTTTATATTGATCGTAAACTTTTACAATTTTTCCCAAATCACTATATTCTTTGTTTAAAGAAGAATATCTTTTCTGGTCTGAAATGACATCAGGCTGAATAATAAGGTCGGCAACCTCATTATATCTTTGCTTTATCGCTTCTAATTTTGGAATTAATGATTTAGACATATTAAAAATTTAGTTTGCAAAGATACGGAATTGACAACGAAGAACAAAAGCTCATTTTCATGAGCTTTTATTTATTTTAAACTAAAAAGAGTTCTTGCATAGCCTTATTGATCAAATTCCATTTGTTTACTGGTTTTTTCTCTGTCTTCTTTTATATCTTCTTTACCAGACTCTATATCTTTTAGATTCCGTACTACAAAATATTGAGGGCTCATCAAAGCATATAACTTGAATAAGGTAGCAGGAATCACTTTTGTTTTATAAGTAAGGGTGTTGAAGGCAGGAGAACCTCCTGAAGACCTTGTCTCAATGGTTTTCGGAAAATCCTGATTCAAACCAAAGTCCCAATCTTTTACAATAAACTTGGCAGGTTTATGATATTTCATGTAATTTCCTTTCCCATCGAGCCTTTTATTCATATCAAGTGCTTTTTTCAAACGTGCATCAGAAACTTCTTCTAAAGAATCTGTTTTAGAATAATAAAGCATACTGTCTATTACCACAAAATGATTTCCTGCAGTAAAATCAATATTAGCATTAAGCCCAGACACATTTTCAACATCCATCCCGTAAGGTTGGCTCATGACCACAAAATCTTCATTGCTAAGATTTAAAATTCCACCTTTACTTGATATTACCTGAGTAAACTCTTTTCCGTTATTAAGCTTAAAGGTGTGACTTCCTTCTGTGATGGTAATCGTTGTGCTTGTAGAATCTTCTGAAAGCTTAAATGTAAATTTATCATCTACTTTTAATGTGCCTTTTTGAGTTTCGGGGTCATAACTTACATCCACTGCAACCGAAGCTTTATGGCAGGAAATCATCGTTATAAGTAAAATAAGTAACTGAAGAGTAGTTTTGAATTTCATAGGTTATTTTTTTATAAACATAACCAAAAATTTTTATATTGCAACACTAATAACATTGAACCATGAGTATTGTTTTCGGACACAACAACTTTGTCATTAAAAGATTATCACCAAAAGAACTGGGATTAGAAAATAATCCCGAGATGAAAAATGCAGAGATACAGCTTATTCAGAAATATGCACATCTTTATTTTATTCCGGTTTTCCCGATGGGGCAAGAGTGGATTTTAAGAAAAGACGGTAAATCGTATCATCTTATCAATGATTTGCAACACAAACTTCTTTACCACTATCCTTCACGAGTTCATGTGGGTGCTTTTGCACTGCCTCTAATTTTAATTCTGGGATTTTTTGGTTATTTTACTTATGAAAAAATAGCCAATTACCAATCTGAAAAAAGGTACATCGCCGAGATGGAAAACAAAGGTGTATTATTAACCCAACAGCTGGATTCTATAGACAATAAAAACAGTGTGATTATGTCTTTTGAAAATGAAAATTATGGTGAAGACAATTACGCCGTTTTAAAAAGAGAAGGAAACAAATTTTTATTACAAAAAGTAAATAAAGGAATGATGATAAATATCCCTCATTCTATCAGCTATTACCTTTCTTCTAAAGATGAAGAAAATACCAATGACAGCATTTGGGTAGCCAAACAGGAAATTAAAAACAGTATTGCACTAAAAGAACCTTTTTCAAAAAAACTGATCAATACCTTGGGGAAAAAATTAATGCTTTCTAATGTTTATATCATTAAAGATGCTTATTTCAAAGAAGATACACCGGATGAGGCAAAAAGTTCTTTATACACCGAGTATGTAAATTATGGTAAAAATTCTGTGATTGACAGCCTTGTTCCTTCCAACAAATCAGAAGACTGGAAACTTTCAAAAACAAAAGCAGTTAACTTCAAGGATAGATTTGCTATAAAAACGGATAGCAGAAACTCCGCTGTTCTTTATTATCATACTATTCCGGATAATATTAAACACAGCGTAAAAATTGCAAATCAAACAATTGAAAATAAAGAAGACCAATATTCTTACAATTATTAAAAGCAAAAAGCTCATTTTCATGAGCTTTTTGCTTTTTTGATTCGAATTGGCAGCAAAATTTTGCCTTCATTCTAATTTTTCCCTCTGCTATCTTTGATCTCCTGAATTTTATTTTCAAAATGTTCTTTTCGCTGAGGATGTTTATTAATCAATACCTGAAATGCTTTAATGGCCTTCGTGTATAATTTCTGCTCAATGTAAAGTGTAGCTAAAGTTTCGGTCATCAGGTGAGAAATATCGTCTGTTTTTTCTTTAACCACGAAATTTACTTCATCTTTTAACTGGCTTATTTTAGGATTGTTTTCTATGAAAGATTCAATCACTTTATTTTTAGTCTCTATTTTAACCTTTTCAATGTCATCTGTTCTGTCGATTTTCAGCCAGCTTTGCCAAGTATTGATAAAACCAGGAACATTACTATCCAAAACAGATTGGGTTTCAGATTCCAAAGGTAATTCTTCTACTTTTTCTTTTGGTTGTTCTTCTTCCTTTTGTATAGCTAAGCTTGAAATATCTGCTCCAAAGAACGAAACATTCATCACGGGAGCTTCTTCTTTTTCATGAGAACTTGTGATCTCTTGTTCTAAACTTTCAACTTCGCTTATACTTTCCTCTACCCTATTTTCGATTACAGTTTCTGATTTTTCTTCTTCTGAAATAATTTCCTCCGAAACTTCTTTTACTGCTTCAATCTTTTCTTCCGGTTCAGGTTTTATTTCGATTTTTTTGCTGAATGAATCTGGCGCATGAGACTCAAAATTCATTGGTTTCCATGCTGTTTTTTCTTCATTTTCTACTTCAGAAACAGAAGTTTGATTTTCTTCGGCTGAAAGATTATCGTTAATTTCCTGAGCAATTTCTACCTTTTCAACCTCTTTAGTTTCATTTGAAGTTTCAACAACAAAATCCTGCGTGTCTGCAAAACTTATTTCTCCTCCAATTTCTTCTTCCGGTTCGTTGATTTTTGTTTCCGGCTCTTGCTTATTAGCTTTCATCTTTTTCTCAACTTCTTCAATCAAACGTCGCATTTCATCTTCATGCTTATTCACCGTAGATTTTGGAGTTTCTTGCTGATGTACTTGCTCTGAAACATTAGCCTCTACTTTAACTTCCGGCAAGAAAGAATCTGTTCCGTGGAAGCTTAGTTGAGATTCGTCATTTACATCTTCAGCAACTTCTTTAGAATCTATTTCACCCTCATTGATAATCATTTCCGGGTTTAAAACTTCCGTTACAATTTCTTCTGTATCTGTGTTTTCTGCCAAATTCACATCTTCAACAGATTTTTCTTTCTGAATTTCTGTTTCAGATTCAAAAGATTCTGTTTCAGCAAAACTCACATCTGCTTCATCAATAATATCTTCCTCAGTTTTCTCAGTTTCTACTGCATCATCATTGATGGTTACTTCAGGTTCTAATACTTCTGTACTATTTTCTGCTTCAATATTTTCTGTCGCCTCTTCTTCTACAGATTCTTCACGCTGAACTTCTGCTTCAGGTTTAAAAGATTCTATTTCAACAGAGCTAACCTCTGATTTTTTACTGATTTTTTCAGGCTCAATAATCTCTTCTTGAGGAATAATTTCAGTAGAAACTTCTGCCGAAGAGGTATCATTTATATTTTCATCCTCTTCAACAATACGTTTAATTGGAAAAGAAGATTTTTGAGTAACAATGACTCCAGATTCCAGTGTAGACTCTAAATCGATGATTTCGGAATGGTTTTCATCTAAGAAGTTTTCTTCACCTTCAAATAAAATTCTGTTGCGCTCACCATTTACAACAACATGCTTAATTTCAGTTTTGGGTGCTGCCAAAGATTCTGAAATAGCTTTGTAATCATGCTTCGGGAACGTTTTTTTCTCTTTAACCCACCAAAAAGGTTCTTTGGTAGCCTTTGTTTTATTTTCAACAATAATCGGAGCTTCTTTTTCTGCCGTTTCAATTTTTGTCGGCAAAATTTTTCCGTTAATCAACTGATACAAAATTTTCTTATCGGTGGTATAAGCAGCAGTAGTTGATAATTCTTTCTGATAATTTTCTTTATCAAAAAGATGAACGCCATACAGATGCAAAGCACGAATATTTTGAATATAAGGGAAAGAAATTATTTCTTCCTTCAAAAGATGTAAATCTTCTGACTGTATATTTTTCGGATTTTTTAATAATTCTAAAACTCTAGCATTCATCATATTACCAGTTCGCTACAATGTCGTTAAATATTTTATTGATAATTCTATCAGTAGCCAGTTTTACCTGAGACGTTTCTATCTGACTTTGAGAAAGATTACTGTTGAACACTGCTTCATCAGAGAAATTTTTATCAAAACTCAATTCAGGATGCAGTTTATTTTCATAACGAACCTTCACTGTAATGGTCAGCTTATTCTGTGATTCCTGAATCGTTCCACCTGCACTCGTCTGCTGCGTGGTAGAGCTGATCGTGGTTGGAGAAATTGAATAATCTGTAATTTCACCTTCAATCAAAATATCCGGATTTTGCTTCGTTCCTTTTAAAGTGGTACGCTGCAAAAACCTATTTTGAATATCTGTAGAAAACTGCTGTGCTAAAGTAGGGTTTACCAGCGCTGCATTATTGGGAAACTCATTGATCTGTACCGTTTTCTCGTCTGTAAGAGAAGAACCCGTAAATGAGTAACAAGAATTCAAAAATCCGACAGATATGATTAAAAGGAAAAGATTTTTCAGCTGATTCATTTTAAATAATTTTGATCTTAATATTTTTCTTTAATACCGATTTCGGTAATTTCGTCGTATTCAATTTGTTGAATAGCATCTTCAAATGCAAAATAATTAGCAGCATACATAAATGGTAATGTTAGGAAAAGCCCGATTCCGCAAGCTAAAATCCCAAGCTGTGATAAAATTCCAATTACAAATGAAAATAGGAAAATATTGATAAGATTTCCTTTGGTCATTACTTTTGAGATATTCCAAGCTGTTTTTATATCTGTAATTCCTTTAAAACTAATTAATGCAGGAATGTAAAAACCCTTTAAAGCAAAATATAAAATGGCTGCGAACATCAAAAACATATAAGGGAACATTAAGAGAGGCCCCATTACACTTGGCTCATCGCTACCATAAGACGCCGCTCCTCCTAATATCATAATAAATATCATCGGAATATAAAGAACCATCATTCCACCAATAATGATAAGCTGAAGAATAAGATACGGCATAAAATCTTTGAAATCAAAAATTTCCCCTGCACTTGCTGGCTGATTTTTAGAAAGTTTTCTAAGATATTTATAGTAATTACCAACTGCCAAAACCCCAAAAAGAGGGATAATTGTCATGATAAGACATACTAAAAAGCCTACGAAAACTCCTCCAAAGTCTTTTTTCAAAAGCTCAAAGCCTTTATTGATGTACTCGCCAAATTTAAAATTGATAGGTTTGGGTGATAAATTTACATTCATGATTTAATGTGTTATGGTTTATTCTTCTAAATTATATTGTTTTATTTTCCTGTATAATGTTCTCTGTGAAATTCCCAGCTCATCTGCCGCTCTATTTCTTCTTCCGTTATGTTTTTCTAATGCTTTTACGATTAGATCTTTCTCATTATTCTGAAGAGATAAAGATTCCGGTCTGTTTTCTTCCACCTCAATATCTTCAAAATCTTCGTAAGTATCGTCAGAATTTGAGATAATTGTAGGATTCTGAACATTCTGATTACTCGTATTGTTATTTTCAAAATACAATAACGAATTGGCATTGGCAGCCTGCTGAGGTTCAGGTGTATAAATTCTGCTAATTAAGTTTTTCTCCTGATTGCTGAGGTCTGCAGTACCGCGGTTTTTAATGAGTTCCGAAGTTAAGGATTTTAAATCATTAATATCATTTCTCATATCGAAGAGAATCTTATACATAATTTCTCTTTCGTTGCCAAAATCGGTCTGTTTTTGAGAATTTGGCTGATTGACCACCATTGGTAAATGCGTATCCATCGGGATGTATTCTGCAAGTTTCGCCACAGTAATATTCCGTTCACGTTCTACTACCGTCATTTGTTCCACTAAATTTCTTAGCTGACGTACGTTTCCGGGAAAAGTATAATTTTCGATGTAATGAACGGCACTTGGGTCTAATTCCAATTCTGGCATTCTGTATTTTTCGGCAAAATCGATTGCAAATTTTCTGAAAAGCAAATGAATATCGCCTTTTCTTTCTCTTAAAGCCGGCATATCAATTTGCACAGTGTTTAGACGGTAATACAAATCTTCACGGAATCTTCCGTCATGAATTGCTTTCATCATATTCACATTGGTTGCGGCAACAATTCTTACATTGGTTTTCTGCACTTGTGAAGAACCTACTTTCATAAATTCACCACTTTCTAAGACTCTCAAAAGACGAACTTGTGTTTGAACAGGCAGTTCTCCTACCTCATCTAAGAAAATTGTTCCCCCATCGGCAACTTCAAAATACCCTTTTCTTGTAGCTGTAGCTCCTGTAAAAGACCCTTTTTCGTGACCAAAAAGCTCGGAATCTATTGTTCCTTCGGGGATTGCACCACAGTTTACGACAATATAAGGCTGATGTTTTCTTTTAGATTCTGAATGAATAATTTTGGGAATAAATTCTTTCCCCACCCCACTTTCTCCGATTACTAAAACGGAAATATCGGTAGGTGCTACTTGAATAGATTTTTCTAAAGCTCGGTTTAAAGCCGGAAAATTTCCGATAATGCCGAAGCGGTTTTTTATATTTTGAAGTTCGTTACTCATGAGTAAAATTTAGATTGTTGATTAAATTTCGTCTACTTTATCATCGTAGATTCTTAATTAGTTGAAATAATTTGATTTAAATTTTAAGCAACCAAATCCAAATAATCTTTGTTTCTAATCTTCGAAACTTTACTTTTAAAATATAAAACCTCAGCAAAGACATTCTCTTTACTTTCTTTTAAAAAATTGATTAAAATCTGACAATGCTTCTCTTTTTCAGAAAATGCTATTACTATTTTAGGATATGAATAGTTTTGACTTTTTTTAATAAAAATATCCCCTAAAATATCCCCTGCATTGTGTTTACCACTTATGCTAAGTTTGCGTCTTGACTTTTCGTTTAAAAAAATATTTTTTAACGCATTGCTGTCTTTAGAGTTTAGAAACTGATTGTAAATTTCATACAGCTGTTTGCAATCTTCACTTCTAATTGTGCCATTACTAATTTGTGCAGAAATATTGCTGCAGATAATTACTAACAATACACTTAGGCAATATTTATGAAATTTTTCCATTGTCTGAGTTTAATATGTTAATAAAATCTTCTTTACTTGGCAAGACGGTAAGATATTTACTTGCAAAAATCTGCTCATTATCTTCCGGTAGTGTATATCGTACTAATGCTTCACTTTTGTCCTGACAAAGGATGATGCCGATGGTTTTGTTTTCGTCTTCGAGACGTTTTTCTCTGTCGAAATAATTCACATACATCTGCATTTGCCCGATATCCTGATGTTTTAGTTCTCCTATTTTTAAATCAATAAGAACAAAGCATTTTAAAATTCTGTTGTAAAAAACCAAATCGATACGAAATTGCTTTTCATCAAAGCTAATTCTTTTTTGCCTTGAAACAAAGGTAAACCCTTGTCCTAATTCCAAAAGAAAATGCTCTAATTTATCAATTAGCTCACTTTCTAAATCATTTTCAGAATAAGTTGATTTTTCGGGCAGTCCAAGAAATTCTAAAATGTACGGATCTTTGATGAGGTCTCTTGGTTTTTCTATAATTTGTCCTTTTTCAGACAATTGAATAATCTCTTCTTTATTTTTACTTAAAGCTAATCTTGTATATAAGGCTGCATCGTATTGTCTTTGCAATTCTCGCAAACTCCAGTTGTTTTTAAAAGATTCAATTTCGTAGAATTTTCTTTCATTGATATCTTTAATGCGCATTAATTTTAGATAATGCGACCAAGATAGTTTGAAATTCACAGACAGTGTCTGTGAAATTGATTTTTTAGATTCGTCATACAGTGTCTGACGAATTGAATAAGACAAATAAAACTGCGTCATCTGTTGTAAATTTGAAGCAGAAAATCCTTTTCCAAACCTTTGCGTCAAACCAATTGACAAATCTTTTAATAATTTTTTTCCGTATTCTGCACGGTTTTCACCGTTTTGCTCTTCTTCTACAATCATTCTACCAATCTCGAAATAAGTAAGAACCATGGTATGATTTACAGCGACAACAACATTTTTTCTGGCATCATCTAGTAATGCAGAAATATTTTGTAGAAGTTGTACGTTTTGTAAATCTTTCATTTTGATTAAAAAAATCTTGTTTTGAAACCTTAATTCGCAGCCCGACCTGAGTGGAGCTCTTTTTTCGAGGAAGAATGACAAGCACAAAAGCGAGAGCGGAAGACGGATAAAGCTGCCCTAAAAAAATTAATCTTTTACCGTTTCCCCTAAAAGTGTGCCTTGCGTGTTGTCAAATACAAAAACGTTCACAAAGTCACCCATTTTCTGACCTTCCTGCATATCGAATACGCAAACAGCATTTTGAGAATTTCTTCCTTTCCACTGCTTTTTATTTTTCCTTGAGATTCCTTCGATTAGAACCTCGTGAACTCTCCCAACATAACCTTCCATTCTTTTTCTTGAAAGCTCGCCCTGCAAAGCAATTACTTCTGCTAAACGTCTCTGTTTAACATCAGCCGGGATATTGTCTTCCATTTTTTTGTGAGCCGGAGTTCCTGGTCTCTCAGAATAAGAGAACATGTAGCCATAATCGAACTCTACTTCTCTCA
The DNA here is from genome assembly GCF_001677955.1 of Chryseobacterium sp. BGARF1. Classification (GTDB taxonomy): domain Bacteria; phylum Bacteroidota; class Bacteroidia; order Flavobacteriales; family Weeksellaceae; genus Chryseobacterium. The sequence goes on from NZ_LELA01000006.1 coordinate 15,633, forward strand.
TCAAGCTTAAAGTATCTTGGTGGTCTTCTTCGGTCTCGTTGCAGAAGCCGATAATCATATCTTGTGAAAAAGAAATATCCGGAACAATTTCTTTCGCTTTTCTAATGAGTTCTAAATATTCTTCACGGGTATGTTGTCTGTTCATGGCTTCAAGCATCTTATTGCTTCCACTTTGAACAGGAAGGTGTACATAATTACAGATATTATCATGTTTTGCAATCATTCTGAACACATCCAAACTCATATCCTGAGGGTTGGAAGTCGAGAATCTGATTCTCATTTCAGGAATGGCTTTAGCTACTAAATCAAGCAATTGCACAAAACTTACAGCGGTTGCTTTCTGCATTTCTGATGCTTTTGCAAAATCTTTTTTCGGACCGCCTCCATACCAAAGGTAAGAATCAACGTTTTGACCTAATAAAGTAATTTCTTTATAACCGTTTTCCCAAAGGCTTTTACATTCTTCAATAATCGAATGCGGATCACGACTTCTTTCACGACCTCTGGTAAATGGAACCACGCAAAAAGTACACATATTATCGCAACCTCTTGTAATGGTAACGAAAGCCGTAACGCCATTTCCACCTAAACGAACCGGATTAATATCTGCGTAAGTTTCTTCTTTTGAAAGAATAACATTGATGGCATCTCTTCCGTCTTCGGTTTCTTTTAAAAGATTAGGTAAATCTCTGTAAGCATCGGGGCCAACAACAAGGTCAACTAACTGTTCTTCTTCTAAAAATTTGGTTTTCAGCCTTTCAGCCATACAACCTAGAACCCCAACCGTCATACTTGGGCGTTCTTTTTTCAGATTTTTAAATTGAGCAAGACGCATTCTTACCGTTTGCTCTGCTTTTTCACGAATTGAGCAGGTATTAAGAAGAATCAAATCGGCTTCTTCAACCTTTAATGTTGTATTATAGCCTTGCTCGTTAAGAATTGACGCAACAATCTCAGAATCAGAAAAATTCATCTGACAGCCGTAGCTTTCCAAGAATAATTTCTTAGAGTTGCCATCTTTTTCTGCAATTGCAAAAGCTTCTCCCTGTTTTGTTTCGTCTATATATTTTTCCTGCACGGTTTTTAATATTTGAGACTTGAGATTTGAGGTTTTACACCAAAACTGCTATACAATTTTAGATTTAAAAATCAAATTTCAAATTAAATTAGTTTGCAAAGATACAAAATCTTATGCCAGAATGGCAGAACTATTTTTTCCGAAAATAAGCAGAAAACTTTCCAGGAAAAGCAACCCTTTGTTTAATTGGAATATCAGAATACTGAGCTGGTTTCCATTTCTTTTTAAGACTACTTAAGGCTTTTTTAAAATCAATATTAAAGGCTTCATTTTTTACTTCGGGATAGATTCTGGCATTGATAATCTCACCTTCTCTACTAACGTAAAACTCTAAATTAATATCATCATTCAGTTCATATTTTCTAAAAAGAAACTTGAAATGATTTACAAAATCGCTATCAAAAGCTGTGTATCCACCTGGATATTGTGCTCGAGTAACATTTTTATACGGATTATATCCACTTTCATAACCGCTGATTAAATCTTTAGGATAAATAATAAACTCGGTTACGGCTCCCAATTTATTTCCTTTTACTTCAGCTGGTTTCCAATTTTTAAGATTTTTCAACAAATCCATAGAGATATCATAAGCACATTTATTTTTAGAAATATAATCTGAATCGATATCCTGAACCAATTTTACCGTCTTATCTTGCATAACGATGATTCTCGGTTGATAAATCTCCTTAGAATCACATTCAGGAATTTTATTTTTAATTAAATATTCATTAATTTCTTTATAAAACTGTACAACTCCACCTTCATAAAAACGTTGACCTTTAGGGTATTCGTCTAAAAACTGAGCCTTGAATAAAACTGTATTTAAAAGGAATAGAAAAATATAAAATCGATATCTCATCGTGAAAAAATTTAATAAAAAAAGTCATTACAAAATGCAATGACTAAAATAAATGAATTAATTCATTTACTGGTGTATTTTAACAACAATTAATCGAAAAAATTAATCTCCATAATCAAAATAATCTGAAGTGAAATTTATTCTAATAACTTTTTTTGAAACAACAGGTTTGCCATCCTACATTGCCGGTTTCCATTTTTTCTTAACTCTTTTAATGGCGAAATTCATATCATCGATAAATAATTCGCTGTCTTTTACTTTAGGTAAAACTTTAAGATTGTCGACCTTCCCATCTGTAGTGACGTCGAAAAGAAAAGTAAACTGACCATTCACAGCATATTTTCTCAAATCAATATAGCCATGGATCATTTTTAAAAATTCTTTAGTAAAAACCTCGTCTCCTCCCGGAAATTCGGCTTTTTCTGTTTTGGTGAGATTCTCAGCTTCAACTTTAGATTCTTGAGCAAAGCTTTTAAATCCTATTAATAAAATAAGTACAAAAAAATATTTTTTCATCATTTACATATCGGCAGATAATGATGAGAAGCTCATCTTAAGTTTCATTTCAGATTTTACGGGTTGTCCGTTACACATTGCAGGTTTCCAGTCTTTCTTAATCCTTCTTACTACATACTGCATGTCATCAAAGAAAACATCACTGTTCAAAACTTTAGGATCGCCGACTACGTCAACTACTTTTCCCATTGCATCAATGGTCAGCGTAAATGTAAAATCACCCGTTAAAGTATAAAAATCTGAATTCAAATAGGTGTACATATACTTCTTGAGAATAGCTTTGTAAGCTGCCGCTCCTCCGTCAAAACTAGCTGCCTGAAAATCATTACAACCTTTTACGGCAACCTGCATAAAAGGCTCTTTGATATCTATTTTTAAAAGATTTTTGTTGTTTTCTACGATAAAAGATTCATCTCTGTCTTCAAGATCTTGGGCAAATGCAAAGTTCGCAGCAAACAGCCCGATAAATAACGCTAGTGTTTTCATAAAATATTTTTTAAAAATACATAAAAAATTAGACCAAAAAAAGAGACTATTTTTTTGGTCTAATTTTAATTTGCAATTTTCGCCTTAGTTCCTGTTTCTTTAAGCATTAGCGAAATAATGATGGCTAAAACGATTCCTCCAATCCAGAAAAACAGAGAATTTTGAAAATGAATAGTTGCATCAGACAAACCAAGATTTTTACCAAAAAGATTACTAAACACAGGGCTCAACAATGTGGTCACACCAAAAGTTATAAAATTAATTGCTCCTGTAGAGCTTCCTTTCACGTAATCCGGATTGGTTTCTTTTATCACAGAATACGGGATCATCGCTGCTCCTGAACCAAGACCTAAAATAAACATACTCACTTTTGCAGAATATAGATCTGGCAATACGATCATCTGCAGCAAACTTAAGATCATCAAAACTGCACCGCCCACCAAAACCGGTTTTCTTCGCCCTATTTTATCGGTGATAAAACCGAGCAAAGGACACCCGAAAACCCAACCAAAAGCAACCATTGCGCTTGTTACTGCTGCATCATGAAAAGCAAACTGCTTATCTTTTTGGAAAAAAGCAACCGCCCAAGTCATTGCAAAAATAGTTGTCGGAGCAAAAAGCAATCCCGAAATAATCCCGCAAAGCCAAGATTGAGGATTTCTAAAAACGATTTTATATGGTTCTAAATATCCTAAATGTTTAGGCTCATTATCGGAAGTATTTTCACTTTCCTTTTCTTTAGGAATAACAAAAAACAAACAGAATGCTGTAATAATTGTGGCAATTCCAGACCAAAGCCAAAAAGTATGAACACTTACTCCTGCTTCCATCCAAGGTCCTACAACGAACTGTCCCGCTGTTCCACCCAACATTCCTATACATTGGGTAACCCCAATTGCTGTTGCCAAAGATTTTGATGAAAACCCTTTACTTGCAAGATAAACACATCCCGGAAAGGCAAATGCACATCCTGCTCCCTGCAAAAGTCTTCCGGAAACTCCACCGATCTGAGTGGAAAGTAAAAACAAAAGACAGCCAATTCCCAAAATTAAAGTTCCTACAAAGAGAGACTTTTTCGCACCAAACTTATCTAGAGCAATCCCCGCGATTAAGCTGCAAGTAGAATAAGTGTAGTAATACGTACCTATCATACTGATAAGTTTCAACTCGGTGGTATTGAAATTATCAACCAGTTGAGGGATCATAACCGCAGGAGCAGACCGAATGACGTAGTCTAAAAAATAAAAGACCAATCCGAAAACCCAAGCGATGATATAGAATTTCTTCAGAGAACTACTCATTATAATTATTCTTTATTGTATTTATAGATATATTTGGCCATAATTGCCAAGATTTTTAAATCATTTTATAGAAGATCAAATGTAAGCAATTACTAAGATTCCAAAAGAATCAATGATTGTTTTCTGAGATTTAAATTAAACAAAAAAACTCCACAATTTCTTGTGGAGCTCTATTATTTTTAAATTATTTCGATCTGATTTCTCAAAAGGTCTTCAAACTCATCTCTTTTTCTGATCAAATGAGCTTTTCCATCTAAGAAAAGAACTTCTGCAGGTTTTAATCTTGAATTGAAGTTTGAACTCATTTCAAAACCATAAGCTCCTGCATTGTGGAATGCTAAAATATCGCCTTCTCTTACTTCATTCAGCTTTCTGTCCCAAGCAAAAGTATCTGTTTCACAGATATTTCCTACAACCGTATAAATTCTTTCCGCTCCTTTTGGATTAGATAAATTTTCAATCTGGTGGTAAGAATCGTAAAACATCGGACGAATCAAGTGATTGAATCCAGAATTTACGCCAACAAAAACGGTCGCTGTCGTTTGTTTGATGACATTTGCTTTTACCAATAAATAGCCACTTTTTCCAACTAGAAATTTTCCAGGCTCAAACCAAAGTTCAAATTTCTTTCCGGTAGATTTTGAAAATTCAGAGATTACTCTTTCTACTTTTTTTCCTAAAGTTTTCACATCGGTCTCTTCTTCGCTGTCTTGATAAGGAATTTTGAAACCACTCCCCATATCAAGATATTTCAGATTCGGGAAATGCTCAGACAATTCAAGCATAATATCAAGAGCCTGAAGGAAAACATCAGGATCTTTTATTTCGCTTCCTGTATGCATGTGAAGACCTTCTACATTCAGGTTGGTAGATTTCATCACTCTTTCAATATGACGAACCTGATGAATAGAAATTCCGAATTTAGAATCGATATGACCTGTAGAGATTTTGTAATTTCCGCCAGCAAAAATATGCGGATTGATCCTCACTAAAATAGGATATGTATTCCCATATTTATTCCCGAATTGCTCAAGAATAGAGATATTATCGATATTGATGTGAACACCGAAAGCCATTGCTTCCTCAATCTCAGCCAAATCTACACAGTTGGGCGTAAATAATATTTTTTCTTTTGTGAAACCAGCTTTTAGACCTAATTTCACTTCGTTTATTGAAACACAATCCAAAGAAGCACCTAAGTTCTTGACATATTTCAGAATATTGATGTTTGTCAATGCCTTTGCAGCATAGAAGAACTTTGTGTGTTTTAAAAAAGAGGATGTAAGTTTTTCGTATTGAATTTTAATCGATTCTGCATCGTAAACATACACCGGTGTGCCAAATTCGCTGGCAATCTTTAATAATTCTTTTGAATTCATAATTTCGATTTTACATAAAAAAAGGCAGATTCTTCCGAAAAGAGTCTGCCGCAATAATTATTTTTTATGCAAGGCAACTCCTTAAATATTCCAAACCTTAGAGAACCTTACAGTTCCCTTTTTACCAGTTTTATTTTGTTTAAAATTTTGCATTGCTTTTTTTATTCTTTTGCAAAAGTACTATTTATTTTGCGAAAATATTAATTTGAAAAAAGTTTTCTTCATGACCAAAATACAGATTCATCTAAAAAAGTTCTTTTATTTTGGTAACGGTAACGTCTCAAAATCACCACGAAGTATTGCCAATTGCAAGTCATTGATGAGGTCACTAGTCGGCAAAGGCAAATCTATTTTGAGTTTTGAAATTTTACTCATCGTCTGAATTTGAGTAAACAATTCATAAAAACCATATGACGTAACTTTTCCGTTATCAATAATCAGGAAAAGTTTTTCACCAAGCTTTCTTCCGCTTCCCAGCCAAAGCTCATTTCTTTTTCTGAAATCGATTTTCTTTTTAAAAACATTGATATCCTTAAATTCTTCAATTTTACTGATAAACTGCACCGCTTTTGAGCCCTGTGTAAAGGCCTTAAATTTAAGGATTGGTTTTTCGGTTTTATTTAAAGTATTTTTTTCGACTATATATTTATCATTTCTAAAATACAGTCCGAAAGGCAATGTTTCTCTCTTTTTTATTCCTTTTGAATTTAAGATCAGCTTGGCAATAATATCAGTTCCCGTCAGTTCAAAATTGATTTGCTCAACCTCAGTCTGAATATTTTCCCATTTTTTTGATTTAGAATTAAAAAGTTTCTTCGAAAATTTATTAATATCCTGAACGTAATCTGAAAAAATAATTTTCCCGGCTTCATTCTGGAAATAAACAAACCCTTTTTCGCTTGGTAAATCCTGAGTCAACAACTTGATTTTGTTGATGTAAGTTTTAGCATTTGTTTCCTCATGCTGCTCCTGAATAATATCGTTATTCGTATCTTTTGAAAGCAATAATTTAAACAGCTCTAAAGTTGCCCTTGCATCACCTTCTGCACGATGCGCATTCACCAACGGAATTCCTAATGATTTTACCAGCTTGCCCAAAGAATAACTTACCTCATCCGGAATCAGCTTTTTCGCTAAAGGAATTGTATCTAAAGTATTGATTTTAAAATCATAACCAAGCCTTTGAAACGACTGACGAAGCATTCTATAATCGAAATCGATATTGTGTCCTACCAAAGTTGTCCCTTCGGTAATTTCCACTACTCTTTTGGCTAATTCATGGAATTTTGGAGCAGTTTTTACCATTTTCGGGCTTATATTCGTCAACTTTTGTACAAAGGGAGTAATCTCGCTTTCGGGATTAACGAGCGAAATAAACTGGTCTACAATTTTGTGACCGTCATATTTGAAAATGGCGATATCGATAATGCATTCTTTTCTAAAACCTGCACCATTGCTTTCTATATCTATAATTGAATACATTATAATCTAACTTAATCTTCTATAATCAAAAATCAAACCTTTTGAAATTTTGATTTTACTAAAAGGCAATTCTGCTAAAATAAGGAATTTACTTTAAGAAATCCAAAAACAGACCACTCAAAACACTATCTTTTTCTTCCCCCCAAGCCAAACATTCCCAGAATAGCTTTTGCGCCTTCTCTCATCAAAGTATTAGCGAAAGTTCTTCCTGCACTGCTTTTTAAAACCTGTTCAAACATTCCCGGTTCTTCTTTCACTGGTTTTGTTTTTTGTGTTGGGGCAGAATTTTCAACGGCCTGTTCCATTCTTCTTACTAAAATTTCGTAGGCAGACTCGCTGTCGATTGGCTTTTCATATTTTGAAACCAATGCCGATTTTGATGTTAATTCTGAAACTTCTGCATCATTCAACACATCCATTCTTGATTCTGGTGAAATTAGATAGGTGTGAACAAGCGGTGTTGGAATTCCTTTTTCATCCAAAGCCGTGATAAAAGCTTCACCAATTCCTAAGTTCTGAATCAATTCAGAAGCATTGTAAAATTCTGTCGTAGGATAATTTTCTACCGCTTTAGAAATTTCTTTTTTATCTTTTGCGGTAAAACCTCTCAATGCATGCTGGATTTTTAATCCCAATTGAGAAAGTACACTTTCAGGCACATCACCCGGAATTTGGGTAATAAAATAAATTCCGACCCCTTTAGAACGAATCAGTTTGACCATCGTTTCAATTTGCGAAACCAAAGCTTTTGAAGATTCATCAAAAATTAAATGCGCCTCATCAATGAAGAGAACTAATTTGGGTTTTCCACTGTCACCTTCTTCAGGAAAAGTCATATAAATTTCGGCAAAAAGCGAAAGCATAAATGTTGAAAACAGTTGTGGCTTGTTTTGAATATCGGCAACTCTTAAAATATTGACAACTCCTTTTCCGTCACGTGTTTCCAATAAATCGTGAACATCAAAACTCAGTTCACCAAAGAAATCTGCGGCACCTTGCTGCTCTAAAGCAACAATTGACCTCAACATTGCGCCTAAAGAAGCTGGAGCAATAGAACCGTAATTGGCAGACAATTCTGCTTTACCTTGCGGATTATCGGTTACATATTGCAGAACTTTCTTTAAATCGTTTAAATCAATTAACGGCAAACCTTTGTCATCACAATATTTAAAAACAATCGACATGATACTTTGCTGAGTATCATTCAATTCTAAAATTTTGCTTAACAAAACAGGTCCAAATTCGGTAACCGTGGCACGCAATTTTACGCCTTTGCCACCAGAAATGCTCATCAACTCTACCGGAAATGGTTGTGGATTGTATGGAAGCTGCGTTTTTGCATATCGCTCTTCAATGATAGAATTCATTTGTCCCGCCTCTGCAATTCCCGAAAAATCACCTTTAATATCTAAAACCAAAGACGGAATTCCTGCATGAGAAAGCTGTTCGGCGAAAACCTGAAGTGTTTTTGTTTTTCCAGTTCCGGTAGCTCCGGCAATCAAACCGTGACGATTGATCGTTTTTAAAGGAATCGTAACGTTGACCTCAGTAACTACTTCGCCATCCAACATTCCTTTTCCTAAAATAATATGTTCTCCTTTTGGAGTATATCTTGTAGAAAGTTCTTCGATAAATTTTGTTTTGTCTGCCATTTGATATTTTTAACACCTAAAGATAAAGTTTTTTGTAAAAAGTTTTAATAATCTATTTTACTTTATCACATTCATTTTTACAGTTTGTAATAAAAAAAAATTAAATTAGCGGCTAGAGTAGATTATCAGAAGATAATCTCTTAAAAAAATAATAAGCATATCTGAGTAAATGATTACCCTGAAAGCGAATCTAGAAAAGACAGTTTAAAATTGATAAATATATCTCTGAAAATACCAATGAAATTTTTATAAGATTTTTTATAATTTAGAATAAATAAAACTTTATAGATTTATTCTATTATAACAGATATTTTATTTTAACTCGTATTAAAAAATAAAACCCGATTTTTGTAGATCAAAGAACAAAAAATTCTCAAACAAAAAATGAAAATTGAGCAAATATATACAGGCTGTTTAGCACAAGGTGCATATTATATCGTATCAGAAAATGAAGCAGCGATTATCGACCCGCTGAGAGAAGTAAAACCATATCTTGACCGTCTGGAAAAAGACAATGTCACATTAAAATATATTTTTGAAACTCATTTTCATGCAGATTTTGTTTCAGGCCATTTAGATTTAAGCAAAAACACTAATGCCCCTATCGTTTACGGGCCTACTGCACAACCTGAATTTGAAGCAATCATTGCAGAAGACAATCAGATTTTCGAAATTGGAAATATCAAAATAAAAGCACTCCACACCCCTGGTCACACGATGGAAAGTACGACCTATCTTTTAATTGACGAAAACGGTGTAGAAACTGCCATTTTTACAGGAGACACTTTATTTTTAGGTGATGTAGGACGACCTGACCTTGCTCAGAAAGCAGGAAGTGTGACGCAGGAAGATCTTGCCGGAATTCTATACGAAAGTTTACACAGTAAAATTCTTCCTTTAGATGACAGTATTACAGTCTATCCGGCTCATGGGGCAGGTTCTGCTTGCGGAAAAAATATGCAGAAAGAGACCGTAGATATTTTAGGTAATCAAAAAAGAACAAATTACGCACTGAATCAGCCTGATAAAGAATCATTCATCAGAGAAGTTTTAGATGGATTAACGGCGCCTCCAAAATATTTCGGGATGAATGTTGCGATGAATAAAGGTGGTTACGACAGTTTAGACACGGTGATGGACAGAGGTTTAAACCCTATTTCAGTAGAAGATTTTGAAAGTTTTGCTGAAGAAACCGGAGCTTTGATTTTAGATACAAGAGGACCTGCAGATTTTCATAAAGGATTTATTCCAAATGCTATCAATATCGGTTTAAAAGGTGATTTTGCACCATGGGTAGGAAATCTTATCGTAGATGTAAAACATCCTTTATTATTGGTTGCGGATGAGGGAACTGAAGAAGAAGTCATTACAAGATTAAGCAGAGTTGGTTTTGACAATGTTTTAGGATATTTAAAAGGCGGTTTTGAAGCATGGAAAAACTCAACAAAAGAAACTGACGAAGTAAAAAGAATCTCCCCTGCCGAATTTGCAGAAGCATTTAATGAAAATTCAAAAGTGATAGATGTAAGAAAAATCGGAGAATATTCGGCGGAACATATCGACAACGCTTACAGCAGACCTTTGGATACAATCAGCGACTGGGTTACATCCATTGATGATTCTGAACATTTCTTTTTGCATTGTGCAGGAGGTTACAGAAGCATGATCGCAGCAAGCATCCTTAACTCACACGGAATCAGAAATTTCACAGAAATAGAAGGTGGTTTTAACGGCATCAAAAAAACAGAAAAACTTCCTGTTTCAGATTTTGTATGTCAATCTAAAACATTGTAGATGAAAGTAAAAATAGGTGCGCTAATTCTAATCTCAGTATTTGCGTTAAATAGTTGTAAAACAAAAGCTGTAACAGAATACAGCGTTAAAACTAATATTAAAGAGCTCGTAAAAAGCTCCGACGTTGTTTTGGTTGATGTAAGAATTCCGGAACAATATTCTGAAGCAACAGCGAAAGACGCCGTGAATATTCCTTTGGCTGAACTGCAAAATAATATTGAAAATCTGAAAGGTAAAAAAGTGGTTGTTTTTTGCAACAAAGGCATTCAGGCAGATCAGGCAGTAGAAATTTTGAAGAAAAACGGAGTTGAGGTTTACGATGGTACCACCTGGAAAAACGTAAAAGCTATACAGCAAGAAAAACAGTAAAAACGATATACGATGTCACAAAAATTCCAAGAAATAATAGATTCTGAAAGACCGGTCTTAATCGATTTTTTTGCCACTTGGTGTCAACCATGCAAAGTACAATCGTCGGTTTTGAACACAGTGAAAGAAAATGTTGGTGAAAAAGCCAGAATTATAAAAATTGATGTTGATCAGTATCCTTCAATTGCTTCTCAGTATGGAGTTCGTGGAGTTCCGACCTTAGCAGTTTTCAAAAAAGGAGAATTGTTATATAAAGAAAGCGGTGTGCATGATGTTAATCGATTGACGCAACTTCTAGAACAGTATATGTAACTGATTTAAAAAAAATTAGCCTAAATGTTGGTTTATAAAAAAGGCTTAGATCATAAAATCTAAGCCTTCTCTTTGAAACGATATAAATCCTAAAAAGCACTAATTTTTAATCACTTTCTTAGAAATTTTCTGTCCGTTCTTCAATTGTAATTCAACAATATAAACTCCTTTCTGAAGTTGTTGCATATTGATTGTATTATTTGAAAACTGTACATTCATTTTTTGTCCTACAATACTGGTAACGTTTACTTTATCAATATCAGAATCTGTTTTAACATTTAAAATCCCATTGGTTGGATTTGGATAAACTCCTACAGCAATTTTTCTAATATCTGAAGTTCCTAAACCTGTAGTAACATCTTTTATACATCTTATCGATTGTCCCTGGCCTCTTGGTCCTCCAGCTGAAGGATTTCCAATAGCAGTACCTACATAAAAATACTTAGCTCCTAATCCGGTTGTGGTTGAGCTCCAGAAATAACCTCTTTGTCCTACATAATCAAAAGCACCATCTACAAAAGATCGGTTACCTCCGGCCGGAAGTTTAAGTTTACTTGCGTATGCAGTTGCAGGATTATTTATTCCTTCAGCGTTTTTAGTGGCAGTCCAGTCTGCCTGCGACGGCATCTTCCAATCCTGTCCTATTGCTTTACAAGGATCTGTTCCATTGGTTGAGCTAAAAGAATTAGAAGTCGCTGTCCATTGATCACTAAGATCATTTCCTCCCCACCATGATCCGAGAATGAATGAAGTGGAATTATTTAAACCTTCAGGAGTGTTTGGTGAAGGAACATTAGCCATTGCTGAGTTTCTGTCTTGGTGACCATCATCCCATCTTCCCCACTGGAAAAGATCTCCGTAAGACTCGGCATCTGCCATAGAAGTCGCGACTTGTCTACTTCCTAAATTTTGCTGAAGCCAAACTTTACCATCTGCACCTCTTACGGTCGTATACGTTACCGACGCACCTTTATAATTAAAAGTTACACAGCCTGTATCTCCAGGATTTGTTCCTGGATCAGCGTTATTACATACAGGAGTGGTATTAGGCAGCTGCACTCTTTTTACCCTTACCCCACTTTGAGAATAGGTAAGGACCAAAGTATTGCTCGCTGCATCATATTGTAGATCATTATATAAAGCAGTACCATCAGATACAAAATCTCCCCCAAAAGTTGTCCAGGTATTAGTTGTGGTATCAAATTCGTAAACCGTATTTTTACCACCGTTTACAGACCATCCGCTTGCTACTGTGTAGAGTTTACCAGAAGGAGTTATAGCAATAGAAACATTATACAGATCATTTGAGATCCCAAAATCGGCATTTCCAACCTGTACCCAATTTGTTCCGTCGAATTTTTTTACATTCAGCCTTCTGTTATTTGCGGCTGTAGATGAATAAACAACATACAAGGTATTGTCTGTGCCTATTGCAATATCTGAAGTTGAGTTTCCTCCCTCTGTGAAGGCACTACCCACTGAAGCTCCACCAACTAAAGACCACGCATCCGTTGAAGAAGCTGTTAAATTATTTTCAAAAACTCTTACTCCGGATGCAATATGACAAACATAAACCTTTCCGTTTGTTCCGATGACCATTTCCGCATGAGTAGGGTTTGCACCCGCAATATTAGTTGGGCCAACCTGTTCCCAGACTCCGCTTACAAAGCGTTTTACGGTTCCTGAACCAACAGATCCATAAACGAAAGGAATACCATTAGGTGCTACTGCAGACGCCTGATAATTTGTAGTATCCGTGAATGGAAGGGGAAGTAAATTCCATGATGTTCCTTCAAATTTTCTCACCTCCATTCCTGAGTTGGGATACCCCCATTGATTGGTATAATATACATTTCCTGAAGTATCTATAGAAAGCGAATTATACGTAGCTGTTGCAGTCGTTATTCCTGCACTTCCACCTACATATGACCATGAAGTTCCATTAAACTTTTGTACAGAACCTTTTTGAACAGCAACATCGTAGTAAGAAACATAATAATTACCCTGCGTATCTATTGCCAGATTATTATAACTGCTTCCACCCGTAGAAATACTACCTGAAGAAGCAACATCTACCCATTGCTGAGCGTTGATTGAGCTCACAGCTATCGAAAGGATACCAAATCCGGCTCCAATTCTTTTTATTTTTGATTGTAAATTTTCAAACATAAATAATACTATTTTTATTTATTCTAAATTATTTTAATAATTTCGGCAAAATTAATCCTGAAAAAAAGTAATAAGTTATCATTTCCAATTTTTTAGTTATCATATCAAGCACAACGCTTATCATCATTCTGATCATAAAAGCATTATCCGACAATTTCATGATAAAATTGTCGGATAAATACAAATCAAATGTTAAAATGAACGTTAGTTTTTAATGACTTTTTTAGAAATTTTTTGCCCGTTTTTCAATATCATTTCTACAATATAGACTCCGCTTGGTAAACCTTGCATATTAATTTGATGATCAGAATACTGAATTTTTAATCTTTGTCCCACAACATTGGTTACATTTACAGAAATAATTTCAGAATCTGTTTTAATATTTAAAATCCCATTGGTAGGGTTAGGATAAACACCGATGGTTACTTTTTTAATTTCTGAAGTTCCCAATCCGGTAGTAACATCTTTTATACATCTTACAGACATTCCTGCGTCTCTGCTTGCACTATTGGATAAGGTTGAGAATCCGCTGATATACAAATGCTGACCAGAGCCTGTATAAGGCGATGCCGATGAAGACCAAAGATAAAGTCGAGTTCCCGGAGAGAAAATACCACTATAATCTTTCATTCCTGCAGGAATCAGTTTTAAATGACTTGAAAGCGCTGAATTATATTCTGAAATATTTTCTGCCACCATCGCTGCGTCAATTTCTCCAACTGTTGGAAGTCTCCAGTCTAAGCCGATGGCTTTACAAGGGTCAACTCCTTTTGTTGCTGTTGCAGCGGAAGCGTTTTCTGCGGTCCAGGTATCAGAATCAGTTCCTCCTGACCAAAAGTTTGAAGACGAATTATATGCCGCAGAATGAAAAGCTGCATTTCCTCCATTTAAACCTGAAGGATTATTCGGTGAAGGAGCTGTAGCAGATAATGTTGAATTCCTCAGCTGATGACCATCATCCCATCTTCCCCATTGGAACAAGTCTCCATAAGCATCAGAATCTGTAAGTGATGCTGCTACTTTCGTACTTCCTAGATTTTGCTGAAGCCAGATTTTACCATCCGTTCCTCTTACTGTTGTGTATGTAACCGATTGTCCTCTGTAATTAAATGTTACACAACCTAGATTTCCAGGGCTATTTCCTGGGTCTGTATTATTGCATGATGGCTGAACTTGTAAAGCAAACTTTTTCACAACTGTTCCTTCAGTAATTCCTTGAGAAAAATAATCATCTAAAGAATAAGCTAGAACCAAACTATTAGTGTTGGTATCAAATTCTAGATCATTGTAGTGTGTAGAGCCATCAGACACATAATTCCCTCCGAATGGGCTCCATGTATTGGTCGTTGTATTGATCTCATATACCGTATTTTTACCTTCGTTTTCATACCAACTGCTTGCAGCAACAAACGGTTTTCCTTGTGGCGTAACAGCTATTGAAAGATCTAGATTGCTTTCAGCTACACCAAAATTTTCGTCTCCCATTTGCAACCAGCTAGTACCATCAAATTTCTTTACATTGATTTTTCTAAGTAAACTGTTCGGGTCATTTGGATTATTTAATGTTTTACCATACACTACATACAAACTATTATCAGCATCCATCGTAAAATCTAAGGTAGCATATACACTTTCAGTAAAAGCATTTCCCAAAGAAGCTCCTCCCACCAACGTCCAAGCTGTAGTAGATAACGCTGTTAATGTATTTTCATAGACACTTACTACCCCATTAGAGATTTGGCAAACATAGACTTTTCCATTAGTTCCAATTTTAATTTTGCTATGGTAAGCGGTTCCAGAAACTACACTAGCCCCTATTTGTTGCCATGCACCATTTACAAAACGTCTTACGGTACCCTGAACATACGTATACAAAATATTATCTGATGAGACTACTGAAGATGGATATCCTGCAAAACCACTCGTAGGAATAGAAATCAAAGAAGACCATGCAGTTCCAGAAAATTTATTGACATCCATATTGTTCCCTTTACTTAAGTGATAAACACTACCGTCGGATGCCACGGATAAAGAATTATGATTAGCATAATCATCAGTAACTCCAGCCGACCCTCCTAGATAAGACCATGAAGTCCCGTTAAGTTTTTGTACCGAGCCTTTATCAACAGAAAGATCATAGTAAGAAACATAATAATTTCCTGTATTATCTATTACCAGGTCATTAAATCCACTTCCGTTAGCAGATATTATTGATGTATTTCCTACATTTTGCCACTGTTGAGCATTTACAAAATTCGCTCCTGCAATCGATAGCACAAAAGCACTTAAACCAACTTTTGCAATAGCAGAATATAAATTTTTAAACATAATGTATATTGTTTTTATTTATTCTAAATTTAATTTACTTTTGCAAAAGTAATCTGCTTCTTAAATCCCTAGTTATCATTTTCAAATTTTTACTTATCGGATGCAGGCTTGCTTCAACTATGACAGAAACAAAAAAACTTCGCACAATGAAACAGAAGAAAAGAGGCTTACTATTTCAATCTGAGGACATTAAAGTGGTTTTTAATGAAGACGAAACAACAGAAAATTATCTAAAATCTCATTTTATTGAAGGAGAATCTAGTTTTAATCTTTTGTTTTTACTGAGTCCCAATATCAATTTGAGAGCATCAGATTGTGGTACTTATTTTAAATTTCAAAAAAACCAATACATCCTGCACTATTCTTCATTAGAAAATCGTGCAGAATTGTGGACAGAAAATCAGGAAGTTTTAAAGTACTTGCAGATACAGATCAACTATCAATATGTTTTCAATCTGATTGATCCGCATTCTAACACTGAAAGTGCCGAAATTCTGAAAAATATGAAGAATAATAATTTTATTTTTCTTCATAAGCAGACTCCACCCAATATGACGGTAGAAATGCACATGATCTTGAAGGAAATTTCCGGATATTCTAGAATAGGAGTTATGCAAAAACTCTTTATTGAAGCAAAAATCATCAAACTATTAATTCTGATTTTTGAACAGTTTAATGAAAAAGATATTGAAGAAGATCTGTCTAAAACGCCAGAAACAATCAAGAAATTTTTAGATGAAAACTATCATAAGAATCTTAAAATAGAAGAGATCTCTAAAATTATAGGTATTAATCCAAATAAATTGAGAAAAGAATTTAAAGAGCATTATCAAACCACAATTGTAGATTATATTTCAGAACTCAGAATGTTGAAAGCTAAAAAAATGATTATCAACAAAGAAATAATGATCAAAGAAATTGCTATAGAATGCGGCTATGAATACGTACAGAATTTCACACGTGCTTTTAAGAAAAAGTTTGGAGTCTCTCCTGAAAAGCTTAGATTAGGATAAAAAAAATAAAACCACTAAAATAAATTAGTGGTTTAGTATATGTTGTTTTGCTTTGATATTACTTCCTCGGAATTCATGTGAGAAAGCAATGACAATCAATTAATGATGTCCGTGATTGTGCCCGTGGCTATCGTGAATGAAAGGACCGTGACCTTTAGGTTGGCTGAAAATTACCTCAACACCTTCTTGCTCAGTAAGCAATTTGCTTCTGATCTGTTCTGGATCAAAAGGTTTTACTTTACCAAAATATTCTTTCAAACCTTCAGTTAACCACAAAGGAATAATAAAACCGAAAAACATTAAGATACACCAGAACCCTACAAGGAACATACATACGAAATAAATTGTCCAAAGGAATTGGTAAAACGGCCAAAATGCTGATAACATCATGTTTCTTAAATTTTAAGCAAAAATAGGGCTTTTTTCTTTTGCGCCAAAAGATATACGCCCTATTTTTATTATTTATTTTTATTTTAAACTAATTAATCTAGATATTAGAAGTTAGAGGTTAGATATTAGACTACAATTGCAGCGCTAATACTCTTGCCTATAACTTCAAACTAAAAATTTTAATGGGCAAGGTTTGCAAAGAAATCGTTTCCTTTATCATCTGTAATAATGAATGCAGGGAAATCTTTCACTTCAATTTTTCTTACCGCTTCCATACCTAATTCCGGAAAATCTACCACCTCAACCGACAAAATATTATCTTTTGCTAAAATTGCAGCAGGTCCACCAATCGAGCCAATGTAGAATCCACCGTATTTATGACAAGCATTGGTAACATCTGCCGTTCTGTTTCCTTTTGCCAACATGACCATGCTTCCGCCATGACTTTGGAACTCGTCAACATACACGTCCATTCTTCCTGCTGTTGTTGGTCCGAAACTTCCTGAAGCCATTCCTTCCGGAGTTTTTGCCGGTCCTGCATAATAAATCGGATGATTTTTAAAATATTCAGGCATTGGTTTTCCGGCATCCAATAATTCTTTGATCTTTGCGTGAGCAATATCTCTAGCAACAATTAAAGTTCCGTTTAATTTCAGTCTTGTCTTGATTGGATATTTCGACAATTCAGCCAGAATTTCAGGCATTGGCTTATTCAGATTAATTTCAACTGCTTCTTCCAAATGTGGCGGAGTTGCCGGTAAGAATCTTTTCGGATTTTGCTCCAATTGCTCTAAGAAAATACCGTCTTTGGTAATTTTTCCTTTAATATTTCTGTCTGCCGAACAAGAAACTCCCATTCCAACCGGACAAGAAGCCGCGTGACGAGGCAATCTGATTACACGAACATCGTGTGTTAAATATTTACCCCCAAACTGTGCTCCAATGGCACTTTCCTGGCAAATCTTCTGAACTTTTGCTTCCCATTCCAAATCTCTGAAAGCCTGACCTGCTTCATTTCCTTCAGTCGGAAGATTATCGTAATATTTTGCTGAGGCTTTTTTCACAGCTGCTAAATTCGCTTCTGCAGAAGTTCCTCCGATTACCAGAGCTAAGTGATAAGGTGGACAAGCCGCTGTTCCCAAATCTGAAATCCTCTCTTTTACAAAAGCTTCCAAAGATTTTTCGTTCAACAAAGACTTTGTCTTTTGATAAAGGAAAGTTTTATTGGCAGAACCTCCTCCTTTTGTTAAGAATAAAAATTCGTAATAATTTCCTTTTTTAGCATAAATATCAATTTGTGCCGGAAGATTTGAACCTGAATTTTTCTCATCAAACATCGTTAAAGGAACCACCTGAGAATATCTTAAGTTTCTTTTTTGGTAGGTATTGTAAATTCCTTTGCTTAAATATTCACCATCTTCTACACCGGTATAAACATTTTCACCTTTTTTACCCATCACAATCGCCGTTCCGGTATCCTGGCAAGAAGGCAAAGCGCCTTCCACAGCAACCGCAGCATTTTGCAATAAATTGTAGGCAACAAATCTGTCGTTATCAGTCGCTTCAGGATCATCAATAATTCTTCGCAAACTTTCTAAATGCGAAGAACGTAGCATGAAAGAAACGTCTGCCATAGCCTCTTCAGCTAGCAATTCCAATCCTTTTGGATCAATCGTTAAAATTTCTCTTTCTCCATGTTGCTCAACCTTCACGTAGTCTGAAGTCAATTTTTTGTACGCCGTATCGTCTTTTAAAATTGGATACGGATCTTGATATTTAAAATCCATTTACTTTCTATTTCAGTGCAAAAATACGGCTTACGAAAAAAAACATGAGCAAAATCAGAGACTTATACTCGTATTTATAATGATTATAAATTGTGAGGTTTTTTATTATTGAGTAATTTTATAGGAGAATATTTTTAACCACAAAAGACACAAAAGTTTTTAAACACATTAGTTATTTTAAGTTTAATTAAATACTGTCTTAGAAGAACACATCAGTTTTTGAAGATCTTTGATCTTCATTTTGTGAACTTTAAAGATTCTTATAATTCAACTAAAAATGCAAGAAAATTCTTTTGTGACTTTTGTGGTTAAATTAAAATTAAAAAATTTCAATCACAATGAATTACAGAATAGAAAAAGACACCATGGGTGAAGTGCAGGTTCCTGCAGACAAATTTTGGGGCGCACAAACGGAACGCTCAAGAAACAATTTCAAAATCGGTCCGGAAGGTTCTATGCCTCACGAAATCATTGAAGCTTTTGCTTATTTAAAAAAAGCAGCAGCATTTACCAACACGGATTTGGGAGTTCTTCCGGCTTCAAAAAGAGATATGATTGCTAAAGTTTGCGACGAGATCTTGGAAGGTAAACTGAATGACCAATTTCCTTTGGTGATTTGGCAAACCGGCTCAGGAACGCAATCGAATATGAATGTGAACGAAGTGGTTTCTAACAGAGCACACGTAAACAATGGCGGAACTTTAGGCGACAAATCAGAAGTTCATCCGAATGACGACGTGAACAAATCACAGTCTTCAAACGATACTTATCCAACTGCGATGCATATTGCAGCTTACAAAAAAGTAGTTGAAATAACCCTTCCTGCAGTTGAGAAACTAAAAAATACGTTGAACGAAAAAGCAGTGGCTTTTAAAGACATTGTAAAAATCGGAAGAACGCATTTGATGGATGCTACTCCACTCACTTTGGGGCAAGAATTCTCAGGATATGTTGCTCAGTTAAACTACGGAATCAAAGCGTTAAAAAACACATTACCTCATCTTTCTGAACTTGCTTTAGGGGGAACCGCTGTAGGAACAGGATTGAACACTCCAAAAGGTTATGATGTAAAAGTAGCGAAATATATTGCAAAATTCACCAATCTTCCTTTTGTAACGGCTGAAAATAAGTTTGAAGCTTTGGCTGCTCATGATGCTATTGTAGAATCTCACGGAGCTTTAAAACAATTGGCGGTTTCTTTATATAAAATTGCGCAGGATGTAAGATTGCTAGCTTCAGGACCTCGTTCAGGAATTGGTGAAATTCATATTCCTGAAAATGAACCTGGTTCTTCAATTATGCCGGGAAAAGTAAATCCTACTCAAAACGAAGCATTAACAATGGTTTGCGCACAAGTTTTAGGGAACGATACAACAATTTCTTTTGCAGGAACTCAGGGAAATTATGAACTGAATGTTTTCAAACCGGTAATGGCTTATAATTTCTTGCAATCTGCCCAATTGATTGCTGATGCATGTATTTCATTCAATGACCATTGTGCAGTGGGAATCGAGCCGAATCATGAAAGAATTAAAGAACTGGTTGATAAATCTTTGATGTTGGTAACCGCATTAAACACGCATATTGGTTATGAAAACGCCGCAAAGATTGCAAAAACAGCTCACAAAAATGGAACAACTTTAAAGGAAGAAGCAATAAATCTTGGCTTTGTAACTTCTGAACAATTCGACGAATGGGTAAAACCTGAAGACATGGTGGGAAGCCTGAAATAAGGCTCAACGACATAAAAACAAAAACACTCCGTAGAAAGTTCTGCGGAGTGTTTTTGTTTGTTAATGTGAATGTTGATTTTTACTACTCAATTCTTATGCCAAATTGAGATATTCGTTAGTTTGTCATGAAATTATTTTTTAGTGAAAAATTGTATTGCTTCCTGAATATTTCTGTCTTGGAGCAAATCATCAAAATTATCCTGCTTTGAAACAGCAACATCTGGTACAATCTGTTTATAATAATTACCATTTCTATCGCAATCATAACCAATGCTTAAAGGCATTCTTGCATCAAAAGGTAGATCCACAACCATATTAGAAGTAGTTTTTCCTAAAGTTCTTTCTCCAATAAAAATCGTGTTTGGTCTTCCTTTAAAAGCTAAAGCGGTCACTTCACCAGAACTTGCTGTTAACCCACCAATAAGAACCGCCACTTTAGATTTATCAACTAATTCTCCGTTTGGATTTATATAAGAAGGCTTCTTTTCTCCCTGATCATAAACTCCTTTATTTAGTTTAGTAGAATTAATCAGTTTTTTCTCTCCATCAAGAGTTCCCCACACGACATTATCTCCTAACAAATCATATAAAGCTAATAACATTGGCGCTGAATTCCCACCTGTGTTAAAGCGAAGATCTACAACCCAACCTTCCAATTTATTATTCGTTTTCAGTTCAGCTATTTTGTCATATAAAGGCTGAGCAATTTTATGAACATTTTCAGAACTAAAATCATCAAATGAAATATTTGGCATTAAAATATAACCATATTTTTCATCTAAGACTTTTACCTCAAACTGTGGTTTGGAAGCAAACTTTGTCATCCATTGCTTGCTAAAATTCTCCCACGAAATCTCTACTGCTGGACCGTAGTTTTTTCCTTGATACATTACTTTAGAATGATCTGCCCCAATTTTCTCAAGTAAAACCTTCACTTCTTTTAAAGAACTTTTAAAATCTTTTGCAGAATTCAGATTTTCAAACGTTTCTGTTTTTAATTTCTTCCAGTCAAAATCTTTTTTATGCAGATAAGCTACTTCTAAAGATTTAAAAATTTTATCATAAAATACTTTTGTACTATCCTGCGAAGTTTTCAACTTTTGTGCATTTACATTCAACACAAAATACAGTAAGCAAATTAATCCTAAAGTTTTTTTCATTATTTATTTGTTAGCTTAAATTACCATCCCAAAGCTACTCCAAAAACCAAAGCTTTGTCGTTTTGAAAATAAGAGTCTTTGAAGAAATTACTGAAATCTTTTTTCACAAAAAGGGAATAAGTACCATAAGAAAGCGTCAACTGCGCACCGTAAACAAAAGGATTTACTTGATAATTTGATTTATCTCTGAAACCCTGACTATCACCTTTCACGATATTATTCGTTGCCATTTTAATTCCTCCATAAACATTGGCTCCTACTCTTAACCCGCCTAAATAAGGTCTGTACTGAACATCCATTCCTGCGCTTTTCAATTTAGAAAAATTATACTGAAGACCCAGCGGAACCATAACATAACCCGTTCTTAGTTTAGCTTTATCAAGACTTCCTTCATATTTTGTAAGAAAAACATCTCCGTTTTGTTTTACAAAAATCATATTATTATCTGTACGAACGGTTCTCCAGGAAAAACCTAAACCTGAAGTCAATCCCCACGGACTGGTTCTGCTGAATTGATAATTAAATTTCAAGCCAAATTCAAGATTATTGGCGTAACCTAAATTTTTATCTAAATCATTATCTGCCTTATCATTCGTTAACGTCATAATTCCGTAAGAAACATATCCATCGAAGCTTTTTTTAGGTCGAAACTTTCTCAATAGTTTTTCTTTTAATTCTTCATTTGAAGTTACATCAGAATTCAACAAAGAATATCTTACCTGTTTTTGAATAACTTGGTCTAGATCAAATCCCAAAGCTTCAATTTTTTCATCTATTTTTTGAGAATAGGTATCTGCAATCTGAGCTTTTTGTTTATCAAAATCTGCTTTATCCAAATTCTTTTCCTGAAGAAACTTCAATTCGGTTTCCATCTGTTTCTTTTCTTCCTGAATAATGGCATTTATTTTCGCAGCATATTCTTCTACTTTCTCTTTTACAATCGGACTTACCGTAGTATCTTCTTTTGACTGAAGGTTTAAACTTAGCGATTTTCTTTGTGCATTTATTGAGGTCGCAACAAGGCACAACATTCCTGTGATGATAAATTTCTTAATCATGATATTATATTTTTTTAGTTTAAATTGGATTATTTTGTATTAAGGTCGATCGTCGCAACGTTGCTTCCATCCTTAGATCTTTCGATGACATCTTTATGCTCTACCGAGAAAAGCAGTGTAGAAGGATCTACATATCTTTTTTTCTTTTGAATTTTAGCAGAATCAGATTTTGCCATAATTTTCGTTGGTGGATTCAACGTTATCTGAGAAGCAATTCCTGAAGGATTTTCTTTAATTAACGGCAGATTATTCTTTACAGGAACTATTTTTTCTATTTTTTCTTCCGAAGAAGTATTTTTTATCTGAGTCAGTTTTCCCTGATCTTCTTTTACAATAATTTCCTGTGAATTTATTTTTTCAGGCTGTGTTGTTGTTCTTTCTTCATTTAAAGAAGGAATTTTAACCGTGTCTGCAACCTGTACTTTGGGCTCGGTTTCATTATTAAAAAACAAAACTGTCCCCAAACCAAATACCAAAACAAAACACGCAGCAAGTAACACCCAGTTAAGATTAGTTTTTTTTGAACTCGTATTTTCGGTTTGAGCCTGAATTTCCGACCACAAATCTCTTGACGGAGCTACTTCCCGCTCATCGATTTGCTTTTTGATCTGATATTCTAAATTATTTTTAAACGTGTTCATTTCTCAGTTGTTTTTGTTGTTGAAAGTAGATCTTTCTCAATTTTTCCTTTGCTCTGAAGAGTTGGGTTTTGCTTACTGCCAAGGAAATATTTAGCGTATCTGCAATTTCCTGATGCGAATATTCTTCGATCACATAAAGGTTGAAAACCATTCTGTACGCATCCGGAAGTTGATCTAAAAGTTCCTGAGCATTAAAATCAAGATCTATTGACTCTTCATGTAGATCTTCCAAAACAGACGCATGAACATCATCAAGATAGAAAACCGTCTTACGGCTTTTGATAAAATTAAGACATTCGTTGACCACAATTTTTCTCGCCCATCCTTCAAAATTTCCTTCACCGCGAAAGCTTTCTATATGTTTAAAAATTTTACAAAATGCTTTGATCACGCAATCTTCCGCCTGATACAAATCGCTGACGTAGCTTTTTGCCACACTCAGGAATTTTTTTACACTTTGGTCATAAAAGATCTTCTGCGCAGCAGGATCCTGCTTCTTCAGCCGGCTCAGCAGATCTTCTTTTTTATTTTTAAACAAAAGCTTCATGGTTTATTCTGTTTCTATAGTAAAGACAGTGAAATTTTGAAAAGGTTACGGAAATTTTTATTTTTTCGCTACACTTAATGTAACATACTGAAAATGAACACAAAAAAATCCACTTTTTATTTTTAATAAAGTGGATCGTAAATTGAAATTAATTTATTATTCGTCACTTTTGCAATTAGGCGTTGCCGTCATTACATCCAAAGACATATCCATCGCCTTTTTTGACTGTTTTTTTGCTTCTTCTAAATTGTCAGCTTTGCCTGCTTTTATCCCGAAGGTAACAGCATTTAAAGCATAATTTTTCGCTAATGGGCAATCGCAGATCAAAGCGTATGCAGAAGCTTGCTCGGCATCTTCTACTCCTTTTTTGATAAAAATTTTCGCATTATCTAAATTGTCTGACTTGTAAGCGTTTTTAAATTTTTCAAAAGCCATTTCAGAATACGTCACCGACATATTGCAATTAGACTGAGAATATATTTTTAAAGGAATAAAAAAGATTCCGCAAAAAAGAATCAGGGTTAAAATCTTCATGGTATTGTGATTAAGATTTCATAAAAATAAGAATTTATTTTTACAAATTACTCAACACTTACAACAGCAGAAGTCTTATTCACCTGATCTTCAAAATATTTCTCTAAATCACGTAAAGTTTCAGGAGTCGTCTGAATATCCTGAACAACAATCCCTTTATTTACCACTACAATCCTGTTACAAACTTCTGTGGTATGCGCAAGATCGTGACTTGAGATCAAAAATGTAACTCCGTTTTCTTTAGCAAAATCACGGATCATATTTTTAAGCTTAATCTGTGTAGAAGGATCGAGGTTCGCAAAAGGCTCATCCAGAATAATGATTTCCGGCTTACCAATCAAAGCTCCCACAATCCCTACTTTTTTCTGATTTCCTTTTGAAAGATCACGAACGTATTTTCCTGCATTTACGATCTCGCCATTAAAAAGATCATGAAACTGCTTTAAAAACTCATCTACAGAAGCTTTATTCTGACCTCTCAATTCGCCAATGAAATAGAAATATTCTTCAGGAGTAAGATATCCAATTAAAAAAGTCTCGTCGATAAAAGCAGAAACTTTATTTTTCCAGGCTTCAGATTCGTTTACTTTAATGTTCTCAACGCTTACAAACCCTGTTGTAGGCTGTATCAAATCAAGCATTAAGCTGAAAAGCGTTGTTTTTCCGGCTCCGTTGTTTCCAACTAAACCGAAAGTTTCGCCTTTTGTAATTTCAAGGTTTTCTATATTGAGAACGGTTGCTGTACCGTAAGTTTTCTTTAAATTTTGTATTGTAATCATGTTGTTGGGTGTTTGATGATGGGTGTTAATTAAATTTTCAATTACCATGGGTTTTCACCCACGGCTACTATTGTTTGACCTCTTCGAGGTCGCCCAAGTCTTATATTTAATTTTTTAAACTTGGCTCTTTTTACTTTTGCCTTGGCACATTAAAAACTAATCTTTTTTGAAAGCTTCCAGCGTACTGTATTTCTCAGTTTTGTATTTTTTAATAATAATATCGAATATTTTTTCGCGGAAAATAAATCCTAGAACTCCTAAAACAGCGACACTAATTACGGCAGTAGAAATATTGAAGAAATAATTCATCACATAAAAAACAGCCATTGGTAAAAGCATTTTAGGAACCATTAAAATAAATGCCTTGAAAGTGATCGTATTTTTTTGTCCGACCCTTTTTTCTTTTGAATTAAGATCAATAAGGTTTTTATTATACGCTCCCGATAAAAGGGTTAACTGAGAATTTACACCGATATTGTATAATCCTGCTGCAAAGAAGGCGAAATAAATATTCCATCCAAAATAGGAATAAAACAGAGCTAGAACAATAGAAATTGCCGTAACAATATTCATCAGCCACCATTTTGCTTTAAGATATTCTTTATAGGGAACGTTTTGGGTCATCATCAAAGGGTAATAAGCACTGTCGAAAGCCGGAACTCTCTGCCCGAAAGCAAACTGAAAGCCTCCCGTTACAAAAAGCCCCATAAGCATCATCCATGCCGGACCTCTGTATATATCATTCGTAAACATCAGCAAACCGTAAAATAGAAACATAAAACTTCCGATAAGAACGCCTTTTGTGACTTTATTACGTTTCAGCATTTTAATATCGTTATTGATAAAAGTTCCGATGGCTCCGTATTTATTAAGGAAGGCAATATTTTCGGTTTTACCAATCTCTTTTTTGGCTTCAAGACCCTCATCCAGATAAAAGCTTTTTCGGATATAATTAAAGGTGATTTTCCAAAGACTGAAAAAGAGCATTACAGGCACTACCGCAAAGTAAGGTCTCTCGTAAAGAGCATAGAAAAACTTTTCTGAGTAAGATAAAACAGGAATAACTTGATAATAATTTAAAGCTGCAAAAACAGCAATTAGAACTCCAACCCCAATTGCGATATTTTCTTTATCATTAAATAAAAGATTGATGAAATTATTTAGGTAAAATAACGAAGAAATACCTATAAACCAAGTGAAGACGCCAAGAAAACCGTAACCATTGAAAGCCAAAATCCCGCAAAAGGTTACAATAAATATTGAGTTAAACCAACTCAGCGGCGTAAGAAATGTTTTAATTAAAGTATAATTGACAACGACTTTTTTAGGAATATTCAGCGTAAGAAAAGGCTTGATATTCTGCGTCGGAATCTGCTGAATCATATATTTAAAAACCAGATCGATCAACCAGCCAATAATCATGAAACGCGAAATAACCTTCAGCGGATTTTCCTTCATTTCTTCCTGTACATAGAAGTACGCAATAAAAGACATCATTGCAAGCCATAAAATGAAGAAGCAAATCCCGATAATTCTAAAGATTTTCATGGCAAGATTGATCCCGACCGAAGATCCTCTAAAAAAACTTTTCCATTCCAGCTTCAAAAATCGTTTGAACATAGTTTACTTTTTAAATATTAGTAAAGAAAAGTTTAAAAATGTTACAGAATTTGTCACTAAATATGGGGATAATCAATACTTCCTATATTTTTTTTGATTCATTTGAAAGATTATTCCAAAATTTCCTTTATAAAAACCTCATCATGAAATCTCACTGTAAAACCTGAGCTTTCTTCATTTTTTTCTTTTACGGTTAATACATTTCCATTCAAATCAACTGAAGGACTTCTACCGAGTACACCTAAGTTTTCAAGCTCAAAGGTTTTGGTATTGATTACCACTAACTGACTGCGGTGTTTATCTGCATACATTACGATTAAAAAATTCTCACAGAACTCAATAAACATGCAACCTCCATAAGAAAACCCCATCGAATTCACAGGAACTTTCCATTCGAGAATAAAGTTGCTGTTGATTTTCAATTTTAGAATATCAAAACCTACGTCATTATCTTCATACCAAGCAAACATTTCGTTTCGAAAAGCAATATTGTACTCGGAAACAACGTGCTCTGCTCCGAAAATATTTTTCCAGACAATTTCATCATCTTTAAATTCTCCTTCTTTAAAATCTATTTCTTCGTAGATTAATTTTAAAAGCTCTTTTTTATCCATTTTAAATGAAAGTTTATTTTTAATACTCTCAAATATAAACATCAAAAGAGAAAAATCCCCAAAGAAAAACTCTTCGGGGATTATTATTTATTTAAACTAAAAGCTATTTCACTTCAACAAAATTATCTTCAGGATTCACATCCGCAAGTCTATGGCTGAAATCTATTCCTAAAACTCTCAATTGAGATTTGTTGTATGGAACTGTGAATGTATATTCTTTCTGCGTCCAAGGCCAGTATTTCAAAGTGGTAAACTCACCGAATGCGTCTTTGGTTTTCCAGGTATGCGTCATGTTTAATGGGATTTGATAATTAACCATTTTATTGTCGGCAGTAATTACGCTAAAATCAATCGGCATAGGAACCTGACTGTTATTAACTAAAGTTATCGTTGTAGAGGTATTTCCGTATTGTACGTCTTTAATTCCGTAATCGATGGTTTTTGTTGTATTGATCCAATAATGATGAAACCATTTCAAATCCATGCCTGAAACTTTCTGTGCAATGTGAAGGAAATCTCTGTCGGTAGGATGTTTCATGCTCCATTCTTTGAAATATTCAGTCATAATTTTAGACAAATTTTCTTCTCCAACGATATAGCCCAACTGTACCAAATACAATTCACCTTTCACATATGTTGCGTAAGAGTATGCTGTACCATTATCGTGATGATCGCCCAACCAAACAGCAGGTTCTTCAATTCCTTTTTTAAGAAATTTTCTGTAGGCTTCAATTTTATCAACGAAAGCATTGGGTTGTTTATCTTTTCGTGGGAAAAGCTGATGCATTACGTAACTTTCAGCATAGCTTGTAAAGCCTTCATCCATCCACGGTCTTACAGGTTCGTTGGTTGCCAACATTTGCTGATACCAAGAGTGAGAGCCTTCGTGAGCCATTAATCCCATCAAATCTTCAATGTTTTTTGCTTCACCCAAAATCATGGTACACATTCCATATTCCATTCCGCCATCACCACCTTGAATGAAAGCGTAAGAAGGATAAGCGTATTTCCCGAATTTAGAATTCATGATCTGGAAATATTTGGTAACATAAGGCTTTGCTTCACCCCAAGCCTTCGTTTTCTCATTTTTCAGATACACGAAATATACTTTCGGACCTTGAGGAACATCAAAACTTTCTACCGAATAATCTTTATCTGCAGCCCAAGCAAAATCGAGCATATTTTTGGCAGCCCATTTCCAGGTTGCTTTATTTTGATCAGCTTTAATTTGTGCTGACGCATCATACCCTTTTACTTCTTTTGGATTTAAAAGCGTTCCTCCAGCTCCCACAACATAATCTTTATTAATTTTGATCGTCACATCAAAATCTGCAAACGGGGCGTGAAATTCTCTACCCACATAGTCGAAAGTTGCCCAACCGTCATAATCGTATTCTGCAATTTTAGGATACCATTGCGTCATTGTCATATCAACACCTTCCTTATTATCTCTTCCTGCTCTCCTGATTTGCTGAGGAATCACCGCATCCCATTCCATTGTGAAAGTTGTTTTTGAATGTGCTTTCATCGGTTTATCCAGATATACTTTCATTACAGTTTCCTGGATTTCAAACTTCAGATTTTTTCCGTTTTGTTTGATCCAGTGAATATTTTGTGCCCCTTCCTGATCTTTCGGAATGGATGCTAACCTTGAAACACCATCTTTCTGCAATCTGGAATCACCGTTTTTCCCCTGGTTTGCCACTCTCTGATCCATCATAGAATTAGGCTTAAAAGTATTCCAATATAAATGGAAATACACAACGTTGAGTTCGTCGGGCGAGTTGTTGCGGTATTTTAAAGTTTGAGTTCCCTGATAAGTAAATTGTTCTGCATTGACGTCGATATCCATTTTATATTGTGCAGCCTGCTGGTAATAGGCTTTTTGCTGAGCCTGAAACTGCGAAATAACAAACGCAAAAAGGATGATAAACGATTTTCTCATTGATAAATTTTATTTCTTTAAAGGTAAGTAAATTTTGAAAGAGGCTCAAATGTGACTATTTCAGCTCATTAATTCTTTTGATTATTTAATAAGGAGAATGTTAAAATTTTTTATTGCATATTTTGACGAAAAGAATAATTTTTTGAAGAGCGTCCCACAGATTTTCACAGATGATTGTGTATACTTTTTTCAACAAGCCTTGTCAAGGTTTTAAACCTTGACAAGGCTAATAATGATACAGGGGAGAAAAAGCAAAACCTCAAATGCAAAAACATTTGAGGTTTATATTTAAATTAAATTATTTCTTTACAGAAACTTCTTTCTTTCCGCTTTGTAAAATCTTTTCAAGGATTCTTAAAGTAATCAGATAGGT
The DNA here is from genome assembly GCF_001677955.1 of Chryseobacterium sp. BGARF1. GTDB lineage: Bacteria > Bacteroidota > Bacteroidia > Flavobacteriales > Weeksellaceae > Chryseobacterium. The sequence continues at coordinate 45,552 of NZ_LELA01000006.1, forward strand.
TGGTTTCACTCCCGTCAATCCCAAACCACCAGAAGAAAGTGTAGCTCCTGTTTCCAAAGGATTATCTGAAGCATAATAAGCATAACTAACAAAAAGATCCGGTGCAATGTGATGTCTGATTTTTGATGCCACTTGAATTGCTTTCTGATAATGAGCACCTTCCATTTCAAGACCAATTGCCTTCCATGAAGTATTCATAAAATACTGAAGAATATCTCTGTTTTGAAGGGATGTTCCCAAAACCGTAATCATTGGCCCTTCAAAAGCTTTTAATTCATCATCTTTAAAATCTTCTAATTTCAAAGCATTTTCAAATGGATAATTATCTGCCGTTCCTTCAAAAATATGAGAAGTAGGAATCATAATATCTCCTTTTCCACCTTCAAGAATTCCTGCTTTCCCCATGATAGAAACTGATTTCACTTTCATCATATAAACCTCACCCTTTTGCTCGAAAGGTCTCAGTAATTCATCCATTACTTCAAAAGCCTGCTCACCAAATGCATAATCGAAAACCATGATAACATCATCTCCTGTAAATTTCACATCATTAAAAGGAGTGTTTTTTAAATCTACTTTGCTTAAATCGATAATCTGAACATCGATATTACTTCCGCTTTTGTCATGAATATGAATTAAACCTTCTTCTAAAGCATATTTTGAAACTTTATCGCGAAGCTCTTTTTTGTCTGAGATATCACCATACAGTTTGTAATCAACTTCTTTGGCATGTTTTTTCTTTAAAGCATCATTTCCGTACAGCATATTTTTTACAGAATGCATGTTTGCCGAAATAATGTGTAGCGGACGCATGTGAAGATCATTTTCAAACAAAACTTCTTTTACTTTATTGGCCCATTTTTCACCAAAATAGTGATGCCCTACTCTTTCTTTAAGAATAGCACTAAAATAGATCTCTCTTTCTCTGCTCTGTTTAGCATCTTCAAGACTCACTTTTCCTAAATGGTAAATAATCTTGAATAATCTGTCTGGATTTTCGTCATCGCCAAAAGTATTATAAGCATTTAAAGTTTCATCAAAAGTTCTTCCTATTAAAGAAGAAAGATGGATTAATGCCACTTCTTTTTCTCTTCTGCTGAATTTCTTCTCCCCTTTTACCACTTCTTCGATGATTTTGAAAGCTCTTGTCGGCTTCCAATTCTCATCCTGAATAAATGCGAGGTTACGAATTTTATCTGCTTCTATAAATAAGAATGTTAAATGCGTAAGAATATCATAAATCTCTGAACGACCCAAAAGAACTTCAATATTCATTTGGTGCTCATCGATACGGTAACAGTTTCTTCTTCTCTTCTTAGGTACAATCGGCTCGAAACTTCCTTTATCAAAACCTTCATCTGAGGTAAGATGAATGAAAGCACACTCTTCAATACCCTCTGGAAGTCTGTCTAAAACATACATCAAACCATCTAGTTCCAACTTGCTTGGAATGCTCATGGTACCGTAAATTTCCGGATTGATCGTCTTCAACAAACTTCTAATGCTCTCTCCAGAAACTCCACTTGGCTTGAAAAAACCTCTATAAAACAGGTGTCTCATAGATATGTATAGTCTTTCAATTGCCTCGGTAGTTTCTCTTGCTCTAGAATTTGTCATATATTAAATTTTTTATAAAAAGTCTTTCAAGTTACGAAAAATATATTTAATAGTAGATTTTACCTGATTTCAATAACTTAATTTTTTAATCTAAAAACCTAGGTTAATGATTAAAGTTTTTAAAATTAACATTAATACTGGGTACTAAAAAGGAATTTAGAATAAGTTTTCTTCATATTAGAGATAATAATTTAATCTATTATTTCCAGCTTTTTCACTTCTTCCTTCACTTTATTAAAAGTAACATTTTCTACAATTTTCATCAATTTTCTATTCATATACAGTTGTAAAGTATAAGTATTGTTTTGAGCTGGTGTAATCAAAATTCCATCTTTTGGCTTTCCTGTAGAATCAATTTGAACTCCTGTAAGAATTAGATTTTCGTCGGTTTCCTCTATAAATTTGTTGTTTATGAATTTATCTGCAAGATTATTAAATACTTCTTGAACTGTTGGAAAGTCAGCAATAACAGCATAAACTTTATAAAACAATTCTATTCCTTCGCTCGGCTCGATTGGCTCGTCTTGCACATTAACTTTTTTAGAAATAATCTTATCATTATCCTCATAATAAAGAGTTACCGTTTCACTGTATTTCGATTCCAGATAATTTTTTATTGTATCATCAATCACTTTACCATCGATGGAAAGCTTTTTATCGAATCCGTTTTTTGAAATATCAATTGTAATCACCGCAGATTTCTTACCCTGCATATCAATAATTTCAATATTATTATTTTTCAGTTCAAAATGAATCCTGTTAAAATAATGCATCGCAAACAAATCCCAATCGAAACTTTTCAAAATACCGTTTTTCCAATATCTTGAGACAAATTGCTTTTCATTCAGCTTATATTCTACACCATCGAAAATCTTTCCATTTTTATAGGTTGATTTGATATCATACAATTGATGTCTGTAATTATCCATATTTTTCAGATAATCATTAGAATATTGAAATTTCCGAATTCCGTCTTCCAAATAATCAACCTGCTTAAATTCACGATTATCTTCAGTTTCAAAATATCCCGAAAAAGGTTTTTCATTTTTATAAATACCTTCATAAAATTCCTGCGGTTTTTCAGCAATAGTAAAAGAATAGTCTTTGATTTTTGCTAAAATTCCATTCTCGTAGATTTTTTGTTTTTGAATTCTGTCCTTATTATAAGAGTCTTCAAAAAAAGTTTCATCGGCAATTTTTCCATTTTTGTAAACTGAAGTTTTTCCTTCACCTACTAAAGTTCCGCTGTAAGGCTCATCGTTTTTATACTCTAAAGTTCCTACAATTTTCCCGTCATCATAAAAAGTGGTCATTCCATTCTGCTTTTCATCTTTAATGGTATACGTTTTTTCTAAATTATCCAATCTGTAACCAAAAACTTTCTGCAATCCGGTCTTTTTGAAATTTTCTACATTAATCAATTCAAAATCATCGGATCGGTCATTTAATTCTACAACAAAAGTCCCGTTGAAAGGTTTTCCGTTTTTATAAATTCCTTTGGCAACAATGTGTTTTTCTTCATCAGCAGCAATTGCCTCGCCTTCTTTCACACCATTACTGTAATTTAAGTTAACAGTAAGCTCGTCCATTTTTTCATCAAAATTACCCTGAAAAGGCTCATTTTCTTTATAGATTCTTTTGTTTTTCAAATTCCCATCATTAGAATAAAGCACTTCGTCTCCATTTTTTATACCATCCTGATACATTGTTTCAGATGAAACTTTACCATTTGGAAAATAGGAAATTATCATTCCTGATCTGCTGCCATTGATATATTTAGCTTTCTCTTTAAGCCCTGTTGCAAAATTATTCTTGAGATAATATTGATATTCTACTCCGTTTACAAAACCGTTTACATATTGATTAAAATCAATTTCATTTAAGACCTGAATTAATTTCCCTGATTGATCATAATCTTTTTGCCCAATGAGTTTAAAATCATACGAACCGATTTCATAAACTATTTCCTGGGCAAGTTGTTTCGAATCTTTCCAAAATATTTTTTCAGTGATAGTCTTTCTGTTTTTGGATTTTTTCGAAGAGTTTCTTTCATCATCGATTGGAGCTAAAAGCTCTACTGTTTGAGGTTCAATCCCTACAGTCGTTGACAAAGGTGGCGGTGGCGGAACAATAGAATCTTCAATTCTGCTTTGTGATTCTTCACCTCTCGTATTATAGTCGTAATCATCACTATTTTTTGCTTTTTCAAAGCTTCCGTTTGTAGGTTTTCCTTTTGTATAAATTCCCTTCATTAAAATCGCTCCATCAGTACCGTAAATTATAGTTTCGCCATCTTTCACACCATTCTTATACTGAACTTTTTTCCTGAGCTTACCATTTGGATGATAATATAATAAGGTAAGGTTCTTTGTATCATTTCTGTATTGCCTGAAATCATTATCATTTCCATATTCATCATACCAGACAATATCTCCAACGTATGCATTTTCATCTTTTTTAAAAACATAGCCTTCAAACTGCGGAGTTCCATCGATATAAAAATCCTGGAGCAAAATCAATTCACCCAATTCCTTCATTGGTATTAGTCTATAATAAGAAGCGTTTGACTTTGACGTTACTTTCCATTCTTTGTCATAATAAACAGATTCTGGCTTTTGAGAAAATAGTATTTGGGAAAATAAAAAAGCTGTAATAAGAACAATTCTTTTAATCATTTGATTTGGATTTACTCAAAAATAAGAAATTCCAGCTTCATCAGATTTTCTTTTGAAAAGAATAATAAATTTAATTAAAATAAAAACAACACCCTATTAAAGACAGGGGTGTTCGATATTTAAACCATTAAAACAAATAAATAATGAAAAATTATAGGGGTGTTTTATTTTCGAATCATTTTTTTTGTAAATTTGCACTGCAAAACCAAACCCAATTATGTCAACTTTAAGATTCAAAGCATTAGAAACTTTACCTTTTAAGGACTTTAGAAAAGATAACTCAGTAGAAATTCCTGCTAAATTATCAGAATTATTTTGTGAAAATGTATTCTCTGAAAACACAATGAGAGAATATTTAACAAAAGAGGCATTCCAATCTATTATGGATGCTATTAAAAAAGGAACAAAAATCCAAAGATTAATAGCAGACCAAGTTGCCGTAGCAATGAAAGACTGGGCAATGAGCAAAGGGGTTACCCACTACACTCACTGGTTTCAGCCATTAACAGGTACAACAGCAGAAAAGCACGATTCTTTTTTCACTCCTATCGAAGGTGGTAGAGCAATCGAAAGATTCAGCGGAAACTTATTGATTCAGCAAGAACCGGATGCATCTTCTTTCCCGAATGGAGGTATAAGAAATACTTTTGAAGCAAGAGGCTATACCGCATGGGATCCTACTTCTCCTGCATTTATTATGGGAACTACTTTGTGTATTCCTTCAATTTTCATCTCTTACACAGGAGAAACTTTAGATTACAAAGCGCCTCTATTAAGAGCTTTAAATGCTGTAGATGAAGCTGCAACCAACGTAATGCAGTATTTTGACAAAAACGTAACGAAAGTAACTCCTACTTTAGGCTGGGAGCAAGAATATTTCCTGGTTGATTCTGCATTGTATCAATCTCGCCCAGATTTAGTTTTAACAGGGAAAACTTTATTAGGACATTCTCCTGCAAAAGGACAACAATTAGATGACCATTATTTCGGTTCTATTCCGACAAGAGTAATGAACTTCATGAAAGAGTTGGAAATCGAATGTATGAAATTGGGAATTCCGGTTACTACAAGACACAACGAGGTTGCACCAAACCAATTTGAGCTAGCTCCAATGTTTGAAGAAGTAAACGTTGCTGTTGACCACAACTCTTTGTTGATGGATGTTATGGCGAGAATTGCTCACAGACACCATTTCCATATCTTATTCCACGAAAAACCATTCGCAGGAGTAAACGGAAGCGGAAAACATAACAACTGGTCTTTAGCAACTGATACTGGTGAAAACCTTTTAAGCCCAGGAAAAAATCCTAAGAAAAACTTACAGTTCTTAACATTCTTCGTGAATGCTATTAAAGCAGTACACGAATACGCAGATCTTTTGAGAGCAAGTATTGCTTCTGCAAGCAACGACCACAGATTGGGTGCAAATGAAGCTCCACCAGCAATTATTTCTGTATTTATCGGAAGCCAATTGTTCAGAGTTTTGGAAGAGCTTGAAAAAGTAACTGAAGGAAAACTTTCTCCTGACGAAAAAACAGATTTAAAACTAAATGTTGTTGGAAAAATTCCTGAAATTTTGTTGGACAACACAGACAGAAACAGAACTTCTCCATTTGCATTTACAGGAAATAAATTCGAAATCAGAGCAGTAGGTTCTTCTGCAAACTGCGCAGAGTCTATGACCGTAATGAATACGATCGCTGCTAAACAATTAAACGACTTCAAAATAGAAGTTGATGCTTTAATTGAAACAGGATTGAAAAAAGACGAAGCCATCTTCAATGTTTTGAGAGAATACATCAAGCAGTGTAAAAACATTATGTTTGAAGGTGACGGATATTCTGATGACTGGGCTATAGAAGCTGAAAAAAGAGGATTAAACAACTGGAAAACAACGCCTGAAGCATTGAAGCAGGAAATGAATCAGAAGTTTGTTGATCTTTACGAAGAAATAGGAATCTTCAACCACAGAGAAGTTGAAGCAAGAAACGAGATCAAATTAGAAAAATATTCTACCGTAATTGATATTGAAGCAAGAGTTTTAAGTGATATCGCAAGAAACCACATTATTCCTTCTGCTTTAAAATATCAAAACAGATTGATTGAGAACGTAAAAGGTCTTAAAGAAATCTTCGGGGATAAAGAATTTAAAACGTTGGCTAAAGAGCAAATGAGCTTAATTACCAACATTTCAGAAAACGTTTCTATCATCAAAGTTGGTGTAGAAGATTTACTTAAAGCAAGAGATGCAGCAAAAGCTGTAAAAGAAAGTCAGACGCAGGCAGAAGATTACTGTAACAAAGTAAAACCTTTATTTGATATTATCAGAGATGCTTCTGATGATCTTGAAATGATGGTGGATGATGAGCTTTGGCCAATGACTAAATATAGAGAAATGTTATTTACAAGATAACATCTGTAAAGTTCCATATTAGTGAGGTTCTCCGGTTTTCCGGAGGACTTTTTTTATGTTTTTTTAATACCTTTCTTTTAAAATTAAAAAATAATAAAACCCGATGAATAAAGGAAAGCGAATATATTTTGTTAAAAAATCTTAATAAAAAAAACTTCACACTCACCAAAACAGGCGCATAGCAGCTACTTTTTCTTTAACATACTGATGCACGATGTTAAAATATGTTAAAACAATAACATGACAATAATCATATCGAGGCTGTTTTAGATGGAATCTCTACTTTTGTAGGGCTTTAGAGAAATAAATATTTCTTTTTCAACCGGAAATTAAAAAATATGAAGAAAAGAGTTTTGTTTTATTTAGTTGCTTTCGTCTCTACAATATCACTACAATCATGCGTAACTAATTACGTAGTTTCAAAACCAGCAACTTATGCTAAAGAATACAAAACAGATGCCAAACTAGCTGCAATTGACACTAAGATGGATAATGATAAAAAGTTGTTAATCAACTCTTTTATCTCTGAAAAAGCAGTGGCACTCTCAAACGCTAAAAATTCTTTAAAAAATTCTGAAATCGCAAAAGCGATCAAACATAATAAGACAATTGATAATATCTTAACAGAAGCTCAAACTTATCTTGGAACTCCTTACAGATATGGAGGAATGACAAGAAAAGGAATCGACTGCTCAGCATTTGTATTATCAGTATTCGGAGCCGCAGCAGGCCTTACTTTACCAAGAGTGGCAGCATCTCAATCTCAGGAAGGAGAAGCGATCGATAAAGAAAACCTTCAGAAAGGAGATTTAATTTTCTTCTCTCACGGAAAAAGAATTTCTCACGTAGGAATTGTAGAAAGCGTAACTGAAGAAGGTGAAATAAAATTTATTCACGCAGCAACATCAAAAGGAGTAATGATCTCATCATTGAATGATTCTTATTGGGGACCAAAATTCAGGTTTGCAAAAAGAGTAATCAATGAAAACGGAGATAATTACAACAACTTAGCCTCTACTAATTTTTAGTCTTAAATAATTGATTATATAAATAAAGCCATCAAATTTTGATGGCTTTAATTTTTTTCATATTGTTTTCTGGACTTTGCCTTAAAGCAAAAGTTGCCAAAAATTCAAGTCTTGAATATTTTACTAAAATTCAACCTTAGATTTAGCTATTTTTATCAATTTCTATATCAAATTGACGTAAGAGCCCATGAACTTCAGAAAGTGAAAATTTGGTCTTTTTAAGCTTATTAGATTCTGGATTAATGGTATAATTGAATGAGGTTCTTAAATCTGCCTTTTCTAAATTGGTTCTTTCGAATGTCGCTCCGCTAAAATCGCAGTTGGAAAATACAGAATTCGACAGATCACATTCAGCAAAATCTACTTCAATCAGTTTAGAGTTTTTAAATAAGGTTCTTTTAATAGTCGTTTTATAGAAAACAGAATTATTCAAAGCACATCCATCGAATCTGAAAGACATCCCAAACTCATTACAATCATCGAAATGCATTCCGAACATTTTGCAATCCTTAAAAACAACGTCTCGAAAAGCAGTTCCTGCTAATTTGGTCATGCTTAAATTACAATCGACGAATTCACAGTTGGTAAATTTAAATTCAGAAAGATTTATATATTCAAAATTGCAAGTTCGGAAAGTACAATTCTCATATTCTCCAACTTCTAAAGGTTGTTGTGTAAAATTTATATTATCGAAATTATCATCAATAACGTAAGCTTCTCTCATAAATTTTTATGATTTTATTTAATGGAAAAATTAGTAGAAATTTTATTTCGCTGATTTTGCGATTGAATAGATTTTAAATATTATCTGTAAAGAATGATTGTAAACTTCCATCATCCTACTTCTGACTTTCAGCTCTATACCAAACTGTTTTTATCTGCATAATTGAGTTTAAAGAAAATAAAGGTCATCATAGAAAAGGCAAGCAACGAGCTTCCTCCGTAACTGAAGTACGGCAACGGAATTCCAACAGTTGGAAACAACCCCATAACCATGCCTAAATTGATAGAAAAGTGCATCAACAGGATGGAAGCAAAACAATAGCCAAAAACCCTGTTAAATACCGATTTCTGCTTTTCTGCGAGATAATATATTCTTCCAATGAAAATCATATAAGCAAAAACTAAAACAGCACTTCCAACAAAACCCCACTCTTCTCCAACAGTACAGAAAATATAATCGGTTTCCTGCTCCGGAACAAATTTCCCTTGGGTTACAGAGCCTTCACGATATCCTTTACCAAACATTCCTCCAGACCCAATTGCGGTTTTTGAATACAATAAATTATATCCTGAAGTATCACGAAATTCTCTTTCCCCTTTATACAAAACCTCAACACGCTCCTGCTGATGTTTTGGTAATTTTTCAAAAATAACAGGCGAAATAAATGCCAATGCCGCCAATAAAAGAACCACTCCTACTCCAGGCAAAAGAGTATATGTATTTTTGCGGAGAAAAGCTGCATTAAATGCAAACCACAATCCACCAATTACAATAATAAATACTGTGAAATACCACAAACTCCATTGCAGAGGATCATTGAGATAATTTGCAATAAGAAATACCGCTCCAAAAAGACCTCCAATCAAAAATAGTTTTCCGGAAAGACCTTCTCTGTATAATGCAATAAAAAACGCTGTAAATACGAGCAGCGACCCAACATCAGGAATTGACAATACAACGACTGCTGGAATACCAATGATTGCCAACGCAGTTATTAATGATTTTGTATTTTTAAGATCGAAATCTGCTCCGGATACATAGTTTGCCAACATCAAAGCCGTTCCAATTTTTGAAAACTCTACGGGCTGCATGGTAAAACTTCCGAATTTATACCAGTTTTTCTGACCGAGAATTTCTGTTCCGAAAACATGAAGGCCGGCAAGCATTAAAACTCCGCCAATGTAAATAATCCCCGACATATTTTCGAAAAACTTACTTCTGCTGAAGAAAATAATTAAGCCTACAAAAATTGAAATCCCAAAAAAGATCAATTGTTTTTTACCTAAACCTTCATCTACACTGTAAATATTGGCTATCGCAAATAAGCAAAGCAAAAAATACAACCCAAGACCTAATTTATCTATTCCTTCTGTCCATTTCATGGTTTACGGTTTTTTGGGTTTAACAGTTTGGGCCTTTTGAAGTTTTTCTTTAGCTTTCTTTACAAGATTCAGACTGTCTTGTATTCTTTTCAGTTTTATAGAATCTGGTTTCGGTTCTTTATACAAACCTTTTCTTTTCAGGTCGACAATCCATTGTCTTTTATATTCAGGCATGAAACTCGACGAAATCATTTTTTTGTAAAGATGTTCACGTTTAATATCTCCGGTGATATATTTTTCAGCAATAATTGTACAAGCAGGACCGGCCCAAGTACCCCCGAAACCACCATGTTCCATGACACCCACTACGACAATTTTGGGTTTCTCGGCTGGAGCAATCAACACAAAAATAGCATTATCTTTCCCTTGCGGAACCTGTGCAGTACCCGTTTTTGCCAATTGGGTAAAGTCATTTGATTTTAAACTTCTCGCAGTACCTCGAAGAACCACTGCTTCCATCCCTTTCAGAACAGGTCCAAAATGTTTGGGATCAACTAAGGTATGATGTTTCACTTTAAATCTAGGATCAGGATTTGGTCTTCCATCAATAAGCTTAACAATATGTGGCGTATAGTACCAACCTCTATTAGCAATCGCTGAAACATAATTAGCAAGTTGTAAAGGAGTTACCATTACGTCTCCCTGACCCATCCCATTGTAAATGGCTCCGGTTGACATTTCATCCCAATTCTTATAATCTTGTCTTGTAGAACCGTTTGCTTTAATGATGGCTTTAAATCTTCTTTCATAAAAGTCTCCCGAAGGAATTCTTCCTTTTGCACCAACAGCGAAATCGTTATTTAAAAACTCTCCAACTCCAAAGCTGCTCATTATTTTTTTCCATTCATCAACACCTTTAGATGGATTTCCGGGATATTTTTTAATGATCGCAATAAATGCATAGGTGAAAAAACAGTTACTCGAAACCTGAATAGACGGAATCAAAGGATCTGCTCCACCGTGGCCTTTTATTCTTTTTCCTTTGTAGAAGAATCCTCCTCCGCAAGGGAAAATTGTATTCTCATCCATCACTCCCATTTGCATTGCTGCCAAAGCGGTTAACAATTTGAAAGTAGAACCTGGTGGATAGCCTGCCTGCAAAGCTCTATCAAATGTAGGTTTGTTTTCGTAAATCGTATCTTTTGAAAGTGCGTATAAATTTTTAGATTTATTAGGTCCGGTAAAAAGGTTCGGATCAATATCTGGTCCGGTTGCAGAAACAAGAACTTCACCGTTATTAGGGTCTATTGCAACGATAGCGCCATGCTTATTCACCAACATTTCTTCTGCTAGTTTTTGCAAGTCATAATCGATGGTCAGTGTAATATCTTTTCCGGTTACAACATCTCTGTCTAAAGTTCCGTTTTTGTAGGGTCCAACGTTTCTGAGTTTGATGTCTTTTTGAATATATTTAATCCCTTTTACACCTCTCAGTTCTTTTTCGTAAGATTTTTCAACACCCGTTTTACCGATGAGGTCACCCGGAAGATAGTAGGTAGAATCTTTTTTAATTTCTCTATCGTTAACTTCACTGGTATACCCCAAAAGGTTTCCAGAAGTAGAAACTTCGTACTGTCTTTGCGGACGCTGAACGATACTGAAAGCCGGATATTTGAATATAATTTCCTGAACTCTCGCTATTTCCTCCCTGCTTAGATCTTTGATGAAAGTCATCGGTGTGAGTTTAGAATAGTATTTTTCAGCTTTAATTAAATTGACTCTTTTAATGAAATCTCTCTTCTCAATTTTCATTAAATTACAGAACGCCAAAGTATCAAAATCAGGTTTCATTAAAGCCTGCGTAAAAGAAATCTCATAGGCAGGCTGGTTTCCTACCATGATCTTTCCATTTCGATCAAAAATAACACCACGTTGCGGAATGACATATTCGGTTTTGATGGAAGTATTAGCTGCATTCAATGCATAACGATCTGTAAACAGCTGTAAATAAGAAAGCCTTGCTACAAAAATAAGAGCAATGGCAATGAGAATCGTTAAGATTTTTATATGGCGTGTGTTCAAACTTTCTGTTTGATTTTAAAGATTAATGCGTAAACTATGATAAATATAAAGGAAATTCCACTAGTTACCAACACATTAAGGAAAATTTCAAAAATTCTGCTGAATTTAAAAAACTCAATATACTGCACCAAAAGCTGATGCAGAAAGATACTTGAAAACAGAAACAGTAAAAACTGCGTCCATTGCAAAGACTGAAATGAGAAGAAATCTGTAGAAGTATCTGTAGACGTACGGAAAATTATCGTACGGAAATAAGCAATTAAAGTGGTTGCCAAAGCGTTGATTCCCCAAGAATATAAAAAGGCATCAATTGATAAACCTATTAAAAAACTTAGAGCCAAAAATTGAAATCTATTTCTAAAAAAAGGATAAAACATCACAAAAACCGGATACAAAACCGGAGTGAATTTACCAAACAGCGTAATTCTGTTCAATACAAAAATCTGTAATGCAACCAGAAAAGCCATGATCAAAAGATCTGTAAATACGGTTCTACTAATCATTTTCTTTTTTTATTACAGCCTGCATAGTATCCTGAATTTTCTGAACCTCAGCTTTCTTAAGATTTTTAACTACGAAAACTTTGTTTAAAGCTCCCATTTTTTCGCTTAATTCCACTGAAATATCCCAAAATCCTGTTTTATTATCTACGGTGTAGCCCGCAATTTTACCAATCATAACTCCTTTAGGAAAAATCGCTGATTTTCCGTCGGTTTCTATCGTGTCACCAATTTTCAGGGAAACATATTTTGGCACATCAGCCAAATGCATCAATCGGGAATTATCTCCTTTCCACGTTAAAGTTCCGAAATATCCTGAGTTTTTAAGTGAAGCATTAATTCTGATTTTATTTACACTCAAAACAGATTGTACCAAAGCATAACTGTCGGTAGAATTAATAACAATTCCGGCAATTCCTTTTGGAGCCATTACGCCCATTTGAGGATAAACACCGTCTCTTGTACCACGGTTGATTGTAAAATAATTGTTTCTTCTGTTGATGCTGTTGAAAACAATTTCGCCATCTACAAAAGTATAGATCTGTCCACCTCCCAAAGTATCATGTACTTTTCTGAATTGAGGATTTGCAGCGCCTTGTTTTCCATAAAGCTCAACCATTAAAGCCTTATTTTGAGCAACAAGATCTTCGTTGGTCTGTTTCAGTTTTAAATAAGAAACACCTTCATCAATATAGCCTGAAACCCATGAGTTGAAAGCCGCAGTCTGACCCGCAAGCCAAGATTGCTGCATCGCATTCTTAGAGAATATCAAAATGAGAGCAATAATTTGCAGGAAAATAAAGAATACAAAAAGAGCATTCTTCGAAAATAATCTCAGCAAAAATCCCATTTAGATAAAAAGTCGTAAAAAGTTAAAAAATTTATTTAATTAAGAAATTGAATTTATCCATATTCTTAAGTGCAATCCCTGTTCCGCGAACAACAGCTCTCAAAGGATCTTCTGCCACGAAAACCGGAAGCCCTGTTTTCTTGTGTAATCTGTCTGCAAGACCTCTCAATAAAGCACCACCCCCTGCAAGATAAATACCTGTTTTGTAAATATCTGCAGCCAATTCCGGCGGCGTAAGAGAAAGTGTTTCCATTACAGAATCTTCAATTCTGATAATTGATTTATCTAAAGCACGAGCAATTTCTTTATACCCAACCATAATTTCTTTTGGCTTACCGGTAATAAGATCTCTTCCCTGTACTGGAATATCGTCGATATCTACATCAAGATCTTCAACGGCAGAACCTACTTCAATTTTCACTCTTTCAGCAGTTCTTTCTCCGATGTATAAATTATGATGTGTTCTTAGGAAATAAGCAATATCATTAGTGAATACGTCACCTGCAATTTTCACAGATTTATCACAAACAATACCTCCTAAAGCAACAACAGCGATTTCGGTAGTACCACCACCTATATCGATAATCATGTTACCTTCAGGTTTCTGTACATCAATACCAACTCCTATTGCAGCAGCCATTGGTTCATAAATCAAGCGTACTTCTTTTGCGTTTACTTTCTGAGCAGAATCTCTTACTGCTCTTTTTTCAACTTCTGTAATTCCTGAAGGAATACAGATCACAATTCTTAAAGCAGGCTGAATAAATCTCCCTTTGATCCCCGGAATTTTTTTGATAAATTCTTTGATCATGTGCTCTGAAGCGTGGAAATCTGCAATAACTCCGTCTTTAAGTGGACGGATAGTTTTTATATCTTCATGTGTTTTACCCTGCATATGTTTCGCCTGCTCCCCAACAGCAATTGGCTTTCCTGTAGAACGCTCTATTGCAACAATAGAAGGCTGATCTATAACAATTTTATTATTATGGATGATAAGCGTGTTGGCAGTTCCAAGGTCTATCGCTATTTCTTGCGTAAACATATCGAATAAACTCATAATTTTCTCCTTGATTTAAGTTTACAAAGATATAAATTATACTATACTAACGATTACAAAGTTTTATATAATTTGGTTAAATTTTTATTAAAATTACACTTTTTTCTTAATGTATTGTTTTTGTAAGTTTTAGAAAAAGCGACAAAAACTTAGATAATTAATTTATAGCTTTTTACGATAATTATCATACAAACAATCGCAAAATGTTTAAGTAAAATTTGCTTAAATTTGCGACTGCTTATGATACAGTATTCCAATATACATCAGACATCAAATTTTGCCGTATTATCTATCAGTTTTGAAAAGGCTGATGTAGAAACAAGGGGAAAATTTGCTTTTTTTGATGACAATATTAAAAACTTTGTTACCCGAATTCACGATGAGAATTTAGGGGACGCATTTGTGGTTTCCACATGCAACAGAACCGAAATTTACACCACTTCACCAAACTATCTTTTGGTCGCCGAAGAATACTGCAAATCTATCGGTGTTAATTTTTCAGATTTTTTACGTTTTGCCAATATTTTCACAAAAGAAGAAGCATTGCAGCATCTCTTCCGAGTATCGGCAGGATTAGAAAGTCAGATTATTGGTGATTTTGAAATCATCGGTCAGATTAAGAAAGCGTATGCCCGTTTTAAAAAAGAAAGACAAAACTCAAATCCTTTTTTAGAAAGGTCGATTAATTCTGCGATTCAGATTTCTAAAAGAATAAAAAACGAAACCGGAATTTCAAACGGAGCGGCCTCTGTTTCTTATGCGGCAGTTCATTACATTTTAAATAATCAAAAAAGAATTACCGAAAAGAATATTCTCCTTCTCGGAGTTGGTGAAATTGGCCAAAATACGGTCGAAAATTTGGTAAAACACGTTTATCAACCCACCATAAAAATCGCTAACCGAACTCAGGAAAAAGCGGCGAAAATTTCAGAAAAATACAATATTCCCAATATTGATTATAATGATTTTGAAAAGGAATTAGACAATACTGATATTTTAATTGTTGCTACGGGCGCAAAAACTCCCATCATCAATAAGTCTCATTTAAAAAACGGAAAAGAAATTCTGATTATTGATCTTTCTATTCCTCATAATGTTGACAAAGATGTTTCCGAACTCGATAATGTAACCTTGATCGATGTTGACGAGCTTTCAAAACAAATTCAGGAAACCATTCAGCAGCGTGAAAAAGAAATCCCCAAAGCCGAGGTTATCATTAAAGAAATGACCAAAGATTTTCTGGAATGGGAAAAAAAGAGAAAACTAGCGCCAAACATTCATCATTTCAAAGCAGTGCTGAAAAATATGGAGCGCAACGAAATGCACAATTTTTACAGAAAAAATAAGTACATCAATATCAACGACATGGAGCTTTCTGAGAAGATGATTCAGAAAATAACCAACCGTTTTGCAAAATATATTATCGACAACCCTTTAAAAGCGGAGGAAATTAGTAAATTAATGCACGAAATTTTAGTCGAACAACCCAATAACGAATTCAATGAAAAGCATTAGAATAGGAACCCGAAATTCTGCACTTGCTCTTTGGCAGGCAAGAGAAGTTGCAAGGCATTTGCAAAACCTTAATTACCTTACCGAGATTGTCCCAATCGTTTCTTCAGGTGATAAAAATCTAAACCAACCTCTTTATACTTTAGGAATAACAGGTGTTTTTACGAGAGATCTAGACACCGCATTACTGAATGACGAAATAGACATTGCCGTACATTCGCTTAAAGATGTACCTACAAAACTACCCGAAAACATAGAAATTGTCGCTTATCTTGAAAGAGATTTTCCGCAGGATGTTTTGATTAAAAGAAAATCAGCAATCGACAAAGAATTTCACGAACTTAAATTGGCGACAAGCAGTTTAAGAAGAAGGGCTTTCTGGTCTAAACACTATCCTACTACAGAATTTTTTGACATCCGAGGAAATATCCAAACTAGGCTTCAGAAGCTGGAGGAACAAGATTTTGATGCTACTATTTTATCTCTTGCCGGAATTAAAAGAATGAAAATGGATATCGATTATGAGTTTATTCCATTCATGATTCCTGCACCATCACAAGGTGTGGTAGCTGTTGCCGGACATTCGGATAAAAAAGAAATTAACGATATTTTAAAACAAATTTCTCACAAACAGACTCAAATTTGTGTAGAGATCGAAAGAAACTTCCTGAGCACTTTGGAAGGTGGCTGTACCGCACCAATTGGAGCCTTTGCTGAAAAATTTGACGATCAGATCAGATTCAAAGCTGCTCTTTGCTCTTTAGATGGAAAAAATTATATCGCAACCGACGAAAGTTTTGAATATAATGAAGAAGAAAATTTTGGTGAAAAATTTGCCAATATTGTTTTAGAAAACGGAGGTAAAGAATTGATGACTGAAATTAAAAGTCAGCTTTAAGGTTTTAGGTTTTAGGTTTTAGGTTTTAGGTTTTAGGTTTTAGGTAAAATTAAGATTTTCTGAATCTTAACATTTCTTTATGCTTAAAGAATTTTCATGTTTAAAATTAATTTTTGAACTTTACAAACCTTGTTTTTCAATTCAACATTTTAAGCCAATGAAAAAATTCTTTTCAATATTCATTTTAGTACTTTTTGTTTTTTTTGGAAAAGCACAAGCTCAGTTTGCTCAAAAATTATCTGATGCAGCTTTAAGCTTAACTAAAGATAAGGTGACTTACGATCCTGCTTACTACTCCATCAAATATCCAAACGGCGATGTAGCTTCAGACAAAGGTGTCTGTACAGACGTTGTTATCAGAGCCTACAGAAAATTGGGAATTGATTTACAAAAAGAAGTGCATGAAGATATGAAGAAGAATTTTTCTAAATATCCTAAAAAGTTTGGTTTGAAAAGACCCGACACGAATATTGATCACCGAAGAGTTCCCAACCTGATGGTTTTCTTTGCAAAATTTGGAAAATCTAAATCAATCGAAACCAAACCTGAATTATATGCTCCCGGAGATATTGTAACGTGGCTTCTTCCAGGAAATTTAACGCATATCGGAATTGTGGTCAACAAAAAATCGACAGACGGAAAAAGATATTTAATTGTACATAACATCGGTGCAGGACAGGTTATTGAAGATTGTCTGTTTAAATTTGACATTACCGGACATTATCAATATTCAAAATAATTTATGATGAAAAAGATAGGTTTCGTTCTTTTCTTATTTATTTTAAACTTTAGCTTGGCACAAAACTCAAGCTTAAAGATTATCGAAAAACCGATCAGTTATTCTGCGGAAAGAATTCAATTAAGTTTAGAGTATCTAAAAGAACATCACGGTTTAACTCAAAAAACGCCGACAATTGTTCCCAAAATGATTGTTTTGCATTACACAGCAGGAGGAACGGTAGAAAGCAACCACAAATATTTCAATAAAACTCACCTTGAAAGTGCAAGAAACACTCTAAAAAAGCAAAGCACTTTAAATGTTTCTTCACAATTCATTATAGACCGAGATGGAACTATTTATCAGTTAATGGAACCTACAATGTTTGCAAGACATACGATTGGTCTAAATTATTGCGCCATCGGAGTTGAAAACATCGGAAGCAAGAAACAACCGCTTACCGAAAAACAAGTGGAAGCCAACGCAGAACTGGTGAGATATTTAACCAAAAAATATAAAATAGAATACTTGATCGGACATTCGGAATACGGAGTTTTCAGAAATTCTAAATTATGGAAAGAATCTGATCCCAAATATTTCACCGGAAAAGAAGATCCAGGAAAAGATTTCATGACCAAAGTACGAAAGCAAGTCGCCGATTTACACTTAAAAGACAAACCTTAATGAACATTTTATTTACCAAAAACATCGATCCAAAATATCTTTCAGAAAAACTGGGAAATAATATTTCGATTGATTGTGTTGAGGTAATAAAAACAAAATCGATTTCTATAGAGCGTTTTGACCTGAAAGATCGATCGCTTATCTTCACAAGTTTCAATGGCGTAAAATCTTTTTTTGAAAACAGGTTTCTGCCTAATGAAGATTTTACCGCAAAAAACTATAATAAAATTTATTGTGTAGGTGAAAAAACCAAAAGAGAACTTCGTAAAAACGGATTCGGAACCTTTAAGGTTTTAAAAAACGCAGAAACATTATCCCATTTTATTATCGAAAACTGCGCTCACGAAAAATTCATTCATTTTTGTGGAAATTTAGCGCTGGATGTTTTAGATAAAAAACTTCCGTTACAAAATATTTCATATAAAAAAGTGACTGTTTATGAGACCGAAGCACTTAATCCTGTGATACATGAAAAATATCATGCAATAGTTTTTTTTAGCCCGAGTGGAGTTCGTAGTTTTGCGAAAAATAATTCTTTAGAAAACGCCATTCTATTTTCAATAGGAGAAACAACCTCTAAAGAAGTAAGAAAACATACAAGATCTGAGATTTTTACGAGTCCGGAAAATACATTATTAAACATATTGTCGGTCATAAAAGATAGATTAGAGAAAGATATTTCATAATCTATCAACTAAAAACCTTCAACTATCAACTAAAAGATATGATTAAAAACGACCTATATTTAAAAGCACTTCGTGGTGAAACTGTAGAAAGACCACCGGTTTGGATGATGAGACAGGCAGGACGATATTTGCCGGAATTTATTGCACTTCGCGACAAGTACGATTTCTTCACAAGATGTCAGACTCCGGAACTGGCTTCTGAAATTACAGTACAGCCGATAAGAAGATATCCTTTGGATGCTGCGATTTTATTTTCTGATATTTTGGTGGTTCCTCAAGCAATGGGAATTGATTTTAAAATGAAGGAAAATGTAGGACCGTGGTTGGATAATCCGATCAGAACGATGGAAGACGTACAAAATGTAATTGTTCCTGATGTGAATGATACTTTAGGCTACGTTTTTGATGCCATAGAACTAACTTTACTTAAATTAGACAACGATATCCCATTGATAGGTTTTGCGGGTTCTCCGTGGACGATCCTTTGCTATTGCGTGGAAGGAAAAGGAAGCAAAGCTTTTGATATTGCTAAATCTTTCTGTTTCCAACAACCGGAAGCGGCACATTTGTTACTTCAGAAAATCACAGATACTACAATCGCTTATTTGAAAAGAAAAGTTGAAAAAGGAGTTTCTGCAGTACAGGTTTTCGATTCTTGGGGCGGAATGCTTTCTCCCACAGACTATCAGGAGTTTTCTTGGCAGTACATCAATCAAATCGTTGAAGCTTTAAGCCCATTAACGCACGTTGTAGTTTTCGGAAAAGGATGCTGGTTCGCTTTGGAAGAAATGACAATGGCTCCGGTTTCAGCTTTGGGAGTTGACTGGACGATCAAACCAGAATTTGCAAGAACTTTGACGAATCACACCATGACGCTTCAGGGAAATTTTGATCCTGCAAGATTGCATTCTACACCTGAAACCATTAAGAAAATGGTGAATGAAATGATCAACCGTTTCGGAAAAGACCGATATATTGCCAATTTAGGACACGGAATTTTACCTAATATTCCTTTGGAAAATGCAGAAGCATTTATCAGAGCGGTGGTAGATTGGAAGCCGAATAATTAAATTTTATTCCCACAGATCTTCACGGATTAACACAGATTTTTCAATACGTTTGTCATTCCGGAGGAATCTAAATTTAGCTTTAAAAATTACGCAAATACATTGTCGAGATTCCTACGGAATGACAAACTTTATGTAATATTTATTAAAAATAAAATCCCTTTCAAACTAATTGAGAGGGATTTTCAATTCCAAAATTATTTTTATATATTTGATTATCAAATATTTATAAAATGAATATTCAATCACGAAAATTAGAGTTTATACAAGACTTTCTTAAGCTTCAAAGCGAGGAAGTGATTGCTCAGTTTGAAAGGTTATTGAAAAAAGCTAAAAATATTGAGGAAGAAAACACGCTTGAAAAGCTAACTGTTGAAGAGATGAATGAAAGGATTTCAAAGTCAGAAGATGATTTTGAAAATAAAAAGTTTAAAACAACTTCTGAATTACTTTCAAAATATTCAAATTGAAATACGAAGTTATTTGGTCTGAATTTTCTGAAAAACAGATTGATGAAATTTTCAATTATTACAAAGAAGTTTCTAAGAGTTATCAAGTTGCATTAAAAATTATCACTAAAATTCTTTTAGCTCCCGATAAATTAATTTACAATCCTAAAATCGATCAAAGAGAACTTTTGCTGGAAAACAGGAATATTGAGTATCATTATATTGTAGAATCAAATTATAAAATCATTTATTCTATTGATGATGAAAATCAGTTCATTAAAATTGCCGATTTTTTTGACACCAGACAAAATCTAGAAAAAATGGAACGAGAAAAATAAAATCTCTTTCAAAAATAACTTTGAAAGGGATTTTTCTATGAAGAAAAAAATTAGCCGTTAATTAAGTTCTGTGATGAAATCTTCTTTCGATTTTCTCACTTTGGTAAGGTTTACCAACCAATCGTTTTCAGTGTCTCTGTAACCGATTGGCAAAAGAAGAACACTTCTTAAACCTTTTTCTTTTAAATTTAAAATTTCGTCTACTGCTTCAGGGGAAAAACCTTCCATTGGCGTAGAATCTACCTCTTCGAAAGCTGCTGCTATAATCGCTGCACCAAAAGAAATATAAGCCTGTTTTGCTGCATGTGTGAAGTTTTCTTCAGCCGGTCTAGGAGGATACATTGCCAAGATCTGCTGTCTGTAATTTTCCCAGCCTTCATTTTTAAAACCTCTTACATCGTTGGTCAAATCAAACATTTTGTTGATTCTTTCCTCGGTATAATTATCCCAAGCTGCAAAAACTAAAAGATGTGAGCAATCTGTAACCTGAGGCTGATTCCAAGCGTGAGGTTTGATTTGTTCTTTAATTTCCTGATTGCTGATCACGATAATCTCAAAAGGCTGCAAACCGCTTGATGTAGGCGCTAATCTTGCCGCCTCTAATATTTTATCTAGTTTTTCCTGTGGCACTTTTTGCCCGTTCATTGCTTTTGTAGCAAATCTCCAGTTTAATTTATCTAACAATTCCATAGATTGAATAAAATTTTACTGGACAAAATTAGTATAAACAAACCTAAGAAAATCGATAAAAAAGTAATTTGAACAATTGTTAAAATCTATAATGTAATAAAATTGATTACATTATGTTTGTAAGGTAAAAAAACAGACTGCTTCAAAGAAACAGTCTGTTAAGTTATTAAGAAAGCATTCGTTTTGCTTTTTTCACCCCTTCTACAAGCAAATCGATTTCATTAAATGTATTGTAAACCGCAAAACTTGCTCTTACGGTTCCCGCAATATTAAAGAAATCCATAATCGGTTGCGTACAATGATGTCCGGTTCTTACCGCAACTCCCATTTTATCGAGAATCATTCCTACATCCGAAGAAATACCAATTCCTTCTAAGTTAAATGAAACTACACCTGTTCTATGCGCTTTTTCGCAATATACTTTTAGTCCTTCGATTTCTAAAAGTTGTTTTTGTGCATATTCCAACAAAGCATTTTCATGATTCTGAATATTCTCCTGCCCTACTTTTTTAATGAAATCAATAGCCGCTCCCAAAGCAATATTTCCGCCTACATTTGGAGTTCCTGCTTCATATTTAAAAGGTAATCCTGCATACGTTGTTGCATCGAACGAGCATACCGCGATCATTTCACCTCCACCGTGGAAAGGCGGCAGATCTTCAAGAATTTCCTGTTTTCCGTACAATATTCCGGTTCCCATCGGAGCGTACATTTTATGCCCTGAGAACACGAAGAAATCACAGTCTAATTTCTGAACATCAATCGTAAAATGCGGAGCCGACTGAGCACCATCAATAACGATATAAGCATCAGAATTAGCTCTTGTTTTAGCAATAATTTCTTCAATAGGATTTACTATTCCCAACGCATTGGAAACCTGATTTACAGAAACTACTTTAGTTTTCTCGCTTAAAAACTGGTCTAAATAATCAAGCTGAAGGATTCCGTTTTCATCGATTGGGATAACACGAAGTTTCGCACCTGTTCTTTCGCAAAGCAATTGCCAAGGAACAATATTAGAATGATGCTCGAGATAAGAAACGATAATCTCGTCATCTTTTTTTAGCTTCTGAGTTAAAATATAAGAGATAAGATTTAAACCTTCGGTTGTTCCTTTGGTGAAGATGACTTCAAAATCATGTTTTGCATTGATGAATTTCTGGATTTTCCTTCTCGAAAGTTCCATTTCTTCGGTTGCCAATTGGCTCAATGTATGAATTCCACGATGTACATTGGCATTGATTTCTGTATAATATTGATTCCAAACCTCTAAAACGGAGTTCGGTTTTTGTGAGGTCGCTGCATTATCTAAGTAAACCAAAGGTTTACCATTCACTTCTTGGTTTAATATAGAAAACTGACTTCTGATTTCCTGAATGTCAAACATTTATTACAATTTTAATTAAAAGGTTCTTTATTTAGAACGCATCAAATTTACGTCTTTTTTCTGAAAACATTCTATGCTAAAACTCATGATAGATGTAATCTAAAAACAAAAAAACCTGCCAAAATTGACAGGTTCTTGTATTTTGAGTAAGAAAATATTCTTATTCTGCTGCTGCTTCTTCAGTTGTAGGAGCTTCTCCTTCAGTTGCAACTTCTTCTTCATCCTCATCGTCATCTTGAGCTGCTGCTCCACCTTTCGCTGCATTTCTAGACATTTTAACCGCTACAACAACTGCATTGTCTGGGTGCATGAAAGTATACCCTTCAGCTTTGATTGTTCCAACATAAAGTTTGTTACCAATCTTCAAAGAAGTGATATCTACAACTACCTCATCTGGCAAGTTTGCAGGAATAGCTTTTACTTTCAATTTTCTGAAAGTCTGACGTAAAACACCACCAGCTACAACACCTTTAGAACGACCAGTAATTCTTACAGGAACTTCCATAACCACTGGCTTATCGTCAGCTAATCTGTAGAAGTCTGCGTGAATAATCTTGTCTGTAATTGGGTGGAACTGAATATCTTGAAGAACTGCAGGAATTACCTGCCCATCAACTTCAATAGATACCGTGTGTGCTTCAGGAGTATATACTAAACCTTTGAATGACTTCTCTGTAGCAGAGAAATTCAATGGCTCACCACCTCCGTAAACAACACAAGGAACTAATTCAGCATCACGTAAAGCTTTTGTAGACTTTTTGCCCACGCTTTCTCTTTTTGTACCTTGAATTGTAATAGATTTCATTATAAAAATTTTAAAAAAATTGTTTCGTTTTTAATTTGCAAATTATTAATTATCAATTAGATAACAAACTTACTGCTAATAGATTGATGCTCATGCACCATCTTCATAACATCTGCAAATAATGGGGCGCAAGATAGCACTTTTATTTTAGATAACAAATTAGTTTTCACAGGAATTGAGTCAGTTACAATAACTTCTAACAATTGTGAGTTCTCGATATTGTCGTAAGCCTTCCCAGAAAGTACTCCGTGAGTAGCCATTGCTCTTACAGATTTTGCACCTTTTTCCATTAGAATCTCTGCAGCTTTACAAAGCGTTCCTGCGGTATCAATCATGTCATCAATAAGGATTACATTTTTACCTTCCACATCTCCGATAAGGAACATTTCTTCTACCACGTTTGCTTTTTTTCTTTCTTTATAAGCAATTACTACATCTGCACCTAGGTGACCGGCATAGTTTTTTGCTCTTTTTGCACCTCCCATATCCGGAGAAGCAATCGTAAGATTATCAAGCTTAAGGTCTCTGATGTAATCTACAAAGATTGTAGAAGCATACAAATGATCCACAGGAATTTCGAAGAATCCTTGAATCTGATCTGCGTGCAGATCCATCGTCATTACTCTTGTTGCCCCTGCAGCCGTTAAAAGATTTGCCACCAATTTAGCTCCAATCGGTGCTCTTGGCTTGTCTTTTCTGTCTTGTCTTGCAAGCCCAAAGTACGGAAGTACTACGGTAATACTTTTTGCAGAAGCTCTTTTTGCAGCATCAATCATTAGAAGCAATTCTAAAAGATTGTCTGCCGGCGGAAACGTAGATCCGATTAGGAAAACTCTTCCTCCTCTTACAGACTCGTCTAAAACTGGTTCAAATTCTCCGTCGCTGAACTCCTGAAAGTTGATTTTTCCTAATTCTTTCCCATAATGCTGGGCAATTTTTTCTGCAAGATCCTTACTGGTTCTTGTAGAAAATAGATAACTTAACTGATCGGCCATTTTTACTTTTTAAAAGATTTTGCAAATTTAAAAAAAAACCACAAGAATCAATCCTGTGGTTTCTATTATTTATTTTTATTCCCGATTAAGGAAATTTAACGCCTGAATATTTATTAGGATCAACCTGTGGTAAATTCGATTTATAAGTCGTATTTATTGATTTAATAAATTCATTTGCGATAATCGCATACCCCCTACCTGTAAGGTGAACTCCATCTAAAGAGAAAGCTCCTCCTGTAACAAATTTAGCAGTATATCTCACGCCATCCCATGAAACTCCTGACTGAGATCCAAGCTCATTCATTTTCTTGTTTGCATCAACAAAAGCATATCCTTTTGAAGCTGCTGCTGCTTTAATTGTCACGTTATAAGCATCAATAGCTGTATTGATTTCTGTAATTTCAGATGGAATTAAAATATATTTATCTGCAAACGGGTAAGAAACCCCTCTTGCCGAAAGAGCAGCTAATGCAGTCGGTTCTGTTTTACCAATTTCAGACTTAGTTGTTAAAGGAACCAAGTCTCCTGCCTTTGCTTGTCTTGCTTGCCCATAGGTATTTCCCAAATAAGTAGCCAAAGCAACCAACTGAGCATTTCCTGAAGCCGCCGCTGCAGCCGTAATTTGAAGTTTTAGGTCTGGAAGACTCTCATCCTTAATAAGCAATGGATTTGCAGCAGTTTTAGAAAGAAGCTTAATTCTGTCTCCAGCTCCAAATGCCGTTAATATCTGATTTAATGGTCCGTATAGATTTGTATTCAAATTATCAATATTCGCTTCACCTGCAGCCACATTTCCTCCTCCTAAAACAGCAGATGTAAGAGGATTTGTAGGGATTGTTGTTAACGAAGGAATAGATGTTACACTAGGAATATTTGCAACAACTCCTTTAGCATTAGTTGTAGCAATCTCAGAAATCAACAAGTTATAATATTGAGTAAACTGAGCCGGAGGTGTTAAAGCTTCTACCGAACTATCACCACCTGCCAGAGCGTACAATAAAGCATCATTATTACCTATCCATAAAGAAAAGAATGTCGGCTTTTGAGTTTTAAAGTCTGCAATAACTGAGGTTGTAGGGCTTGATGCAAATCTTACGAAATAAGGATTTGCTGTTTTTGCTAAAACTCCCGCAACGTTTCCATACCCAGGAGCCAACAAATGAGAAACTCTTGCTCCCGGAACTCCCATATTATTGAAAGGTCCTGCCAAAACAGTATTTGTTACAGTTGTAGCAACGTTATTATTCGCATTTTTTATGTCTGGAGCACCTGCTATAAAGCTGTCAATGTAAAGCTTTGTACTCGCAATCTGTACATTTGCACCAACATTCAGAAGAAGACCTCCATTATTATCAGCCATTAAAGGCTGTTTGAAATCACCTCCTCCTACAAGCTTCATTTGCTGAGCCATCATTGAAGGATAAGATTCATTTTGCCCATCAATATAAAGAGCCCCGTCTCTATAACCTGAAGTTAGGGAATTTCCTAAAGCTACATATTTAGAAAAATCTGCTTCCCCTTTCGTTACAACGATGTCTTCTACATCAGTATCAAAATCTGTATTACAGCTTACTGTAAAAAGAAGTGCAGAAACAGCTATTGTAGATATTATTATTTTTTTCATAATTTAAATTTAAAAAGCATTATAAGATAAACCTAGACCAAAATAGAATGCTTTAGCCTTTGCCTGACCATAGAAGCCTAAATAATTATTTTTCACATCTCTGCTTTGTGGCATTGCATAACCGCCCGCAACATCAACTCCGAATTTTTTAAGTTTGAAACCTACCCCTCCTGTTAAAACAAAAGAATCAAAAGATGGTGTTTCCGGAATGAAGTTTTCATCAGAATAAGGAGACTCATCGTAATAAGCACCTAAACGACCATAAATCATATTCGTGAATGCATATTGAGTTCCCAATCTTACAGTTTTTGAATTTTTAAAATTCTTTGGAGCCACCAATATCGTAGGATCTGCCTGATTTCCAATTGGAGCATTAGCAAAATCTAAAGTTAGCTTGCTGTATCTTTCCCAACCATGATAATTAAAATCTGCCGA
Source organism: Chryseobacterium sp. BGARF1 (assembly GCF_001677955.1). Taxonomy (GTDB): domain Bacteria; phylum Bacteroidota; class Bacteroidia; order Flavobacteriales; family Weeksellaceae; genus Chryseobacterium. Next base: position 72,108 of record NZ_LELA01000006.1, read on the forward strand.
GATTAACCATTTTGGAGTTACCTTATACGTCAAACCAATTGTATATTCTTCTACAAGAGGTAAAGTTGCCGTAAAACTGTCTTGTCCAGCTCCATTTAACCCTAAAAGTGAATTAACTGTATTCTGGGCAGGAGCAACAAAAGTAGCTGTTCCTTTCTTAGCTTTCATATCTACCGGCGATCGGTAAGCGATGCTTACATCAAGTTTAGGATCGGGTCTGAAATAGAAACCAAAACCAAAACCATGACCGCTTGCTTTTTCGTCATTAATATTAACCGTTCCTCCAAATTGAGTTACCGCTTTATCCCAGTTTACTGATCCTCTAGCATAAATATAGCTAGCCCCGAATGACACCCAGTCAGCCATTTTCACAGAAACCATTGGTTGGAAATAAAAACTTTTCAGCTCAAGTTTCTGTACCATTTCTCTTCCTTCCCAATCGTAAGGATATTGAATTGTACTACCAAAAGGAGTAGAAAAACTAAAACCAATAGACAATTTATCGATCGGCTTATAAGCTATCGCCGCATAAATAGGCGTACCTAGAGGATTGTCAGTCTGTGTACTCGATAAAGTATTTAAATTCTGAAAAGTAACCTTATTACTTGCTCCAAAACCTCCCGCAACAATACTTAGTTTAGAAGGAATGAATGACATACCTGCTGGGTTAAAGAATGCAACACTTGCATCTTCAGCATGAGCACTGGTGTGCGCCATTGCCAATTGCTTTACCCCTTGCAAAGAAACTCTAAAGCCTCCCGCATAAGATAAAACACCAGCCAATAAAGCAGTTGATATTAATATTTTTTTCATAGACTATTATTATATAACCCAAATATAAAATTATTTTGAATACACCTGTTAATAAATCACAACATTTTAAACTAACAAGTAAAAGAAAGCTATGTTTAAAATAATATTTCAAACAAAAAACAAAATAACATACTCAATAACAAATATTTAAATTTAAAATTTTAACATTATACTAATCATGTTTAATATTAAACATTTTCAAAAATTAATATTTAGTACATTTGGAATTGTATAAAGATAAAAATCAATAAATTTGCAAGATTAAACAAATTATAATATGAGTTGTGGATGTAAAACATCTGGCGATTCTGCACATTCTTGCGGAACAAAATCTGCGAATGGCTGTGAAAGTGTAAATACCTGCGGTAATAGTTATAAATTAAGTGTTTTCGATTGGCTATCTAACGTACAAAACCCTGCATCAAACAGGTTTGATTTTGTGGAAGTTAGATTTAAAAATGACAGAAAATTATTTTATAAAAATGTAAATAATATCCCTTTACATATAGGTAGCGTTGTAACAGTAGAATCTAGTCCGGGACACGATGTAGGCGTAGTAAGCCTTACGGGAGAATTAGTGAAAATTCAGATGAAGAAAAAAAGAGCTTCAGAAGAAAACCCACTTAAAATATATAGGCAAGCCAACCAAAAAGACATTGAAGTTTGGCAGGAAGTCCGAAAAAAAGAAGAAAATATAAAAATTGAAGCCCGAAAAATTTCGCACAGAATTGGTCTTGAAATGAAGATTACTGATGTGGAATATCAAGGCGACTCTTCTAAAGTAACATTCTATTACACTGCTGATAACAGAGTAGATTTCAGAATGTTGATTAAAGAATTTGCAGGAGCTTTCCGTACAAAAATCGATATGAAACAAATCGGTTTCAGACAAGAAGCCGCAAAAGTAGGCGGAATTGGATCTTGCGGAAGAGAACTATGTTGCTCAACTTGGTTAACAGATTTCAGATCAGTAAACACCAACGTTGCAAGATATCAGCAATTGAGCATCAACCCTCAAAAACTGGCCGGACAGTGCGGTAAGCTTAAATGTTGTCTAAATTATGAATTAGACAGCTATCTTGATGCATTAAGCCACTTCCCTTCTTCTTCAACAATGATTGACACCGAAAAAGGAAGAGCTTTTTGTATAAAAATTGATGTTTTCAAAAAGAAAATGTGGTTTGCGTATGTAGACAGCTCGATGGCGTGGTATGATTTCGACGTTGATTTGGTAAAAAAAATGATTTCGCAAAATAAAAGAGGCGAAAGAACGTTACCTCTCGAAGATTTAAAACAACCTGAAATCTCTGTGAAAACGGTAGATTTGATTCAAGAAAACAGTGTTGATCGTTTTGAAAAGAAAAATAGAGGTTCTAGCAAAAACAGGAATCAAGGACAAAATCAAAACAGACCAAGCAACAATCAGAATCAAGGACCAAGAAAACCAAGACCTGAAAACAACAACCAAAGACCTGAGAGAAACGATAAAGAAGAGAGACCAGAAAGACAGGAACGCCAACCGCGACCTGAAAAACCGGTGAGACCTAATCAAAATAATAATCAAAGGCCTCAAAAACCACAGCAACAGAAACCCTCAATAGAAAAGACGGAAAATGTAAATGCTGTAAATAATGACACTGAGACAAAACCTCAGAATCAACCACCCAAAAAGAAGTTTAAAAAGAAATTTCCTCCAAAAAAAGATAATAATGCATAAAATTTCAGGGCTTTTTCTCCTTATTTTTTTGGTAAGCTGTAATGCTTCCGGAGAAGACGTTATCATGAATAACATTGATAATAAATGGAATAAGAAGACCGAACAAAAGTTTAATCTTGAAATTTCGGATCCGCAAAATCCTAAAAACCTTATATTTGTTGTAAGAAATAATAACGAGTATCCTTACAGCAATATAAGATTCATTGTTAATCTTACCAATCCGAAAACCAAAGCCAAGCAAATTGATACGCTGAATTATATTTTGGCAAAACCAAATGGGGAATGGCTTGGAACAGGATTTGGAGAAACGAAAGAAACTTTATTTCAGTATAAATTGAATTACAAATTCCCTGAAAAAGGTAATTATGAAATTTCTGTTGCTCAGGCAATGAGAAATGACAACCTTCCAGGAATTGAAGACTTAGGTATAAAAGTAGAAACGGCTAAACCGTAATTATACATGGAAGAAAACAAACAAAATAAAGGAAGCAAGGGAAAAACCTTCCCGCTTCCTCCTAAAAAAAATGCTAAAAACCCAGCTTGGAAAAGATGGGTAAAATTCATTTGGATCGGGTTCCTTGCAGTTGTTTTAGGTATTTCAGGGCTTTTCTTTGCAGTTTCCCAAGGTTTTCTTGGTGAAATGCCCGATGTAAAAGAGCTTGAAAATCCTGATATTTATGTTGCATCTGAAATTTATTCATCAGACGGAGTACTTTTAGGAAAATTTGAGAAAGAAAAAACTCAACCTATTCAATACAAAGACTTACCTCCTTACTTGATATATGCTCTTCAAGCAAAAGAAGATGAGCGTTTTAAGGAACATTCGGGTATTGACTTGAAATCAATTCTGAGGGCCGTAAGATATGGTGGAGACCGAGGTGGAGGTTCTACAATCACACAGCAGTTGGCAAAACTTTTATTCACTAAAGAGCCTTCAAAAAACCCTGTAAAAAGAGCCATTCAAAAGCTTAAAGAATGGGTTGTTGCGGTAAGTTTAGAGAAAAGATACACCAAGGAAGAAATCATCACTTTGTATTTCAACAAGTTTGATTTCACCTACAACGCAAACGGAATTGAGATGGCGTCTAAAATTTATTTTAATAAATCGACCTCGCAATTAACACTTCCGGAAGCTGCTGTATTTGTATCAATGCTTGAAGCGCCTATTGCCAATAATCCTTTAAGAAATCCTGAGCGCGCAAAAAGAAGAAGAGATGTTGTATTAGACCAAATGCTTGAAACAGGGTATGTAGATCAAGCAACTCACGACAAAGCAGTTGAAACTCCTATTACAACAGATTACCGTCCTATAAAAAATATCACAGATGATTATTCTGCGTACTATAAGTTTTATTTAAAAAAGGAAATAGATAATTACCTTAAAGACTATGAAAAAGAAACAGGAAAACCTTTAAACCTCTTCAAAGACGGTTTAAAAATATATGTTACCCTGGATTCTAAAATGCAGAAATACGCCGAAGAATCAATTAAAGAGCATTTAACTGACCTTCAAAAAAGGTTTGATGCAGAACAAAGAGGTAGAAAAAACAGACCTTTCTATTATCTTAATGACCAACAGGTAAATAAAATAATGATGCAGGCTGTAAAAAGAACTGGTCGTTATAAACAATTGAACAGAGCAGGAGTTCCTGAGGATTCTATTATGATGGAATTCCACAAGCCTGTAAAAATGTCTAGATTTACTTGGGCTGGTGAAGAAGAAGTAGAAATGAGCCCTTGGGATTCTATCAGATGGCACAAACAAATTGCACAGGCAGGCTTAATGTCTATGGTTCCAGGAACAGGTGAGATTAAAGCTTGGGTTGGAGGGATTGATTGGCAGCATTTTCAATATGACCACATCAAACAAGGAAAAAGACAGGTAGGATCTACCTTTAAACCTTTTGTTTACGCTACTGCTATTATGAAATTAGGTTTAACACCTTGTTCGACGATTTCTAACGCTACTTTTACCAAAGGCAATTATCGAGTACCGGGAAGAGGAGGAATGCTAACTCTAAAAGACGCATTAGCTCACTCTCAAAACCCTGTTGCATTGAGATTGGCTGAAATGACAGGAACTCAAAGTGTCATTCAGACCGCAAGAGATTTGGGAGTAACTGAAGAAATTTCAACAAGTTTACCAATGGCTTTAGGAGCTTCAGATATTACGATTTATGAAATGCTTGGAGCATATAGCACATTTGCCAATTACGGAAATTACAACAAACCAGAAATGATCTGGAGAATTGAAGACGTAAACGGAAGAGTGATAAAAGAAGTGATTTCTGAACCGAAAGAAGTAATGAATCCTAATTACGCTTATACCATGATTGAATTGATGAAAGGTGTAGCACAATACGGTACAGCTTCAGGAGAATTGGGAAGACGAGGAGTGTCTAAGGACATTGAAATTGCTGCAAAAACCGGAACAACTCAGAATAACTCAGACGGTTGGTTTATGGGTATTACTCCTAAATTAGCAACCGGAGCTTGGGTGGGCTGGGAAGACAGAGCAACGCACTTCTTAGGAACAGGTGAAGGTCAGGGAGCAAAAATGGCATTGCCAATCTGGGCAATATTTATGAAAAAAGTATGGGCTGATAAAAGTTTAAAAATATCACCTGACGATAAATTTGTAAAACCTCTTGATTGGAAAGACGGCTGCTCAAATCTTCAAGGCTTAGGCGGCGGATATGGTGACGATGGAGGATTACAAACCATTGATGATTTAAAAAACCCACGTCCTGCAGACAACGGACAAAAAAATAACCCTGGTAAAAAAGAAGAAAATGTAAATGAACACCTGAATACCAGTGAAGATGTAGATTTTAACAAATAAACTTATTGATCATTATCATAAGACCTTTCAATAATTGAAAGGTCTTTTTTGTTTCTTCTTTTAATATCTTTGAACTATGAATATCGACAAGATTACCCAGCCTTTTACAAAGATTTTCCCAGGAGACTTCTCAGGAAATACCATTCAAAGAAATACTCCCAAAGTTCTTTTTTCAACTGTCGAGCCCGTTGGATTTGAAGATTCTGAACTGATTATTTTTAACGAAAAGCTTTCAGAAGAAATAGGATTGGGAAAATTAGACGAAAAAGATATTGACTTTTTAGCCGCCACCAATTTACCCGAAAACATAAAAACCTACGCCACCGCTTATGCAGGACACCAATTCGGAAACTGGGCTGGTCAGTTAGGAGATGGAAGAGCAATTCTCGCCGGTGAAATCACCAATGAGACAGAACAAAAAAACGAAATTCAATGGAAAGGAGCCGGAGCAACACCCTATTCCCGCCATGCAGACGGAAGAGCCGTTTTAAGGTCTTCTGTTCGTGAATATCTGATGAGTGAAGCCATGTATCATTTGGGAGTTCCCACAACCCGAGCTTTAAGCTTAAGTCTCACTGGTGAAAGTGTAGTTCGTGATATAATGTATAACGGAAATCCTCAAGAAGAAAAAGGAGCGGTCGTTGTAAGAACTGCGGAAAGTTTTCTCCGCTTTGGTCATTTTGAATTATTGTCGGCTCAGAAAGAAATAAATACCCTTACCGAGTTAGTAGATTTTACAATTAAAAATTATTTTAAAAATATAACTGCTCAGGGCGAACAGAAATACAAAGACTTTTTCAGTGAAGTTTGCACCAAAACTGCAGATTTAATGACTGAATGGTTTAGAGTAGGTTTTGTACATGGCGTAATGAATACTGACAACATGTCGATTCTAGGCTTAACGATAGATTACGGTCCTTTTTCGATGATGGATGAATATGACCTCAATTTCACACCCAATACCACAGACTTACTCGGAAGAAGATATGCTTTTGGAAAACAAGGGCAAATCTCACAATGGAATCTTTGGCAATTGGCCAACGCTCTTTTTTCCTTAATAAAAGATGAAAAATTCTTGGAGGAAACACTCAATCGTTACGGTAATTACTTCTGGGAAGTTCACGACAAGATGCTGTGTAGAAAATTTGGTTTTGATGAATTAAGAAAAGAAGACGAAGAATTTTTCACGAATTGGCAAGGCCTCATGCAGGAACTTCAACTCGATTATACTCTATTTTTTAATCTCTTAGAAAAACTTGAAAGTATTTCTGATATCAAAACAGATTTTCAGAAAATATCTTATACATCTTTGGACGATGCTAAAATAAAAAAGCTTGAAGATTTTATAAAAACATATAATCTCCGATTAAAAACCAATACCATTTCAAAAGAAGAGTCTTTAGATTTAATGAAAAAGGCAAACCCGAAGTTCATTCTCAGAAACTACCTTCTTTTTGAATGTATTGAAGAAATCAACAATGGAAAAACCGAAATGTTAAAAAAACTCACAAAAGCTTTGGAGAATCCCTATGAAGAAATTTTTCCCGAATTTTCGGTAAAAAAACCTGCGAATTATGACGATATTTCCGGATGTTCTATGCTTTCTTGTAGTTCTTAGTGTAATTTATTAAAGTTTTCACACTTACATGTAATTATATTGACTAAATTAGCAAAAAAAAATAATTTTCATGAAAAAAATTCTACTTTCTTTAGGCATTTTGTCTTGTTTATCAATGAATGCCCAGACATTATTGTCTGAAAATTTTGAAGGAACAACATTCCCTCCAAATGGATGGGTTAGAACAAACACCAATGCAACTCGTCAATGGGATTTATCTACAGTTAATTTTCCAGGAACTACAGCACAAGATCTTGAAACAAGAGACCACTTTACAATTACTGGTAACAACTCAGCAACTATCAATTGGGTAGGCACAGCTAATACCGCTAATCTTACGAGTCCTTCATTTACTTTAGTTGGCGCAGCTAGTCCAATACTGAAGTTTAACGTGGTTGTAGGTTGGTCTTATATGATTGACATTGACGCCGGAGATTTAATCGCTCAAGTATCAACTAATGGAGGAACATCTTGGACCACTCTTTGGGACGAAGATACCGAACCAGGATTTACTGATGACGGTGATGGTGATGAAGATTCAGATACATATAATACAGTTGCCGTACAGAAAAGTCTTAGTCCATACATAGGACAAGCGGATGTCCGTATCAGATTTCAATATAGTGGCGCGGATGCTGATGCCGTTGCGATAGATGACGTACAGGTTTTAGCAACAACTCTTTCTACCAAAGAAGTTTCAAAATCTAAAACAAGCATCTATCCTAACCCTACAAAAGGAGAAATCAACATCAAAACTGATAAAAAGATAAAATCTACTACAGTACTTGATTTGTCAGGAAAAGTTTTATTACAAACTAGTTCTGAAAGAGCTAATATCAGTTCTTTCACAAAAGGGACTTACTTACTTAAAGTTGAATTTGCTGACGGAACGAGCAAAACAGAGAAAATTATCAAAGATTAATTAATATTCTTTTTAATATTTTTAAACCCATCTTTTCAGGTGGGTTTTTTATTTTATTTTTGCAATAAATTATACAGGGTGTCATTTAAGTCAAAATTAATCAACTTTTTTAAAATCGTATTTCCTTCTTCGTACACAGAATGGGGTATATTTATTTTTTTCATCATCGCGTATGGCATATTCGGAACTTATTTAGCCCAGCATTACCGCATTATTTTTGATGCAAGAATTCCTTGGGATGGATATTTCAGTTTCGACAACAAAGCCATCGTCATGAGCGGCGGGAGCTTCGAAAGACATCCATTATCTTATTATTTTTTCAACTGGGTTCGCGAGCTTGCTTTTTATATTTCAGATGGAAAAACGGGAAGTAATTTTAGATTAACATTGGCATGGTTGAGCAATATCACCATCAGTTTAAGCTTAATTCAAATATTTAAATATTTAAAAAATATCGTTCGCCTTCCCATAGGATTAAACTTATTACTTGTTGCTTTTTTTAGTGTTTTTTCAACTAATATTTTATTGTCATTCACGCCAGAAACCTATACTTATACCCTATTTTTATTGGTTTTATTTAACTATTACACAGCAATAAAATTCCAGAAAAATAAAAAAATTGCAGGCACAGCTTTGGTTCTAGCAGGAGTTGCAATTGGCGGATTAACAGTAACAAATATTGTAAAAGTTTTTATCCCTATCGCGTTTGAAAAAGATGTTTTTAAAAGCTGGAAAAAATTTGGCAATGCTGTTTTCAGAGTCGCGCTTACCTGCGTAACTTTCATCTTGCTTTACCTTTATCGAATCGATTTTAAATACACCAATATTCTCTCAAAATCAGGAGAGCAATATGAGAAGTTTTCTAATGTAAAATCTACTCCGACTTGGGATATGATTTACTCCTATTTTTTTGGAGGAAGCATCCTTTTTCCAAGCTTTTTTATCCGTGAAAAGCACAATATGAAAGGCTTTTACTACAAAGCTCTTTTCATGAATGTTTACACTTCAATCGTTCCTTATTTATTCATAGGATTACTTTTAGGACTTGTTTTATGGAGTTATTTTAGAAATTTCAAGAATAAATTAGTGCAAATTATCATGCTTTCTTTATTGGTTGACATTTTAATTCATTGCGTTTTCAGATTTGGACTTCACACTTCTTACATTTACGGAGGGCATTTTGTTTTTGTTTTCCCAATTATGTTGGGATGGCTATTTTATTCTTACAGAAAATCACCAAAAATGATGTCATTTTTCACGTCAATCATTGGAATAATGCTGGTGTATTTACTTTTTAACAATTACATGAGAATGTGGGAATTTTATGATTTTGTGAATCAATTTTATAGATAAAAAAAGGCTGAGAATATTTTTCTCAGCCTTTTAATTTTTATTTAAATCTTTATTTTGCCTCTGCACAGAAAACTCTGTACTGAACTGGCGTTGCAGATTTAAAGTATTCTTTTATTTTAGCCAAATCACTCGCGGCACTTTGTTTTGAGAAATAACTTCCTGCCAAAATCTTATAATTTGGTCTTAAAGAAGCATCTGTTTCAACTTTTAGGTTGGGAAATCTTTTTCTAAAATAAGCTTTAATCTCATTAGCTTCTTCATTACTTTTCACCGTTGTAATCTGAATTTTAAAGCCTAAAATTCTAGGATTTTTTCTACAAATTTCTGCATTTGTCAATTCACGACTGGGAACGAATATTTTTGCAGGCTTTGCGGGAGCATCATCATCAATACCAGAAAGCCCTTTTGTCACCGCAGTTTTCGCACAACGATCCTCAATTGCAGTTAAAGCATCGCTCACACGAGCATCCATAGTAATAATCAGCTCAGTTCCAGACAATGTATCCTTCTTTACAACCTGCTGGGCTTCAACAGTATAAAAACCCATTAAAGAAAGTAGAGAAAATATTTTGATGATTTTTTTCATTTAAACTTGTTTCCGCAAAGTTATAATAATTTGAAAATACAGCAAACAGAGTTATTTAGAATAGTTACAAATTATAGCTATATGACATTTTACCTTTTGCTAAAGCCGTTAAATTCTTCTTAAAAATATTATTTTTGCGGGATTGATACACATTCAATATTTACTAACATAAGATAATTTAAATGATTAGTTGGAGAAAGCATTATAAAAAAGGGCTGATTGCGATAGGGTTATTGCTATCAACAAGTGCTTCAATTTACGGGCAAGACGGAGATCCTAAAAATGGTGAGAAACTTTTTAAGGCAAACTGTACGGCATGTCACGCTTTAGACAAACAAGTTGTAGGACCTGCACTGAAAGGTGTGGTTGACAGATTGAAAACTGAGCAAGGACTCGACACAGATTGGCTTCACAAGTGGATTAAAGACAATAAAGCACTTAGAGCTTCAGGCGACAAGTATGCGAATGAAGTCTTTGAGAAATTTAATAAAACTGAAATGCAGCAATTTCCTAATCTTGCAGATAAGGATATTGACGATATTTTAGCGTATACAACTAATCCTCCTGAACCAGCACCTCCAGTTGATGATAAAACACCAGCTAATGGAGACGCTGCAAATGCTGCACCAGCAAACAATACAACTTCAAGTATTGTGATTATTTCACTTATTGCTATCGCAGGATTATTAGCTTGGATTTTAATCAAGTTAAGACAACTTGTAAAACTAGGTCAATCTGAAGAGCTTTCATCTCTTAATGAAACTAGAGTAAAATCTTTCAGCGAGATCTACGAAAAATACCACTATATCGGAAAAGGAGCTTTAGCTATTCTTGCTATTTTAGCGACTTACGGTATCTGGAACTGGATTATGTGGATTGGTGTTTACAAAGGATATAAGCCTGAACAACCTATCTACTTCTCTCACAAAATTCACGCTGGAGAACAGAAAATCGACTGTCAATTGTGTCACTCAAGTGCTAAATACGGTAAAGTATCTGAAATACCTTCTATGAACGTTTGTATGAACTGTCACAGAACTGTTTCTGAATACAACGGTAAATACATGGAGCCAGGAAAAGACAAAGCATTCTACGACGGAGAAATCCAGAAGATCTATGCGGCTACAGGTTGGGATGCTGAAAAACAACAGTACACTGGGAAAACTACCCCTGTAGAATGGACAAGAATCCACAACATGCCAGATTTCGTTTACTTCAACCACTCTCAACACGTAGTAGCAGGTGAGCAAGCGATTATCAATTCATTCAACAAGAAAAATCCAGACAACAAAATCGACGTAGTTTGTAAAGCTTGTCACGGAAAAATCGATACAATGAACGTTGTACAAATGGCGAACGATTTCACTATGGGATGGTGTATCGAATGTCACAGAACAACCGAAATTGATATGAACAACGGTTATAATAAAGAATACTTCAAAAATCTACACGAAAAGCTTAAAAAGCAATACCCGAAAGATGGTGGTAAAATCACTGTAGATGCAATTGGAGGTCTTGAGTGTGGTAAATGTCATTATTAATAACTAAAAAATTAGAAGTATAAAATGGCTTCAAACAAAATACAATTTAGAAGTATTCACGAACTTAAAGACCCTGCCTTAACTGGTAAGCTGGCTCTTAAAGAGTTCCAAGAAGAAATTCCGGTAGAAGATTTTCTGGAAAGTGCCGAAAAAACTGACGGTACATCGAGAAGAGATTTCTTAAAAATATTAGGATTCTCTACGGCAGCCGTAACTTTAGCTGCTTGTGAAGCTCCGGTAATCAAAACGATTCCTTACGTAGTAAAACCACATGAAATTATTCCTGGGGTTCCCAACTTCTACGCTTCAACATATTTTGACGGTTTCGACTTTGCAAGTGTTTTAGTAAAAACCAGAGAAGGTAGACCCATCAAAATCGACCCAAACCCGGCAGCTGGAGATTTAGGTAAAACTAATGCAAGAGCTCAGGCAAGTGTACTTTCTCTTTATGATAACGACAAAGTAAAACAGCCGAAATTTGAAGGTAAAGATGATACTTTTGATACGGTAGATACTTTTACAATCAAAGGTCTTGAAGAGGCTAAGGCTTCTGGTAAAAAGATTGTTCTTTTATCTCAGTCTTTCGCTTCACCTACATTCAAAAAATTGTTTGCTGAATTTAAAGCAAAATATCCTACCGCTGAATTAGTAACTTATGATGCTTTCCCTTATTCTGCAGCTTTAGATGCAGCTCAGGAAGTTTTCGGACAAAGAGCATTGCCGGTTTATGACCTTAAAGGATCTGAATTGGTGGTTGCTTTCCAGGCTGATTTCTTAGGAGACTACAATGCAGCGAGCTTAGAAACTTCTTATGCAGCGGCAAGAGTTCCGGGACCAAACATGTTGAGACACGTTCAGGTTGAATCTAATATGTCTTTAACTGGGGCAAACTCAGATTCAAGATACAGACTTAAGCCTAGCGATGTAAACAAAGCTTTGGTTGAAGTTTATAACGCAATTGTAACAGGTGTTGCTGCAAAAAGCAAAGCTGCTACAGATATTGTAAAAGAATTACAAGCTAAAGGAAGCAGAGCGGTTGTTTTAGCTGATGGTTCTAAAGCTGCACAGGTTTTAGCACACTTAATTAACCAAAAATTAGGTTCAGTTGCTTTCACAGGTAAAGCAAACTTCTTAAGAGAATTTGATAATGCAAGATATCAGGAATTTTTAGGTTGGGTAAATGCAGGACAAGTTGGAGTATTGATTACAAACAACGTTGACCCGATTTATTCTAACAACAAAGGTCAGGATTTCAAAAAATCTTTGGCAAAAGTTCCTTACGTAATTGCAGTTACAGATAAGAAAAACGAAATGTATAAAGCAGCAAAAGCTGTAATTCCGGTAGCTAACTGGCTAGAATCTTGGGGGGATATGGAACCTCAGACTGGAGTTTATACATTAATGCAGCCAACAATCCAGAAAATCTATAAATCAAGACAGATTGAAGAATCTTTATTGGTTTGGAAAAACGGAAAAAACAATGCTGCAAACAATTACTACGATTACTTAAAAGCAAGTGCGGCTTCTCTTTTAGGAGCGACTTCTTTCAACAAAGCTTTATATAACGGTATTGTTTCTTCTAATAATGCAACGATGTTGTCTTATGCTGGTGGAAATGGTACTCAAGCTGTAGCAGAATTAGGAAACTTTAAAGCTGCAGGATTAGAATTAGTTCTTTATACAAAAACTTCTATTGGAGACGGAACTCAGGCAAACAATCCTTGGTTGCAAGAATTACCAGATCCTATTACAAGAATGTCTTGGGATAACTATTTAACAATTTCTACCAAAGATGCTGAAGAATTAGGAATAGAAAACAGTCTTAATGCAAGAATGCAGTTGGATGGTTCTCTTGTAAATCTTACAGTAAACGGAGTAAAAATAGAAAACGTACCAGTATTCATTCAGCCAGGTCAAGCAGACGGATCTGTTGGTCTTGCTTTAGGATATGGTAAAAAAGATTCTGGCGCTACTGCAGATACTGGGGTAAATGCTTATCCTCTATTTGACGGGTCAAACTTGGTGATTTCAAACGTATCAATTGAGAAAACGGGTGAAGAGCACGAGTTTGCAGGAGTTCAGCTTCAGAATACACTAATGGGTCGTTACGAAATTGCAAAAGAAGTACCTTTAGCAGAATTTATTAATGTACCTTTCGATGACGAACATAAAGGATGGAATAAGCCTTTGGAATATCACACTATCAGTGGAGCTCTTCCAGCAGGTAAAATTGACCTTTGGGATGCTTTTGATGATACAGATGGTCCTCACTTCAACTTATCAGTAGACTTAAACTCTTGTACGGGTTGTGGAGCTTGTATCATTGCTTGTCAGGCAGAAAACAACGTTCCTGTAGTTGGTAAAGAAGAGATCAGAATGTCTAGAGATATGTTCTGGTTAAGAATTGACCGTTACTATTCTTCTGAGAAAAAAGTGACTGTTTATGATGGTCTTAAAGAAGGAATGGCAGTTCCTGAGCTTTACGGAAGTAGCGTACTTGGTATTGAAGGAGCATTAGAAAACCCAGCAGAAAATCCAGATGTGATTTTCCAGCCGGTAATGTGTCAGCACTGTAACCACGCTCCATGTGAAACTGTTTGTCCGGTAGCGGCAACTTCTCACAGTAAGCAAGGACAAAACCATATGGCTTACAACAGATGTATTGGAACAAGATATTGTGCAAACAACTGTCCGTACAAAGTAAGACGTTTCAACTGGTTTACCTATAACTTGAATGACAAGTTCGATTTCAATATGAATAACGATCTTGGAAGAATGGTTCTTAACCCTGATGTTGTTGTAAGAACAAGAGGGGTAATGGAGAAATGTTCAATGTGTATTCAGGAAACTCAGGCAACAATTTTGACTGCGAAGAGAGAAAACAGAAAAGTAACAGACGACGAATTTAAAAATTCTTGTGCTTGTGCAGCAGCATGTTCTACTGGAGCAATGCAGTTTGGAGATATGAATGATAAAGAATCTTCAGTTAGAAAATTATATTCTAGCAACAGAAGATATCATTTACTTGAAGAGATCGGAACCAAACCAAATGTGTTCTATCACGCTAAAGTAAGAAATAGAGTATAAAATAAAGTTTAAATAATAAATAGGTAAAAAATGTCAGGACATTACGAAGCTCCGATAAGGGAACCTCTGATTATTGGTCACAAAACTTATCACGATATCACAGAAGATATTGCACGACCTATCGAAGAAAGAGCAGGTAAATTATGGTGGATCTCACTATATGCAGCCTTAGTTCTTTTCATCTACGGATTCGGCTGTATCGCTTATACTATCGGGACAGGTATTGGAGCATGGGGGCTTAACAGAACTATTAACTGGGGTTGGGATATTACCAACTTCGTATGGTGGGTAGGTATCGGTCACGCCGGAACCCTAATCTCAGCAGTATTATTATTATTTAGACAACGATGGAGAATGTCTGTAAACCGTTCTGCGGAAGCAATGACAATCTTCGCAGTTGTACAGGCGGCAATCTTCCCGCTTATTCACATGGGTAGAGTTTGGGTAGGATATTGGGTATTCCCTCTTCCTAACCAGTTTGGTTCTCTTTGGACTAACTTCAACTCGCCTCTACTTTGGGACGTATTTGCAATCTGTACGTATTTCTCTGTATCAACAGTATTCTGGTTTATCGGGTTGATTCCTGACTTTGCTATGATCAGAGACAGAGCTAAAACTCCTTGGACTAAGAAAATCTATACCCTACTATCTTTCGGATGGGGTGGAAAAGCAAAACACTGGCAGAGATTTGAAGAAGTATCTTTAGTATTGGCAGGTTTGGCAACTCCACTTGTATTCTCGGTACACACTACGGTATCTTTTGACTTCGCAACTTCAGTTATTAAAGGATGGCACTCTACAATCTATCCTCCTTACTTCGTAGCTGGAGCAATCTTCTCAGGATTTGCAATGGTACAAACACTATTGTTAATTGCTAGAAAAGTTTGTCACTTGGAAGACTACATCACAATGTATCATATCGAAATTATGAACATCGTAATCGTTCTTACAGGTGGTATGGTAACAGTAGCTTATGCAACTGAATATTTCATCGGATGGTATTCTGGTTCAAGATATGAAGACTTTACATACCTTTCTCCAGGTGCTGCAATAGGACCTTACTGGTGGGCATTCTGGGCATTGATTATCTGTAACCTTGTTATTCCGGCGTTGTTCTGGTTTAAGAGAGTTAGAACAAACATTATTGCAACATTTATCATTGCATTAATTATCAACATCGGTATGTGGTTTGAGCGTTTCGACATTATCGTAATTAACCTTTCAAGAGATTACTTGCCTGGTTCTTGGACGATGTTTAAACCAACCATTATTGACGTAGGTGTATATTTAGGTACAATCGGATTCTTCTCTGTATTATTCTTATTATACGCAAGAACATTCCCTGTAATTGCACAGGCAGAATTAAAATCGATCTTGAAGATCTCAGGTGAAACTTATAAAGTAAAAGAAGGAGATGAGCACCACTAAAATTGTATACGGACTTTATGCCGATGACGACGATTTAATGAACGGCGTTAAAGCATTCAACGATAAAGGAATTGCAATAAACGAAGTTTATACCCCATTTCCTGTTCACGGCCTAGACAAAGCTTTAGGTTTAAAGAAAACCAGAATTTCTGATGCTGCTTTCATTTATGCGCTTTATGGAGTTTCAATTGGTTTGACGGTTACTTGGTACATTATGAACCATGACTGGGCACAAAACATTGGTGGTAAACCATCTTTTAACTGGGTAGACAACTTCCCAGCGTTTATTGATCCGATGTTTGAATTGATGGTATTCTGTGCAGCTCACATGATGTCTCTTACTTTCTTTGTAAGAAATAAAATGTATCCAGGAGCTCCTGCACAAAACCCAGATCCAAGAACTACAGATGATAAATTCTTGATGGAGTTTGTTACAGAAGATGTAGAATCTGTAAAGCAGTTGCTTATCGAAACGGGAGTAGAAGAAATAACTGTTAAAGATGCTTAAAATGAAAAAGAATGTATTAAAAATTACAGCAATTTTAGGTTTAACTACAGTTTTACTTAATTCTTGCGGACCAAATGAAAATGCACCTCTAGTATATTTCCCGGATATGTATTTCCCTGTGGCATACGATCCGTTGATGAAAGCTCAAGATGCTTATTCAGATCATGAAAATGAAATTCCTGCATTTGTAAGAAATAACGGTGCAACTGGCCTTGCTCCTGTAGAAGGTTCAGTAGCTCAAAATAAAGACGGAGTATTTGAAGAAGGTAAACTTCCTAAAACTCCGGATGAATATAACTCAGGTTATGACGCTTCAAAAGCAATAGGTACTTCTCCTCTTAATCCTGCTAACGCAGCGAAAGATATAGAAAGAGGTAAAATGCTTTTTGATCGTACTTGTTCAGCTTGTCACGGAACTGGTGGTGACGGACAAGGACCAATCGTACAAAGCGGAGCTTATTCTGGTGTACCAAATTATGCAGACAGAGAAATCACTGTAGGATCTGTACATTATGTATTAACAAACGGTAGAAATGCTATGGGATCTTATGCAGGGCAATTAAATCCTGGAGACAGATGGAGAGTGGCAATGTATGTAATGAGTGCTTTCAAAAAAAGCGCAGCTCCGGCTCCCGCAGCAGCGCCAGCAACAACTGAGACTACCGAAACTAAAAAATAAGAAAAGAAATGTATAGTTTTTCACCAAAATTAAAATCAACTTCTATTATCCTTCTTGTTGTAGGTTTAGTTTTATTTGCTGCAGGTTTCTTTTTAAATAAAGGAATTACTACAGAAAAAATAGAACACATGATGGAAGCAGTGCATTCTGCAGGTCATGATTCTCCTACACATTCAAGCGAAATGGTGGGACCTCAAGATCATGCTGCACACTTAGAGCACGCGGAAATGCAGGTTCACAACCAGCCATTAGCTTCACTTCATTTTGTAGCAGTATTTTTCTTCGGAGTAAGTTGCGCAGTATTATTTTTCTACTGTATTCAGCATGCTGCTCATGCAGGATGGCCAATTATTATCACTAGAGTGATGGAAGCTATTGCTTCTTACATTCCTTGGGGTGGTGCTATTTTAGTAATCTTGATGATTCTTAATATCACGCACAACGGTCACCTTTTCCATTGGATGGATCCTGAATTAACAAAAGAAGGATCTCCACACTTTGATGTTATCTTATTTGAAAAGAAAATATTCTTAAATATTCCTTTCTACGCAGTAAGAACTTTAATTTATGTAATTGGAGCTTCATTCTTCGCATGGAAATTAAAAGCTCAGTCTAAAAAAGTAGACGATACAAAATCTTTGGTTGAGTATCAGTTCCTTTACAGATGGGCAGTAGGATATATCGCATTCTTCGGGTTTGCTTCTGCAGCTTGGGCTTGGGACTGGTTGATGTCTATTGACCCTCACTGGTATTCTACAATGTATATCTGGTATTCAATGGTTAGCTGCCTTTCAAGTGGTATTGCGGTAATCATTCTATTAAGTGTTTATCTTAAGAAAAATGGTTTCTTACCACAGTTTAACGACAATCACTTGCACGATCTAGGAGTTTTCCTTTTTGCTACAAGTATGCTTTGGACTTATACTTGGTTTGCACAGTTCATGTTGTATTGGTATGCAAACATTCCGGAAGAGGTAAATTATTTCTTCGGAAGATTTGAGCACTACTCTCCTACTTTCTTACCGATGCTTGTTGTAAACTTCTTATTACCTTTATTGGTATTGGTAAGTAGCAGCATCAAGAGAAACTACAAAGTAGTAACTATAATGGCAATTGTAGTAATCTTAGGTCACCTTTTAGATTACTTCAACATGGTAATGCCAGGAACAGTAGGTCCTTACTGGAATACTCCAGAAGTTCTGTTATTAGTATTGGGTGCTATTTTATTTATCGCAGGATTATTTATGTTTACAGTGCTTTCAGCATTAGCTAAATTAAAATTAATTCCTACAGGTAACCCTTACTTACATGAATCTGAAATTTATGAGTATCCTTTCTAAGGACTTATAACAAGATAAACTTTAAAAAGACTGATTATTAAAATCAGTCTTTTTTTTTGCAATAATCAAAAAAAGCCAGGCAACCATTTCAAAAATATTTCGTCTTATGAATAGATTTTAATGCTTACCTTTTAAACTAAATTAAAAACTATGAAAAAAACTATTCTTTTAAACTTTCTGTTGATTCTACTATTCAGTGTATTCAATGCGCAAAGCATTACTTTTGTTTCAGAAAAGACAGATGCTCCACTTCCTAAAGTTTCGGTATTTGGAAAAAACGGAAATATTCTGGCAACATCAGACATTGATGGAAAAATTGAGAAATCAGCTCTTTCTCCCGAACAGGAAAAATTTCAGTTGGTGTATGATAACATGTCTATCGCCACTTTATCATTTAACGAAATCAATAAAGAGGTTGTAAAACTAAATGACAGAGTAAAAGATATCGAAGCGGTTGTCATAAAAAATAATAAACCCGCGAAATATGTTTTTGTAAGAGGTAATTTCAATACCTATGTTACTCTAAACAGTAAACTGAATTGTTATGCAGATGGCGTGATCACTTATGTTTTCGATAATAAAACTAAAAAACTGAAAAGTACCAATGTAGAACAGTACAGAATTTTCAGACTGGAAGATGCTAAAAATGAAAAAAAAGAAACCGGTTCTTGGGATTACAATAGCTTTTTAGATCTGCCAAAATTAAAGGATGTAGGAAATATTGAAGAGTACAGATCCAAAAACACCAAAATCAAAGAGCTTAAAGGTACTAAGAAAGACGAAATAGAAATTACAGGCGAAGGTTTACAGGAAAAAGAATTGGCACTATTCGGTTACAGAATATATGATATCAGGGGTATCGTTAACCATTCATATGAAAAAGATTCAAAAAAAACATTAAGAGATTTTCTTGAGTCTAATGAAATTGCTTTCATCAAGCTTAAACATAAAAGCGAGCCTAACTACAATCAAATTATTGCTTACAGAAACTTTTATCCAACAGAACTAAGCTTCAGTGATGATAATAATGTTGAAGGAAAAGTAAAATTCAATAAAAACAATAGCAGTTACCAGTCAAATTATTGGCAGGATGCGTCTTTCCCAAACATGCAGGCAATTTTCAGTTCATTCTTTAAAGATGATTTAAAAGAAAAAGAAAACAAAAAATAAAAAATCTGTATTAATAAAGGTTTTACTAAATTTGTCGTAAACCATTATTAAAATGAAAAAGTTTTCTTTGCTACTCATCTTCAGTCTGTTGATGTTTACAGCATGCAAAAAAGATCATGTAGATGCGACTACGACACAGACTTTACAGTCGAGTATCAACGATATGGCGTCTGATCTTACCACCATTAAGCAGATAAAATTCAATGAAGCGCTATATATTCTTAAAACTTTCGGTGTAGAAGCTGAAGGTGATGTAAACGAATTGAAAGCATTGGGTCAATTGATCAACGGCAAAAAGGTGCCTGAAATTTTGGCTTTGGCAGATCAGGTAGCACAACAAAACGGTATCGAATGGGCAAGTACAGCTCCTCCTTCATTAGGAGAAATGAATATTTTCGGTGATGAAACTGCTAAAGAAAGTGATCCGAATGATGTAAGAGCAAGCTCATTAAGCATTCTTACCCAGCTTTCAGGAGACACAGGAAATGGGCCAACTGCGATGCAGATCGTACCAAGATTAGTTGACAATGCAGGAAATCCTATTGCCTTTACAGGTGCTGGTTTAGAAACAACTTTAGAAGTATTCAGCAACGGTGTAAAGCTTTCAACCGCTAAAAACCTAATGCAGGATAATAACTTTAAAGGTTTTCATCTTAAATTTTCATCTTTATTGGCTTCCAAAATTGTTGACAATAAAATTGACATTACCGTTTCTGTAAAAACTACTGCCAAGACTTTCAAAATGTCGAAAATTGGTTTAGATGTAAATCCTTCAGCGTTAAAGGTTCCTGAAGTACCTAAAACGGATTCTACGATGATTGAGCAAGATCCAAATGCAGTAATTGATCCAAGTAATCCTACGATACCGCCAACAACGACCACAGATCCAGCGACAGCAACTCCGGCAGCACCAAAACAGCCGACTGCAGATCCTAAAAATACGGTAAGCAAGTTTTTAAATAATGTAAGTTCTCAAAATTTAAAAGCAGCTTTCGAATCTTCAAGCAACCCAAGTTGGGGGTCTTATGAATCGTTCTCAAACCCTACTTCAGGGTTTGGAGCTGTAAAGAATGTAAGTGTTAAAAACATTACAACAAACGGAACTGGCACGAATGCATCAAGTGTTAATGCAACATATGATGTGACCGATAAAAGTGGAAAAACAACCTCTTTAAAAGTTACTTTTGGACTTAAAAATGTAAACGGAGAGTGGAAGATCTCAAGTTATAAGATAAATCCTTAAAATATGGCATCTCAGGAACTCATCAAAAAGCTGGAAGCAACTATAGAAAACATTCCTGATTTTCCGATCCCGGGAATTCAGTTTAAAGATATTACACCGATCTTTCTTGATCCTAAATTGTATGAAGAAGTAATCGAAGATCTGGTAAAATTCAGCAAAGGAAAAGTAGATGCTGTCTGCGGAATAGAAAGCCGCGGTTATCTTTTCGGGATCGCGATCGCAGTAGCTTTGGAAGTTCCATTTATTCTGATCAGAAAAAAAGGAAAACTTCCACCACCAATCATCTCAGAAAAATATGATTTGGAATATGGAAGTGCCGAAATAGAAACCAGAGAAGGACAAATAAAAAAAGGACAACGCATTTTAATTCATGATGATCTTTTAGCAACCGGTGGAACTACAGAAGCCGCAGCAAAACTCGTAGAAAAGCAAGGTGCAGAAGTCGTTCAGTTTAGTTTTTTAATCGGTTTAAAAGGTTTGAAAGGAGACGAAAAACTTAAAAAGTTTAATGCGGAAATCTACCATACTTTAGAATATTAAATATTTTTTATCTCTTACATTTTATTAATATCTATATTAGTTTACGTGTTTCCCTGTGTAGAATTTTTAGTACATCTATACCTTTTCTACATATGTAAAATCTCAAAATATCTTTTTCTCATAGCTTACCAATTTGTAGGAAAAATCAATAAAATAAACCACTGCGTTTGCAGTGGTTTATTTTATTTTCTGAAATTTTTTACAATCAATAGTATTGAACTTACTATAAAAGTCAATAGAGGTATAACAAATCCCAATGAAATCCTTTCGTAATTATTTTGGTCAAACACCCCTGTTAGAAACAAAGAAGATACTAATAAAGCAATAAAACAGAATAATAATAGAAACCTATCTTTACCTTTTCTACATAGAAGAAAAATTATTAGAGTGGCTATTAGTGAAATCCCCAATAGTCCCCCAATCCAAAAATCTATATCTGGATTATTACTATTTACCAAAAGATTAACTATTATATACAATATAGAAATAAAAATAGGCAATCCTACTTCCTGTAAACCAAAAATAAGTAAAAAAGAAACAACAGAAATAACTTTTAAAGTTTTCATAAAATTTTAATTACAAGTTTTTTTAGTTGCAGGAGCTGTTCCAGGCTGTGGTAAGCCACCAATTAAGTTAGCAACAGTATCAGGAGTGTCAATTCCTGAGGTATTGGTGCTAACTCCAGCATAGCTTAATACATTAAGAGTGAAATCTGCACAATTGTTAAACCCAATATCGTATGTGTACCCAGAGTATGCTACAGAAGCCGCGATAATCTGTTGTAATTGTGTAGGTGAGATAGTACCTACATTCCATGAATGAGTATAAGCATGTCCGCCATTGTCCCCAAAAATACCAGGTCCAGTTATAGATTGATTGAGTCCATTTTTAGGATAAAAACCGAAAGTCATCGTATTATTGCCTTGTGTGATTGAAATAAATGCGTGACCAGGAAATGAACTAAACACTTTTTGAGCATAAACTTTTAAAGTTGCTGGTTGATTGATATTTAAGCATTTTAAATAATCTTTCAAATCTGAAATTGCAACATTTGGAGGAGGAGGAGGTGGAAGCACGGGGGTATTTCCACCACCGCTGCCACCGCCACCGCCTGAACCTCCACTAGAGCCCCCACCATTACAATAACCATACATTTCACACTCTCCAGGTAATACTGGAGCTTCATTAAATACAGGTTTTAATGGCCCTGAAATGATAACTTCTTCAATATCTCCGTATCCTCCGTCTTTATTGGCTGCAATATTTGCGTTTGGATAATTGTAGGCATTTTCAAAAGCAGAAAAATACTCATCATATTTCTCAGTAGCATTTTCTAATTTAAATAATCCTAAGAAAGTATTTTCTTTGTTAATTGTAGAAAAATAAAGTTCATAAACTTTTTCATTTTTAATTTTTGGAAAAACCATATAGATATTTCCCTTTTCATCCTCAATAACTTGTGAATGTACTCTGAAATTAATAAATGAATCTGGTGCTGGAGCTTTTACGTTAAGACCTGTATAGTTTGTATTATGTTTTAGGTCGTAAGAATAGTAGGCTTGTAAGAAATCTAAAGCATACGCTCTACCTAAAGAAGAATCATTTTGAGAACTTTTACTATTCTCATAGTTTTT
Organism: Chryseobacterium sp. BGARF1; assembly: GCF_001677955.1. Lineage (GTDB taxonomy): Bacteria > Bacteroidota > Bacteroidia > Flavobacteriales > Weeksellaceae > Chryseobacterium. Next base: position 95,129 of record NZ_LELA01000006.1, read on the forward strand.
TTTATTAAAAAGACTAAATGTCTTTTGCTCATCATTCCTTTCCGATAATCCTTCCTCTTGTCTACAAGAGATTATTCCTAATGTAAGTAACAGGAAATAAAATAGATTTTTAATTTTTTTGTTCATAAATGTTAAAGATTTTGTGATTAAAGGTTTGTTTTAATAAAAATAATACTCTGCTAATTTTGCTTCAAACAAATTTTACTTTTTTTATTTTGATTGTTGTAAGAGCCTGTTTAAAAAATGAATAATAAAAAAGAGTATGGGCTAAAAACTGGCTAAAAATTGTCATTTTAGAGTTGCAAAACAAAAA
>NZ_LELA01000007.1 GCF_001677955.1 Chryseobacterium sp. BGARF1
TTAATTTTATTATGTGTAATTTGCTGAATAATTTTTCTTTGTAAAATATCTAAATTATCAAGATCAATGATTAAATAGTTTAAATTGTTTGGTTTATCAATTTTATTATCAGAATTTTTAAATTTATTTAACTCTTTGATTGACTTAACGCTTATTCCCAATTTATTTGATATTACAAAATCAATATATTGCTGTAAAATTTTTTCAGATTCTACATCCAATTCCTTTTTTAATAAAAGATAATTTTGGCTCTCATCTATTAAAATATCGTATAATGTATTTGGTATAAATTTTAAAAAACCTGAGTTAATATCATATATAATTGATCTATGGAAACCTTTGGTAATCTTTACAGATTCAAATAACTTTATGTACATGTTTTAAAATATTGAATACTGTTTTGGTGAGCGTATAATATGAGTGGTAATGTTTTTAATATTTTTATTACCAATAGGTTTTATTTGAATTATATTCTTGCATTTAATCCATTCTTGTAATGAATATTCTATTCCTTTTAATTGTAATTTATCTTTCATAATAAACTCGCTATATATTTACCTATATTGTAATTACCAAAAAGACTGACTTGGTGAAACTGACCTAAAGGATTCACTTCCAGAAAGAAATATTCATTTCTAGTTCTAAGGAAATCAATAGTACCACATTTCAATTTCAATACTTTTGCTAATTTCAGTATTTTTTTTTGCAGAGACATTGGAAGTTCATACGGAATATACTTTTTATCAACTTCTTTTATGTTTCTTATATCAACGTTATTTTCAAAATCAAAAGTTGCAACTGACCATATTTTATTCTCAAAAAAAAATGTTCGAATCTCAAAGTCAGTTCGAATTTTATTTTGCAATAAGGTAGGTATTAGTTTAGTTTTGTTTTGAATATTTTCTTTACTAATCTGAGTAGTGTAATTTAAGTAAAGACCATCCCCATTAATAATAGGTTGCATTTCTGATAAAGCTTTAGTGATAAATTCTTTTTGTGTGATAGTTTTTTTTATATCAAAAACTTCCGAAAAAATATATGTTTCTGGAATTTTAAAACCAAGCATATTTGCCAAATGCAGTACTTCTAACTTATTTACTTCTTTTACAAAAAAGTTCCCATAAATAGGAATATTTCTTGTCTGCAAATAGTAAAATATGAAGTTCGTAATAGAATTACATTCTCTTCTATAGAATTCTTCTAGATTTATATCTAATTCATCAGTCCCGATATCACAAGTATTATATGAAATAGTACCATTTCTGTAAAAAACAGCTTTTATTTCATTTAAATTATAAGAAACTTCATCTATGGAAATTTCAAATGAGTTCTGATTGAAATTAAATTTTACCGAAGAGATTACTTGATTTTCATTTAAACGAATGAATTTTTTGTCTTCGGATGATAACCAAGAACATATTTCATCTGTAATTGAATCATTGTAATTACTAACAAGAAGCACCATATATTTTAGATGTAAATCAACAATAGTATCTGATACAAAAATTTAAGAGAAGTACATAATACTTCTCTTAATCTTTATAAATTAGTTATTCTTAACTTTTTTAGGATTAATCTAAAGATTGATTAATTTTAGTAACCTTTCCTAAGTATCTTGTTGAACCATCTGGATTGCATACATCGCTAGTCCATGTAGTAGTTGTGCTTTGACCTGGGCTTAAATGGTCAGCGATAGTTACTGAACCTCCTCCTGTTGTAGTTACCGGATCATTACCTCCAACTACAACTTTTAATTTTTCATTTTCTAGTTCAAAAATTTCTAATTTTTTTAAATTTTTCATAACATATTTTTAGTTTTTCCTACTCTATTGAAGCTTTTCGGATACCGCTTTACTTATTTCAAATATAAATGAAATATTTTAATCTTCAATATTTTTTTTTGTTAAAAAAGGTTAAAATAAATATTTGTATGATGATAATGTTTCAATCTTCCATCAATTCACTAATAAAATAACGGATATTTTCACAATTACATTTGTGTATAACAACGAATCGTTAAGTACCTTAGTAAAATTAAATCCTGAGAAACTGTTTTAGAGTTGATTTGAATAAATAAACGGATTTTTTCTTATCTTAATTGCCAACTATATAATTCGTGTCATTTTTCCTAAAAAATGTAATTAGCTTAAAAGAGAATTGCAAATCTTAAAAGAAAAAAATAAATTTTAGGACAAAAATTTGGACAACTGTGCATCTAAAATAAAAGAGGCTGAATAAAATAGTCTGTTTATTTAAAGTGAGGATTACATTTTCTAGATATTAGTTCTTATCTAAGAAATTCTCTATACATACTGCGGACAAACCACAGCAGGACAGTAAAGCTTAGGACATCTTGGTTTCCCATCTGTTGGGCAACAACTTGTAGAGCAACCAATAATGATTGGCCCAGCTCCAAAAATGTCTTTCATTTCGTTTCTTGCTAATTTTTTCAGATTTTTCATATAATTATTTTTAAGATTCTACGGGACATGGTGCAAAGCAATAAATATTCGGACATCTTTTAATTCCTGGAGGAGGACAGCATTCTTGAGAGCAGGTTAAAGCTCCTCCATTAATACCTTTCATCTGGGTTCTTGAGACTTTTTTTAAATTTTTCATAATACAATAGTTTGGTTGATTTGATGATTGATTAAGGTTGGTTGCCACCGCCACAGCCATCGTATGGCATGCATTTCCATTTTCCGTTGATTAGGCAAAGTTGTCCGCCTGTGCAGACAAGACCGCCCTGAATGGTTTTCATTTCCTGTCGGTTGATTTTTTTTAGATTTTTCATAAAAATTAGATTTGGTAATTTCCTACTCGTTTTAAGCTTTTCGGATCACGCTTTATGTCATTTAAAATTAATCATTTATATTAAACAGAAACAACTTCGGTTTCAAATTCTTCATCTTCAATGAGTTCACCGATGAAATAATGAATGTCTTCACGATCATATTTATCAGGAAACTGATAGCCGTTAATAATAAAAACGGGCGTAAAATTAAGTCCAGCTAAACCGTTCTCCTTAGTCATCTGAATAATATCTGTAAGATTTTCCGGATTTTCTGATTCTGATTTTCTTCTAATTTCACTTTCATCTCTGTTTTTAAACCAGGTATCTACAGTATTTAAAAATTCTTTCTGTGACTGGTTTTTATAAATATTAGAAAAGTCTGAAATCAACTGAGTGTACTTTTCACCAGCTGTTTCACCAGAATAATTAAATCTCATTTGTACAGAAATTTCTTCTGGATATTTTGCTAATAAATCTTCAAGAATTTTATGTGCATCTTTACAAAACCCACAATATGGATTAGAAACGACAGAAATATGAAGTTTTGCATCTTCATTACCTAATAAAAATGTTTGATTATCGGTAAACTCAATTTTTTCTTTATCCGTAAGTTCTCTTTTGAAAAGGTCATAATTTCTTTTAAACCTTAGATTTTTTGCATTTGATTTTTTAAGTTCTTCCTTTTGATTTGTTAAATTATTAATGAAAACAAGCAGTAGGAATAGGGTAGTAAATAAAACAGCAGAAATTAAGATAATATTTATCGATAAGTTCCACGAAAAAAATACTGAGCTTAGCACTATTTGAGATAATAAAACCGCGATAATTAACAAACAAACTCTGCAAAGTGATTTTTCAACAAAAGCCTGCACATAAATTGAGTATAAAATAACACCAACAGAAATCCACGAAATAGCTTTAAGAATAAATTGAGCTTCGGGCAATAATAATCCTAAAACAGTGATTCCAAGAAAATAAATTAAGCTGAAATCTGATAATTTTAATCCTAAAATATTGGTTTTATCAGAAGAAAAAATCTTTGAACATGAACTTTGAGATTGCGAATTGGCTGTACCTCCACAAATATTATTAACTACAACAGACTCATTTCCAAATTTTTGATTGAAAAGTTCCAGTGAAATATAAACTCCTATCAACGACAAAATATTAAAAACAGCCTGAGACCATTCTAATCGGAAAACAGAATACAAAATAATAATCCCGAAAATGGCATAGATAAAAGGTTTAAAATCGAAAAGCGAAGTGCTTTTTATTGTTTCAGTTTTCTCAAATAATAAGACAAAATCATCTGAGTTTTTGTAAAGTTCTTCTTTATCTATATTTTTTACTTTATCAGAATAAATGGTGAATACATTATCTTTCTTTTTTACCAAAGAAAAAGAATTGTTGACCAAAGCGATAAACTCATCGGGCAGTTCTTCCCAATATTCTTTATCCAGCTCATAGGCATCGTTTTTTAACCCTAAAAAATTAAGTGTATCACTAAAAGCTAAAGCGGAAGGGTAGTTGGGATGAGAGTTAAATTGAAAATAAAACTCTTGTTTGTCGAGTTTGAATTGGTCGATTAATTTGTCGAAATTCATTGAGTAATTTGGTGTATAGTTAATAGGGATTCAAGATAATAAAAATTATTTCACTAGCAAGTTAAACTATTTAGAAATTTAAACTTTTATATTTTTAGTTAGAAAAAAAGACAAAATCACTATTTTAAATGCATTTAAAGCAGTTTTTACTTCAAAAAACAAATCTATTAATAATGTTGAAATCCCTTAAAGAAGTCTTTTTTAGAAGAAAAATCATTTCCAAATATGATATTTTATCACATTAAGTAGATATTGAAGAGTACAATATTGTTCTTAAAAAAACAAACAAAGAGCTTAAAAATTTGGAAAAACATTCAATACACTTTTTACTTAATCCTCAATTTTTGATAGATTTGAAAATGTTAATTAGGTAAATACAGCAATCAAAATAAATAAAAATGTCTCCATTCAGATTAAAATGAAGACATTTGAATGTAGGGAATCAAGACGGAATTATTTTCAATTTTCCTAATTATTGAAATTTCATTATCAAGTCTTGACTCGATAAGTTGAGGGTTAAAAATTATCGTTTGAGCTTTCGTAGCAATTCTTCAGTTTTGGTTTTCAATAAAGCGGCATCCTGATTTTTTATTTTTCCTGATTCATCTTTTGTAAGTACATCAAAAGCGTCAATTATGAGTTCTAAATTGAAGAGTTCTGCTTTTTTCTTCCCTATCGACCCGTATCTTTCTCTGGTTTGTTTGTAATTGAGGTATAGATTTTGCCAATTACTATCTTTTTTAGCCAATTCGTGATCTAAAAATAAAATAGACAAATCACTAAACGCATAATCTGAACTGTCCCAATAATCCATATTTAGGCTTGTGTTTTTGAGCGATTTTTTATGATTTTCAAGCAAATCGAGATATATGTTTTTCTTTTTTGAGGTAATTACTTTTTTAGGCTGTTCAAAATCTAATATGCTTTGATAAGTAAGATAGTTATTCAGCGGATACATTTTTTTGCTTATCTCATAGGCTGCAAGATAACTTTCACAGGTAAGCTCCAATTTTTTTCTCTTTTGAGCCCCCGTATTTACAAAAGCCAATCTTTTGTACGAGCTTGCCAAAAGCCCCAGTCGCCCTGCGGTTAGTTTTATATTGATAAGCTGTTTCAAAAAGATTATTACTTCATTAATTGTAGCAATTGCTTCATTTTTTTCAATTCGATTTGCCGTAAAATCTTCATAGCAGAGATAACAAGTTGTATTACAGTATTTTTCAAGAGCAGTAACAGTGAAAACTGTACTTTGGTTTGTTCTCAGCTCGTCTAATATTTTGAGAGCTTCTTTATACATTCCGAGTTCATAATAAATATAGGCCTCAGCTTCTGAAATATTAGGGCTAGAAATTCCTGCTTTGTCACATCCTTTTTTGATAAGGTCTATCTGTGGCAAAATATCTTCACTTTTAATTTCTTTTACATCCAGTTTATTCAATAGGTTTTTTAAATCTACTAAAACTTCTTCCTCAAGAATATAATTTTTCTTTTCAATTTTTGATTTGCTGCGATTGGTCAATTTATAAAATGGATCGCCGTAACATTGATAAGCTCCCCAAGTATTGTTGTCGTCTTTGCTTTTTGCATAAATTTTTTCACGAGCGTATTTCACGGCTTTACCAAAACTTTCTCCTTCCAGCATTTTTTTGTAAAATTCTGTTGAAAAAGTTTCTGCATCATCATCGTTTACTTGCCATCCTGCAACTACAACAGCCTTTACACCATTGTCTATAAGCTGCGTTCCGATATTAGCAGCTAATTTGAATCTATTTTGATAAAAACGCTCATCAACTCCGTCAATGTTTCCTAGGTGACAGCAATTCACAAAAACAAGTTCCGGAACTGTAGACATTTGTTTGATGTGAAACGGAGTGAAAAAGATGTTGTTGCCGATTACCATTCCGGAGTTTTGAGGATTATTGGGATCGTAAAGTCCGTGTCCGCAAAGATGCATTACTTTGTGAGATTGTGAGAAAACACTTTCTATGATTTTAGATGCAGAAGCATTCACTAAAAACATTGTTTCAAACCTAGAATACGCCATTATTTCATTGATAGCATTCCCTTCCCGAACTGCTCCCGGCAATTGATTGATAAAACCCTGCAAATCTGGATCTGCAACAATGAGAACTTTATCTTCCAATACACGATCAATTTTTGGACGATAATCAGATGTTGTCAATTGACGAATCATTCCTGAGTCTATGCATAGCGGTTTTGCTTTTTTAGAATTGTCTTGCAAAATTTCCCAAGGATAGCTTGCGCTTTCTTTATCTACAAGCCAAACGATGTTTCCTTTTCGCATCAACTTTTCTTTAAAATCATTTGGAATGAGCATTTCAAATAATGTTTTAGAAATGCTGTCGGTCCATCTGTTTTCAACTGAAATTTCTTTTACAAATTCGCTCACGAGATTTGTGCTAGAATAGACTTCATTTTCTTCCTGACGGGCATCTCTTGTATTTAAGCTAAAAACAAGACTTTCATTTTTCGTTTTTACGCTGATTCTGTTCCACCAATCTTCACCGTTTTCCAGAGGGAGTTTTTCTTTAGAGCCAAAGAGTTTTTTAATTCTGTAATTTTCTATATAAATCTTGTAAACATCATTTTCGTTTTCTATAATTTTTTTGAGTGCGTACAACCCCGTCACGGCATTAGACTCATATAATTCTATAAATTCAAGATGATTGATGACACAGTATTTTTGGCCGTTAAGTTTTATACTGTTTTTATTAGCGTTGTTTATTCCTTCAATGATTGCTTTTATGGAACTTTCTATCGTTAATCCACCGAAATTACTCGCTATGAAAAGGGCAGAAACACCTACGGTTTCTATATTTTCGTTTAAATTAGATTTATTTAAAAGATAATTGGTCATCGATAATTCTACCGACTGTGATAGCAAATAAGGTGTTAATTTCCCTGTTTCACCAAGCCCGATGATGATGGTTCCTTCGAAATAATTTTGCTTTTCTATAATCTCGCAAGTTCCAATTTCACCAGGATAAACTCCTAATTGATTTTTTTGCGAAAGCATGAAGTTTACATTGTAATCAATTGCTCTTTCTGCATACAAGATACCATCATTTTTAAAATGTCCTGCAATCACGGGAAAGGATGCATAAGATAAATCACCGTGGCTTATAGATACGGTGATAGGGATATCATTTACGCTAATTTCTTTTTCATTTTTAATTCCAAAGATTGAATTTTCTAATCCGTTTTCAGAGAAATCAAAGTCATAGTCTTCAACATATCTGAAAGTAGTAGATTCTCCTCTGAAAATTGGTTTGTTCTGAGAAATTTTATCGGTTTTTCCTTTAGAAATTATTTCTTCAATGGCAATAAAAAGGGAGGTTTCATTGGCTAAATCTCCGTGAGTAACGTTAGAATAATACACTTTCTTTTTATCAATAAGTGTTTGTGGAATTCCAGATTTCCAGGTTACACTTTGGTCGCCTTCTCTTGTTGCTTCAAAAACTAATTTTCCATTTTCAAATTTGTGTCCACAAGGGGTTGATTTATCTTGTCCTGCAATATAAGAAGCGTTGGTAAAATCAATTTTATTTTCAGAAACGAGCTTGTTTATTTTATCTCTGTATTCTTTAAAATCATTTAAATCCGATTCAGTGGGAATTGGCCAGGAAGCATCATTAAATCCTTTTCTCATTGATTCCCAGGTTTTAATAATACCATAGTTATCATCTTCAGCGGTTGTAAAGGGAAGCAAGGAAAGAATTCCGGGAAGCTTTGAAAATATATGGATTAATTCTTTTTTAGAATGTTTCATATCAAGAAAGCTCAGCTTATTGATAATGCCGTCTTTTCCGAATAAAACAGAAAGAATACGGTGAGAGCCTTTCAAGGGTGAACCTAAAAACAAAAGCTTGAAATCTTTGGAATTATTCAGCTTAGTCCATGTTTCCGAATGATATGCAATGAAATCCCGCATCAAAACGCCACCCATAGAATGACCAATAACTTTTATCGGTTGATTAAAGCTCAGTAAATAATTAATTTTATCGTTCAATTCATTCGCCGAATCTTTCATTTTTTTTCTCCAATCGAAGGGAAAAACTACTACATCATAGTTAAATGACAATTGCTTATACAATTTACCGTAAGAACTCTTTATAATAGACTGTGCCTTGTTATTTGTACTTTCAACATCGTGCATTTGTTCCAGGCCGCCTCTTACAATGCTCCAGTAATTTAACCAAATTCTGTTTTTTTCTTCGACATTGTAAATATTTGAACCCATAATTCCAGGCAATAAAATAACGATAGGTTTTTTCCCAGAAGGTGGTACTTCATTGGGAAATAATTCTCCGCCGTCCAATCCTAAAACACCTCTGTCGCTGGAAGGAATTTTAAATTGCGGAACTTTGCTGTAGCCGGGAATGAGTTCTCCAGTTTGAGTTTTTAAAGCATTTAGAATAGCATCTTGCGTCTTTTTATTGTCAAAATAATGAATATGATCTACAGAAGTTCCTTCATCAAAAAAATATTGAATATCATTTAATCTTCTTACACCCAGGTACATCGAGTCTGTATTTACAACAAGGTCATTGCGCTGAGTGTAAAATAGTTTTCCAAGAATTACCAATAAGCCATGAAAGTTGATGCTCAATTTTCCGTTACCCGAGATCACCATCAAAGCATTGCCGTCTATGGCATTTTCTGTTCCTTTATGATTTAAAATTTTAATAAAATCCGATTGCGGATTCATTGCCTCCAAACCGGGGAGTACATTGATATTATTTTTTTGTTTAAGAATTGTTCCGATTAAATCATGTGTCAAAGTCGCTATAATGCTCGTTTTTTCACCAATTAAATTATAAAAAACATTCAAAATATGATCTATTCTTTCTGAAGCCAAAATTGTTCCTGCAGAAGGTGATGCTACACGAATAAATTTTTTAATGTTGATTTTTTTAGTTTTAAAAATTTCATCAAGCTCCTGAATATTGGCAATATCATCTTCTCTGTTTTCTTTTTGTAGAAGTTCAATGTGATCTTTTGAAAAACCTTTATTTTCAGAATATTTGCATAAAATATCTCCAATCAATCCGCCTCTGGAATGACTGATAATATGAAATTCGCTGTTATTGGGTAATTTTTTCGCCAGGTCTACCGCATTTTTTAATGGACTTTGTGTAAGTGTTCGATGTTGAAAAGCTAAAATATGGTCTTTGTAACTATCCCAAATTTTTGAGAATGTATCATTCTTTTTCAATGCACTGAATGCTCCTAACGTATCAGAATTTGTCCCATGAATGAAAAGAAGATAAGCTTTGTCTGAGTTTTTTTGTGTTTCATTAAATGCAGATAGCTCAAAATTTTCATTTAAAGTATTTAAACCTTCACGACCATTAAGATGACCATTTTCTAATTTTTCTGCTACCTCTTTCACCAATCTATCTTCGACTGGTTTTGTAAAAACATGAATTATTTTTAAAACAATTTTGGTTACAAAATTTCGATTTTGATTGTTTCCGTTGAGAGAAAGTGGAAGATATAATATTTCATTGTCGCTTCCATCACGATTTTTGTTTTCTATAGTCGGAAAAAGTTCTGTAATCGTTTCTGTATCAGAATGCCAAGAAGTTCCGTCGTCGTAGACAAACTCGTAATATTTTTCTTTTTCACTGAGGTCTATCTCACCATATTCACTGATTGCTCTGTTGTCGGAACCAATAATATACGTTTTTTCTAAATCGGGAAGTTTGATGTTGGCGTTTAGTAAAATCTCCTTTACAGGGAATTTGTACTTCAATTTTGTTTCCATGGTATTGTTTTTAGTTTTATAAATGATAAAGCGCTATCAAAATTAAGAATATAACCAGTATCAAAAAACAGGATAAATACCTATTTTTATTATTCGGAAGCATAGAATTTTCAGAAAATATCTTATTTATCAGACTTTATCGGTTGAAAATAAAGTCACCAGTTTAGATTAAACCCAATGATTTCAAATAATCGATAATATAAAAATACAATTATTGCTTTTACGTATAATTGTTTGTAATTATATTTTTAAAAGAATAGGGGTAAATCTGCTTTGTAAAAAAGTAATTAATATGATTATACAGAGATACTTATGCTTTTTTAATCAATTATTCGATTTAGAGTGTTTTATGATTAGTGAAATAAAAATTGATTTGAAAAAGAATAAAGAATTTTTTTAGCTAAAAAATTAACAGCAGAAATAACACAATGAAAAGCTAAAGAATAAATAGAGTTAGTTTAAAAATTAAATCCTTTTTTCGCATTAAGGAATTAAGGTTATTTTGTTTAAACAAAATATTTGTCATGTAATCACATTATCTATTAATCAAAAGAATTTTCAATTTTATACTCCTTTTCTAATACTCTTTTAAATTCTTCTTTCGAGAGACCGTTTTTTGAAGAAAACTTCATATCAACAATAACTTCATCAACATAGTATCTTCCTTTTCCATAAATAAGATTAAGAATATCCTGAAGATACAATTGAGTTGCCTCGATTTTATATATTTTATTTTTTCTTAAATCCAAACTGGTAGTTTGAGTTTCGTTCATATGAAAAAACACTTTCTCCTCAATGTTTAATGTATAATTTGCTGTCTTATCAGTATATGGATTTGCAAATAAAATCATAACAGTGGGTATTAGAATCGCAGCCATAAAATTCCATAGGGCATGATAGAGAAATCCGTAATAAAAATTTAAGCGAACTCTGATAAAACTGATAACAAATGCTCCTGAAAGTTGGCTTAAAACAATAAGGGGTGATAAAAGAAAAAATGTAGGACTGTTATTGAAATAATTTCCAGCATGAACCAGACCAAAAGCAATACTGAATGCATAGACAAGCCACGGGAAAAGCCTGTTCCATTTATCACGACTGATTATCCTCTTGAATATAGAATTGTATCGTAAAGCTAATCTGAATATGATTTCTTCAAAAAAGGGAATTAGAAGGACCACCAAAATAAAAACCATATAGATTGTATTCTGCTTATAATCTAAACTTTCGCTCTTAAGTTTAATAAACTTATCGATAAAATAATCAAGAGGAAGAATGATGATACAGGTAAGTATTAGTTCGAATAACAAAAATTTAAACAGCAGAGTGATTTTATCTTTAGTAGAGGTTTTAATCTGTCGGTCGTTAGGTTTTTTTAGAAAATTAAAGAAGTCAAGAGCAATAAATTTTGTACTCAGATTAGACATTTGGTATTAGTTTTTTATCATTAATTAGTGTAGATTTTTTCGTTTTGTTACAATCTCTTTTAATTTTCTTCTTTGAAGAATTAAACTATTAAACAATTTTTGTAATTAGATTACCTGTATAGGTTATATTAGATGTAATATCTGCTATAATATTTTTTGCTTGAGAAAGCTTTGTTCTATTAGAGGTCAATGTAGATATTTCACTCTCAGAAACACTTTAGTTACCAAAACAGGATTATTATTTCCAATGGGATTAGTTGTAAAATCTTCAGATTTATCACTTTTAGATTCGTAAAAAGCGAACATTAAAGCCGGAAATAATAAATAATTTTTAGATTTAATAATTAAAAAGTTGAAAAATATTTTAAGATTATTATAAAAAGATTTTATGTATATCCGTAATCATCCATAATTTCGTATATTTGTTTGTTATATAATAAGTTAGATGGAT
>NZ_LELA01000008.1 GCF_001677955.1 Chryseobacterium sp. BGARF1
ACTAAATCGAAGATATTTTGCAGATAAACTATTCGATAGGCTCATTATTGCTAACATTACAGCGGTATGATGAAAAACGGATATACATTATTTTATTTATGTTATTGCTATTTCTCTAAAGTAAAAAAATAAAAATACAGATGCAACAATAAAACATTCAAAAGCAATTATTTTAATCAAATCTAAACTCACATCATTTTTTATTTCTAAAATATTTTAAACATTCGTTATCACATCATAAATCATCATTTTTTGCTATTGATTTAAATCATAATTTTTATTTTAATTAATTCTAAATAAAAATAATAAGTTTACAGCACGAAAATTTATGTATGATGACAAATCGATTTTTTAAGCTGTTGAAAAAAACAGTTACGAAAACAAAACTCAGCTTATTTGGAGCTTTAGTTTTGTCAACTTGGCAAGTTAACGCCCAAACAGTTTCCCTTTATTCTTTTTCACAAAGCGCGGGAACTTACACTGTTTTAACAAATCCCCTCAATATTGCTGTTGCTACAGCGAGTTCGGGAGCCGGTTTCTTAGATGAGAATGTTTATACACTTGACAATGTTATTCCTTTTCAGTTTTCATTTAATGGCAGTTCTTATAATTCTGTAAAGGTTCATGCGAACGGATTTATTAGTTTTGGAGCCACAACTTCCAATTCTACAGATCCTATTTCTTCAGGATTGGCTTACTCAGGCGTGATTTCTCCTTTAGGAGCAGATTTAGCTTCAATGTTTGCTATTAATAATTTAACAAGTTCAATAGATTATTCTGTGGTAGGAACTGCTCCCAATCGTGAATTTGTAGTTCAGTGGAGTCATTTCAGACCATACTCTTCAAATCCTACTGCAAACTCTTATCATGACTGGAGTTTTCAGGCTAGATTGCATGAAAACGGAACCATAAAATATGTTTATAACCTAAGTTCTCAGGGAGCACCAAGCGCAACAAATGCCAAAGTTGGTTTAAGAGGAACCGCAAGCAATGATTATGTGAACAGAACTGCATCAGGAAATACTTCAAGTAATTGGAATAATTCTACAGCAGGAACGAATTCTTCTTCAGGAATTGCTACCAATTATAATTTTTTACCTTCTCAAGGATTGACTTTCAACTGGACTCCGCCTTCAACTTGCGTTACATCTACTTCACAGCCGACAAATTTAACTTTAAACAATACTGGAATTATCATTAATGGTAGTTATACAGGAAGTTCACCTTCAGCAGATAAGTATTTAATTTTAAGAAATTTAGCGGGAACAGTTCCCAATAATCCGGTAAACGGAACAGTTTATACAACTGGAAATAATACTTCTCTGAACAGTTATGTTGCTTATTACGGAGCAAACACTACTTTTGAGAATAATTACAATCATGGAATCAAAGGAAACAATCAATATACTTACACAATTTATTCTGTAAGCTCAAACTGTTCTAATGGGCCGTTGTATAATGTTCAGAATCCTTTAACAGCTAATATCACGAACTGCCCGATCGGTGTAAGCGGAATTACGACATCAAGTGCTACTACCCATTCATTCAATATTCATTGGTCTGTTTCTGAAAACGGAACAGCGAATGCGATTAATACCGTTTTAGAGGTTGCAACAGACAGTAATTTCACCAATATGATTGCAGGTTCTCCATTTACTTTACCAATAACAAATATTTCACGAGCAATCAATGGTTTACAACCCAACACTCAATATTATATTCGAGGAAAAAATGTAAGTACGCAATGTGAAAGTTCATATTCTAGTACTTCAACTGTTTATACAACTTGTCTTGCTACTTCTGTGTTGAACGAAAATTTCGATTCGGTTACAGGAACAAATAATCTTCCGAACTGCTGGAGTAAAATTTTAACATCAAACAACAGCTCTACTCCTACCATCAGTTTAACGACTACAGATAATTTTTCGGCACCAAACAATATCAGTTTCTATGGAAACGGAGCAACCACAACCGATGCTGCTACAAAAATTATTTTGGTAAGCCCGGAACTGAACAACATCAACAGCGGAACACATCGACTTCGCTTTAAAGCAAGAAGAACATCTGCAGATACAAAAGTTCAGATTGTAGCTTTAACAGAAAATACTGCTTCGGCTACTGTAGAGATTATTCAAACACTTCCTTTAACAACAAATTATGAGGAATATATAGTTTACATCAATAACTATAGCGGTTCTGCCAATTATCTTGGAATCAGAAGATTTGACGGTGGAACATGGTCTTATATGTATGTAGATGATGTGATTTGGGAGCCTATTCCGTCTTGTCCGGAATTAGCAACCATTACTTTAAACAGTACAACACCAGTTGGAGCCAATATTTCTTGGACAAATGTTAACAATCAACAACCTGCAAACAGTTACGAATATATTGTTACAACAAGTAATACAACTCCGGCTAATAATTCTGCAGTTACAACAATAGCATCAGGAACAAATACTATTAATCTTTCGTCACTTTCAAACGGAACTTATTATTTCTGGATAAGAAGACTTTGTTCAGCAACAGAAAAAAGTCCTTGGAAATCTATTTCATTTACAACAGTACCTACCGCTCCGGCACCTTGGAAAGAAGAATTTTTAACATCAAATTTCCCTAATGGATGGACAAACGGAACGAGCCCACAATCATTCACTTTAGGTACAGTAAGAGGAGCCACAGGAAATGGTGTATCTGCAAACAATTTATATAAAAACATGTTTAATAATGCGGCATCAGGAACTTTCAGCACCATTGCAGTTGGACCTTTGAATGCGACAGATTATACTTTTAGTTTTGATTATAAACAATCAAATTACAGCAGTCCTCATGCATCTTTAACAGATTGGGGAAATTTTGAAGTGCAGATCTCTACAGATTTCGGAACAACATGGACAACGCTAGTAACAGTGAATAACGAAGCTGGAACAGGAAACTATATTACAAAAACATATTCTTTAGCAAATTATCTGAATCAATACATAAAAATCAGAATCAATGCGAATAGAACTGCAGGAGATTATGACCTTTCTTTTGATAATTTTGAAATAAAATCTCCGGGAAATGTAAATCCGTTCTGTTTACCTACTTATCAGTACAATTCGGATGGCAATATGATTACAAAAGTGACATTTAACACCATTGATAATACATCGCCTGCTACATCTGGAACTACTCCATCGTATGAAGATTTCACAAATATTTCTACAGATATCAATCAGGGAAATACCTATCCGATTTCTGTAAAAGGACCTTCAAGTACTTTCCCAAGTGATGTGATGGCATATATAGATTTTAACCACAATGGTATATTTGATGACGCCGGAGAAAGTTTTTATATTGGACAACTTGCTGACGCAAACCCTGCAAATGCAAACACCATTACATCCAATATTACCATTCCTTCAACCGCTGTTTTAGGAAATACCAAAATGCGTATTATGAAAAACACCAATATTGCTGCCTACTCAAATCCTTCTGCACCAAACTCTATTTCTGGTCCTTGTGCAACAGATTTAAGAGCAGGCCAGGTTGAAGATTATGCCGTTAATATTGTGGCAGGAAGCTTATCAACAACTGAAAACAATATTTCAAAAGGTACAATTAGAATTTATCCGAACCCTACAACATCAATCATTAAAATTGATTCTAAGGAAAAAATTAAATCTTTCGAACTGTATAATATCTCCGGACAATTAATTAAAAAGGGAGGTAAAGTAGAAGAAATTTCGTTAGAGAATAATGTTTCTGGAATCTACATCATTAAAATCACATTAGAAAATAAAGAAACAAGTGTTTCAAAAGTAATCAAAAAATAAACCAAATATTTCTATTATAATAACAAAGCTGGCTGAATTTTATTCAGTCAGTTTTATTTTGAGTAGCTCTTAAAATTTAGCACAAATAATTATCTTTGCATATGCAATTTATTATTCATGAGATTGGCGACTGGCAAAAAGTTGTTGATTCTATTTTACCGGAACTGAAACATAATATTCTTCTTTTAAAAGGAAATTTAGGAGCAGGTAAAACGACATTTACTCAATTCCTGCTTAAAAACTTAGGTAGTGAAGATGAAGTAAACTCTCCTACATATTCGATTGTCAACGAATACAGCTCACCAAAAGGAAAGATTTATCACTTCGATTTGTATCGTTTAAAAAACATAGAAGAAGTGTATGACATTGGTATTGAAGAATATCTTGACAATGCATTTTTGTGCATTATAGAATGGCCCGAAGTGTATGAAGACGAGCTTTACGGATTAAATTATCATTCGATGAGTATCAACAATACAGGAGGAAACAGAGAAATTACATTCGATTAAATAGTATATCTTTGCTTATAGAAATTGATTGAAAAAAAAATCTGTAAGTCATAATTAAACAAAAATGAGTACTACAAATATTTTTACTCCTTTTTCTGAGGAAGAACTAATTCCGAAGGAAGAGAAGTTGGAAGTTATAAAGAAAGGGAAACAGTTTAGCATAGGAATCCCTAAAGAAACCTGTCTTAACGAAAGAAGAACATGCATAACACCTGATGCAGTACAGGTTTTGGTAGAGCATGGCCACGAGATTATCATCGAATCTGGTGCAGGACAAGGATCATTTTTCACCGATTTACAATACTCAGAATCTGGAGCAAGAATTACTCAGGATGCCAAGGAAGCATTTTCCCAAGATTTGGTTTTAAAAATTAATCCACCTACAGAAGAGGAAATTGATTATTTCAAACCTAATACTTACTTAGTTTCTGCCCTTCAGATCAACTTAAGAGATAAAGAATATTTTTTAAAATTAGCAGAGAAAAAAATCAATGCGATTGCGTTTGAATTTATTGCAGACGAATACAAGCAACTTGCTTTGGTAAGATTGATTGGGGAAATTGCAGGTTCTGTTTCTATTTTATACGCTTCAGAATTATTAGCACTATCAAACGGGTTAATGCTTGGCGGGATTACCGGAGTAAGACCTACAGAAGTTGTGGTTTTAGGAGCCGGAATTGTTGGGGAATTTGCTACAAAAGCAGCCATAGGTTTAGGGGCAAGTGTAAAAGTTTTTGACAACTCACTTTCAAAACTGAGAAGGCTCCACACATTGGTAGACAGCAGAGTACCTACCTCCATCATCGATCCTAAAGAATTAAGTAAAAGTTTAAGAAGAGCCGATGTTGTTATCGGAGCTTTACCAAGACTTAATATGCAACCCATCGTTACTGAAGAAATGGTAATGAAAATGAAAAAAGGCAGCGTGATTATCGATATCGTTATCGACAACGGAAAAGCTATCGAAACTTCAGAATTGACTACCATGGATGATCCTTACATCATCAAACACGGAGTTATTCATTGCGGATTACCGAATCTTACGTCAAAAATGCCGAGAACAACTACAAAAGCCATCTCTAATTTCTTCCTTTCTTATATCTTAAATTATGATATAGAAGGTGGTTTTGAAAATATGCTGATCCGTAAAAACGAAATGAAACAAAGTTTGTATATGTACAAAGGTAGACATACCAAAAAAGTGATTTGCGACCGTTTCGGACTTACTTATCACGACATCAACCTTTTAATATTCTAATAAATTTTCGCAAACAAAGAATCGATCATCATCTATCAATGATCATTCATCAATTATAGATCGTAAACTCTACGTATGAAGAAAATCAAATTCTTTCTCATCGGGCTTATTCCCGGACTTATCATCGTATTTTTTGTACTTAATGCAAAAGGAGCAAGCTGCAGCGGTTATTTACCCAACAGCCGTGTCATTGCAGAAACCCTTTCAAAAGACTTCCAATATTCTGAAAATTTCAAAAATGAAATGAAGACTTTGAAAGTTGATGAAAAATTTTTAAAAGACAGCATAATTACTTTAGGTAAAATAGATTTTGAAAGAAGCCACGCACAGAAAAAACCTTGCCCGGATTATGTGATTACTTATCCTGAGAAAAATCCGACGTATGAAATCACTTTTGAAAAGTGTGAGGAAAAAGCAGTTCTTAGTTCTTTGAAAAAGTTGAGATAAGTAACAAAGACCATGAAAATATTGAGTTTAAAATTCATTTTAATTACTCTATTTTTGCTTTCAATTTTATGCTCTTGTCGTAAAAATGAAGATTTTAAAAAGCTCATCTACAGAAGTGGAGGTTTTGGAACGAATGATTATCATTTAATTCTAAACAAAAACGGAAATTTCTCTTTAGAGATTGAGCATAATCCTTTAGACGACATCGTTGATTCAGCAAAAATAGGAAAGTTTGAAGGGAAATTATCAGAAAGTAGAATGTTGCAAATACAAAAAGCAGTTTCAATAGTTTCAACAAATGGATACGATTATCATAATCCTGAATTAGCTTTTGATTCAGGAATTTATGAAGTTGGCGTAATGACAACTACTTCTACTAAAATTTTCAAAACTCATAATGCAACGAATAATTTCAGAAAAGATATCATTGAGTTGTTAAATGAAGTTTGTGAAAATGACCCTAAATTTAAAGTAAAAATAAGCCGTTAAAGAAATAATATATTAAAATCAAAAAAATGGATGGCAATTACTACATGATTCATGATTATCTGATTTTCATTGGAGTTTTTGCTATTTTCTTTTTTTTAACCATTGGCATCTATCTTTTCAGCCAAAATCAACGACTGAAGATTAAAAATTTAAGACTTTTCCAAACCAATAAATTGATTGAGCAGAAACTGAATGAAGTTCAACTAGAACACATCGGAACGAAACTTAACCCACACTTATTTAAAAATATTCTCAATTCGGTACAGTCGCACGCATATCACACCTATATGTCTCTCGACAAATTAGCCAATGTTCTGGATTATATTTTGTACGAAAGCAACAACAAATTTGTAAGCCCAAAAGAAGAGCTAAGTTTTGCCTTAAGTCTTATTGAAATCAATAAAATTAAGGTCAATCCGCTTTTTGATTTTAGAATTAAATCTAAAATTGACAAATCTGATACTGTTTTTGAAGAAAAGATCTTTGCCCCGCTCCTTTCTGTAGATTTAATTGAAAACGCTTTTAAGCATACTGATTTTCTGGCTTCAGATTCCTTTATTTCCATTTCATTGGAACTCGAAGGTGGTGTCTTTTCGATGAAAGTAAGCAATAAAGCTTCCCTGAAAAACGTGTTACATAAAGACCACAGTGGTTTTGGAAGTCAGTCTTTAGACCAAAGATTAGATTTAATTTACAACGATTTTTATACCCTACATAAAAACTCAAAAAACGGTATCTTCACCGCAGAATTAACAATCAATTTAGGAGAATTCTATGATAAAATGCGTTATTCTTGATGATGAACTGTTAGCAATAAGCTACCTAAAACTTTTATGCGAACAGATTGAAAATGTAGAAGTTGTAAAAGCTTTTAACGACCCTAAAATTTTCCTCAACGAAATAAAAAATATAGACTGCAATCTCTGTATTTTAGATATAGAAATGCCGGGAATGACCGGTCTACAGGTTGCTGAATTGATTTCCGATTCAAAAAAAATCATTTTTACAACGGCTTACAAAGAATATGCTGCAGAAGCTTTTGATCTGAATGTGGTAGATTATGTAAGAAAACCGATCAAAAAAGAAAGATTGATTCAGGCATTTGAAAAAGCGGCAGATCTATTAAACAACAGTCAAAAAAAAGAGTTCATCGAATGGAATACCAACATTGGTAAATCCACGATCTTCACTGAACAGATCGCTTATATTAAAACCTCTGAGATCGACAGCCGCGATAAAGATATTATTCTAAAAGACGGAACAACGATTGTTCTGAAAAACCTCAATTTCAAATCTCTTTTGGAAATGCTTCCTTCAAAAGATTTTGCACAGGTGAATAAGAAAGAAATTATTGCTTTATCATCCGTAAAAGTATTATCCACTAACGAAATAATTACCACGATATCCAATGAATCTGACCAGTTTCTAAAACTTCAGATTGGTGATACTTATCGAAATTCTTTAATGGAAATGTTCGGAAAATAAACAATCATCAAGATACTATTCAACTTAAATAAATTATTTTGAGTTTAAAATTGTAAAAAATCTTAAATTGCAAATCCCTTTTATTGTCTAAAAGGGATTTGTTTTTAAACAGAATATTATGAAAAAAACAGCACTTCTTTTTCTATTGATTTCAGCATTTACATTTGCTCAGAAATCAATTTTAGCGCAAAAGGTAGATTCAATTATTAAAGATAAAAAAGCGACTGTCGGAGTTTCTGTTTTAGGTTTTGAAGATGGTTTTAAATACAATAAAAACGCAGATACAAAGCTACCGATGCTTAGTGTTTTCAAGTTTCATATTGCAGCTACAGTTCTCGATTTGGTAGATAAAGGAAGGCTTTCTTTAGACCAGAAAATTTTAATTAAAAAAAGTGATTTGCTTGAAAATACCTGGTCGCCGATTCGGGAAAAATATCCTAATGAAAATATAGAAATCCCTTTAAGTGAAATCATTAATTATACGGTTGCATGGAGCGATAATAATGGCTGTGATATATTATTAAGATTAATCGGAGGTACGCAAGTTGTTCAAAAATTTATGGATTCTAAAGGAGTGAAAGATTTCCAGATCAAACATAATGAAGAGCAGATGCACAAAGGAGCAAAATATTTGTATGAAAATTATACGACAACCAATTCTTTGAGTCAGCTTTATAAAAAATTCTACGAGGGGAAAATTTTGTCTGAAAAATCTACAAAGTTTTTATACGACATCATGCTGAATACCTCTACCGGAGGAAATAAATTGAAAGAACAGTTACCTAAACAGTCTATAGCCCATAAAACCGGTTCTTCAGGAAAAGATGGAGACTTAACCATCGCAGAAAATGATTCAGGAATTGTGACTTTACCAAATGGCAAGCATTATGCAATAGTAGTATTTATTAGCAATTCTACCGAAACAGACGAAGTGAATTGTAAGATGATTTCAAACATTTCAAAAGCAGTTTGGGATTATTTTAATAAGTAAAATTTAAAGCTTAATTTTAAAACCATTAAAATGAAAAAATTATTTTTAACAATAGCAGTCTTTAGTTGTACATTTTTCTTTGCCCAGAAAAGTGAAAATTACATTGAAATAAGCTACAACAGCATTTGTTGCGGACCGCCTTCAAGCGCTCCCGTAATAAATTATATCAACAGCTTTCAGGGCAAAAAAAACACTCTTGAAGTATACCAACAATCACGTTTGGGAAGAGAAGGTGAATATAAACTGTTCATCGGAATTGATGCACTCTCAAAAAGCAAAAAAGCAAAGTTCATAAAGGGGCTTGAAGCGACGATTAATTCTCAGAATAAATCCAGAAATGAAAGTAGTGACGGAATTGTAAATTTCGAAAGCCAGAAAATTGTTAAAAAGGAAAAATTAAATACATTAAATAATCTAACTATATATAAAAAAGAAAATTTAAAATGATCAAAAACATTGTCGTTATCGGAGCGGGAACCATGGGAAATGGTATTGCACATACATTCGCACAAAGCGGTTTTAGTGTAAACTTAGTAGACGTTTCTCAGGAAGCTTTAGACAAAGGATTGAAAACTATTACTACAAACCTTGACAGAATCATTGCAAAGGGAAACCTTACAGAAGAGCAAAAAGCAGAAACTCTAGGAAACATCACCACTTTTACTCAGCTAAAAGATGCGGTAACCAACGCAGATTTGGTAGTGGAAGCTGCAACTGAAAATCAGGATTTAAAATTAAAGATTTTCGCTCAGATGGATGAGTTCGCGCCGGAAAACTGTATTTTATCGACCAATACTTCATCTATTTCTATTACTAAAATTGCTGCCGCTACCAAAAGAGCAGATAAAGTAATCGGAATGCACTTTATGAACCCGGTTCCAATTATGAAACTGGTAGAGATTATCAAAGGCTACTCTACTTCAAAAGAAACTTTTGACTCTATTTACGAAATGAGTAAAACTTTAGGAAAAGTTCCGGTAGAAGTAAATGATTATCCAGGTTTTGTTGCCAACAGAATTTTGATGCCGATGATTAATGAATCTATCGAAACTTTATACAACGGTGTTGCAGGAGTTGAAGAAATTGATACCGTAATGAAATTAGGGATGGCTCATCCAATGGGACCACTTCAATTGGCAGATTTTATCGGTCTTGATGTTTGTCTAGCAATCTTAAACGTAATGTACGATGGTTTCAAAAATCCTAAATACGCACCAAACCCATTATTGGTAAACATGGTAATGGCAGGAAAATTAGGAGTAAAATCAGGAGAAGGTTTCTATGATTATTCTGAAAGTAAAAAAGCGGAGAAAGTAGCAAAAATGTTTGCTAAATAATAAAGCAAATAGTGCATCATTAGTAGTAATTCCTCTTTTAATGTGAAAATATTATTGGAAGATTTACAAACTGATTTTAACAAAAATTTAAATCTCAAAGAGAACAAATACCAATAATTTTATTATCTTTGATTCAAAGTTAAAACATTAAAAAAAATGAAATTACCAAAGTTTTTATTAGCAGATAATTCGGAATTTCCTGAAGATTTATTCGTAGTACATACAGAATATCCAAGATTCATCTTAAACGTTGAAGAGGAAGAAGTAGAATGGCTTGATGATTTGGAAGGTGACGATGAAGAAACTATGGCAGACGAAGCGACTAAAGTAGTTGAAGCAGCGTTCAAATGGTGCGACGAAGAGTTGGCTAAGTACGACGAAGAAGAGGAAGATTAAAAAAACCACTTATAAAAAAAGGAACTCAAATTTTGAGTTCCTTTTTTATTTTTATTCAGATTTGTTGAATTTCAATAGCAACAAATTATCCTGATACAATTCTAAAGTATTTCCGGAAACCACATATTTATTGGCTTTTTGAAGCATATCTAGGAAGTTTTGCTCTACGCTCATGTTGGCACAAGCCATTTTTGTAGAACCCATTTGGGAAGCTTCAAATTTTCCTGATGCTGTTTCCATAGTCACGTCACCAAAAAACTTATTACATCCAGAATTTCCGTTAATCTTTGAGCCTTCTACATTCAAAGTAGGAACCTGCCCTTTTACATTATCCGCTAACACCCATTTTGTATTGGCAATTGATGGTTGCGCCTTTCCAACATTTGATGAAGATGCGTTTTTCATTGTTCCGCAAGATGCCAAAACGGCAACTGTGCATATACTTAAAAAAAGATTTTTCATTTTACTTTTTGATTTAATTCAAATTTACGGAAATTATTATTAGTTTATTTCTAAAATAGAGATTTATGTTAAATAACTTGAGTTCAATTTTAGTTTTAGAACCTGAGTTCGATTCTTAAATTTTAACAAAATATCAATAGGAATGAGCTTTAGCTCATTTATAAAATTATGTTTTACTATTGGCTTTAGCCAAAATCTATCTTAATTTTGGCTAAAGCCAATTTTTCTTGTTATGTTGTAGCCGGGCTAAAGCCCGACTCTATTGATTAGAACCAAAATAACTAATAATCATCAATTTAAAAACTAATCACTAATTGAATTCAACTTTTCATAAATAAAAAAAACGGACAGAAGTCCGTTTCTATATGTATGATAAAAAGAAATACTTTCTTTTATGATCTCAACTCGGCATTAAACTCTTTTTGGAAAGATTTAATTAAAGAATCCATTACGTGAGAAATTTCTTTTTCTTCCAGCGTTTTTTCTTCGTTTAACAATTCAAAACTCATTGCGTAAGACTTTTTACCTTCAGGAAGATTTTTCCCTTCATACACATCAAAAAGATTAATGTTTTTAATGAATGGAGATTTGTTCTTTTTAGCCGTCTGATACAATTCCTGATAAGAAATATTCTTGTCAATCAGCAAAGCTAAATCTCTTCTGATTTTATTGAATTTAGGAATATCTTTAAACTTCAATTCGTTTTTAGAACGCAATTCCTGAGCAAATTCAAGCTCGATTTCTGCATAGAAACATTCCTGATCTACATCAAAATCTTTCAGCATTTGAGGCGCTACTTTTCCGATTCTTACCAAAGTTCTTTCCTCAGATTTGTATTCAATTGCATCAGAGAATCTTTCGTCATCCAAAGCAACTTCTTTATAATCGATTGCCAATCTTTCCAATAAAACTTTCACATAAGCTTTCAGATTGTAGAAATCTGTTGCAGATTTTGGCTGTAACCAGTTTTCAGCATCATTTCTTCCTGAAACCAAAATAGCCAACTGTTTTCTTTCTTCGTACTTCTCTTTTTTGTGGTAGATTTTTCCGAATTCGAAAAACTTAATATCTTGATTTTTTCTGTTGATATTGTACACTGCATTCTGCAAAAGTCCTTCCAATAAAGACTTTCTCATAAATGCCAAATCTCCACTTAAAGGATTTAATAGTTTCACAGCATCAGTTTCATCTTTTACAGAAGTTAACGAATTGTTCATCACTTCATTGAAACCTAAACTCTGTAAGGTTCTTGCCCAAGAGTTCTCCAATTCATCCTGATCGTTTGCACTTAATTTTACAGGAGTAAATGAAATTTTCTGTGGAGCATCGATTTTATTGTATCCGTAGATTCTTAAAATCTCTTCGATAACATCGATTTCTCTTGTTACATCAGCTCTGTAAGCAGGTACAGAAATTTCAAAACCATTTTGAATATCATTTAAAACCTGAATTTCCAGTGCTTTTAAAATTTCTTTTACTTTTTCTCTGTGAATTTTTGTTCCTAAAATCTGTTCGATTTTTGAAAATCTGATGATGATATAATTATCCTCAATTTTCTTTGGATATTCTTCCAATAACTCTCCTGTCAACTTTCCTTCTGCTAATTCTTCAATCAATTTGATGGCGCGAGTAATCGCAGTTCTTGTAATATTAGGATCTACCCCTCTTTCAAACCTGAAAGAAGCATCAGTATTCAAACCATGGAATTTAGCTCCTTTTCTTACCGCAACCGGATTGAAATAAGCACTTTCCAGGAAAATAGTTTTTGTCTCGCTAGAAACTCCGGAATTGGCACCTCCGAAAACTCCGGCAATACACATCGGATTATCTTGTCCGTCTTTAATGATGATTTCAGAACCGTTTAATGTTCTTTCAACACCATCCAAAGTCGTAAATTTTGTTCCTTCTGCAACAGTTCCTACTTTCACTTTTTTGTCTGCAATTTTATCTGCATCAAAAGCGTGAAGCGGCTGACCGAAACCGTGAAGAATATAATTGGTAATATCTACAATATTGTTAATTGGGCTTAAACCGATAGCTTTTAATCTGTCTTTTAACCAAGCCGGAGAATCTGCAACTTTTACGTTTTCGATTACTGCACCGATGTATCTTGGTGTTAATTCAGTATCTTCAACTTCAAGTGTAAAGTTGTGCGAACCTTCATTATTTAAGGCAACAGAAGATACTTTTTCAAACTCAGATTTTTGCTGGTTTGTTGAAAGGAATGCATGTAGATCTCTTGCAACCCCATAATGCGACATTGCATCGGTTCTGTTTGGCGTTAAACCAATTTCAAGAACTTCATCATTCGTTAATTCAAAATAATCGGCAAAGTTTTTTCCTACTTCATATTTGATTTCGTCTAAAACCATAATTCCGCCGTGATCGTCGCTCAAACCTAATTCGTCTTCTGCGCAGATCATTCCCTGAGAAACCTCACCTCTGATCTTTGCTTCTTTAATTTCGAAAAAGCTTCCGTCTTTAGCATAAATTTTAGTCCCCACTACTGCAACAGGAACAGTTTGTCCTTCTGCAACATTCGGAGCCCCACAAACGATATTTAAAACTTTTCCGTTTCCTACATCTACTGTAGTTTTGTTTAATTTATCTGCATTCGGATGTTTTTCACAAGTCAAGACTTTTCCTACAACGATGCCTTCAAGACTTCCCTTTACACTTTCAAACTTATCGATTCCCTCCACTTCAAGACCAATATCGGTAAGAAATTCACCGATTCTTTCGGTTTTCAGTTCTGTTTTGATGTAGTCTTTCAGCCAGTTGCTTGATATTTTCATTAGTAGAATTTTAAATATTTAATCTTCAGGTTTTGTATTCATCATTTTTAACAACCATGAAACACCTCTGAATTTTGCGTCTACAAATGTCGTGTTTTTTTAAGAAATACCGAAATTCAAAAAGGTTAAAAAAATCATATTAATGGTTATTGATGGATTAAAAACAGATTTAAGTAGGGATTAAGATTTAGTTAATAGATTTCATCTAAAATACATTTCTCAAAATTAAATTGTGTACAATTTAATTTTACCATACCTTTGTCCTACAATTTTAAAACAAAGAAAAATGTCATTAATAGAAAATTTAAACTGGAGACACGCAGTAAAAGCTTACAATCCGGAAAAAAAAGTTTCTCAGGAAGATTTAAATAAAATTTTAGAAGCCGCAAGATTAGCGCCTACTTCTTCAGGGTTACAGCCTTTCAGAGTAATCGTTGTAGAAGATCAGGATTTAAAAAATAAAATGGTAGAAGGAGCGCTTAATCCGGAAGTGATGAGAGATTCTTCTCATGTATTGGTTTTTGCAGCTTGGGATAGCTATTCTAACGAAAAAATTGATAAAGTATATGATTATACTACGGATGAAAGAGATTTGCCGAGAGGACGTTTTGGAAGCTATACCGATAAAATCAAAGAAATGTACGGTGCCCAGACTCCTGAAGAGCATTTTGCACATACAGCGCGCCAAACTTATATTGCATTAGGTTTAGCGATGGCACAAGCTGCAGAGCTGAAAATAGATTCTACTCCTGCTGAAGGTTTTAGTAATGAAGTTGTAGATGAAATTTTAGGGCTTAAAGAATTAGGTTTGAAAAGTGTAAGTTTGCTGTATCTTGGTTACAGAGACCAGGATAATGACTGGATGGCTTCGATGAAAAAAGTCAGAATTCCTATGGAGGAATTTATCATCAAAAAATAACAATTCGTCAACTTCACTTTTCGCACTTATGGAAAATTCAGAATCTTTAAAATTAGAAAATCAAATTTGCTTTCCGCTATACGTGATTGCAAAACAGATTACAGGTCTTTATCGTCCTTTTCTTGATGAGCTGGATATTACCTATCCACAATATCTTGTGATGATGACTTTGTGGGAAAATGATGGTCTTGCTGTAAACAATATTGGTGAAAAGCTTTATTTAGACAGCGGAACTTTAACCCCTCTTTTAAAAAGACTGGAAGCAAAAGGATTTATTATGAGAAAGCGGAAGAAGGAAGATGAAAGAGTTGTTCAGGTTTTTATATCAGAATCCGGAAAGGCGCTGCAACAAAAAGCTTGTGAAATTCCTGCTAAAATGCATCAAAAAGTGGGAGTTTCTAAAGAAGACTGGGCAGAACTTAGCCATAGCGTAAAAAAAATATTAAACAAAATAGACAATCAATGAAAACATTATACACCACAAAAGTTACCGCAAAAGGTGGAAGAAACGGACAAGTAAAAAGTGAAAACGGAATTATCGACCTTGAAGTAAGAATGCCAAAAGCATTAGGCGGAGCCAATGACGACTTCACAAACCCTGAAATGCTTTTCGCGGCCGGATATTCTGCATGCTTCGACAGTGCTTTAAATTTAGTCATCAATAAATCTAAAATAAAAACCGGCGAAACTACGGTAACAGCTGATGTAAGTATTGGTCAGATAGAAAATGGCGGATTTGGATTAGCCGTAGAATTAGAAGTTAATATTCCTGAAGTTTCTATTGAAGAAGCTCAAGAATTAACCGAAAAAGCTCATCAGATCTGTCCTTATTCTAATGCGACAAGAAATAATATTGAGGTAAAACTTACGGTGACGAACAACTAAGAGCTTGTTTGAAATTTATTCAATATTTTTTTTATAACCTTTTTCTTAATTTTGACTACGTCGAATCTTCGATTTCTAAATTAAAATAAACTTTGTTTATTCTTGTTTTAACATT
>NZ_LELA01000009.1 GCF_001677955.1 Chryseobacterium sp. BGARF1
CATTTCAACAAAATTTTAACAACGACAACAAGAAATTATTAACCAAAAGCTCTACTTTTGAGTGTACTTAAGATGGGTGAGATTACAATAGAATTGAAAAGTTAATTATTGATATACTTTTCAAAAATTTTAGAGAAATCTTTTTGGGTATATCTGTCAAAACTATTGGTATTCCAGGCAAAAATATATTCATTGATTGCCTTTAATTCCTGACTTTTTGAAACATTTTCCTGTTTTCCTGATGCAACACTACCAATCGCTTTCTGAATACTGTCATTCGAAAAATTCAGCAAAGAATGATTGTGATGAACTTCCTGCTGAATAGCCAAAAGCGCTTTATACAAGTCTTTCAACTGATCGATCTGACCTTTTGCAACACTGATCATCAAAGGAATATTTCCGATATCAAATGAAATTTCAACATCTAAATCGATCGTTCCCGCAGTTTGAAGAGCTATATTTGAAAAAGGAAACTGATAATATTCGTATCTTCTCAAAACTCGTTTTCTATCCAAAGCACTTGCTCCGTCGATATGAATCAATGCTCTGTTTGTAAAACAGTATTCATCTCTTTTAGATTTAATTAAAAAGAATATTTTCTCATTATCCTCAGATAAAATATAATCATCAGAATCTACCTTATCATAATCCTGAGATGGAATGATTTTACCGATATCACCCAATCCTAAAGCTTCAGCAGCTAATTTTTTAAACATAAAATTTGTACTTTATTAAGTGGATAAAATTAATAAAATATGCGAAATAAAAATGAAAAAAGTTATTTAAGACAAAGAAAAACCACAGACAAAATCTGTGGTTTTAATATTATTGAACTTCGTCAAAGATCTACATCTCTGTCAAAGCGAAAAATTAAATGTGAATCACTTCACCATAAGCAGCAGCAGCAGCTTCCATAATTGCCTCAGAAACTGTTGGATGCGGGTGAATTGACTTAATGATCTCGTGACCAGTCGTTTCTAATTTTCTAGCAACAACCGCTTCAGCAACCATATCAGTTACCCCTTCACCAATCATGTGACAACCTAACCACTCACCGTATTTAGCGTCAAAGATCACTTTGATGAAACCGTCTGTGTTTCCGTTTGCAGTAGCTTTTCCACTTGCAGAAAGAGGGAATTTACCAACTTTAAGCTCGTAACCTTTTTCTTTAGCCTGCTTTTCTGTAAGACCAACAGAAGCAACTTCCGGGTGACAGTAAGTACATCCAGGAATATTGCCATAGTCGATTTTCTCAACGTGCATTCCTTTGATTTTTTCTACACAAGTAATACCTTCAGCAGAAGCAACGTGTGCCAAAGCCTGAGTTGGGATAATATCTCCGATTGCATAGTAACCAGGAACTGAAGTTTCGTACCATTCGTTTACCAAAACTCTACCTTTATCTGTCTGAATTCCCACTTCTTCAAGACCAATGTTCTCGATATTTGCAGCAATTCCAACAGCAGAAAGCAAGATATCAGCTTCAAGAATTACGTTTCCGTTTGCAGTTTTCACAGTAGCTTTCACACCGTTTCCGCTTGTATCAACACTTTCTACAGAAGCATTTGTCATGATTTCGATTCCTGATTTTTTCAGAGATTTCTCTAAGTGCTTAGAAATATCCTCATCTTCTACAGGAACGATGTTTGGTAAAAATTCTACAACAGTTACTTTCGTTCCCATTGTGTTATAGAAGTCAGCAAACTCTACTCCGATAGCTCCAGAACCTACAACGATCATAGATTTTGGCTGCTCAGGAAGAGATAATGCCTGTCTGTATCCGATTACTTTTTTACCGTCTTGAGGTAAGTTTGGCAACTCTCTAGAACGAGCTCCTGTAGCCAAAATAATGTGAGTTCCTGTGTATTCAGTTACTTTTCCTTCTTTATCTGTAACAGAAACTTTTTTCCCTTTTTGTACTTTTGCAGTTCCTAAAATCACATCGATTTTGTTCTTTTTCATCAAGAACTCAATCCCTTTGCTCATTTTAGAGGCTACACCACGGCTTCTCTGAATAACGTTTGGAAACTCAAAACTTGCTTCCACTTTATTCAAACCATAGTCTTCTGCATGATTAATATAATGAAAAACCTGAGCCGACTTCAACAAAGCTTTGGTTGGAATACATCCCCAGTTAAGGCAGATTCCTCCTAAATTTTCTTTCTCGATAATTGCAGTTTTAAAACCCAATTGTGCCGCTCTGATTGCTGTAACATATCCACCGGGTCCACTTCCGATGACAATAATATCGTAATTCATTAGCTTAAAATTTTTATGCGAATTTAAGGAAAAATATTGGATGTTTTGCGTTTCTGAAAATTCGTGAAGCAATGCATAATGAATATGGTTTTCATTTAATTATAAATAAAAAAGAGAACACAAAAACGTATTCTCTTTTAATAAATTTATTTAATATTAAAAATATCGTAAAATTAAACAGTTGTTCAAATTTTCATTTTAACAATATTTCTTGCATCTATTTAGCAGCTCTCAACAATTTCTTTTCGTTTTGATAACGTACATTTAAAGCTTTAAGCTGATCTTGTTTCATTTTTTTGGTAGCAATCGGATGATTTATGATCAGTTTTTTTTCAGTGTTATACCTTTTATTCAATTCATTCAGCTTACTGTTGTATAATTGTGTTTTCGAAGGATGTGGCGGCGGAGTTGGATGTTTCTGTGCCATAACACCTGTTGACAATCCTACTAATAAAATGGTTGATATCAATAGCTTTTTCATAACATTTAAATTTTTTGAATGATCTTAAAACCAATTAATTTCATTCAGGTTTAAAGTCATTATTACAGATATCGTACCATATTTTTTTATTGAACTTCAATATTCTGTTTCAAAGGCAGATTTTTTGAAGAATTTCCTACAAAAATCCTATAGATTCCTTTTTCTACGATCCAGTTCATTTTCTCATCTAAAAACTGTAATTCTTTTACCGGAACTTCAATCGAGATCTGTTTAGATTCTCCAGGTTTTAAATATACTTTTTTTAAACCTTTCAACTCTAAAATGGGTCTTGAAACTGAAGCCAGCAAATCTTTTACATACAACTGAACAACTTCGCTTCCAGCTTTTGAACCTGTATTTTTCACATTCACTTTTGCCACAATCGTTTCACTTTCAGAAAATTTTGCTTGATTTAATTGTAAATCACAGATTTCGAAAGTCGTATAACTCAATCCAAAACCAAACGGATACAATGGCTCACCGCTCAAATCGTGATAATCATTTCCTCTTCCTGTAGGATGATGGTTGTATGTTAAAGGCAACTGACCTTCCTCGATTGGAAACGTAATCGGTAATTTTCCTGAAGGATTTTCAGCTCCAAAAAGAACTTTTGCGACCGCCTTTCCGCCTTCTTCGCCGGGGTACCAAACATCTAAAATTGCACCTACTTTATCTTTCCAATTTGTCGTCTTTATTGCAGAACCACCCACCAAAACAACGGTTATTGGTTTCTTTAGAAGAGAAACTGCTTCTATAAATTGTTCCTGATATCCGGGAAGGCTCAATGAAGACCGGTCCTGAAATTCCCCCTCGTGAATTCCAGCTACAATGATTATGTAATCTGTATCTTGAGCTAAATTGAAGGCTGTATTAAAATCAACCCAAGGATTATTCAAACCGTAATTCCAAACCAATTCAATATTTGCTTCTCCCCTATTTTCATGAAATTCAACAACAATATCTGATTTTTGACCTTTATTAAAATCAAGCTCAACCGTTTTTGTTGAATAACTCAGCTTTTCCCAATTGTCAATTAATAATTTTCCGTTTAAATATAATCTAAAACCGTCATTACCTCTTAAACCTAATTTATATTTTCCAGAATTTGGAGCTTCCAGTTTTCCTGTCCAACGAACGCTGTAATTGTCTGATTGTAGCTTTTCAGGGTTTGGAGAATATAAAGTCCATTTGAAATTCAATTGTTCATCCTGTTTTTCAAAAGCAGGATTTCCTTTTAAATCTGAATTAGAAAAATAATTTCCTTTTAATCCTTTTTTATTTTCGGAAGATAAAAACTCGCTCGGAACAGTGACAAAATTCTTTAGATTCCAATCAATTCCTTTTGAATAAGTAATTTCAATATTTTTATTTTTAACGAAATTTTTAATTCCGTCTAAAATACTTACCTTCTTATTTCCCGGTCCGGAATAACCTCCCAATCTTGCATCAACCGCATCGGTTCCAACAACCAAAATCTTTTTAGTATTTTCCGAAATCGGTAGTGTTTGATGTGTATTTTGAAGCAAAACAAAAGATTCAACAGCTACTTTTTCGGCTAACGGTTTATGATTTATTTTCTTTAATTCTTCAATATTTTTATTTGATACGTAAGGATCTTCAAACAAACCCAGTTCAAATTTCGCTCTTAAAACTCTTGCAACCGCATCATCAATTCTTTCCTTAGAAATTCTTCCATCCAAAAACGGCGGAATAAACAATTTATAATGTTGATATTCGGTCTGGAAAATTACGTCAAGTCCCGCATTGATAGCCTGTGCAGAAGCATCATCATAATCTTTTGCTGTAAAATGCAGAACATTTGCTCCACCAACCGCACTTGCATCACTGATGACAAAACCTTTGAAATTCCATTCGTTTTTTAGTTTTTCGGTCAATAACCAATGATTTGCCGTTGAAGGCCTTCCATCCAACAGATTATAAGAAGTCATCACCGAACGGCTTTTTCCTTGAGTAAAGGCTTTTTGAAAAGGAATTAAATGCGTTTCTTCCAAATATCTTTTGCTCCAGTGAATTGGATAAGAATCACGACCGCCTTCACCAACATTTGCCAGAAAATGTTTTGGAGTGGTAATAATTCCCATATTTTCAAAAGAACTGACAAAATTCACACCCATCACGGAGGTCAAAAATAGGTCTTCACCATACGTTTCCTCCGTTCTTCCCCATCGAACATCACTCGCCAAATTAACAACCGGAGTCAAGATCTGACGAATTCCTCTCAATTTAGATTCTTTTGCAATGGCTGTCGAAACTTCTTTCATTAACTCAGGATTGAAGGTTGCCGACAAACCTATTGCCTGTGGAAAAGCGGTTGCACCTTCACGCATCAATCCATGTAAGGCTTCGTCAAAAGGAATAATAGGAATTCCTAATCGGGATTCTTCAACAAAATATTTTTGAATGGCATTGATTTTTTTTGCTAATCTTTCCGCATCTTCATTGGCATTGTATTTCAACAATTGTCCGGCAACGCCACCGCCTTGATTTCCTGCACTCACCTGCAATCCGAAAATTCCGTGAACATATTGACCTTTCGGAACGTTATCCAAATCTCCGGGAATCATAAAGCATTGCCAGAATTTTTCTTCGGGAGTCATACGTTTCAGCAAATCCTGAACTCGAGCTTCAATGGGTTGTTTTGGGTCTTTATATAAAGGTTTTTGAGCGGTAATAAATGTTGTGCTCAATAATGAAATTACTATAATTTTAAATCTGAGTTTAAACATCGTAAATAATTTAGTTTAAATATGTTCTTTTGTCTTGAAACAAAAGAACCAAAAGTTCAAGACTTGGAACTCTCCGCTAAAAATTAAAATTTAATCCTAAAATTTCCAAAACTTGCGCGAATTCAATATTCGTTCTTCGGTTCAATATTTGTGTCGCGCTTCAAACAATGGGAATTTCTTAACGGATTAAGTTTTAATTTTCTTAACGCTCCGATTTCCTAGGTCACTTTAATTACAAATTCAACTATTGTGTAATTTGGACTACAGTTGAATATTTTAACTGGCTTCTTTCTTTTGGTAAGATGAGTTCAATCGAATTGCCCGTTTTTTTCCATTGAATTTTATTTTTTAAACCTAAAACTTTCAAAGATCTTGGTTTAAAATTTTCAGGAATTGGAAAGCTTAAACTTGATGGTGACTGATAATTTTTGTTATCTTCTAAATGGAAAATATTCACTGTTTTACCGTCTTTACTTTGAGTATAATAAAAATTTCCTTCGTGATAAGGAGCCATGCTTCTTGTTGCAAAAACCGCCGATTGGTTTTTATCCATCCAGCCTGAAATTTCATTTAATCTTTCATACACAATCGGGTCGTAATCTCCGTTTGGTCCGGGAGCAATATTCATCAGGTAATTTCCCCCTCGTGAAATTATTTTAACCAAAGTTTCAATGATTTTTTGAGACGATTTATAATTGTCATTGGGAACATAAGAAAACGAATCGCCCATCGTAATACAGCTCTCCCAAGGAATTGTAAGCGGCTTTTCGGGAACGGCTTGTTCGGGTGTTACATAATTTTCCCATTTTCCTGGAACAGTACGGTCTACAATGATAATTCCCGGTTGATTTTTGCGAGCCATTGTACCGATTTTATCCATGTCAATGTCTTGCTCAACCTTGATGGTTCTTTGCCATTCAACACTTTGGTCAATCGTATGAAACGGGCGCACCCAACCTCCGTCTAACCAAAGGATATCTACTTTACCATAGTTTGAAGTGATTTCGTTAAGTTGATTAAAGGTGAAATTTTTGAAGCTATTCCATCTTTCAGGATATTTTTTAGGGTCATAATTCACATTTCTATCTTTTGGCGGAAAATATGACCACCAATAATCATCAGAATGCCAATCGGGTTTTGAGAAATAAGCTCCTATTTTAAAACCATCTTTTCTGAATGTATTAAACACTTCTTTTACCACATCTGCTTTTGGATTTTTGGAAAAAGGTGTATTTGGGGAAGTTATTTTGTAATCAGACTGCTTCGTATCAAACATCGCAAAACCATCATGATGCTTTGTAGTGAAAACCACATATTTCATGCCCGCTTTCTTTGCTGCATCTGCCCACTTTTGAGGATTAAACTGTGTAGGATTAAAAGTTTTCTGTAGATTTTCATAATTTTCTACATATTCATTGTAAGATTTTCCGTGTTCGGGTTTACGCTGCGTCCACGATTCATCTTCAGGACAAAGACTCCAACTTTCGACAATTCCCCATTGGCTGTATGTTCCCCAATGCATGAACAAACCAAATTTTAGATCTTGCCAGCTTTCGAGATTTTGAACAACTAAAGGGTCCGTAGGTTTTTGATAACCTTCCGAAACATTATGCGCTTGTGAAAAAAAAGTGGATGATATGAGTAATGATGAGAAAAATACAGTTTTAGTTTTTTTACTTAACATAAAGTTTAGTTTTTCGCTAATTTAATCATCATTTGATAAATTCACAAACGGTAGTTTTTTCGAGTTTTCTTCCTCAGTCTTCATTCTTTGCTAAACCAAATCTTTAAATGCAGTTTCAACATTTGGATAGGTAAATTTAAAACCACTTTTCATTAATTTTTCAGGATAAACGTTTCGGCTTTTTAGTAATAATTCGGTTTCTGTTTTTAACAATACAGAGGCGATTTCCAGTTGCCAAACTGCGGCATTTAAACCAAAGGGAATTTTCATTTCTTTTCTTAATTTTTGCATAAATCCTTCATTAGACAAAGGATTTGGAGCAGTCACATTAATTCCTCCTGAAAGATTTTTATTCTCAATAATATATTCTACAGCTTTGCAAAAATCATTAATATGAATCCAGCTTATATTCTGATTTCCTCTTCCCTGTTTTCCGCCTAAACCCAATTTTGTAATTAATTTTAATTTGGTAAAAGCTCCCCCATTATTTCCTAAAACAATCGATGTTCTTAATGCAACTTTTCTGATGTCTTTATTTTCAGTTTTGAAAAATTCTTTTTCCCAGCTTTTACAGATATTCATTGAAAAATCATCGCCGATTATTCCGTTTTCTTCTGTATTTAAATGTGTTTCTGAATGAACATAAATTGTTGCCGAACTTGCATTCAACCATATTTTTGGTTTATTAATACAATTGTCAACCGCTTGTTGAAGTATTTTTGTACTATTAATTCTTGAATCGTAAATTTCCTGTTTGTTTTTGTCTGTATATCGACAATCGACAGATTTTCCCGCCAGATTGATTAAAACATCTGAATTTTCAAGCAAAGTTTTCCATTCACCTAACGTTTTTGCATCCCATAAAATTTCGTTTTTTCGTTTTGGATTTCTCGTTAAAATATACACTTGATTTCCTTTTTCGGTAAAATATTTTTCGAGATTTTTTCCGAGGAAACCGGTTCCGGCAGCGATGATTATTTTCATTATTTTTAAGGCTTAGGCTTAGGTTAATAATTAAAGGTGAAATTCTAAGTAATAGTATCTTTTAAACACATTAGAACACTTTAGTTTTTAGTTTAAATAGTTTGAGAAAATTTAGAACACATAAGTTTTGAAAATCTAAGATTTTCATCCTAACAAGTTTCAATTTCTTTTAAAAAATTCACCTTGCTTTTTACTTTTCCAGCAAATACTTTTTCATTCTTACTTCTATTTCAGAACCTTCGGCAAGCATTACTGAAATTGGTTTTTGATGATTTATACATTCAAAATCTTGTCCGTAGACTTTTTTAAAATCTATTTTCACATGATGGTCTTTTACAGGATACCAATCCCATTTTGGATGGCAAACTTCGTATTCTGAGGTTTTATTTCCCCGTTTTGTAAATCCCCAATAATGTTCAATGATAAATTCGAATTCCGAATCATTTTTCATTTTTTGTGCTTTGCTTTCTGCATTAATCTGAATAAAATTCCAGTGCTCTTCTTTCCAGAAATATTTTACAATCAAATCACTGCCGCTGTAATGCATTTCATTTTTCATTTTTCGGGTCTTATAATTTTCTTTATACACCCAATTGGCGATAATACTCAATGCATATTTCGGAACAATTTCTTTAATGAAAACAACACCTCTTTTCCATTCTTTTCCATCTTTTTTTCTGACATAAAATCTTAAATTTACCTCTTCAAAATTTCTATGAAACGGAATCGGAAGTCCCAATAATTTGGTATTTAAAAACATAAATCCTACCAGGCTAACATAACATTTGCCTTGGTAAAAGTCGATTTCTGTTCCGTTGGGAAGGTACTTTAATAAGATTTCCGGATTCACTTCGTAATTGATGATGGCTAATTTTCGCCATTCGGCTTTTAGGAATTTCATGATTGATGCTTGTTGTTAGTTGATTGTTAATGATTTTGCGTGAAATGCTTCGACTTCGCTCAGCATGACAGTTTTAGTACTCACTGTTTATTATTTTCTGTTGCATTTTTAATTATCTCATTTCTTTTTAATAAAAATCTTTTCATATAATTTTTCAGAAAAAAATAATTGAACAATTGACCGATAATTCCAAAAGGTGATTCAAATTCTAAAATATCTGTCATTATCGTGTTTTTGCCATCCTCTCTGAAAATATGTTGATGCTTAAAAGATTTAAATCTTCCTTTCAGCATAACATCTGTGAATTGATAAGGTTTCTTCATATCTACAATTTTTGAAGTATGGGTTTGGTAAAATCCGAGGTGTTTTGCTCTCCAAGTTACGGTTTCATTCAATTCTATTAAACCTGAAATTCTTCCTGCGATAGCTTTTTCATTGGTTTTTGAGGTTGATTTTTGGTGCAAATCAATGTCTCTAGCCAAATCGAACACTTTATGAACATCAGCTTGAATGGTTGTATTTAGAATTATTATTGACATATTTTGATGGTTGATGGTTGATGGTTGATGGTTGATGGTTGATGGTTGATGGTTGATGGTTGATGGTTGATGGTTGATGGTTGATAGGATTTCATCCTATCCTTTGGTAGGCCGTCCCTTTGGGACTTTATTTTATAACTTTTAAAATGTTTGTTTCTTATTCAGTTCCGGTAAAACTTTATCGATTCTATCTGCCAATTCAGGTAATTTTATGGTTGGAACTGCAGGAAAAAGATGGTGCTCCATATGATAAAACATACTGAACGTTAATTTATTTTTCCAAGATCCACGTT
Organism: Chryseobacterium sp. BGARF1; assembly: GCF_001677955.1. GTDB lineage: Bacteria > Bacteroidota > Bacteroidia > Flavobacteriales > Weeksellaceae > Chryseobacterium. The sequence continues at coordinate 9,889 of NZ_LELA01000009.1, forward strand.
GTGTTCTAGCAATGTTTGGGTTTTCGTTTGTGTCATGATGAACCGTCCAAACTGCGAAAAATGCCATTAAAAATTCACCAAAAAACATGATTAAAATATGATATATTAAAAAATCAATCTGGAAATAGAAAGCAATGAAAACAAAAACAGCAATCGAAATGAGTTCTAAAAACATATTCTTTTTATAATTTTTGTTGGCTAATTTAAAAATCACCCAATGAATAAGAAACATGTGTTTTGGGCCGTATAAAATAGCTTCATACCATTTCATTGAGGCAGACTTCCCTTCGTAATCTTCTTCTGAGAGACAAAATTTATGATGCCTGATGTGATTAAATTTCACCGCATGAATCGATGCCATCATTGAAATACTGTTTAAATACATCGAAAGCCAAGTCAGGAATCTTCCCGTTCCTAAAGAATTGTGAAATCCGTTGTGAACCTGTCTTAATGCTGTCAAAAAATAAAATCCAGAGAACGGAAGAGCCGCCCAATAATATCCTTTGTACGCCAAAAACAGAGAGATAAAAAACCATGGCAAAGAGATATTATTCTCTATCAGCATTTCTTTGACGGAAAGTTTTTTGAGGTCTTTCCATTCTACTTTTTTTATTAATTCGGTATGGTTCATTTTTTGAGTTTTTAGATAAGATAATAGTCAATTTTTCAAAAAACCTTCATGGAATTATGATTTTAAAAAGTTATTCTTTTCGTTTTTCCTCCGAAATAAAAAATCAGAACTAAATGAATGATTAAATTTTTCATAATAATTGATTTTAAAGTTTAAGATTCTATAATTTCTTCGTGTATGATTTTGTCTTTATTAATTGCATGTTTACGACCTTTTAGAAATAAAAGTAAATTCAGAAGCATCATTACACCAAGATAAATTGAAAATCCGCCAATCTTTTTGCTTAATGCAACAACTAATTTTTCAACAGTTTCAATCTGAAAAAATTCAATAATACAAAGGGCGAAACCGATATTTAAAAGGTAAAAACCTATTTTAAACAATGAGTTGGTTGCCATCGCAATGTCTTGTTTCTGATGAAAAATATCAATCATAAATGTTTTTGAGTTTTTAAACAGAAATTGTGAAACGAGTACAGTAAGCGTGATCACAATTGGTAAGTAAATGATGTACGCTGAGAGGTTGTACGTTTGGGTAAGGATAGTTGCAGTCATGATAATTTATTTTATTGTTAATTTTTTTCTTAAAACATAAAGCATTAGGATATTGATAAAATGCAGCGCACAGAGAATTAAAACAATCATTCCGATACGAACGGAAACGGTAGTTAAAAGTGCTTCCCAATTCGAAATATTTTTCCAGAAACTCAGATTTAATGCGATGTAGCCTAGATTTACCAAATAATAACTTCCAAGAAGAATTCTGTTGACCGTAAGGCAAAAATCATTGTCTTTGATTAAATATTCCAAATATACTTTCCCGGAATTGAAACATCTTCTTCCCACATCAATTGTGATATACGAGCTGATTCCTAGAAATAACAGATATGAAATAATATTAAACATTTTATAAATATTATATTTTCAATAATTTTTGAAAGATAATTTGAAATAAAAAAGGTTCATCTCCTTTCCTATTTTTTTGAATGATTTCTTATTAAATAAAAACCATAAACCAGATAATAAATATTGAAAAGAATACCGCCAATTCCCATAAAATTCATAACAAAATCAACTTTAGAATCTATAGTTAATGAACTTATTCCAAACAATAAAAGAAAGAATAAAATAACTCCGAAGAAATAATATCTATGTAATTTACTTGCTACAACAGAGATTCTAATTAAAAAACCCAATAGATTTGCAACACCAATAAAGAAAAGTGCAATAAAAAAATCTGATGCCTGATTTTGTTTATTGTGATCTATGACCAAGTAAAGAAAACTTCCTAAGCTTAACAAAATTTGAAAAGCAACTTCTGTTTTTAAAATATTCAGTTTCATTTTATAGTTTTTTTAGGGTTTTAATTTTACTATACTTTCAATAATTTTTGAAAACTAATTTGAAATAAAAAAGGATTTTTGAAGTCCTTCTCTACTTTAATAAGTTGGTTATTTTTCCTACCAACCAATGATCATCGCTCTTTATTGCCAGATCCATTATGTTGAAAACTTTTCCTGTAACGTTTTCCATTTCCTCCATCAAAGCTGTAAATTTTTTGGCTTCTTCAGTATTTTCTTCCACATTTTTAAGCTCTGAGATTGAATTCAAAACCGGTTCTATTTCTCTTTTCTTACGTTCTTTCACCAATTGCTTAAACAAATACCACATATCTCTTTCGGCAAAAAAATATTCTTTTCGGTCGCCTTTCATGAGCTCTTTTCTTACCAACCCCCACTCCATCAGGTTTCTGAGATTCATATTGGCATTTCCTCTTGAAATCTCCAGCATTTGCATTACTTCATCTGTAGAAAGTGCTTTTCCTTCCGCTAAAAGTAAAGCATGAACCTGTGCCATCGTACGGTTAATCCCCCAGTTTGTGGCTAAAGTTCCCCAAGTTTGAATGTATTTTTCTTTTGCTTCTGAAAGTTGCATTTCCGTCTTCTTTTAAATTTCTAATACAAATGTAATTATAATTTTTGAATTTTCAATAATTTTTGAAAGTTTAGTTTTTTATTTTTAATTTCTAAAAAAAGATAGTGCTCCTATGGAACGCCATCTAAAAATTATGTTGCTATTTCTACACAGGTATTGTTCCGATGAAACATTTGAAAATTGTAGAGAAATTCGTTTAGTCTTTTTTAATTAAGGTTCTATTTTAGCTTTAATTCCTTCACTCCAAAACTTAGATTCAGGCATATAATAAAGATAAACATTGCTTGCTTTTCCGGTATATTCTCCTGCAAATTCTACTTTTAGATCAAGATTAATGATCTTCGTTTCATTGGCATCAAAATGTTCCCAGTATAAAACCAGATAATTATCAAAGATTTCATAATAAGATACCTGTTTCTTATCAATCATATCTTTCAACAATGCATTTTGTAAAGTCAATCCGGCAGGAATTCCGATTTTTGCGGTAGTCATCGGTAAATCTCCGTTGATTTTATTTTTCACGATTACCGTCATTCTGTTGGTCTCTCCTACTTTTGAAGTTTCAGATTTTAGTTTTGTTTCTAAAGTCACAGGAATATTTTCACTTTTTGGAGCTTCCAAAGTGTAATACTGGTAATCTAGTTTATAAGGTAAACCTTTGTCACATAAATATTCAACACTCAAGTCGTTTTCACCCTTCCTGAAAGCTGAAGAAAACATAATATTTGGTGATACTTTGGCATTATTGATTTTAATTTCCGGTTTATCAATTCCAAATAATTTTTCGTTTTTAGCGAAGAAATCTGATAATGCTTCTAAAGCAACTGTTGTAGCTTGTGTTGAACCAAATCCGTAATATCCGTTGTAATTAATCAATTCATCTGCAACTTTTGCAATTTCCAACTGATTATTTTTTTCATTTTTTTGTAAAGCCATCATGTACAAGGAAAGCGTTTCTGCATTGGCTGAAATTCCTTGTGAACCTGTAAATGTGGTTTTGGTTTTTACATCTTTATTTTTGTACTGTTCGTTTAAAATAGAAAGTAATTGATTGTAATCTTCCTTTTTCCCAAGATTTGAAGATGTATTTGCCATTAACGCCAACTGATAAGAATCTTTTGTGGCCAAAGCTCTTTTTAGGCTGATTTCGTAAGTATTCTGAATTTCATTTTTAATACCAAGTTTAGACAAAGCATACAAAACATACATATTTCTGGACCATGAATATTCTGAATATTCTGCTTTCGATTCATAATTTCTTCTTACCTCAAAAAGTCCGTTAGAATTTTTCTTCGAAAGAATAAATGAAGAAAGATTCTGAACCAATTTCGCATCTACATTTACATATTTCTTTAAATCTCTGAACTGAAGTAAAGCAAAAGCGGACAAAGCAACATCAGATTCGCTATCACCAAAATAAGAAAATCCGCCGTCTCTATTTTTGTAAGACAGCATTTTTTCGAATCCTTTTTTCATATTTCGAACAACATTGTATTCTGTCCCTGAATTAATTTTATGGGTAGATTTTAAGTAATCAAGAATAAAAACATTGGGGTAAACAGTAGAAGAAAGCTGCTCGAAACATCCGTAAGGTTCTCGTTTTAATCTTTCAATATCTTCAAACATTTGCAATGCCGAATTTTCGTAAACATAATAAGATGCTTCAAAACTGCTGTTTACATATTCCGGAATATTGATTTTCGCGTTTTCTGGTTTGTTATTGACAATTGAAAAACGATGCGGAAAACCCTTTTCTTCTACTTTCAACGGTAAAATCATTGTTTCTCTGAAATCTCCAGACTTTACAGTAAACTGAATGTTCGAACTAATTAATTTATCTGTCTGTATTTTCACAAACAATCTTCCAGATTCTAATGGTTTTAAAGTAATCAAGCTGTCAGCTTTCATTAGCTTAATATGATTCGGAACAATGACATTCATCGTTAATGTTTTCGTCTCCGAAGAATTATTTTTAATGACCACAGGAATCATCATTTGGTCAGTTCGCGTGAGATATTGCGGAATTTTAGCATCAATTGAAATTAGACTTTGTGCAGCATAGGTTGTTTCATCTCTTCCAATTAATCCCGATGCAGAAATACCTTCCGTCATTACTCTGAAAGCTGAATTGGCATCAGATTGATAAAATTCTACCTGTGCTTTTCCATTTTTATCGGTTTCAACAATAGGATTCCAATATATAGTATCACGGTAATCGTGGCGGTATGAAGTATTGGTTGTTTCATAAACAGGATAGGAAAATTTACGATAACCATCATAATGATAAGATTTATCGTAAATCGTCAAGCTATCTCTTGGAATATTTTTTACCGCAAAAAAAGTTTTGGGAGTGATATCAAATTTGATGTTTGAGTTTCTTCCATTTTTTGAATTGATGATAATGACTCCGTTTGAACCTCTATTCCCATAAATGGAAGTCGCAGCAGCGTCTTTTAAAACAGAAACAGAATTGATATCATTCGAATTTAAATTTCTGAATTGAGTAGCATTAGAAACAACTCCGTCAATAACATACAAAGGATTAGCAGAAGCTGTGATGGATCCAACACCTCTAATAACAACATCAATTTTACTTAATCCAGGGAAACCTGAACTAGAATTTATAGACAATCCTGCTGCTGCTCCCTGTAAAGATTGTAAAAATGATACATTAGGTCTATTTTCAAACATTTTTGATTCTATTGTTGTGATAGAACTTGTTGTTAAAGACTTAGTTAATGTCCTATTATAACCTAATACTACAACTTCTTCAATACTCTTTTCAACATTACTAGAATCTGATTTTCTAATTGATGGTAATTTTTTTAAAATCTCTTGAATACCTTGGGAAATTGACGGCTTTTTTTTTATTCCAGCTTCTTTTATGATTTCCTCAACATTAATATTTTCTAAAGATTTCTTAACTAAAGGATTAATATTCAATTGATAAGAAAGCATTCTAATATTAACTTTCTGTTTCGGGTCTAAAGATTTTGCAATAACATCGTGTTGATATTTACCTTCCAAATCTGAAAAATAAAACAAGCCATTCTCTGAGGTAATTTGTTTTTTAATTTTAGAGTAATTTTCAATTAAATACACTTCTGCTTTTATAGGCTTTTTATTCTCATCTTCTACAACTCCGTAAATTGGGTTTATTTTTTCAGGAAGATATTTATAGTTTCCTGTTTTTTCAACTTCAGAATTGATTTCAAAATATCGGTAACCATTGGTCAACATGACTAAGTCTAAACTCTTTGTTGCTTTTTCTTCTTTTTTATCAAAATAAAACTGAGGTCTTTCGATTTTTCCTCTCAATTCAGAATCCAATAAAAGCCAGGAAAGAATATGGTTTTGCTTATCATCTGCATACGTCCAGAGTTTATCATCAACTACGCTCATCGAAAGATTGGCAGGAATCGGCTGGTTATTTTCGTCAGTAGTTTCAATATTGACAAGCACTTTTTCTCTCGGTAAATAATTTTTCTTTGTTGGAGTAATTTTCACCTTCATCTGCTTATTTTCATTCGCAAAGACAATTCTTTCAGCCAAAGGAATATGATTCTCGATCACTGTAAATCTGATAATTCCGATTGGAAGTTCTTTTTCAGAGATCTCAAGAAAATTTAAACCTTGCTTTAAGTTTAATAATTTAGAATACACTTCTTTTTCTCTGAAATTACCTGTTATCAAAACATTTTTTTCAGATTTTGTATTGATGATCAAACTGATGGTTTGGTTTTCTTTTTTAGTATTAAAAACAATTCCATCCTCTTTTGCGACTGGAAGTTGGTATATTTTACTGATATTTTCGGGCTTAAGAACTTTTGCATAATACATTTCACCTTTTTTAGGTGTAAAAAGGACACTTCCCATCCCAAAATTATAGGCTGAAACTTCAGTTAATTTTTGATGATCTTGGTTATAAATTTCTAAAACTGCATCAACAGGATTTCCAAATTCATCTAGAACTTTAAAAGCAATATTTTGTTCAATTTCATTGATGAAAGTTCCGCCTTCAGGCATGAATTTTAAATCCAAATTATTTAAAACAATTGGAATATTTCTCGAAATGGATTCTGTAAAACCATCGTAATTTACTTTTATGCTCAATAAAGCATCCGAAGATTTCAATACTTCAGGAAGTTTAAATTTCAGTAAATATTTTCCTTCTTTATCTGTTATCAATGAACCCTCTGTGATTTTTTCACCTTCATGCATCACTGTAAAATAGGCTTCATAAAACGGAATCGGAAGGTTGCTTAAACTTCTCATCGAGAAATTTGCCAAAACCTCATCTCCTGCTCCATAGCCTTTTTTAGGGAAATCGAGTTTCATTAATATTCTCGGAGAAACTATTTTTTGGAGCGTAATTTCTTTTTCGAAAACATTTTTCCCGGTTTCATTTTGCATCCAAGCTGTAAAAGCCCTGATCTTGTAAAGTCCCCCTTTCATATCTTCAGAAAAACTGAAAGCACCTTCTGCATGGCCATTTTTTATTGCATATTTATTTTTCTTTACAACGGCTCCGCTTGGATCAATCAATTCTACATTCACCGTTCTGCTTTGATTGGCAGGATGGTTATTTTCAGCCTGAACAATGAATATTTTGAAATACATTTCCTCTCCAGGTTTATAAAAAACATGGTTGGTCTGAATATATGTTTTCTCTTTTTTAAAATCACTGAATTTAGTCTGTCCATTGAAAAACAGACATGAAAACAGAGTAAAAGCAAAAGCTATATTGAATAAAAATCTGAATTTCATAGTTTAAAATTTAAAAGAAACCGTGCAACCATATGTTTTAAAAGATGGCAAATTGAAAAAATCTAAACCTCGGCTGTTATCAAAATCATAAAAATCCTGGTCAGAATCTACCCCATTGTTTGCCTGCCAAAGGAAAATATTATTCACATAAAAGCTCACTCCTAAAGCTCTTCTGAGTTTTCCTATATCGAAGTAGGCTGAAAGTGTAATATCATTAATTCTGATATAATCTGCTTTTTCAACATAATTTTCAGCTACGCCAAGAAAACCATACCTCGTCCAACGATTGTCACTTATCGACTGATTGGGATTATAAAAGTCTACAGGAATTTGGTTTACATTTCCATTATAATTGACGCCTTCAAAAACATAGTTCTTAATATTTCTTTCATCTGCCGAAGTTTGGGAACGACCATAATAATCGAGAACAGCTTGTGTTCCATTCCAGGTTTGTCCGCCTTTTTTCCATTCCCAATTGATGTCTAAAGCAAACATTTTGTAATTGAAGTTATGAGTAAATTTTACCACAAAATCGGGTGTAGGATCAGCAATTATTTTCATTCCAGAAGCTTTTACGGGATAACCATAATCATCGATTATTACTTTTCCGTCTGCATTTCTTTCATAATAACTTCCCGTTACTGCACCCAAAACCTGACCTTCTGATAAAACTTTATGAATATCATTAAACCCTGAAATCATCAGATTATTATACCCCGAATTTACCCGATCTACAACGTCCTGATATTTAAAAAAGGAAGCCTTACTGCTTACTTTAAAATTTTGATTAGCGATGATATTGTCGTAATTAAAATTTACTTCGTAACCTTTATACGTATGATCTGCCAAATTTTTAAGCACTAAATTATTTCCTTCAAAAACGGGGAAAACATCGTCGGAAATTTTTCGCTTAAAATATTCTGCGGTAAGATTTATTTTTCGATTGACAATATATTTAAAACCGGCTTTCCATTCTTTGATATTGATATTCGAAAGATTATTAAAGGTTTCTACTTCTTTTAAAGGAAAATATTGATAAGAATTTTGTGCAGAAAACTGTGTCGTGGCATAAGAAGAATAAGATTTTGCAATTTCCGGCTCTGCAGATAGCTGAGTGTATGCTCCCAATAGTTGAAAATCATTATTATACCAATTGAATATATTTTTAAAAGTAAAATATCCATTTGCCTTCGGAATCCAATAACTGTTTTTGAGCGAAGTGTTTGAGATATAGAAAGAATTCCCAAGATTTGCCCCAAATTCTATATCATTATAATCCTCGTAATCTAAATTATAATTAAAAATATAATCCTGTGAAGTTCTTTGATAAATATAGTTTCGGTCTAAACTATGATTAACACTTACTTTTCTGTCATTTAGAATATGATTTAAGCTAAATCCGTGCTTCAAATCTGAATCTCTCAAATTATAAGACAATAAAATATTTGAATTATAAAACTCATTCTTCTGATCTCTCCTGTTGTACAATCCATTGATGAAACCTGTCGTAGAAGCCTTATAAACATCACGATGCACAATATCCTGATTATCGTAAGCCTGACTGATATTCAGTTTAAAATCATCCCAATTTTTGCTTACATCAAAATTAAACTGGCGGATATTTTCGTAATAATTGTATTTATTTGCTTGATCAAAAAGAAAATCAGGATTATCTGCATACAAACTGTAACTTCTCTGCAAACCATTGCTTAGATAAGCATTCTGCTGATTTGAAAAAGAAACCGGAGTTAATAAAGAATTTTGATATGCTCTGTTAAATAATCCGATCCTATTGGTATTGGTTGCTTTATTTTCTTCGTAATTGAATCCTGCATTGATATTAAAATCTAAAATTTTTGTGCTGAATTTAGTTTTAAAAGAATTCGTCACATCATACTGATCTATAAAATACATCTGGTCTTTTCGTTGTCCTAAGTTGAAACTAAGTCTTGCATCTTCTTTGTAGTCGCCTCTTTTAATCATTGCGTTTATATTCAACTGATTGCTGTAACCAACCGTTGTTTTGAAAATATTGTTATTGTAAGCTTTTGCAGGAGAAACCGCATTTGATAAACCAACTAATTGTCCGTTTACATCATATTCATAAGGCTGTCCATTGAAACCTAAAGTAGAAATATCCGGTCCGAAGCTAAACATTTCATCGGTTTCGGGACCTTTCCAAACGAGAGAGCCATTTTCTGACCTTCCCTGAACATATCTGCTTTGAGTCTGTGGAATTCTGTTTCTGCTTTTGATATCTAAAGCTGTACTGAAACTACCGTTGAAAACAAGAGATTTTTTTGGCTGACTTTTAATTTTATATAGAGAAACTGACTTTAATTTAAGTTTTCTAACCGCAGAAAATTGACGGTCTGAATTTTTTCTTACAGAATCGTAAGAATTTTCAATACTAAATTCATCATTTTCAGGCTTCTCAATTAAATCTTCGTAGTCTTTAGAAATAACATTTTTAACGGTCTCTCTTGGTATCTTTCTCTCTAAAAGATATTTAAGCTCATACACATTTCGAACGACCTCAATGTTGTTACCGTTGTTCCAAACCAAAGTATCATATTCTTTTGCAGCAATAATAGCATAGCCTTTTTCATCGGTCAATTCGTAAACTCCGCTGTTTTTGTTGAAAATTTTAAGAAAATTCTGAGGCTTTTTCTTTTCATTAAAAAACGTTCCCGAATAATAACGCTGAGAATCCTGCGCAAAGGCAAACTGTACCGCAAAAACAGGCAATAACAGATAAACTTTTTTCATCTTTGATAATATTTCTAAAAATAGAGAAAAAAAAGAAATCTCCGAAGAAATTTCTTTTTTACGACTGTTATTTCTGTGTCGATTGGTAGGTTTCTATCAATCTCACAAATTCTGCTCTGTAGCCTTCATCATCTTTTCCTCTTCCCTTTTTAGCAAGCTTTTCAACTTCTTTCAAATCTTTATTTTTAATTAAAGCAGAGTTTCTTAAAACCAAGCCAAACCACGCAACCGAAGAAGCAAATTTAAAATCATCGCTTGAAGATGAAAAAGATTGATTGGTATTTTTAACCACCTGAATAATTTCAGAACTTGTATCGCCATCCGGCTTTTTATATCTGAATTTTACCGTTGCCAATTCATCATTAAAATTTTCATCATTTGTGTTTTTAGTATATTTTAAATCATTTTCTTTAGGCAAAAATTCAGAATTCACATCATTCGGAATGACTTCATATAAAGCGGTAACCGTATGTCCGCTTCCCAATTCTCCTGCATCAATTTTATCATTGGTAAAATCTTCATTCTTCAGTTTTCGGTTTTCATAACCAATCAAACGATAGGATTTCACATATTTCGGATTAAACTCAATCTGAATTTTCACATCTTTTGCAATGGCATACATATTTCCAGTAAATTCTTTTCCTAAAAACTTATTGGCTTCCTGAAGATTATCAATATATGCGTAATTTCCATTTCCTTTATTCGCTAAAGTTTCCATGAGGTTGTCTTTGAAATTTCCCATTCCAAAACCTAGACAGGTTAGAAACACGCCTGATTTTCTTTTATCTTCAATTAAAGTCTGAAGATCGCCCGTAGAAGATGTTCCCACATTAAAATCTCCGTCTGTTGCAATGATAACACGGTTATTTCCATTTTTGATGAAATTTTCCTGAGCGAGTTTATACGCTAATTCAATTCCTTGTCCACCCGCTGTACTTCCGCCTGCCTGAAGTTTATCTAAGGCTTCAATGATTTTTCCTTTTTCTTTAGCTGAAGTTGGTGGCAAAACCATTCCTGCACTTCCTGCGTAAACTACAATTCCTACTTTATCAGTTGATCTTAATTGATCCAAAAGAACTTTAAAAGACGATTTTAGCAGTGGTAATTTATTCGGCTCGTTCATAGAACCTGAAACATCAATCAGAAAAATAAAGTTTGAATTTGGAAGTTTATTCATCGGAATTTCTTTTCCCTGCAAACCGATTTTCAATAATTTATGTTTGTTATTCCAAGGTGAATCGTTGTATTCTGTATTGATAGAAAATGGCTCATTATTTTTCGGTTGTGGATAATCATATTTAAAATAATTGATCATTTCCTCAATTCTCACCGCATTTTTATTCACATGTTCCCCGTTGTTAATCATTCTTCGGATGTTGGAATAGGCAGCTTTATCCACATCAATCGAAAACGTAGAAACAGACTGATTTTTCGTCAACTCAAAAGGATTTTCTACAAAAGCATCATATTCTTCATTATTTCTTTGTTGAATTTGTTTTGATGCATTGATGCTATCCTGAACTTTCTGCAGTTTTTCAAAAGCTTTTCTTTCTTTTCGGGAGAGTCTTTTGGTTGTGATAACAATAACTCCATTTCCGCCTCTGCTACCATACATTGCTGTAGCAGAAGCATCTTTTAAAACAGAAACACTTTCAATTGTATTTGGATTTAAATTGCTAAAAGCTTTACTGTCTGAAACTTTTCCGTTGATAATATATAAAGGTTGACTATTTGTATTTAAACTGCTTATCCCTCTAATTATAAGTGGTTTCGAAGAACCCGGAACTCCAGATCCGACAGTCACATTAATTCCTGGAGTAGCTCCTTGCAAAGATTTCAAAATGTTACTATTCGGTCTATTTTCCAAAAATGTACTTCCAATTGTATTTGAGGCAACCGTTGATTGTTTTTTCGTTAAAGTTTTGGAATATCCTAAAACAACTACTTCTTCTAAAGCTTTCTCTTTGCTTTGAGAAATTTGAACTCCGGCAGTTCTTCCTTGCAATACTGAATTTGTATTTGATAAAAATCCTTCAGGAATAGAAATAATAGGTACAGTATTTTTATTTCTTAATTCAACTCTTTCAATCACATCATCTTTATCCAAAATACCATCGCCATCTGGTTCCGTATAAACTACATTTCCTTGTGCTATATTTGAATTCTGTGAGGGTATTTCATTATGGTAAATCGGAGAAATTGTAGGTACAGGAACAACTGATTCATATACTAAAACTTCAGGTTTTTGAATCTTTTTTTGAGAAACAATTTCTTTTTCAATATTAGATTTCACTGTACTGTCAATTGCCTGAACACTAGAATTTACTTTAGGAGAAACCGTATTTTGAGCAATTGCAGGTTTATTAATTTCAGAAACATCATTTTTATTAATAAAGTAAAATGCTCCTAAACCAATAATTAAGCTTGCAGCAATTCCATAAGGAAACCAGATTGGGATGATTTTCTTCTTGTCTTCTTTTTTATTTAATTTTTCTTCAACTTTAGCCCAAACTTTATCAAAACCCGGAAAAGTAGCAGGTTCTTCCAAAAATTGAGAAGCCTCATTGAATTTTTTATCGATATCGTGATTATTTTCCATTGTGTAAAAGTTTAAATGTTGTGATTGACCAAAAGTTCCTGCAATTTTTTTCTTGCAAAATTCAGCTGAGATTTTGATGTTCCTTCGCTAATTGAAAGCATTGTTGCAATTTCTTTGTGTGGATAACCTTCAATGGCAAAAAGATTGAAGATCGCCCTACAACCTTCTGGAAGAAAATTCAAAAGCTTCAAAATATCTTTCTCGAACGAAATACTGTCGGTTGGAGAGCCTGTCGATTCTACAAAATCTTCTTCTAACGAAACATTCAAAGCTTTCATACTTCTCAGTTTCTGTAAACATTCATTCACTGCAATTTTCTTAGCCCAAGCTTCGAAAATATCATGGTTTTCCAATTGATTCAACTTTGTGAATATTTTATAAAAAGTATCTGCCAATACTTCTTGTATATCTTCATCGTTTTTCAGATAGCGTTTGCAGACTGTGTACAGCTTGCCCGCCATTTTTTCGTAAACTTTCCGCTGGGCGTTGCGGTCGTTTCGCTGGCATTCTATCAGTAATTCTTTTTCCATAGTCAGGCTTTATACTCTTATAGATGCAGGAAACTTCGGGCAGGTTGGAAACATGGTAAACTTTTTTTAAAAATAAGGAAAGTTGTTGATAGTTTTTAGTTGATAGTTGATAGTTGAAAAGCTATCATTAAATATTTACAAAAAAGATTGTGGTTTCTCATTACAAATACTTCACTTAATAATGATTTCATTTGTTTTTATTTGTTATTTTTGGGAAAAACAATACCATTTTAATAATCATGAAAAACATTTATTCTAGTACAATTTGGCAGAAAAATTTTAGTGTATCCTGTTTCCAAAATCAATTTTTGGAGAAAATACTTTTTTTAATGCTAAAAAAATCCAACAAAAATTGTCTCATAAATGGGAAAAGTAAGAAATTGTGGACATTTTTACTGATGTTACCTGTATTATATTGTAGTCAAACTTATCAATGGCAATGGGGAAAACAAGCAGGAGGAGCGATGGGATCTGCTGATCCTGGATTCGCTTATTTACACGACGAATCTATACGGGATATTGTAGTAGACAACAATAATAATACTTATTATTTGGCAACTGTACAACCTCAAGAACAAAATCTAAATGGAGTTGCCATTACTCATTATGGGAATAAAGATCTTCTCTTATTTTCTACAGACTGTCAAGGAAATATTAGATGGACCAGGACGATAGGTGGTACAGGTGACGAAAGTGCATGGCAAATTGCAGTAGATAATAATGGGGGGTTATATATGTTAGCAACTGTTGTTAATGGTTCATATTATGGAAGTCCGGGATCTCTCGTTCCTGTACATTTTGATGACACTCATGTTTTGCCTTTGGTAAATTATGTTGATATGAATACACCAGATCCTGGTAACAGAACAGGTTATATGCTAAAATATAATACTTCTGATGGAACATTGGCTTGGAGTAAACCTTTACAAGGAGACGTTTCATTAGCTTTAAGATATTGTGATATTCAGATGATGTATATGGATTCTAGCAAAAATATTCATTCTATTATGGGGTTCAGAGCTGGAACACATTTAAATGGAAGTATTACGGTGCCTTCCACATACACTACATCTTATCAGTATTATTTGGTTAAATTTAATTATGACAATGGTAACATGACTCTGAGCACGCCATTACTTCTTCCCATAACTGGAGACGGTATAAACGCAGGAGGAGCAGAAGGAAAAGCAAATTTAGTGTATGATGAGAGTTTAAACCGTTATTATCTTGCAGGTAAGAAAATGTATCCAGGGTACGGCAATATGGCAGATCTTTCCTATAATAATATACCTTTCACAAAAGAAGCCTATTTACTGGCTATTAATGGCAGTAATGGGGCAGAACTATGGAGAAAAGAACTCGATAACGGCTCCACAAGTCCCGATGATGAAATTCATTCGATTATAAAAGATCCAAATTCTTCGGATATTTATATTTCCGGACGTTATTTCAATGGAATGCCAACAGCTGCAACTTTTGGAAATTATACTTTCCCATCGAGAAGTTATGTTGAAACTGTTCCGTTTGTTATGAAAATGAATGAAAACGGCGTAGTACAATGGGCAAAAACTCCTAATGGAATGTCTGGTCTTCAGTTTGGATACCGTTTCACAAAAGGAGTGATTGCTATTAATGGAAACGAGATAGGATTTGCCAAAGGAAGTTGGTCAGATATCTGGGATAACTATGCAATGACTCGATCTAACGGAGATCGATCAGATCCTTTATTAGTTCGTCTGAATAAAGATACCGGTGCAGTAATAGGAGCCGCAGAAATTGTTAGTCCTTATGGATTTATAGATGAATTCACGGCTATTGCAGTAGATAAAGATGGTAACTATCTATTAGGAGGCTTTTTCCATAATCAATTATTTACAGATTCCAATGATAACGTCAACACAATGGCTGTTAATGTAACAGCTGGAAAATCTCAATCTTTTTTCACAAAATATGCTAAATCTGCATGCAGCCAGATGTCTGTAGAAGAAACTGCCGCTCAGGCAGGAATTCAATTATACCCCAATCCTATAGAGGATATTCTTCATATTAAAAGTAAAGAGACATTGGTTGACTACCAAATCTACGGCGCAACAGGACAGCTTATAAAACAAGGAAGTCTTAATTCAAAACAGGAAAAATTAATTCTAACCTCTTTGCAAACAGGAATATATTATATAAAGCTTAAAACCAACTCTGCCATAATTACAGAGAAAATCGTAAAAAAATAATATCTTGCAGATAAACTTTCATAATATTGTACTCTCTACGGAGAGTTCTTTTTTTAGCATAAACTACTAAAGTTCTTTAATTTAGCTTATTAACTACAGTAAATTACAATTTATTGCTTTGCGAAATTTCCACTATCATAAATGATAAAAATTGCGAAGGTATTATTTCTGAGAAAAACGGGTAAATCATAAATAAAAATTTTATTTTTCATAAAAACTCAGTATTAAATTTAACCTTTACCTTTGTAACAAATCTGTTATATGAACGACTATTCATATAAATAATCTTTTATAGTAATGAAAAATACCAAAATTGCGTCATTACTTTTTGTTTTGTCTGCAGGAAGTATGATGTTTGCTCAGGATGATCTGATCAACAAGTTGAAGAACAATCACTCTCAAAATGCTAATTTCCAGTTTACCACATTAACAGATGTTGGGGCAACTTCGGTAAAAAACCAAGGTTCATCAGGAACTTGTTGGAGCTATTCTGGAAACTCTTTCCTGGAGTCTGAAATGCAGAGGATGGGCAAAAAGCCAGTTGATTTGGCTGAAATCTTTACCGCAAGAAATTCTTATCACGATAAAGCAAAATTATACGTTTTAAACAGCGGAGCAATCAGTTGGGGAGACGGAGGTGAGCTTCATGATGTGGTTAATATGTACAAAAAATACGGTGCAGTTCCACAAGATGTTTATACAGGTTTGAAAGCCGGACAGTCTTTAAATAATTTTAAAGAAATGCAGGGCAAACTAAAGCCGGTTTTAGACAGCTTGGTTGAAGCTTCTTCAAAAGGAAAATTATCTGATAACTGGATGGCTTCTGTGGATGCTATTTTAGATGAATATTTAGGAAAAGTACCTACTAATTTTACCTACGAAGGAAAAAATTACACTCCAAAAACTTTTGCTAAGGAAGTGGTAGGAATTAATCCTGAAGATTATGTTGAGTTGTCTTCATACAAAGATTATCCTTATTACCAGAAATTTGTAGTTCCGATTCCTGATAACTGGAGCCATGATTCTGACTGGAATATTCCAATGAATGAATTGACTGCCATTATCGATAATGCTGTTAACAAAGGATATTCTGTAGGTTGGGCAACAGACGTTTCTGAGCCTTATTTTTCATACAAAAATGGTGTTGCTTACGTTCCTGATGTAGATCTTGATCAAATTACTGCTGACGTAAAAAAAGATTTATTCACTCAGCCTAAAAAAGATAAAACCATTACTGAAGATATGCGTCAGAAAGCTTTAAACAATCTTTCTACCACCGATGACCACGGAATGCACATCGTAGGTTTGGCAAAAGACCAGTCGGGTAAAGAATATTATATGGTAAAAAATTCTTGGGGTGTAACCAATGATTTTGAAGGATATTTATATGTAACAAGACCTTATGTTGAATATAAATCAACAGCAATTTTGGTTCACAAAAATGCAATTCCTAAGAACATCAGAAAGCAATTGAAACCAAGCAAAAGCATTGGTTTGTAAGAAATCATTATTGTCTACTAGGTGACAATTTTAGATATTTAAACTTGTTAATAGGCCGTCTGAATTTTTTCAGGCGGTTTTTGTTTTAGCTAAAATTTTTTGACGCAAAGTCCGCAAAGGTATTTTTTCTCACATACTGCATATTTTTCGTTCTCAAAGGCACTTCGTTCAGCGAAGGCTTCCATTTCTTTGCTGAGTGAAACGCCTTTGCGAGCGAAGAATATTTTCAATCATTAAAAAAATCTTTGCAGACTTTGCGTTAAAATAAATTTTAAAAAACCGCTTTCAAAAAAAATTGAAAACGGTTTCTCTAAAAATTAAAAAAATTATAGGTAAAATTATGTATAAAATAAAAGTGAACTGCTTATTTTACTTCTCAGGTAATAGTAGAAAAAAGTTTAAATAATAAATTGCCCACGAAGCAAACCTGCAATTCACTGTAATTTTTTTTAATAAAGCACTCCTAAACTAGAACCAGCAAAATCTGTAAGCTCTTCTACTCTGCCGTCTTTAATTTTCTTTGCCCATTGGTAATCGCTCAACAAAGCACGTCCTACAGCAACCAGATCAAAATCTTCACGATCAAGTCTTCTTACCAATTCTTTAAGGTCTGCTTTTTCAGAACCTTCTCCTGCAAAAGCTGCCATGAAATCACCGTTTAATCCTACAGAACCTACGGTAATTGTCGGTTGACCAGTCAGTTTTTTTGCCCAACCTGCGAAGTTCAAATCTGAACCTTCAAATTCAGGTTCCCAAAAACGTCTTTGTGAACAGTGGAAAATATCTACTCCGGCTTCTTTTAATGGCAATAACCAATCTTCCATTTCATTAGGATTTAAAGCTAATCTGCTCTTATAATCCTGTTGTTTCCACTGAGAAAGACGGATAATAATAGTAAAATCTTCCCCAACTGCAGCTCGCATTGCTTTTACAACATCCACTGCAAACTTGCTTCTTTCTTTTAAGGTTTTTCCACCGTATTCATCGGTTCTGGTATTGGTTACTTCCCAGAAAAACTGGTCGATTAAATAGCCATGAGCGCCGTGAATTTCCAAAACATCAAATCCTAAATCTTTTGCAGATTTTGCCGAAGCTGCAAACTGAGCAATTGTATCCTGAATATCTTCCAAAGTCATTGTAGAAGCTTTTTCCATATCCACTAAAGGATAGTCTTCTGCCATTCTGGTATCACCAACATGCCAAATCTGTGGTCCCATTTTTCCTCCATTTTGATGAACTGCATCGATGACGTTTTTCCAACCGTTCAATGCTTCAGTTCCATAAAAATCTGGGATGTTTTGTAGGTTTTTAGATCCAGGCCTATTGATTACCGTTCCTTCAGAAAGAATCAATCCAACTTCCGAAGCGGCTCTTCTTGCATAGTAATCTACAATTTGCTGAGTGGGAACTCCGTTATCAGATTGTGCTCTCGTCATCGGAGCCATTACTATTCTATTTTTTAGTTGTAAATTTTTGTATTGAAAAGGTTTAAACAATGATTCTGTACTCATTTTTAAAGTATTTGTTTGTAATTGTTACACAAAGTAACTAATAATAGTTTGTTTTTGTATCTTTCAATGAAAAAATAGTGGTAACTTCGCAGTAACTTATATTAGTAACCTGAAAGTAACGTATAAGTTTAACCACAAAAGATTAAACACCTAAGTTATTTTAAGTTTAATAGTTGTATGTAAATTAAGAACACTTAAGTTATTTTTAAAATCAAAGATCTTATTTCTCTGAATTTTTAATAGCTTAATTAATTTTAGCCTATTATGAAACAAAACGAATTGATGCAATACAGCTGTCCTTTAGGCAAAGCAATGTCTGCATTGGGAAGCAAATGGAAACCGATTATCGTATTGGTTATTAAAGACCGAAAACTACGTTTTGGAGAACTTGCCGTGCGCATTAATGTGATTTCAAGAAAAGTTCTGACCGATCAGCTAAAAGAAATGCAAACTGACGGATTGATTATTCGTGAAGAGTTTAAAGAACTTCCGCCAAGAGTAGAATATTCTTTGACAGAAAAAGGATTGGCACTTTTACCTATCTTATACCAATTGGAAGAATGGGAAACAAAATATCATGTTTATGACCCTGAAAAAGAGAAGGATTGCAAAATGCTTTTGGAAAAAAGGGAGAAGAAAAATGTTATTGTTTAAGCTTATTAAGTTTAATTTGAACACTTTCTGGATAACTTCCGTTTATATAACTCACATAACCATTCTGAATGATAGCTTTTGAGCCTGCTTTTGGAATGGAATCGATATATTTAAAATAAAGAGTATCATTCTTTAATTCATAATTTCCCGTGTAGATATCTTTATCTCTCATCATTCCTTGAGAAATAAATTCAAAACTTTTATCATCATACATTTTCAAATATATCCAACCTAAAGGAGCTTCTCTATCTGCTAGCAAAACTTCTTTTCTTTCATCTTTACAACTTAGAATAATTAGTATAAGACAAAAATATAAAAACCTGATTTTCATTCGGTTATATTTAAAATTATAATTTCAAAAATATTACTTTCTCACAATCAACATATTTGCAAAGGGTGTAATTTTCTGATTATCAACAACCTCCAAACCAGCTTCAGAAATAGCTTTTTGCCATTGCTTTTTGCTTAAAAAATGAAAGGCTCCGATATTGAAGAAAAGAAAGTTGGTAAAATCCCTGAACTGCTCTGAAACAATAATCAATCCATCATCTTTTAAAACTCTTTTAGCTTCTTTAAAGAATAGAACTCTTTGCTCATGATCCAAAATTTCGTGAAGTGCGGTTATGGCAAGAATTACATTTTGAGAATGATCTTCAAAAGGTAATTGATGAGCTTTTATTTTTATTTCTTTAGGATTCGGAGGAAATATTTTTTTTGAAGTTTCAATTCCTTTTTCTTGCTCGTGACGGTTTCCGAAAATATCACAAACTGTTAAATTTAAATTTGAATATTTCTCTTCCAGACTTTTAGACAAAGGATCAAAACTGGCATGAACCAAAACAACATTTTTAGTTTTATTCCAATTTATAATTCCTTTCAAATTGTTTAATTCGTATAGGTCTGAATTATCATACAAAATGTAAGAAGCCACGAGTGAAGCAATAATATTCAGAATAATAAGAACACCTAAAATTCTGAATAACAAAACAAAAAGGCTCGAATTAATAAAAAATGACAATCCAAAAAGAACAATAGAAACGATAATTCCTAAAAGGATTTTCTGGTAATTGAAGAGAATGACAAGCTTTGTGATTTTCATGAGTTGAATTCTTATTATTTTGGAATTTTATAAATATTGAATTTACAGATTTCTTTAACAATTTCTTTATAATGAGATGATTTTATCTAATATATTTCTTTTTTTTGTAGCTTGAATCCTATTCGAATGATAAAAGCTTCAAAAGAGATAAAATTTTACGCCTATTTAGGTTTTCTTCTAAGCGTTTTGGCTTACGTTATTATACAGTTGTATATAAAATCTAAACTTTCACAAATTAGCTGGACCGCTTCGGACTGGCTAATTAATTATCAAGACGGTGGGTTTAAAAGAAGAGGCTTATCTGGAAGCTTTCTGTTCTTTATCCAGGATCAATTTCATATTTCGCTACAAATGCAGATTTTTTGCATTCAGGCAATTTTTATTGGGCTTATTTTTTATTTTTTAATCCGAATAATCTTAGCAAAAAAGATCAATTGGCATATTTTACTATTAATTTGTTCACCACTTTGTCTTTTGTATTTACCCGTAAACATTTTCAATTCTGGGAGAAAAGAAATCATTTTATTAGCATTAATTTTATTTTTCTTGTCTGGAAAACCTACACAATTTAAAAAGTATTTTCTTTTCGGTGGTTTTCTTTTAGGCTTATTCCTGCATGAGCTTTTTTATTTTTATTTACCATTTATAATGGCTGCTTACATTTTAAAAACAAAAAAAACAGATGTAAAATATTTAGGAAGTCTTTTTTTAGCATCAACACTCGTAATTACATTTTTGTTCTTTTTCGGTGGCGAAATTAATCAGGGACAAAGTATTGAAATATTGAATAACCGCGGAATTGAACTGAGCAAATGGAATATTTTCACATATGATGCTGTAGAAGAAAGAAGAAATATAATCCTTGCCTATCAATCGTATATTTTATTTGCATTGGAGTTATTTTTTATGACTTTTCTATCATTCTTTTTTGTAAAAAAATATTTACCTCAGCACAAAAATGTTTTTAAAATATTCATCCTAATTTCTATGGCATGGGTTAGCCCGCTTTATTATTTAGGAGCAGATTGGTTTCGCTGGAACCATATTTATTCGTTCTTACTCATTATCTTAATTATTTCTGCTTTACCAGATAACAACGGAAAAAGATTTTGTATTGAGGGAAAGTTTAATATTCCATTGTCGATAGTAATTGTATTATTTTTCATTGTATTTTACCTTCATATACAATACGATACTTCAGGAAATTCAGCAGAATATTTATTAGATTTTATCGAGAGTAAGCTACACTTAAAAAGTTGATGTTCTTCTATAAAAAAACCGCCTCCAAAAGAAAGCGGTTTCAAAATTTATCTAAAATCTCAATTAAAATATCGCAGGATATTTCTGAGGATTTGTTTCATTAAATAGGGCGTAAATTCTTTCAACCATATCATCAGAAGATGGCTTAGAGAAATAATCTCCGTCACTTGCATACGCAGGTCTGTGATCATTCGCAGCAATCGTTAACGGATCTGAATCTAAGAATCTGAAAGCTTTTTGCTTCTCTAAAATCTGTTGCAAAATAAACGCTGAAGTTCCACCTTCTACATCTTCGTCGATGACAACCAATCTGTTGGTTCTTTTCACGCTTTCAGCAATTTCGTTCGTTAAATCGAAAGGAATTAAAGACTGAACATCAATAACTTCTGCAGAAATTCCTAATTTTTCTAATTCTTCAGCTGCTTCCATTACAATTCTCCAAGTCGAACCGTAAGTTACCAAAGTAACATCTTTTCCTTCTTTTGTAACTTCAATTTTTCCAACAGGAACAGTGAATTCACCTAAGTTATCAGGTTGTTTTTCTTTTAATCTGTATCCGTTCAGACATTCAACAATTACAGCTGGATCATCACTTTGAAGCATTGTGTTGTAGAATCCTGCAGCTTTCGTTAAGTTTCTTGGAACTAACACCAAAATACCTTTAGAAAGGTTCAAAATTCCCGCCATTGGAGAACCTGAATGCCAAACTCCTTCCAATCTGTGACCTCTCGTTCTGATAATTAGAGGTGATTTCTGACCACCTTTTGTTCTGTACTGAACCGTCGCTAAATCATCACTCATCCCTTGTAAACAATACAAAATATAGTCTAAATACTGAATCTCTGCGATTGGTCTTAAACCTCTCATTGCCATTCCGATTCCCTGACCTAAGATTGTAGCTTCACGGATTCCTGTATCGGCAACACGAACGTCACCGTATTTTTCCTGCATTCCTTCAAGACCTTGGTTTACGTCACCGATATT
The DNA here is from genome assembly GCF_001677955.1 of Chryseobacterium sp. BGARF1. Lineage (GTDB taxonomy): Bacteria > Bacteroidota > Bacteroidia > Flavobacteriales > Weeksellaceae > Chryseobacterium. The sequence goes on from NZ_LELA01000009.1 coordinate 32,355, forward strand.
TCCGGCATCTTCACCAAAGACTAAAGTTTGAGGATATTTTTCGAATATTTTATCGAAATTATTTCTTACCACTACTCTTCCGTCTACATCTTCCGAAGCATCAGAATAGATTGGCTTGATTTCCTGAATATTTTCAGCTTTCCACTGAGACTGAGAATACAAATGAGAAGAATAATTGTCTTTTTCAACCTCAAAAATCTCATTATATTTCTGCATCAATTGGCTTCTTTCTGCAGAATTAGTTCCTCTTGTCGCTAATAAAGATCTTCTTACCAAATGGAAAACATCTTTCTTCGCTTTTGAAACCAATTTATTGAACTGGCTGATATAATTTTCAATTTCAGTATTCTGTCCTTTAAGATTTTCAACCAAAGGTAAAACTGAATTGATCAGATCTGTAATTGTTTTCTGGTAATTTTCCCAAGCATTTTTCTGCCCGGCTTTTACCGTTTTTTTAGCTTCATCATCTATTGAATCTAGTTCTTCAACAGTTGCCAAAACTTCTTCTTTTCCTTCAATCTCGATTGAATAATTCAAGATCCATTCTCTGAATTTCAATAATCCGTCAAACTGAGATTCCCAAGACAAACGCTCTTCATTCTTATATCTTTCGTGAGAACCTGAAGTTGAGTGACCTTGAGGCTGCGTCACTTCAATGACGTGAACTACCACAGGAACGCTTTCCATTCTTGCAAACTGTTCAGCTCTTGCATAAGCATCCAATAATGCAGGATAATCCCAAGCTTTCACCTGAATAATTTCACAACCTTGGTTTTCACCTTCTTTTCTTTGGAAACCGCTCAACATTTCAGCGATATCAGCTTTTGCTCTCTGATTTTTTGTTGGAACAGAAATTCCGTACCCGTCATCCCAAATAGAAACGATCATAGGAACCTGAAGCGCACAAGCAGCATTCAAAGTTTCCCAGAAATGACCTTCTGCTGTAGAAGCATCTCCAATTGTTCCGAAAGCAATTTCGTTACCTTCTCTTGAGAATTTTTCAGAACCGTCAAATTTTACGGTCTTGTATATTTTTGAAGCCTGCGCCAATCCTAATAATCTAGGCATTTGACCAGCCGTTGGAGAAATATCTGAAGAAATATTTTTCTGAGCTGTAAGATCTTTCCAGCTTCCGTCTTCATTCAAACTTCTTGTAGCAAAATGACCGTTCATCTGTCTTCCAGCTGAAGCAGGTTCTCTTTCTACACTTGTATCGGCGTACAATTGTGCAAAGAAACTTTCAACTGTCAAAGCATCTGCTGCCAAAGCAAAGGTTTGATCTCTGTAATATCCTGAACGGAAATCTCCATTTTTGAAAACTTTTGCCATTGCAAGCTGCGGAAGCTCTTTTCCGTCTCCAAAAATTCCGAATTTAGCTTTTCCGGTAAGTACTTCTCTTCTGCCAAGATAAGACATTTCACGAGAGATTCTTCCTAACTTATAGTCTTCAAGTATTTGATTTTTAAAATCTTGAAAGGAAATCTGTTGAGTTTCAATATAGGTTGTTTGCATTGCCAAATATTAAATTAATTTTATTAATGAAGTATTTTGCTAATATACACTTTTTATATTAATTTTAATTTTCAATAATGTTTTTTAAAAATTTGATAATCAAGATTATTCTATCTTAATTTTACATAATATAAAAAAATGGAAAAAAAATCGTCCCATATTCTGAATGCATCCAGCAATTTACTGGGTTTTTCTATGCTGATTATCACCTCACTTAAAATCACAAAAACGAGCCACAACACTTATTTAGATGAATTTGCGGGAGTTGCATGTGTACTTTTTGCATGCAGCTGTTTTTTATCATTTATGTCAATAAGATCAAAGAAGGAAAAGATGGAGAATAGGTACGAGCAGATTGCGGATTATTTATTTTTAACCGCTTTATTTTGTATTGTTTTGTCGGTGATTATGATTACAACAATGATTTTAGATTAAGAAATTATTTAAAATCTTTTTAAAATTTAACCAATGAATATCTCTCGCTGATTTTGCAGATTGCGCTGATCTATTTTAAATCTGCTAAATTTCCTTAATCTGTGAGCCTTAAAATAAACAAAAAAATCTTTTAGAACTTTCTTTCGATAACGTAATCAAGCATTTTATGTAAAGATTCTCTGACCTGAGAATCTGGAAATTCGTTAAGAATATCTTTAGCTTTTTGCTGAAAATCTTTCATTACGGTAATTGCATAATCTAAACCGCCCGAACTTTTTACAAAAGCAATTAGCTCCTTTACACGTTTTTGGTCGTTGTTATAACGTTTAATCGTATTGAAATAATACTTTCTGTCGGCTTCGCTTGCTATTTTTAAAGTATGAATCAAAGGTAGAGTCATTTTCTGTTCTTTAATGTCAATTCCAACTGGTTTTCCTATGACATTTGAACTTAAATAGTCGAATAAATCGTCTTTAATCTGAAAAGCCATTCCGGTGTACGTACCAAACTGCATCATTTTTTTTGCTAAATTTTCATCAGCATTATTTGATAAAGCACCAATTTCGCAACATGCAGCAATTAAAGTAGCCGTTTTCTGACGGATAATTTCATAATAAACATCTTCCGTAATATCGAGTTTTCTTGCTTTTTCCAGCTGAAGAAGTTCACCTTCAGACATTTCTCTGATGGTTCTGGAAATCACGGAAAGCAGATCGTAATCTTTATGGTCTGTAGAAAGTAAAACCGCTTTTGATAATAAAAAATCACCAACTAACACCGCGATCTTATTTTTCCACAACGCATTGATCGAAAAAAAATTACGACGTTTAAAGCTTTCATCCACTACATCATCATGCACCAAAGTTGCCGTGTGGATCAATTCTATCATTGAAGCGCCACGATACGTTTTTTCGTTAACGTCTCCAATCAGTTTTGCACACAAAAATACAAACATCGGACGCATTTGTTTTCCTTTTGTAGTAACAATAAAACGGGTTACTTTATCGAGTAAAGCAACTCTGCTCTGCATAGATTCATAAAACTTCTGTTCAAAAAGTTTCATTTCCTCATTAATTGGTTGCTTGATTTCTTCTACAATGTTTGCCACGAAGTAAGAATGATGGGTGAGTATTTATTAATTCTCACAAAGATAATTTTTTTCCGCCAATTTTAACAGAAATTACAAGTCTTTAAAGTTATTCTGAAAAAATTCAGTTATTAAGAAATTGAAAAGATTAAGAATTATGGTTCTTAGCTATTTAAGATGGAAAACTTCTAAACGCTAAAGTTCGCAAAAAATTTTAAGTCCTCGAAAACATTTTTAGTTCGCAACGGCGTTTCACTCAGCTAAGGTATTGGTTTCATTTGCTGAACAGAGTGCCTTTGCGAACAAAAAAAAGAAAAGCAACTATCAATAAGACCTTGTGAACATTGCGTTAAAGATGACATTGTACTTGGATAAGTTGTTTACTCATGTTGTAATTGGTAACGTTACTATCAAGATTTTTATAGGTTGTGGTGAAGAACCAAAAATTTAAGCATTTTAAAGTTTGAGTTTTTCTTTAGGAATAAGATAAAAAAATGGTTTGGTTTTCTTGATGGGCGAATAAAATCTTTCTCCTGAAATATAAACTCCGGTTTCATCAACAGTAATTCCCTCGATTTGACCAATCGTTAAAGCGCTTCCCAAATAAAGATGTCTTGGTTTTTCTCTGAAGAAAATTCCAGGTTCAGATTCATTAAAGATGCTTAGAAAAACCTCAGTTTTCTTGGTATACCCTACTACATAAAGCTTTTTATCAAAATAAGATGCGTCTGTAACGACAAAATTTGTCTTGTAAGATTCAATTTTTTCGGCAGCTTGATTTTCGAAATTTCCTGGATCAACCGTGTAATGAGTAGTCGATTTTGAAGCCCATTCTTTTGTGAAAATATGAATTTTACCGTTTAAATAGATCATCGATTCCAAATCAAAATCGGTGTTGATATTTCTTGACGTAAAATCTTTTTGCTCAGGATAATAAAATGAGATTGTTTTCATTGAATCATTTTGCAGCTGATTGTTTTGAAAAGGAATTTTATAAATTTTTAAATGTTGTCGAGTTCCTGCATTGTTTCCAAAATCACCAATGTAGAAGTTTTTGCCATCATTAGTTAATGCTTCCCAATCTTTATTTTCAGCATTTGTTTTTAAAACTTTTAGAATTTTTCCTGAATTTTTATCAATCTCATACAATTCTGCAGGGTTTCCGCTGTCGTTGAACGTATATAGTTTTCCATCAAAAAAATTCAATCCTGAAGTTTCCTGAATCGAATCGTTGAGAACTGAAATCCTATATTTTTTAAGCTTAAAAATTTCTGACTGTTGAGAAAAAGCAGTCTGAAAAAAGAATAGAGTAAATAGTAGAAAAACCTTCTTCATATAACAAAAATAAGGTTTTTGATGTGAATGGGTCGTTAATTTAAAATGTTTGTCCCGGAAACAAAGATGAGCTATTTTTTTTCAATATAACCTATCGCTATTTTATTACTGAAAAAATATTTTGTGTAAAACAACCAGTATTTCCCGTTTGTAATATCTTTTTTAAATAGCAAGTCATCTTTTGTGGGTAAAACTGTAACGCCATAAGTTTTCTTAGAAAAATTGTGTTTTTGAGAAGAGTATTGTAATGTTAAAAGATCTGATTTTGTAATAAAATTATTTTCCTCAAGAATCAGTCGACCTGTTCTTATATCAAATATGATTTCATTAATAATAGAATTAGATGCTCTGTTTTCAGAAAAAAACAGGAATAAAAAACCTATAATAAAAAACAATAAACCTTTGAAACTATCTTTCTTTTTTAATTTTTCATAAATAAGATATAGTAAAGAAAATACACAAAAGGCAGTACTGAAATAGAATAAAAATATCAAAAAAAATATCACTATTCTGCCTCTTTATTGGCCAACTGCCCACAAGCTGCATCAATATCACCACCACGGCTTTTACGAATCATCACCGTAATTCCTGCATTTTCAAGCTGACGAACGTAATTGTCTTCTGCTTTTTTGTTACACTGGTCATATTTTCCGTCACCAATTGGGTTGTATTGAATCAAATTCACTTTAGAAGGAACTTGTTTGCAATATTTGATCAAAGCTTTAATATCTTCATCTCCATCATTAATTCCTTTCCAGACACAATATTCGAAAGTAATAACTGAGCCTGTTTTTTTATACCAATACTGAAGAGATTCCATAATATCAGTCAAAGGAAATTTATCCGAGAACGGCATAATTTCGTTACGTTTCACTTCAATTGCTGAGTGAAGTGATAAAGCTAATTTCACACGCAACTCATCATCCGCAAGCATTTTGATCATCTTCGGAAGTCCGGATGTAGAAACAGTAATTCTTCTAGGTGACATTCCCAAACCTTCTGGCTGAGTAATTTTTCTGATGGCTTCAACTACATTTTTGTAATTCATCATCGGCTCACCCATTCCCATAAAGACAATGTTGGTAAGCGGTCTGTTGAAATACATTTTGCTTTGGCTGTCGATTAAGGCAACCTGATCTACGATTTCTGCAACTTCAAGATTTCTCATTCTCTTGAGTCTTGCTGTTGCACAAAATTCACAATTTAAAGAGCATCCCACTTGTGAAGAAACGCAAGCTGTTGTTCTGGTTTCTGTAGGAATTAAAACAGATTCTACCAATAAACCGTCGTGAAGTTTCACTCCATTTTTAATGGTTCCGTCTGTACTTTTCTGAAGCTGATCTACAGAAACTGGATTAATGGTATATTCTTCGGAAATTTTATCTCGAAGCTGCTTTGAAAGATTCGTCATCTCCTCTATTGAATGCAGATTTTTACTCCACAACCAATCATAAACCTGTTTCGCACGGAATGGTTTTTCTCCTAAAGATCCAAAATAATCTTTAAGCTGGTCGAGTGATAATGTACGGATATCTTTCATTGTAAGGTTGTAGATTTTAGGTTTCAGGTCGCAGATAACTATTATCTGCAACCTTTTACCTTATATCTTAATTAAATAATTAGCATTGCGTCACCATAAGAATAAAATTTATACTTTTCTTTTACGGCTTCTTCATAGGCGTGCATTAGGAAATCTTTTCCAGCAAATGCAGCAATCATCATCATTAAAGTTGATTTTGGCGTATGGAAATTGGTAATCATTGTGTTAGCAATTCCAAAATCGTGTGGCGGATAGATGAATTTATTAGTCCAACCATCGAAAGCTGAAATTTTTCTGTTTGAAGAAACAGACGTTTCAATTGCTCTCATTGTAGTTGTTCCTACTGCACAAACTCTTCTGTTTTCCTGAACTGCTCTGTTGATGATTTCAGCATTTTTCTCATCAATGATAACTTCTTCAGATTCCATTTTATGTTTAGATAAATCTTCTACCTCGATTGGGTTGAAAGTTCCTAATCCTACGTGAAGGGTAACCTCTGCAAAATCGATTCCTTTGATTTCTAATCTCTTCATCAAATGCTTAGAGAAATGCAAACCTGCAGTAGGTGCTGCAACAGCTCCTTCTACTTTTGCGTAAATTGTCTGATATCTTTCAGCATCTTCCGGCTCTACTTCTCTTTTGATATACTTTGGAAGTGGTGTTTCTCCTAGATCTTTTAATTTAGATCTGAATTCTTCATAAGAACCATCGAATAAGAATCTTAAAGTTCTACCTCTTGAAGTTGTATTATCAATTACCTCAGCAACCAAAGATTCATCTTCTGTAAAGAATAATTTGTTACCAATTCTTATTTTTCTTGCAGGATCTACCAAAACATCCCAAACACGAGTTTCTTTATCAAGCTCTCTTAATAAGAAAACTTCAATTTTAGCTCCGGTTTTTTCTTTATTTCCATACAATCGAGCAGGAAAAACTTTAGTATTATTAAAGATGAAAAGATCTTTCTCATCAAAATAATCTACTACATCTTTGAACATTTTGTGCTCAATAGTTTGCGTTTTTCTGTCAAGAACCATTAATCTAGCTTCATCTCTATGCTCTGAAGGATATTCTGCCAACAATTCTTCAGGAAGGTCGAAATTAAAATCGGATGTTTTCATTATTTTAAATTATGGTTTAAAAATTTATGTAAAATTACATGGTGTAATTTTCGAGGTGCAAATATACAACATTCTATACCCCTTTGTCAAGTCTTTATTTCGCTCCACTTTATTCATGGTGGTTACAGAGCCTAAATTTTATTATTTTTACTATATTATCAATGAAAAAATGATTATTTTGGCTTAATCAAAATAGTAAACGATGAGCAAATATTCTATTGAATCTTTTGTACATGAAACAAAAGAAAACCCTCTTGAGAGAGATTATTTCGAACTTGAAAAGCCTGCCCTCTTAGAAATCAACTTAAATAACCAAGCGGTCTGGACAAAAACAGGAAGTATGGTTGGTTATGTCGGTAATATCAATTTTGAAAGACAGGGAATGCTTTCTGGCGGACTTGGAAATTTATTAAAAAAAGCCATTAGTGGAGAAGGCTCTAAGCTGATGAAAGCCGAAGGAACCGGAAAGCTATATGTTGCCGATTCAGGAAAAAAAGTGAGAATTTTATATCTAAATAATGAAACAGTTTGTGTAAACGGAAATGATGTTTTAGCTCACGAACAAAGCATAAAAAGTGATATCACCATGCTGAAAAGCATTGCAGGAATGATGTCTGGAGGACTTTTTCAGGTAAAACTTTCCGGAACAGGGCATATCGCCATAACTACTCATGGCGAACCTTTAACTTTAATGGTAACCCCGGATTCACCAGTTTTTACAGACCCGAATGCTACTGTAGCCTGGTCTGGAAATTTAACCCCTGAACTAAAAACCAATGTTTCTTTCAAAAGTTTAATGGGAAGAGGAAGCGGTGAAGAGTTTCAGATGAAGTTTTCCGGAAATGGATGGGTTTTGATACAACCTTATGAAGAAGTTTATAGAGTTGAGAAATAAATATTAAAATGCGATTCAATAGAATCGCATTTTTTATTCTTCAAAATCTGACCAATAATTATATTCTTTAAATATTAATTTTTCAGGTAAAACTATACCTAAATCAGTTTTCTCAATCTTTTGAGTTGATTCTTCAAAAGCATAACCAGAAGTATAATAATTTGTTTGCTGACTACTTACAATGTATTTGAATTTAGGATTTAGAAATGATTTTATTTTTTCATTAATTTCGTCAGTTCTACTATAGTCTGCACTAAAGTTCACGTAATCGAATTGAGATTTTTCAATTTTTACAATTCCTGAGATTTTCTTTCTTTTTAATCTCGCATTTTTGAAAACAATAATATTATAATGTAAAGAATCTATTTTTTCGACTTTAATTACATTTCCTTTATCATAATCTTTTGTCTTTGGCTCTGGAAATTGATTTGAATATTTATAAACAAATGTTAGATTACCGTTCGATTTATTCACTTTAAAAACATGTCTTATACGATTCTCTTTCTCATAAATCGTAGCTATTATTTTATTATTTTGAGTTCTTAAAACTAAACTTTTATTATTGACGGAATCATAAAATGATTCGCTAATCCATTCTTGTTTATCCGGTTTTACTCGTATAGATTGTTCTCTTATAAAATAATCAAAATGATATTCCTGCGAAAAAACAAAGCTTGAAATAAAACAAAACAGTAGCAAAAAATTTTTCTTCATATAAAAGTATTTGTGAAAGGCAAATATATCTTTTTTATTAGAAATATTTAAAGTTTATCAAAAATCTAATATTTTTTTCCATTCCTCAAATTTTCTTTCAAAAGAAATCGTGTGAAGCGGACTTGTAGAAGGCAATAAATGTATTGGGATTCTAAAGTTTTTGCCTAATAACTTTTGCAGATTTTTATATGACTTTCCACCATTACAAAATATTGCCTGAATATTGGGATAGCTTTCCAAAAGTTCTTCAATCTGATTGGCTTCTTCATTTTTAATTTCAGAATCTAGGCTTCCTTTTCTTTCACAAGAATCGATGACATCCCAAATTGCGATGTGATTTTTCTTTAAAATATTAATTCGTACTGAATAATCTTCTGTAAATTCTTCGCTAAACAATTCAAAAATAATTTTCCAGAATTTATTTTGTGGATGAGCATAATATTGTTGCTTTTCGAGCGATTTTATACCCGGAATTGAACCTAAAATTAAAATTTTAGATCCTTTATCAATAAATGGTGAGAATGATGAGATTCGGTTTTGCATAATTCAAATATATAAATTTTGACTAAAGTCTTGATGATATTAAAAAACAAAAAGCGAGCCTTAGCTCGCTTCTATTGATATATTATAAATATTGAGAATATTAAAACCACCCCGTCAAAAATTCTTTGAATTTTCGCCACCCCTCCAAAGGAGGGGAATTTTTGAGGTAATTTTTTTCTACAAAGTTTCTTTTAACCAATCAAAGAATTCTCTCTGCCAAACTAAACCGTTTTGCGGATGAAGAACCCAGTGATTTTCGTTCGGGAAATAAACCAATTTAGATTTTAAACCTTTTAATCTTGCAGCCTGGAAAGCTTCCTGACCTTGCTCGTAAGGAACTCTAAAATCAATTCCTCCCTGAATAATCATAATTGGCTTATTCCATTTATCAACAAAGTTGCTTGGATTAAATTCTGTATATGCTTTTGGAAGTGGTTTTTCCCAAGGAGAACCTAAATCCCAGTTCGCGAACCAAAGTTCTTCTGTTGTTAAATACCAAGATTTCATATCAAACAATCCGTCGTGAGCAATGAACGTTTTGAATCTATTCTCGTGAATTCCAGCTAACATAAATACACTGTAACCACCGTAACTTGCTCCAACAGCTGCAACTCTTTCACCATCTACATAAGGTAAAGTTTTAGCATAATCTGTTGCTGCCAAATAATCTCTCATTGGCTGTCCACCCCAATCTCTTGAAATCTCTTCATTCCATTTGGTTCCCCACCCTGGCATTCCGCGACGGTTTGGTGCCACAACAACGTAACCGTTGGCTGCCATTAAAGCAAAATTCCATCTTGTGCTGAAAAACTGAGTCAATCCAGATTGTGGACCTCCCTGGCAATATACCAATGTAGGATATTTTTTATTCGGGTCGAAGTTGGGTGGATAATGAAACCATACTCCCATCTCTTTTCCATCTGAAGTTTTCACCATTTTTAATTCAGACTTTCCTTGTGCTAATTTTGCATAAGTATCTTTATTGACGTCTGTAACCTGACTTAATTCTCCATTTTTAAGATTTACTGAGAACAATTCTGCACCATGATTAATATCTGTTTTTGAAACCAAAAGAGATTTTTTTCCTTGTGCAAAAATATCATTTACATCAAAATTCCCTTTCGTAATTTGGCTTACTTTTGCATTTTTAAGGTCTACAGAAAATAACTGAACGGTTCCACGAAACGCTGCATTAAAATAAATACTTTTAGAATCGCTGCTCCAAAACGTTGTTCCGGTCACACTTTCGTCCCAGCTTCCTGTCATATTGCTTTTTGCACCGGTCTTCCAGTCCATTACCACAATATCATTTTTATCGGCTTCGTATCCTTCGTGTTCCATACTTTGCCACAACAACCATTTTCCATCGGGAGAAAATTTTGGATTAACATCGTAACCCATCATTCCTTCTGTTAAATTTTTTGTAGTTGCTGAAGCTAAATCGTAAGCGAAAATATCGGTGTTTGTACTTGTAGAATATTCTTTACCACTTTTAGGTTTGGTAACATATAAAAGCTTTGCAGAATCCGGGCTAAAAACGAAATCTTCCGCTCCACCGAAAGGTCTCTGTGGAGAATCCCAGGTTTTCCCTTCCAATAAATCTTTTGCAGAATCTACAGTTGAAGAAGTATCAACCACAAAAACGTGATTGTATTTCCCTTCATTAAAATAATCCCAATGTCTGTGGTTTAAATCTGTGTAAACCTGTGCAGTCGTTTTTGGAGTATCTGCATATTTATCTTTCCCCATTAGTTTTTCAACTAAAACCTGTTTGCTGAAAGCAATTTTCTTTCCATCTGGAGAAATAACGATATTATCTGCTTCACCGATGGTGTAAAATTCTGTCCAGGTTTTTCCGCTGTCTTTTGAAAGATAAATTTTCTCACCTTCCTGAGCGTAAAGTCCGTTTTTATCCCACTGAACAAGAGCTTTTTTACCTAAATCAATTTTAGAAGACTGATTATTGATAACATTCAGGAAATAGTTTTCGTTTTTTGTTTTTTCAGTTTTCAGATCAACCTGTCCGACTTTATAAATCAGTGATGATTGATCGGGAGAAACGGCCTGTACTCCAACTTTTTTCAAAGTCCAAAGAATTTCAGGTGTCATGAGTTGTTGTGCATTCATTAAGAAAGGCGCTGCCAAAGCGAGCAGACTGTACTTAAGTTTCATATTCTGTACTATTTTTATGAACTTTCGGGATTTTGAAATCACCTCGGCTCTTTTATTATTCTAAGATTGCCAAAGTTATGTAAATGTGATTAAACTTCAAATTTAATGTTGAGTTTAAAATTACAATGCTTAATTTTATGTTCGAAAAAAATCTCACAACCATGAAAAAACTTCTATTTTTTATTTCTATATTTTCATCTGCTTTCTTTTTTTCGCAGATAAATATGTCAGTGGCTACCCATTTTTATAATCCTTACCAAATGAACATTCAGGGAAACGGAACAATATATTACACACAAGATGGAACTACGCCAACTTTAAGCTCAAGCTCAGCAGTTAATAGTGTCAATATTTTAATTGATCAAAATAAAGAAATTAAAGCTTTTTTGGTAAGCAGTACAGGAAATACCTCTGTTGTTTTCACCAAAAAATATTTTACAGGAGCAATTCCTGATGCACATATTTTCTTTAAACCTCCTTCAGGATGGGCAAACGGAGCTTGTGTAAGAGTTGAAATGCTCAATCCGAATTCAATTGATGGTTTTGTTATAGACAATTTTGGTTCCGGATATTCTATGAACAACACCGGATGTAATGGCTGGTACAAAATCACCAAAAGTTTCGAAACCGCAAATGTAAGTTTCACTAACTGTTATTTATATCAAAATTTTCCTGGTAATATAGACACTCCACCAGTTCCTATGGGAAGTAGCATTTATTATGATTTTAGCAGTGGAGTTATCACTAATCCTCCATCTTGTTTATTAGGCACAAAAGATGTTAGACAGAAAGATATTACTTTAGTTAAAGTTTATCCGAATCCCGTTGCAGATGTTCTACAAATCAATACTGATAAAGATTTCGTGGAATATGAAATTTTGGATGGAACTGGAAGAGTAATTTCAAAAGAAAAATTCTTAAAGTCAATAGCTGTTCATCATTTAATTTCTGGAAATTATTTTGTGAAATTAATTGATAACAAAAATGATTTTGTTCTTGTTAAATTTATAAAGAAGTAGTTTTAATTTCAAATCATAATATCAATATCAAAAAATCCCAACTATATATTAGCTGGGATTTATATTTTAATTTACGATATCTTCATTTTCTTCTTCATAATCATCTTCGTTGTCGCTGATGCTGTAAAGATTATTTTCTTCATCTGGAAGCTGGTCTGTGATTTGTTCGAAATTATCATCATCTTCTGCTCCAGGAATATCTAAACCATAAGGCATTCCGTCGTTGACGTGACCGGGATTGGTTATGGGATTTCCGTCTCCGTCCAAAGGAATATGCTGCTCTTTGTTGAAAATATCTTCACTTGGCTTATAATCCATTTCCTCCAGTTTTCTGTCTTGTTCGTTTTTGTTATCTTCAGTGATCATAATAATTTTATTTTAGTGTTGATATAGAATAGACAAAAATGGTTCCAATTGGATAAGAGACAAGGAAAAAGTTGAAAGATTCAAGTTTTAAATTTAATATACTTCCGGATTTGCAATATGCGGCATTTTTTCACCTTTAGAAAAAGCAATAATATTTTCTGCAGCGAGTCTTGCCATTCCGTTTCTGGCTTCTATCGTGGCCGAACCGATGTGTGGAAGAACACATACATTCGACAATTGTAAAATAGGATCATTATCTTCAATAGGTTCCGGATTAGTAACATCCAAACCTGCTCCCCAAATTTGTCTGGAAACTAAAGCCTGATACAAATCTTTTTGATCATGAAAACCTCCTCTTGCCGTATTCACAAAAATTGCATTTTTTTTCATCCTTTCAAAAACTGAAGCGTTAAAAAGATTGATTTGTTCAGGTTTATAATTCGCATGAATACTCAAAACATCCGATTGCTCGATCAATTCATCGAAAGAAACATATTTTGCATTAAGTTCTTTTTCGGCTTCGTCATTATGATTTCTGTTGTGATAAATGATATTCATACCGAAAGCTTTCTTACATTTTTCAGCCATTTCAAAACCGATCCTACCTAAACCGAACACCCCCAAAGTTTTACCATACAATTCCTGTCCAAGTTCATAAAGCGGATCAAAATTCCCCCAATTTCCATCTTTTACTTTTTGAAAATAAAAACTCGCTCTTCTGGAAACCGATTGCATCAATAAAAATGCAATATCAGAAGTCGCCCGACTTAAAACATCCGGTGTATTTCCTATCGGAATATTTCTTTTGGTAGCTTCTTTAATATCAACATGATCAAAACCTACACTAAACAATGCAATTGCTTTTACATTGGGACATTGCTCAAAAAATTCCTGATCAAATTTATTACCACCAACATTTAAAATGGCATCGGTATTTTTGCAGTATTCTAACCATTCTTCATGTGACAAATCATCGTTTTCGGGAATGGTAACTTCCAAACCGGCTTCTTTCAGCATTGTAATTCCTGTTTCGGGAATTCTTTTGTTTATAAAAACTTTCATTATTTTATTTTTTAGACAAATAAAAAACCTCACTACTTTTACAAGTGAGGCTCCTATTAATTATTATTGACTTATTTTTTTTGATTTCATTCAAATTAAAGTCCAATTTTCGTTCCGAAAAGTTCGGATTAATGGTTTTAAATAAATTATTTTAATCTGATCAATTCGCCTTTTCTTTTTACAATATTTCTATAATCCCACTGAATTTCCACAGACTTTTTCAGCCAACGTAGAATATCAGTTTCATTAATTTCATTCACATTCTTATAAAATACAGATGCATCCTGAAATTTTTCACCTTCTACATTCAACTGTTCTTCATTAAAAGATTTTCCGCTCCAAAACATCAGGCGAATTCCCTTTTTCTGTTTGCTGTAACCCACAATCGGATTTCCTTCTAAAAACCAGACCGGATGTGCATGCCAGATTTTATTCTCAGAATCATTCAGCCCAGCATCAATCAATTGAGAAAGTTTTATGCAAATTTCTTTATCTGAATCTGATTGTTTTTCGTTATAATCAAAAATATCAGGGTTAATCATATCATTTTGGTTAAAAATTTGCTTGCTTCAAACTACTTTATATTAATGTAAATAATCCAAATTATTAGAACAGCAAGATGTACAATAGTTGAAAGTTTCGTTTCTTTTTTCATTATAAATGCTTTTATTCCATTAATGATTAATAAAATAACGTTTAGTATAGCTAAAATGAAAACCAATAAAACATCTAAGTTTGGCGTACATGGCCCAGATTTAAATTTCCCAGAAACATTTATTACAATTATTGTCAATATTGCTATTAAATAAAACATTATTGATTTTAGTGCATTCTTTTTTTCTTGACTCATATATATTTACAAGTTATGAGAACTAATCTTTCAGCTTACTGATTCGTATTATTCAACATCGGTACAAACTTATACGCTCCAAATTCCTCTTTTTCAATTTCTGTAGGAGAAATTTTGGTAAATCGATATAAAACCTGTTCATCTGTAGGACCTAATGGAATGACCATTTTCCCACCAACTTTTAATTGTTTTAATAACTCTGTTGGCAAAACCGATGCTCCACACGTCACGATAATTTTATCGAAAGGGGCAAAAGTAGGAAGTCCGGCAAAACCATCACCAAAACTCTGAAACTTGGGATACAAATGCATTTCTCTCAATTTCTTTTTAGAAAAATCGAAAAGATCTTTCTGTCTTTCCACCGTATAAACTAAAGCTTTCATAGCTAATAAAACTGCAGTTTGGTAACCACAACCGGTTCCTATTTCAAGCACTTTTTCTCCTGGTTTCACCTGCAAAAGCTCAGACTGCTCTGCCACTGTTGAAGGATGAGAAATCGTCTGATGCGCCAATATCGGAAAAGCACGGTCTTCGTAAGCATAATCTTCAAAAATGCTTTCAATAAAAAGATGTCTCGGAACTTCATTTATGGCAGAAAGTACATTTTCATCCGAAATTCCCATTTTGTGTCTGAGATATTCAACCAAATTTTTTCTTTTCCCTTTATGTACAAACGAATCATGCATCATCAACAGTTATTAGATAGTGTAGCTACAAAAGTAAAAAAACAATCAATACGTATCAACCTAAAAACTATCATCTATTTCCTAACACCTAAAATTATTATCTTTACAAAAATTACAACGCTATGTTAAAAGCAGGTTTGGTAGGCGCCGGACATTTGGGAAAAATACATTTAAGACTTCTTAATCAGTCAGATAAATACGATTTTGTAGGTTTCCACGATAAAGATGTAGAAAACGGAAGAAAGCTAGAAGCTGAATTCGGATATAAATATTTTGAAAATTTTGATGAATTATTAGATCAGATCGAAATGTTGGATATTGTTACTCCAACACTTTATCATTACGACTATGCTCTAAAAGCTATCGAAAAAGGTCTTCATTTTTTCATTGAAAAACCAGTGACTCAAACCCTTGAACAGGCTGAAGAAATTCTCTCAAAATGTCGTGAGAACGGCATCAAAGCACAAGTTGGTCACGTTGAAAGATACAATCCTGCATTTATTGGAGCAAAAGATTATATTCAGAATCCGATGTTTATTGAGATTCACCGTTTGGCAGAATTTAATCCTCGCGGAACTGATGTTTCTGTAGTTTTAGACTTAATGATTCACGATCTTGATATTTTGTTGAGCGTGGTAAAATCAAAAGTAAAAAACATTCATGCTAGTGGCGTTTGTGTCGTAAGCAAAACTCCGGATATTACCAATGCAAGAATTGAGTTTGAAAACGGTTGTGTTGCCAACTTAACAACATCAAGAATTTCTATGAAAGCGATGAGAAAAAGCCGTTTTTTCCAGAAAGACGCTTATATTTCTGTTGATTTCTTAGAGAAAAAAGCTGAGGTCATCAGAATGAAAGATGCTCCTGAAAATCCTACTCCGTTTGATATGATCATTGAAAATGCGGAAGGTGAGAAAAATCAGATTTTATTTGAATACCCAAATATTCAGGCAAACAATGCGATTTTGGATGAATTAAATTCTTTTGCTGATGCTATTTTAGAAGATAAAAATGTAGAAGTTTCTTTGGAAGACGGAACCGAAGCGTTGAAAGTAGCTTTAGAAATTATGAAATTGATTTCTTAATTTTTAATCAGATTACAATTTACATTTATCATTTTGATAATATAATTATAAAAACATTGCAAATCCCTTTTAGTTTCTGAAAGGGATTTTTTATCACCAAGGTTAAATTACAGATCTATTCTTTTCATTACATTATTCTGTAGATTCATTACATTTCAAAAAAAACAAGTTTTTACATCCGTTTATTCTTTAGAAATTTACACTCAAATAAATGACAATTGATTATGGGGAGATACAGAAATATTATTTTTTATGTAGCAACAATTATCTTTTTTTCTGCATTAATGTACTGGTTCTTTGTGGAAGGAAAAACCCTAGAGATAGGGGAAAATATTCCGCCAAGCAAAGTTACTGGGAATACAATGTGGGAAAATTTCACCGATTCTTTTTTATCTAATCTGCATCATCCGTTAGCTCTTTTACTGGCACAGATCGTTACCATTATTTTGGTTGCAAAATTATTTGGCTGGATCTGCGTGAAACTAAAACAGCCTTCAGTAATTGGAGAAATGATTGCCGGAATTGTTTTAGGGCCATCACTTTTTGGATTATACTTTCCTGAGCTTTCGGCGTTTATTTTTCCGAAAGAATCATTAGGAAACTTACAGTTTTTAAGTCAGATTGGTTTAATTCTCTTCATGTATATTGTCGGAATGGAGCTTGATTTAAGTGTTTTAAGAAAAAAGGCACACGATGCAATCGTGATCAGCCACGCAAGTATCATCATTCCTTTTGCTTTGGGAGTTGGGCTGTCTTATTTCATTTATAAAGAATTTGCTCCGGAAGGAATTCAGTTCAGTTCCTTTGCTTTATTTATAGCGATTGCGATGAGTATTACCGCATTTCCGGTTCTCGCCAGAATTGTACAGGAAAGAAATTTACATAAAACCAAAATAGGAACCGTAGTTATTACCTGTGCTGCAGCCGATGATATTACAGCCTGGTGTATTTTAGCGGCCGTAATTGCAGTGGTAAAAGCAGGATCTTTTTCGGGATCAATTTTCGTGATTATCATGGCGATTGTTTATGTTTTCATCATGATTAAAGCGGTAAGACCATTCTTACATAGAATTGCAGAATCTCAGAAAGGAAAAGGTTTTATCAGCAAAGCATTGGTTGCTGTATTCTTCTTAATCCTTATTATTTCTTCATACGCAACAGAAGTTATAGGGATTCACGCATTATTCGGAGCTTTTATGGCAGGAGCAATTATGCCTGAAAATGTAAAATTCAGAAACTTATTCATCGAAAAAATAGAGGATGTTGCGTTGGTTTTATTACTTCCGCTTTTCTTTGTATTTACAGGTTTAAGAACACAAGTGGGATTATTAAATGATCCACATCTTTGGAAAATAGGAGGATTTATTATTCTTACAGCCGTTATCGGAAAATTTGTAGGAAGTGCATTGACCGCTAAATTTTTAAAACTAAGCTGGAAAGACAGTCTCACCATTGGTGCATTGATGAATACAAGAGGTTTAACCGAACTTATCGTTTTGAACATCGGTTATGACCTTGGAGTTTTAGGTCCTGAATTGTTTACAATGTTGGTCATCATGGCGTTATTCACCACCTTTATGACCGGACCTTGTCTTGACATTATTAATTATTTCTTTAAAGGCAAAAAATCATCACTGGAAGAAGAGGAGCATGATGAAAACGATGCAAAATACAGAGTTCTTTTATCTTTTGAAACTCCGGAATCAGGAAGTACATTACTGAAACTTGCCGATAATCTTACGCATAAAATGAATGGCAACAAAAACGTAACCGCAATGAATATCGCTCCTGTAGACGAATTGCATGCCTTTGATATCGATAATTTTGAGAAAGAACAGTTTAAAAACGTGATCGAAACTTCACAGGAACTTCAGCTTGAGGTCACTACCCTTTTCAAAGCTTCCACAGATATTGAAAATGATCTGACGAATATTTCGAACAAAGGAAATTATGATCTTCTTTTGATCATGCTCGGAAAATCGATGTACGAAGGAAGTTTGCTGGGAAGGCTTTTAGGCTTCACCACCAAAATCATTAATCCTGAAAAATTGTTAAATACCGTAAAAGGGAAAGGTAATATTTTCAACAATTCTCCATTTGATGATTCTACACTACAAATCCTCGATAACACGAATATTCCTGTGGGAGTTTTGGTAGACAGAGATTTTAATTCTGCAGACAGAGTGTTTATTCCCATCTTTAATTTAAGTGATTTTTATTTGCTTGAATATGCAAAAAGACTGATTAACAATAACAATTCACAAATTATTATTTTGGATGTTGCAGGACAGATTAGAAATAATATTGAAGTGAAAGAACTGATTAGAAGCATCGAACAGGTTGCCCCCAATCACATTACTTTATATAACGAAAAGCAAATCGAGAAAGAGTTTTTACAATCTCAGGATCTAATGCTGATCAGCAAAAAAAGCTGGAGAGGTTTGATTGACTCTAAAAGTCTTTGGTTGTCAGACATCCCTTCAACGTTGATTATCTCAAATCCTTGATAAATAATTTTCATAAATTTAGATATTGATATTTTACTAAAAAAGCCCGAAACTTGATGAGTTTCGGGCTTTTTATATTTAAATGAAAATAGAATCATTAAAAAATTCTGTTTCCTTCTTTAATAGAACGTGAAAGATTTTTATCTAAAATTATTTTGTACGTATCGACTTAGAAAGAATTGCATTTTTTTTCATTAAAAAATCGGGCATTAAATCGGTGGGAAGAAAGAGTTTGCTTTCCCCATCATTCTCTAAAATGCTTACAATCTCGGGGTTCCAACTCAAGAGATCATTCATATCAATTTTTAATTCTTCAGCAATTATACCCAGCTTAAATCCCGCATTAATTTCCGTTTCCGACAAAGCAATTTCCTGAGAATCTGTCTTCCTCGAATTCAGAAGAGAGATGGTTCTTGCATCATTGTAATTGGATAATACCGAATTTAATTCTCCTGTTGCATAACATGCATTGAGATATTTCTTCACATGATTGATGGTTTCTGCAGGCAAATATTTAGAAAAAACATGATACTGTGTAGAATTAGCAGCCTGCATTGCTTTAGCAATATTTCCTTCTCCACAATTATAAGCTGCAACTACGGTTACCCAATTGTTGTATTTTTTATATAAATTTTTCAACGAAACGGCAGCTGTTTTTGTGCTTCTGTATAGGTCACTTCTGCGGTCTTCTGTTAAACCATATTGGTTGGCGTGAGCCGTCATAAACTGCCAAACTCCCACTGCCCCAGCGCTTGAAGTAATATTTCTATTGAAATGAGATTCAATTAAAGCTAAATTCCTCAAATGCTTTGGCAAACCTTTTTCAACCATAGAAAATTCAATAAAAGTGACAATTTCTTTATTGGCTTCTATGATATTCTTGTATTTCCTCACGCTGCTTTCTGAAGTATCAGAAGCTGCAAGAAACTGAGCATTCGCAAAATGCGAACAACTTAGGAATACGACGCTTAAAATGATATTTTTGAAATTTGGTTTCATTTTTATGTTTCTAATATAGCCTAAAAATCATAACTATCTTTTGATTATTTCTAAAACCTGTTTAAAATTCATATTCTTAATTTTCTTCACTTAAATAAACATTGTTTATTCTTTATTTTAAAACATTAAGTAATTAAGAAGTTCTTTAATAATCAATAAATTTAAGAAATCAATAATTTGATTTTGATTAAATTTCATTAAGTATATGAACTGAAGTCTTAACTTCTTAATGTTAAATATTTGACAACAGCTCAACACTTTTTAATATTCTCGCAGATTAAACAGATTTTGCAGATTTTAATAAATCAGCTTGATTAGCTAAATCTGCGAGAAAATTTATACAGACTTCTGAAATCAATCAACTTTCCAGCTGATTTTTCCTTCTTCGGCGTTCCAGTCTACTGAAAGGTTTTGTCCGGATTTTATTTCTTCTCTTACAATCATTTTCGAGATCGGTCTTGCCAATTGCGATCTGATCACTCCTGAAATTTGTCTAGCTCCATATTTACTGCTGAATCCATTTAAAGCTAAATTTTTCACGGCTTCATCACTAATTTTCAAACTCATTCCTAATCTCGTTAATGAATTATGAAGCGATTTTAACTGAATATTAAAAATTCTTTCAGCAATCGATTCTGTAATCGGTGCAAAAGGAATGATTTCAGTAATTCTTGCCAAAAATTCTGGTCTGAATTTTCCGGAATTCGACATAATCTGCATCAATGAATTAGATTCAGGAACTTTTCCTTCTTCAAACTGTTTTACAATTTCTTCGCTTCCAATATTTGAAGTAAACAAGATCAAAGCATTGCTGAAATCGCCTTCTTTTCCAAGCTTATCATGAACTTTTCCTTCGTCCATGATCTGTAAAAACACATCAAAAACCGAATGATGCGCTTTTTCAATTTCATCAAATAAAACGACCGTATAAGGTTGCTGTCTAATCTTATTCACCAACATTCCACCTTCTTCGTAACCAACATAACCAGGAGGCGCACCATATAAAAGTGCTGCAGAATGCTCTTCTTTAAATTCTGACATATCGAAACGCACCATTGCTTTTTCATCGTTAAAAAGCAATTCTGCCATTGATTTTGCCAATTCTGTTTTTCCGGTTCCGGTTGGTCCCAAAAGGAAGAATGATCCAATGGGTTGTCCCGGTTTGTTCAAACCGCTTCGGTTTTCAACTATAGCGTCTGAAAGTATTTTCAAAGCATGATCCTGACCAACAACTCTGTTCATCAGAAGACCTTCCATATTCAGCAATTTCTCTTTTTCCTGAGCCTGAATTTTACCAATCGGAATATTGGTTTTTGCCGCCATTACTGCCGCCAATTCCAGACGGTCAACTTTTTCTCTTTTCTTGGCCGCATGTTCCAAAAGTTCAGCATAAGTATCTTCAATAGTTTTTTGAATATGCTCTACCGGCATAGAATTGTCGATTTGCGGCTGTTCGCTCAGAGAACCCCACAAAATCGGGCTTATTTTATCTCTTAATAAATTGTAATTCCAAATTAATTCATCGGCTTTATCTTTATCATCAAAATATTCTTCTTGTAAAATATTTTCATAAATTTCTTTCCAGCTTTCCAATTCCTTTTCAGAAAGTTCATCAAGCATTTTTATTGCTGCCATTGTTCGGTCTAAAAGATCAATCGCTGCATCGGGAAGTTTTTTACCTTTTGCATAACGTTTTGCTAAACGTACACATTCAGGAATTGCATTTTTTTCAACTTCAATTCCGTGATGTTTTTTATAACCATCCAATAAAACATCAATCATTTTCACACATGTTTTTTCGTCCGGTTCAAGCACAGTTAAAACTTCAAAACGACGGTTAAAAGCCTGTTCTGGTTCAATAATTTTTCTGTATTCTTCTTGAGTAGTCGCTCCGATAACAGTAATTTCACCTCTTGCCAATTCAGGTTTAAGGATATTCCCGATATTTCCGATGCTCCCTTTTGGGTCTAAAAGCGTGTGAATTTCATCAATAAATAAAACTGCTTTTTCAATTTTCTTGCATTCATTGATTACTTTTTTCAGACGGTCTTCAATTTCACCTTTATAAGAAGTTCCTGCCAATAAAGCTCCTGTATCGAGTTCTAATAAAGTAGCATTTTTAAGCATTTCAGGAACATTTCCTTTGATAATCTCTGTCGCAAAACCTTCTACCAAAGCTGTTTTACCAACTCCGGGTTCGCCTACGATAATTACATTGGGCTTGCTTCTACGACAAAGAATTTCTACTAACATTCTAAGCTCTTTATCCCTACCTATAATATTTTCTATATCGCCATTTCTCGCCTGTGCGGTTCGGTCGACGCAATAGCTTTTAATCGACGGAAAAGAAGAATCTGAAAAGTCTGAAGAACCTCCAAACAAAGATGAAATATCTCCATTTTCTGAAGCTGCAAAAGGAGTATCTTTTCGGTATAAATTAAAAATTTCGTGCTCTCTTAAAGGAAGCGACTTCAACTGTTGTAATGTAAAAGCAACCTGTGGTTTTACAATTGCTGTAAGAATACAGATTGGAGTAATCTCATCTAAACCAAGTTTTAAACGTATATCATCTGCTTCTTCAAGTATTTGATCTACAAATTCGCCTTCACCAACTTCTGCTGGAAGATGAGTCGTTTTAGGATAATCTTCAATACGCACATCTGCCCATTCGTAAAAATATCCAGGATCTTTATCTATGGTTTTCAGAAACTCATTTAAGCCGATATCTTTATGCATTAAAGCCTGCAAAATATGCGGACCATCGTAAGTAGCGTTGTAATTTTCTCTGGCAATTGACTGTGCAATATGAAACAATTGTTTTACAGTCTCGTTGGTAACAAGTACTCCCATTTATATTTTAATATTAATATTTTTGACTTTTTTGGTATAACTAAAATAAGTTTTTTTTGTCAATCACTAAAATTAAATGATGTTTATTTACAATTGCAGGGATTTATTAAATCTGAAAAATCAAGTTTGTAATGATATTATTT
>NZ_LELA01000010.1 GCF_001677955.1 Chryseobacterium sp. BGARF1
CCTTGTTGTTTAATAATTCTTCTTTGTCAATCATAACTATATAAGGTTAAAAATAATAAAAAGTTATTTGGCTACGCCGAACCACTTCCTTAGGTTTCCGAAAATTATTTTTGAGCTTTTAAGGAATCAAAAATTTTTCAGAATAACTTTTTAACTTACACAGTTAGTGAAACACTACCCCATAATTATTACTCAATAAAATTTAAACAGCCTCTAATTTATTATTGAGATATTTTCGTTTTAAAATGGTATCATTTTTTAAATTTTCTTTTGCAGAATTCATATGAATTGATTGCTTTTCGTTATCCTTCTTTTTAGAACAGAACAATAACATGAATGCAGTTAAAATATATAAAAATTTCATTATAAAAATTTCATTATACACTACAATCCATAGAAGCAAAATCTATTATGGTAAGATACCATTTTCCAGCAATGTTGGTTATATAAAAAACAAATGTTCCTCCTTTACTATTCATTGTAACCCTTCGACTTGTTAGTTCGATTTTTCTAATTTTTTTTAAATCTGTATCTAATTCTTTTTTCTTGGAAGAGTCTATTTTTTCTCCAATTATATTAGAATAATTTTCTATAAAAAAAGATACTGATTCGGACAGACTATGAAATTTATCCTTTGAAGAAACAAAAACACCATACTTTTCAATTTTTTCACATTCAAAAAATGATTTTTCGGTAAATTCAATTTTATTTAAATTCAAATTCTCTACTTTATAACCTTCCAAAAAAGATTGATAAGGAATTCCTATTGATTCTGTTGAATTTGTTTGTAGGCATTTCTTGCT
Organism: Chryseobacterium sp. BGARF1; assembly: GCF_001677955.1. Lineage (GTDB taxonomy): Bacteria > Bacteroidota > Bacteroidia > Flavobacteriales > Weeksellaceae > Chryseobacterium. The sequence goes on from NZ_LELA01000010.1 coordinate 804, forward strand.
AAGACAAACTTTATGAACTTTCAACCAGGTATTATTAGACCCCATTGTAGTAATAAAAACCAAACCTGTATTTTTATTAATTAACTGATTGAATTTTACCGAGTTTTTCTCATTATATGTTTCAATTACTATTTTTACAAATTCTTCTACATCTTTATTTTGTCCTTGCAAAGAACCACATCCAGAAACAAGAATCGATGTAAATATTATAAATAATAAATTTCTCATAAGCATTCGTTTAATAACGGAAAAATGGCGTCTTTTACAACTTGACCTAATCTTGATCCAGACTTTTAGAATTGCGAAATTAATTTGAAAGATTTAGATTTTTTTCGAATAAGGATATGTAAAAAAGTATAAATTAATTTTGTTTCAAAAAAGATAATAATTCCATTTAAAAATTATTTTTTTTTCCAGAACTATTATTTTGAAGTATTTTTCTCTCTTTTTTTCTTTTTACTAGATGAATAAATTTCTCATCACATTCTTTGAAATGCAAATATGGATTTATAGAATTGCCTGAGTTTTGAATATAAATTGTATCATTTGCAAACATAGAGCTTAAATTATCAAAATCGAGATAAGTTACATCGTCTTCTTTTAATACCTTTACAGTGCCTTTAATTTTTTTATTACCAATTGTACTAAAAACAAAGTTATTTTTACAATCAATTTTTAAATAAAGCTTGCACTTAGATTCAATTGGATAATATTCTCCAGAAATCTTTTGCGAAAAAACACATATAAATGCAAAAAATAAAAAGAATATTAAAAACTTAGTCATCATACTTTTGAATTTTAGATTTATTGTTTTTACCCCATTTGAGGTTTTTGATATTACTTGTCTCATATTTATAAGTTCCAATTAATTCTAGTTTGTTTGTTATACAATCCTCTTTAATTTTCATTAATTTAATAATAGATTTAATATTACTTTTTCGATGATCAAAACCATTTAATCCCCCGTTGATTCTGACAGAAATAAAAATTAAATCATCTTTATCCGCATAATTCCCCAATTGTCTATCATCCCAAAACCAACCAGCAGAATCACAAGTATACGTTAAGTCATTTGCAATAACCTCGGGAGTGTCAATTAATTCTGGTTTTTCAATATGTCTAAAATATTTTTCATAAGTGTCTTTCCATGTTAATTGAATCAAACCTTTACCTTTGTATTTTGGACCATCACCTTTTGAAGTATGACCATGGCTCAAGCACTCATTGTATCTGCTATAAGAACGTCTCAGCTGCTTTGTATTATTAGCCAAATACGGATTATCCTTTCTTTTTTTATTATCAAGATATAACTTATATTTATTATAACCTTCCAAATGAGTAGAATGATCATAATCCCATCCCGAAGCATATTCCATTGTGGTGTTAAGTCTATCTGATTCTGTTTCAATCTGCGCTAGAAAATGAGCTTTTCTAAGGCATGTATTGATATTATTGTCTTTCATTGCCTTATTCAAAGCATCTGTAAAAGCTTGATAGGTTTTCATTTCAGCTGGCAAAGGACAATTTTTAGCAGTAAACAATCTTTTAGAATTATAAAAAGATTTAATATCTTCTTCTTCAAATTCTTTTTCACAGAAACATTTTTTATCTTCTTGTTTTAGATTGGGTGCAGATTCATTCGTACCATAGGTCACTCCAGAATCAAGTCCATTCTGAGTAAATTGATTTCCTAAGGAAGAGTTTTCAATATTTTTCCCTGCATAGGTTTTGGAAGCACCTCCGGTGGTTTCAATATAATCTCCTCCTATAAAAGATTCCTTGCCCATAACTAATGGTTTTTTGAAATTTCTGCAGAATTATTCTTAATCTCTTTTTGAGAATGCTGTTCAAAAACTCCCTGACTTTGATTGGTAATTTTACCATTGGCAACTCTCAATCTATCTTTTTCTGTATGTGATTCTTTATTTCCAGTAATAAATTCTGTCATTTTCCCTGTAACGTTTGTAATAAAATCAGTTCCAATAGAGAGCATATTTAATAAACCAACAGTAGAAGTTCTATTCATACCTGCACTTTCAGAAATATTCATTCCCACAGTATTGTTTTGGTTCATTCCCACGTTTGTGTTCATGCTTTCCGTTACATTAATAAACATATTCTTACAATTCAATGTCATCGTCTCCGGAGCAGTGATATTAATATTACTTCCCGTTGTATCCAGATGAATTTCATTACCCGATCTATCGGTAATAATAATACTTTCATCTTCTGTGAAAACCACTTTATGTCCGCTTCGGGTCATGATAGATTTTACACGGTTATCTGCAAATCCTCCCAAAGCCGTTCCCCCATGAAACATTCCGCCCATTACAAAAGGTCGGTCGGGATGATTGTGTACAAAGTTTACCATCACCTGATATTCAACTTCAGGAATGGCGAAATTAATTTGAAGTCTCTAGATTTTTTTCAATTAAGGATATAAAAAGTATAAATACTTTGTCTCAAAAAAGATAGCAATTCCAGTAGCAATTTCATATTTAAATTAGTATAAACTATTTGTCTTCCAAAGGCTCTTTGAAAAAATAATTATAAAAGTCAAAGTAATGCAGACTCTTGATTTCTTTTCCAGTAGCATCATCAATAATCACAACGACTCTTTCTACTTTTTTATCATCTGAGTTTTCATAGTGCCCTTTATTGAATCCAATAAACCAAAGTTTTTTAACTGCCTGTTCCTTCCTCCATATTTTCACATATTCTTTATCCCATTGTTGGTCATTTTTGGAAATTATTATTCCATCTTCTGAAGTATCTACTTTATAATTAAATTTTTTTGCATATTTATTTGCAATTTCTGTAATTCCAATAAAGGAAGTCTTCCAGTCTTTTTCAAAATCTGTAGTTCTTAAGAGTTTTCCCTCTTTATCAAATTCATACAAAAACCCATAATTGCCCTCAGAAGTTTTATTATAAATCCTCTTTAATTTAATATTACCATCGCTATAAAATTCTTTATAATATCTAAACCATCCTCGCGAGGGCGTAATCCATTGGTCATAGTATGTATCTAATAAACCATATGTTTCAATCGAAGTTCCACTTTGTAAAGTTTCATTTAGATTAACAATATACTTTGGAGGATCTGCTGTTCCATACCTTTTTTTTGTTTTTAATAAGGTTGAATTATTGATATTTAATTTTTCAAAGGAAGAGTCTATAATATTCATAGGAGTATTATTATGAGTTGTTTTTTTTTGCGCTTGGCATTGGTAAAAAAATATTACAACTAAATAAAAAAATATTTTTTTCATTCTGTGAGCAAATTAAAATTTCGTAGTTTATCCCATTGCCACTTCCATGTAGAGTATTTGTCATTGCCATCTAAATGGGCGTAATCCATTACATTTTCTGTTTTTTTATATTCAAACAAATAGGGTGTGACAGTGTTAATATTTGAGTTTGTACCAAAGGCGTGACCCAGAGCAATAGCATGCATCGCTTCATGGGCTACATCTGCATCTGTGATTCCAGAAAACATTGCACCTCTTCCACCTCCAATCGGAGTTCCAATACCTCCAACTCCTAAAGTAATGCTTCCGCTGACGAGATAAGCGGTTTCTGTAAAAAAATAAAGCCTTAAGTATTTATCATATTTTCCTGTTCCATCCGGTTTACCATCTGCACCTAAATTAGAAAATATTTGTTTTAATTTTTCGTCTAAATAATCATACAATGATTTTCCATTTATATTTCCGGATACATTAAAGCCGGTTCCGTTGCTAATGGTGGAAAGAGATAAATCTGTATTTGGTGTTCCATCATCATTTTTAGTAATATCTAAAATTTCTTCCATTGAATTTATTTTAATCAATGATTGCTTTAAATAATTTTCTAACTCTGTTTTACCTTTAATATCTCCTATTCCATTATTGGTTTTAACTTTAACACAAACTACATTTAATTTTTTAATTTTGTTGGAATATAATTTAAGAAAACCCGCTTCTTTTTCATCGCATAAAACTTTTAAAGTTTGTGTAGTAGTAATATCAGATAAAACTTTTAAAGTTATTTCATCTTCCAATTTATATTCTTCTTTATTTTTTATGAGGATTTTGGCATAGTGTGTATTTTTAGCAGGATCTAATTTTTCGTTTTCAGCACCTTTTCCTTGCGAACTTGAAATTTCACAAACAGTCTTATCATATGCTATCAACAATTCTTTGGGAAGATTTTTTTTATCTTTTATATGAATTTTTAAGGAGAGTTTTATTTCCTTATTTTTTTCCACACAAAGCCATGAAGCAAAATAATCTATCGGTTTTTTATCGTCCAATATCCATGGAACTTTATATACAGGATTATTATATTCTTTTTTGAGATTATTATATAAAGCGAGTGATTTTGTAAATACCGCAGAAGGGTTACTTGAGGGATACTTGTCATATGTGCCTACTACATCAGAATATTTTTTTTTATCTCCAAATAAGCCGGTATCTTTAATTCGCATCCAGTCAAGTCCATAATCACTACCCTTCCATTTTTTTGGGGGGCGAAAATGCACAATTGCATCAGCCAATATATTAATTTCAGCTGCTGGAGGAGGAGAAGGATTACCCGCATGAACTATTGTAGCATCACTATTTTCTATATAATTGATTGTGGCACTTTCTATAATTTCAGCTTCTGAATAATAGGACAAGTGCTTTTCTACAATTTCATAAATTTTCCCTTTTACAATTCTTGTTCTACTCATATTATTACATTTTAGTGAGCTTTATTTTTTTCTAAACTACGATTATCTATATTATTTTTAGCATGTTTATTTATGGTTCCATTACTTGCAGTTTCTATCCCACCTTCACTATTCACAATAGTTTTTCCTTGTTTCGTCTCACTATGTACATCTCCCTCAATCATTTCCGTCAATTTCCCTGTAATAAACATACTTGTATCTCCAATTACAGAAGTCATTTTCATAGCTCCCACACTTTGGGTAGCATTCAATCCTATACTTTGGGTTCTGTTCATCCCAATAGTATCAGACTGATCCATTCCTACACTTGTTGTCATGTTTTCAGAGACATTAATAAACATATTCTTACAATTCAATGTCATCGTCTCTGGAGCAGTGATATTAATATTACTTCCCGTCGTATCGAGATGAATTTCATTACCTGATTTATCAGTAATAATAATACTTTCATCTTCTGTGAAATCATTTCTCCTGCTATGTCGTTATAGAGAAAACACTTACCGCATCGTATTTTGTTAATAAAAATGAGGAAGCTAGTTCCTCATTATATTACTTTCCTTTTTTTCTTTTGCTTCATGCAATTGCTTTTTAATATCCTCAGGAAACCAAAGTAAAACAGGGTCTTGTTTGTACTGCTCATACACTTCGTCAGGATTTAGAAATGCTTCGAATAGTTTGATATTTCTTCTGTAACAATGAAATTATTTTTTTCAAAGCTACAAACATCAATAAACCCAAAATATAACCGCCAAAAACTCCACAAAACACTCCAATAACTATGGAAATATTAGTATCCCACCATTCTTTAACAGAATTAACAAACCAGCTACAATTGTACAGCCGACCATTGAAACGCTCAAGAAAAAAGTTTTGAAACCTTTACTAATAGATTTCTGTTGAATACCTATCAAAACAGAGGTTGATAAAATACCTGCTGTTATAAGCCCAATTAGCAACAAAATAAATAGTAAACATAAAACCACACCAATAATTCCTACGATAGCAAAAAAAATGGCTCCCATTATTAATAGAACAACAAGAAAATCATCATCATTTTTGAAAGAATCAATAATATATGGTGAAAAAAGACTAATGAAGTTAA
>NZ_LELA01000011.1 GCF_001677955.1 Chryseobacterium sp. BGARF1
AATCTGACGTGAGGGTAATAATTGACATGAATAAAAGGGATAGTACTGCAAATTTATCTAAAATAAAAAGAAAGAAACTGCTATTGTGGATAAGAATTTAATTTAAAATTAAAAAAAAACGTCTAAATTTAAATTCTAATATAAAAATATTTGCATGTTTGAATTAACGTATGATTTAGAAGATATTGATTCAAAAAACTTTTATGGAGTTAATAACCAATATTTCAATTTAATAAAATCAAGCTTTCCAACGCTTAAAATCACGGGGCGTGATCATTTTATCTTTGCGATGGGAAATCAGGAAGCTTTAGATATATTTAAACAAAAGCTTGACGATATTGTCGCTTTTATTTCCAAAAACAATTCTATCGGATTAAAAGATATCGAAAACTTCCTCAATCTTAAGGATGAGAATGAGAAGCATCTGGTTTTTGACCAAGACATTATTGTAAAAGGGGTTAACGGAAAAATTATTAAGGCTAAAACCACCAACCTCAAAAAACTCGTTAAAGAAACTGATAAAAAGGATATGATCTTTGCTATCGGACCTGCAGGAACCGGCAAAACATACACTAGTGTTGCTTTAGCGGTAAGAGCTTTAAGAGACAAAGAGGTTAAAAGAATTGTTTTAACAAGACCCGCCGTAGAAGCCGGAGAAAGTCTTGGTTTCTTACCCGGAGATTTGAAAGAAAAGCTTGACCCTTACTTACAGCCATTATATGATGCGCTCCGTGATATGATTCCTCATGAAAAACTGGAAGGTTTTATGGAGAAAAAAGTCATTGAAGTTGCGCCTTTGGCTTTTATGAGAGGTCGAACTTTGGATGATGCTTTCGTAATTTTGGATGAAGCGCAAAATACAACCCATGCCCAAATGAAAATGTTTTTAACGAGAATGGGTATGAATGCTAAATTTATTATCACCGGAGATCCCACGCAAATTGATTTACCTCCAAGACAACATTCTGGTTTGAAAGAAGCAATGAGAATTTTGAAGGATGTGAAAGAAATTGGTTTTGTGTATTTAACGGAAGAAGATGTAGTGCGTCATCCTGTAGTGAAAAAAATTATTTTAGCTTACAACGAAGAAGATAAGCGAACAAGGGAATAACGTAGTTTGTTATATTTTTTTCAGAAATGTTTAGAAATATTTTAAGATTCCAGTAAAAGTGATATATTTGGGATCTTAAAATTTGTTAAAAAAAACTGAAAATTATGAAAAAATTATTACTTGTTGCTTCTGTTGTTTTAATGGGAGTTGGTGTAAATGCTCAGGAATTTCGATTTGGACCAAAAGCAGGTTTTGCAATGTCGACAATGAAAATCGATGAGAAACAAGATGATCTTGGTGCTAGAAAAATGAGCCCTAAATATACTTTCTATGTAGGGGGTATGGCAGAATACAAGATCAATGACAACTTTGGTCTTCAGGCGGAAGTTTTATATTCACCACTTGGGGCAAAAGAAAAAATTGATGGAGTAAATGCAGGAGTTGTTTTTGTGGGCGAGCAAACTAAGGTTGAGCTGGGGACTATTTTGGTGCCGGTTTCTGCGAAGTATTTCTTTACAGAAAATATTTCGGTTGCTGCGGGTGCAAACTTTGGAGTTATTCTTACAGCGAAGCAAAAAACTGTAGTTGGTTCTGATTTTATTAGCATAGACGTAGAAGGAGAAGATGGTTCAGGTGAAGTAGATATTAAAAAAGATATCAAAAAATTAAATATTGCTCCATTTGTAGGAGTTGAATATATGTTGGAAAACGGCCTTTTCTTTGATGCAAGATACAGCTTAGGAGTATCTAATCTTTCTAATGACGGAAGCGGAGGAAAAGTAACTAATAGTTTCGCGCAAATTGGTGTAGGTTTCAAATTCGGAGGAAACTAAGAAATTATTCTTCAAATATAATGTGATGCAGGGCAGTTTTGCTCTGCATTTTTAGTTTAATTTATTCCTACGGCATTGTGTTTGCTATAAGAGATCATTGAGTTAATAAACATTTAAATTTTTAAAATGAAAAAATTACTATTACTAGGTGCATTTGCATTATTTGGTGGGGCTTTACAGGCTCAGGAGGGTTTTAAACTGGGAGCTCATGTTGGTGCACCTGTAGGTGATGCGGCAGATTTTGCTTCGGTTACATTAGGCGTTGATGCTGCATATATGTGGAATATTACCAAAGGTTTAGATGTAGGTGTTACTACAGGATATTCTCATTTTTTCGGAAAAGACCGTTGGGAAGATTTTGGATTTATTCCTTTGGCTGCATCAGGAAAATACAGATTTAATGGTCTTCCTCTATTTGTAGGTCTTGATTTGGGAGGTGCAATCTCTACTAAAGATGGTATTGATAGTGGTTTATATGTATATCCTAAAGTAGGTTTTCAGTTACCTAAAGCAGAAATATATTTAGGATATCAAAATATTGGAAGCGAAAGAGGTGATTGGGACAGAGATAGAGACAGAAGAATTGATTCAAACTTTGGTGCCATCAATTTGGGTGTAAATTTCTTTTTGAAATAAATTCTTAAACAATGATATTGAACTCTGATTGAAAAATCAGAGTTTTTTTATGTTAATTTTTGAAAATAAAAACATTTCTATCTCTTAGATGTGATTTCTACCTGATAAAACCTAATATTCATGCGTGATATTAATCACATTAACAAATTTTAATATTTCCTGATGTCAGTATAAATTTGCAGTCAAGAAAGTATAAAATTATTCAAAATGAAAAAATTATTAATTGCAAGTGCTGTTGCACTTTTCGGTTTATCAAACGCTCAGATTGCTAAAGGAACTGTATATTTATCTGGATCTGTTGGTTATTCTCAAGAAGAATCTAACAACGGAAACTCTAAAGTAGAAAACTTCAACGTACTTCCTACAGTAGGATATTTCGTTGCTCCAAACTTAGCAGTTGGGGTAGGTGTAGGTTACCAAACTAAAACAACTACTGATATCGATACAAACACATTTGGCGCAGCTACAATCGTAGATACTGATAAAGTGAAAAAACCAGCATTTGTTGTTGAGCCGTTCGTAAGAAAATATTGGACTTTAGGAGAAAAATTATATTTCTTCGGTCAATTGGCGGTACCTATGCAGTTTGGAAAAACTGAAACAGAAGGATCTATTGTAACTACTACGGGTTCTACTGTAACTACTACAACTACTTCTACTGAAGCCAAATACACTTCTATTGGTGTAACTGTTAAACCAGGTTTAGATTATTTCTTAAACAAAAACTGGACTATTGAAGCTACAATCGGTGAGTTTGGTTATAACAACTATAAACCAAAAGAGGGTGATGCTACAAACAACTATAACTTCGGTTTAAACTTGTCTTCAGTTACAATCGGTGTTAAATATGTATTTGCTAAGTAATTAGTAAACATAAATTAATATAAAACCTGAGATTATTTCTCAGGTTTTTTTATATTTTAAAACAAATTATTTCAAATTAACAGGAATTAAATTTATTTTAATTTAGACCATTTTTGAAGAATTAGAATTTTTTTTAAGTTAAACGACATTAGTTTTTTATTAGATATTTATAACTTCAAAGTGAATGTGCTCCCAGTAGGGATGGGGATTAATATGTTTTTACAAAGTATTTTTATTGACAAAAAAATAGTAAAAACCCTTGGATTTTCTCAAAACTTTTTTTGTATTTTCGCCGATTCAAATATCAATAAACTATGAAAAAATTATTATTAGCTGGTGCAATTGCACTTTGTGGATTATCAAACGCACAAATGTCTAAAGGTGACTGGGTAATCAGTGGAAACACCGGGATGGGTTTTAATAATGTGAATACCACATTCAAAGCTGAAGGACAGTCTGAAGACGGACCTAAAGTAAGCACATTTTCTGTAACGCCATCAGTAGGTTATTTCGTTATCGATAAATTAGCTGTAGGGATTGATCTTGGTTTTACCACGGCAACTACAAAATACGACGGTGAAAAAACTACAACAACGAGTTTTGCTGTAATGCCTACTGCAACATACTATTTTGCGAACGATTCTAAATTTGTTCCTTTCTTGGGTGCAGGAGTAGGGTATGCGTCAGTAAAAAACAAAGCTTCTGTAGATTTTATGGGAGTTTCTGAATCTGAAGAAGTAACAACTGATGGTTTAGCATGGAAAGTAAAAGGTGGAGTTACTTATATGGCAACTCAATCTTTAGGTATTAATCTTGGAGTAGGTTTTGATCAGTTTTCAAACAAAGAATCGTATGAAGGCATAGATCTTAAAACAAAAGTAAGTACTTTCGGTGTAAACGTAGGTTTTTCTTATTTCATCAAAGCAAAAGCTCAAAAATCTGATAAATAATCATTGATTATTTTGATTTAATATAATCCGATTCAAAAATTTGAGTCGGATTTTTTATATGACAGGTGCAAAAAAAACTCCCAGAAAATTCTGAGAGTTTATATATTTTAAAAGGTTTGTCGATTATTTTCCAAACATTCCGCCCATTCCAGGCATATTTGGCATTTTGCTCATCATCTGCATCATTTGTTTTCCTTGTGGACCCTGCATCATTTTCATCATTTTCCCCATTTGGTCAAACTGTTTCATTAATGCATTTACATCTTCAATTTTTCTTCCGGCACCTTTAGCAATTCTGTTTTTTCTTTGCGTATTGATAATTGAAGGTCTTCTTCTCTCATCCGGAGTCATAGAATGAATGATTGCTTCGATATGTTTGAATGCATCATCGCTGATTTCAACGTCTTTAATGGCTTTTCCAACTCCAGGAATCATTCCCATCAAGTCTTTCATATTACCCATTTTTTTGATCTGATTGATTTGCTTTAAGAAATCATCAAAACCAAATTCGTTTTTAGCAATTTTTTTGTGAAGTTTTTTTGCTTCTTCTTCGTCAAACTGTTCCTGAGCTCTTTCAACTAACGAAACAACATCTCCCATTCCTAAGATTCTGTCTGCCATCCTTTCTGGGTAGAAAAGATCTAAAGCTTCCATTTTCTCACCTGTAGAGATAAATTTGATTGGCTTTTCAACTACAGAACGAATGGTTAGAGCGGCTCCACCACGAGTATCACCGTCTAATTTAGTTAATACAACTCCGTCAAAATTCAACGTATCATTAAACGCTTTTGCTGTATTTACAGCATCCTGACCCGTCATTGAGTCAACAACGAATAAGGTTTCGTTAGGTTTAATGGTGGTGTGAACGGCTTTGATCTCGTTCATCATCTGCTCATCAATTGCCAAACGACCTGCAGTATCGACGATTACGATGTCGTGACCGTTCGATTTTGCAAAATTGATTGCATTCGTAGCAATTAATACAGGATCTACAGAACCTTCTTCACTGTAAACAGGTACTCCTATTTGTCCACCAAGAACTTTAAGCTGGTCAACTGCAGCAGGACGGTAAACGTCACACGCAACCAATAACGGCTTTTTAGTTCTTTTAGTTTTTAAATAGTTAGCCAATTTTCCGGAAAAAGTAGTTTTACCAGAACCTTGAAGACCAGCAATCAAAATTACAGACGGTTTCCCTGAAAGATTAATGCCTTCCTGAGAACCTCCCATCAGATCTACCAACTCGTCGTGAACGATTTTCGTCATCAATTGTCCCGGAGTAAGCGAAGTCAAGACGTTTTGTCCTAAAGCTTTATCCTGAACTCTTTTGGTAAGATCTTTGGCAACTTTATAGTTAACATCGGCATCTACCAACGCTCTACGAATTTCTTTTACGGTCTCCGCAACGTTGATTTCGGTGATTTTTCCACGTCCGGAAATATTATGAAGGGCTTTGTCTAATTTATCCTGTAAGCTATTAAACATATTAATTGTAAATTATAGTGTGCAAAAATAGGGAATTTCATTCAGCTATAAAAATGCTATTGAATGTTTTTGGTTAGCAATGTTTTATATTTTTTTTAAGAATAATGATTTGTCATAACCTTAAAAATGAAAACTTAATGTTTTTGGACACTAATTACCGGAAACTAAAAGGTTTTTTGCCGCTTTTTCACTGCATTTTTGATATTTAGAATATGCCTTTGCCGCTCTCGTACGCACTTGTTCGTTGGTTTCATTCAATAGATATCCTGAAATGGCGTCATGCAAAGTATAAGCTTCGGGACTCATCAATCCGGTTGTCCAAACCAAAGGATTTACGTTGGCTTTTGCTAAATGTGGTGAAAAATATTTTTTACTGTAGCAGGCAAGAATAATGACATCTCTTTTCTGTTTATCGGTATTTTCGAAACTTTCATTTAATTGAAAATCCATTAAACCATCGTGACCTATATAGGCTAATAATTTTGAGTTTCCACCGATTCCGATGGTTGTTTTACCGATTTTCAAAGTGTCTTTCGCTTTTCCAGAGCTGCTGTTTAGAAAATCTAGAGTAGATTCTTTAATAAATTTCCCATCATAGGCATCGGCAACCAGATAATAGTTTTTTGTGACGTGTTTAAAAATAATTCTTTCTAATTTTTCAGAATTGAATTTTCTGCTTTCTAAAAATTTCCATTCTTTACTATTCTTAAAGTAGGTGCGAACTCCAAATGCACAGCCCCAATAAAGGTTATTGTTGGGATCCTGTCCGTTTCCAATTTTTTCAGGAACGGGAACTATTCCCTGGTATTTATTATCGCATAAAGCAACAAAAATATGAATGGTTTTTGAATCTGATTTAAAAGCCAGATTTTTATTTCCTTCGGATTTGTTTTTTGAAATCAGGGTTTTCTTTAATTGTTTGTCATTATTACAAGCTAAAGAAAATAAGCTTAAAAGTAATATTGCAAAGTGGAGTAGTTTCATCATTTTTGTGTTAAGATTTATTTGTAAACATCTTGGTAAAACTTCTGGTTAAAATTAATATTTAAAATTAAGAGCCTGTTTAAAAATTAAGTTTATTTTAAACATTAAGGAATTAAGATCTTTTAGCTTAAAGGACTTAATAGAAATCAATTCATTGG
>NZ_LELA01000012.1 GCF_001677955.1 Chryseobacterium sp. BGARF1
ACCGCCACCACCGCCGGAAAAACCGCCGCCACCAGATCCGGAACCAGAACTGCTTCCTGAACTTGAAGGTTGTGTCGCTGAAGACTGTATAGAATTGGTTAAACTTGAATTAAGCACACTTGCCATCGCAAAATGATTCATTGATGAGCCAACATACCAATTGCTTTGATATTCATAAGACATTTTTTTGAGCAGATCATCGAATTTCTTACCCCAAATTTCATCAACTCCTAAAACCATTGCAAAAGGCAACAGTTTTTCGAAAGACTGCGGCGTCATTTCCGGAGGATTGTGAAATTTAAGCTGTTGATTTTCGGCAGCTCCCATGTACATTTTAAAGCCTTCAATTAAAGATTTCTTTCTCAGTTTTTCTTCTGAAGGACGTTTAATTAAAAACTGATAAATCACCAGAGACATGAATCCTAAGACAATAAAAATATAACAAATATTAAAATTGTTGTCGATTGTAAAATCGCTTCCTTTATAAATAAGCATTCCTAAAAAAACAAAGGCAATGACAGGAAAAACCAAGAAAATCTTAAATAAACCAGGGAAAAATTTAAACAAAATAATTACAACCACAAAAGCTATCGTTAAAACTGCAAGAAGGAAAATTCCTAAAAACACTTTTTCAAATTCCGGGAAAATGGTAAAACTTATAAAAAGTCCGAGAAAATAAACTCCTAAGATCACTAAGATCGGTAAGATCAATTTTTTAGAATTATTCCCTTCGTTTAGCATTTTATCATGTTGAAATTTTAGAGCTGATTGAAAGCTGCGAACCGTTTGCTCGATTTTAGAATCGTATTTTCCGTCAAATTTTATACTGTCGGAAATATTAGAGAACAAACTGTTCATCAGATTAATTTCCTCTTTTGGCAAATTCTGATCTGCATTTTTCAGCTTTTTTACCGTAAACTGTTTCGATTTAAACAAACCAAAAACTCCTGCATCTTCATTTTCAATAATCTGCACATATCCTTTTATAGCCAAATTGACCAAAGCAGCCGTGAGATATTTATTTTTAAAACTTTCATTATGAATATAACCTAAAGAAGCCGGTGACAAATCATCGGGCGAGTTGAATTGTGGATAAACCGTAGGCGTTTCAGGATCGACGCCATATTTTTTCCAGGTTGAATAATAATATAACAGCAGTCCTAAAAAGATGATAATTCCGGCAATCAGAATTCCGAATTTCTCAAGAAAAGTGGGCGGCGGTGGTGGAACCATAATTCCTTTTTTAAAACCAACGGCAATCGTCAAACCTTCACCAGAACCTAGATTTTTCGCACTCCATTCAATTGAATGTTCTGAAAGCATTTTAGCAATACAATCCTGAGAAGTACTTCCATAAACGCCTTTATAACAAGAATTCTGAATAATTCCGGCTCCTTGCGGAAGATTTACTGTTGCTGAAATACTGTCAACGGGAAAATTCCATTCTGTTCCGTTGACGTTCCAATACAATTCGTCATACTTTTCAAAAAAACCGATTTGCTTTTCGGTGGTATATTTTATTTCGTAATTGTAATCTCCCGGAGATAAGATGACATCTTTGTTTCCGACATATACTTTAAGGAAACCATCTTCAATTTCTTCGTGAAAATCTTCATCAACCCCATCTTTCTTTACAGAAATAATATTGTATTTTACTTTCTGAGTCTGGCTATTGAGATTTCTCACTACAGGAAGAGTGCGAAAAATCCCCCGTTTAATTTCTTGACCGAGACTGTGAACTTTTATTTTCTCTGTAATGCTCAGTTTAGAATTTTTGTCAACATCTATATCTGCATGAAAATTGACAATTCGTTCGGAGCCACTAACGAAACCGCTCGACTCTTCACCAACAGCTACCGCTCCTTCAGCTTCCTGAGCAAAGCCTAGACAAAAGAAGATAAGAAAAAGAAATGCGAAAATATTTTTCATTCCTTAGAATTTTACTGAGGGAACTTCTCTGTCGGCAATATTTTCAAGCTCGAAGAATTTAGACTTCTCAAACTTATACATATTGGCGATAATATTGCTTGGGAAAGACTCTACCAAAGTATTGTTTTCTCTTACCGTTCCGTTGTAATATCTTCTGGATTTTTCTATATCGTTTTCGATTGAACTCAACTCAGCTTGCAGTTGCTGGAAGTTTGCATTGGCCTTTAAATCGGGATATTGCTCTGCGACAGCAAATAAATTCATCATTGCCTGGTTCAGATTTTTTTCTGCTGCTTCTTTAGCTTCCACAGAATCTGCTCCCACAGCCAAATTTCTTGCTTTGGTAACATTTTCAAGAGTTTCACGTTCGTGAGTAGCGTAACCTTTTACCGTTTCAACCAAATTTGGAATCAAATCGTGACGTTTTTTAAGCATCACATCAATACTGCTCCAAGCTTCCTGAACGAGATTTCTCAATTTTACGAGGCGATTGTAAATAGATACTCCGTACAATAAGGCAATAACCAAAACACCACCAATAATAAGTGCAATCATAATTTTGTAATTTAATTTAGATTAAAAATAATCTTTTTCTTGGAGAATTGAATAAAAATTTGAATTTCATCAATAATTCAATTTGATTATTTATTATCTGTTACAGTGCTTGATTTTAACGCAAAGTTTACAAAGTTTTATTAACAATTTTCTGTTTTTAAGTTCGCAAAGGCGTTTCACTCAGCAAAGAACACAAAGGGTTTTCAACTACACAGATTTCTGAAAATCAACTAATTGATTTATATATATATCCTTTAAGGCTTCGACTCCGCTCAGCCTGACAATGCTTAAATGTTACTATTTAATTAGAGATTCTTTAGGTCATAACTTCCTAAATAAAATCACATGTTTCAACATAAAATCCAATAAAAAAAGCGCTCAATAAATTGAACGCTCCTCAAACTATATGGACGTACAGCTTTATGAATACTTTCTGCAGGTATATTCGACAGTGGTATTCAAGAGTTTATTATGATTAAGGAAAAATTCTAATTCCTGAGATTCTTCATCTGTTGCATTGATGTATAATTGAAATGAGCCAAAATTGTTTCCGTTCATATACTCCACATTTGCGCTTAATACTTTGTAACAAATTCCCATCTGCTGATAAATAGCATTTAAAAGATGATCGAATTTCATTTTCCCGTTCAGTTCAACTTCAAGGATCAGTTCTTTTCTGATAAGGTTTACATTTTTTGGCAAAGCCTGCACATTGGCTGTAATCATAACTAAAACATTTTTGATTAAATAATACTTGTTGAATTACATATTTTTAAATATTTTCTCATTAATTCTTTCACAAAAGTATAAAAAAATATTAGTCCACCAAATTAGTAGACTAATATTTTTTAATTTTAACATAAAAAAAGAGAAGCCTTTCGGTTTCTCCCATTTTTATAAGGCTCAAATGATCACAAAAGCCACGAATGCACGAATATAATTCAATCTAGTTAAAATTAAATTCGTGTATTCATGGCAAAAAAGATCATTATAATTCTTTTATTCTTTCAATTTTATCTGAAGCAGCCAAACCATTTGGGTTACAGCCCGGTTCTCCTTCCGGAACTTTTAGATCTTTTTTAGTATAAAACTCTTCCCAGAACACATTTGTTTTTCCTGTTTTAGGATCAACGAAAGTCATTGGTTCTAATTTGAAGATCTTATCTTTTCTAAATGCTCGTTCGATATAATCTGAACAGTAATAGGAATTTTCATCTAAAATATAGTTGAAATTGTAAGGTTTTCCCAACATAGAATTTGCCTTTTCAATTGCATCAGGAATATTTTTCTGATACTGGGGCTTTAATCTGTAAGCAACAACTTTTTGTCCGTCATTCGCCTGATCTTTTAGAAAATCCTTCAGATCCTGTTTTTGAGAACCTCCTTTTGGGGCCGCATGAAGAACAAAAGTTCCGCTTTTATCTTTCTGCAAAATTCCGATATGATCAAACGAAGCATTTTTCTGTTTTTGGGTCACATTATTGATCGCTCCCGACAAACCGCTTTCTTTTGCCGTAACAAACAACAGATCTCCATTTTTCAAACCTAAGGTCTGAGAATTTTTACAACTTACAACAAAAAGTAAAATTGAAAAGAAGAGAGCTAAGTTTAATAGAGATTTATTTTTTAAGATTGCTTTCATAAATATTGATCCATTCATCTACAGTCATTTTTTTACTCAGTTCGGCAATTAATTCAAAAGGAATTTCATCCATTTTTTTGAAACGGATACAAGATTTTCCCATATCCAGTTTTCTTTTTGAATGTTTCGGGAATTCGGTTACAAACCAGTCTAAAAGCTCAGGTTTTGCATACATTCCCATGTGATACAAAGCGATAAAATTTTTCTGAGAAGCAAGACTCATAAAAGGAAGCGCCGAACCTGGTGTACAATAATAGCCTGCAGGAAAAGTTTCTAAAGGAACATTCCATCCTACCATTCCGTAACTAACCCCTTTCTCAAAACCTTGTGGTAAATTATCGTTGACCGTATCAAACATTTTTTTGAAAACATCCTGTCTTTCTTCAGGAATTTTTGAGATATAATCTTCTACTGATGTCGATGGAATTTGCATTGTTTCAATTTTTAACAAATTTAAAATAAAAGGCTTTATTAAATTACAATCTTACAAAAAAATAAAAACAGCCTTACATAAATGCAAGGCTGTTAAAAAAAAATAATTCAAAAATAATTTACTTTTTAATGGCTTTCACAGTAGCCTGAGAACCATCTTTAAAATATGTTGTAATCAAATACAGCCCTGATCTTAATGAGCCTAAACTGATTTCTTTTGAAGGACCTTCAATAGTTTTCACTACTCTTCCCGCTAAGTCGAATACTTTTACTGTTTTCAAATCTTTAGTTTCAGAAAGATATACGACATCGTTGAATGGGTTTGGATAAACAGATATTTCTTTATTCTTTGTTGCAAGATCTGAAGTTCCTAATGCATCTGTAACTTGAAGTTTAAAATCAAGATACTCTCCTCTAGTAGTTGGCCCACAAGCGTTAGAAGGTGCCGTTGCATTGTAATCACACATTACTCTCATTCTGTAATTTCCTAGAGCCGTTCCTGCCGGAATAGCAATTGACGCAGTAGAAGGTGTAGTTGTTTCATATGTACTTGTAACATACATTCTTTCAGTAGAACTGAATACTAGATCATTATTCCAATCAACCCAAACTGCCATTCCACAAGTTGGGCCACCTGCTGTCATAGAAATTGAAGTTGTACTTCCTGCAACATTTGCAATTGTATTGGTAGTTGCAGATAAATTTCTATACCCATTCGTTCCGGTAGCTGCAGTTGCAGAAGAATATGCCATATTTGTAATTGCTCCTGTTGAAGTAAATGCAGATATCCAAGAATTTTGGTTAGAAGAAGATGGTAAACAATATCCAGTGAAAGCATTAACCGACCCTACCCAAATACTTTGATCTGTAGCCGAACAATGAGATCTTACCCAGAAATAATAAACCGTTTCAGAAGCCAATCCCGGAACCGTAACTGTAGTTGTAGAAGAAGTTACAGAGTTGGTAGCATTCAAAACAGTACTTGTAGTAGGAGCTGTATTGGTTGTACTATAATAGATATCATAATTATTTACAGGAACCGTTGCGCTATCTGTCCAGGACAAGTTTACCGAAGTCATATTTTGTCCTGTAACCGCCAATGAAACTGGTTCTACACAAGATGGAATAGCTTCCACAGTAATATCATCAAGATAAATTGTTCTGTAAGTTCCTCCTAAATTATGTCTGATAGCTAAATAAGAGCCTCCTCCCGATGGAATATTAACAGTATACTGAGCGTAATTTGCAGTAATCGTTGTGGTATTGAAAGAAACAAATGTAGAAGGATCAGAAGGGTTCGTTAAAGTACCTACCTGTAAAGTATAGTTTGCACTACCTTTTGCATAAAATTTCACTCTCTTGGTTCCATCAGATAATGCAATCGTTTGAGGCGACACTAACATTTGATTTCCTGTACTTGCCGAAGTATTAGAAAGAGAATAACTGTTTGATGGTGAATTTGAATTACCGCTGGTAACATATCCGTATCCGGCAAATCCACTTGTTTCTAAATAAGACCAACAATTTGGTGCATTGGTATTCGAACTAGACCCAGTTGATGTGGTATCAAAATTTTCAGAATAAGGTACTGTAAATGTAGAACAAGGAGTTGTAAATGTTGTACCGTAAGACCATTCTCCCACATTACCACTACAGTTTGATCTTATCCAAACATGATATTTGCTATTAGAAGTGATTCCAGTTGTGATATTTGTAGCAACTCCGGTAACTCCAGATACCGTAGGTGTAGTAGCGCTATTGGGAGCAACTGTAGAAGTAGTATAATAGATACTGTAGCTTGTAGGTACCGTTGCAGGAGCCGTCCAACTTAGAGTAGCAGAGTTTGCTGTAACCGTAGGAGCTGTAACCGCAGTAGGCGCCAAACAAGTTGTATACCTATTTGCTGAAACTCCGAAAATGTTAACAAAACCGGTACCTGAAGTCTTACTAAAAGTAATGCTCTGTACAGTTTTAGACTGATTCGCAGAAGATATCGTTAAAGGGATCTGATAAATTCTAGGATTTGTACCTCCTCCATCTTCCAATGCATTAGTGGTAATTTTTATTCTCCCAATTCCCTGTATTGCAAAATTTGCCTGATCGTACCAGTCACCGACTGATAAACTTGTAAATGTTTCGCTTGTTCCGTCTGAAAAATTAACAACGGCACTCACAACACCCGATCCACTTCCGCCAGTTGCTAAGAAAAATAAATTAAATGCTGCGGTTGGTGTAGCAAAAGTTAATGTTCCAGAATCAGCAACAGCATTCAGTTTTAAAGCATTATTACTGCTGTAGGAAGCCAATTGATAAGTTAATCCCGGCGTAGTACCGACAACAGTCATAAATTGCCCAGATACAGGAAGTCCATAACCGAGAACGGGGCTTGTTGCAGTAGCCTGAAAATCTTTTGCTACATAAGCATAGTCTACTGCATCTACAGAAGCAGTGGTGCTTACAGAAGCATTTCCTACTCCATTCGCAATTACATCTTTAGTAAATCCAGTGACAGCAACAGGGTGATAGTATTGGGCAAATACCATTGGCGCATAGAACAGCGCACAAAGATTCACCAATCCAAAGAGTCTTTTTCCTTTCATAATTATTTTTTATTTAGTTCGGCGTAAAACTATGAATTAAATCTAAAAACGCAACACTTATTTTGTGTTATTTTCAGTATATCAACAATATTAACATATTATAATTAAAACAAAAAGACTTATATCTTTTTTAATTGTGTAATTTCCGAATTATTAACATCAAAAATACAATTACAATCCACCGCATAATATTGTCAATATCGATTCATATATTTTCTCATGAGCCGAAATATTTTGTTATTTTTGTGCATACAAATTTTAGATAATGCCAAACATTTCAAACAGAGCACAACAGATGCCGGCTTCACCGGTAAGAAAACTGGTCCCTTTTGCCTTACAGGCTAAACAGAGAGGAACAAAAGTATATCACCTTAACATCGGACAACCGGATATCGAAACTCCTGAAACTGCTCTGAATGCTTTAAAAAACATTGATTTAAAAGTATTAGAATATGCTCTTTCAGAAGGAAATATTGAGTACAGAAAAGCATTAACAGAATATTATCATTCTTTAGATTTTACAGACCTTACTCCTGATAATTTCATTGTAACAAATGGTGGTTCTGAAGCTTTAAATTTTGCCATTTCTACTCTTTGTGATGATGGTGACGAAGTAATTATTCCAGAACCTTATTATGCAAATTATAACGGATTTACAAGCACATTCAATGTGAATGTAGTTGCAATTCCTTCTTCTATTGATACTGGTTTTGCTCTTCCTCCGATTGAAGAATTTGAGAAGAAAATCACTGCAAAAACAAGAGCAATCGTAATCTGCAACCCTGGAAATCCTACTGGATATCTTTACACTCGTGAAGAACTTCAGAAATTAGCTGAAATTGCTTTAAAATATGACATCGTTGTTATTTCTGACGAAGTTTACAGAGAATATGTATATGACGGAAAGCAACAAGTTTCAATGCTTGCTTTTCCTGAATTGGCAGAAAACTGTATCATTATCGATTCTGAATCTAAGCGTTATTCGATGTGTGGTGTAAGAATCGGTTGTTTAATTACCCGTTCAAAAAAGATTCACGATGCTGCAATGCTTTTTGCACAGGCAAGATTAAGCCCAGTACTTTTGGGACAAATTGCTGCAACTGCCGCTCACCAGAATGACGGAGCGTACATCAGAGCCGTAAGAGAAGAATACACCCACAGAAGAAATGTTTTGGTAGATTTACTAAACGAAATTCCGGGAGTTATTTGCCCTAAACCAAAAGGAGCATTCTACTGTGTTGCTGAGCTTCCGGTAGATGATACTGAAAAATTCGCACAATGGCTTCTTGAAAAATATACTTTAAACAACGAAACGATTATGGTTGCGCCTGCAGGTGGATTCTACAGTAATCCTGAATTAGGAAAAAAACAGGTAAGAATTGCTTACGTTTTGAAGGAAGAAGATTTAAGAAAAAGTGCAGAGATTCTAAAACATGCACTTGTACAATACAAATTAGAGTTTAATCTTTAATAATACAAATATGTCGGCAGTAAAAATAAGTGATTTGAAAATTTTCGTTTCAATGTTTTTACTGCTGATTTTTTTTTCATGTGGTGAAAAAGCTGCTGATAAAAAATCAGATTCTAAAACTGAAGAGGTCACATTTATTGGCTTATCGGAAATTGGTGGTCAGCTAGGCTTTTACAGAGTGATAAAAGTAACCAAAGACTCCATTCATTTCGAAACGGGAGCGACCTCAACCAAGAATCACAAAGAATGGCATTCCGCCATCAAACCGGAGACCTGGAAAAGTATGATTTCTTCTTTTAAAATCAAAAATCTAGACAGCATTAAAAGTTCACCCAGCATTCAACCGATTGACGGGATTGACGAGAGCTTTCAAATCAAAACCAATAAGAAATCTCACGTTTACGTCAACGCACAAAACGATGTTCATTACAATCAGTTTGCTCGTTTCAAACAAGAGCTTTTAAAGATCATTCCTCAGGAATATCAATAAAATTTTATTTTTAAATTAATTCTAAAACATTTACTCAATCTAATGCAAGAAAATTTTTCATTAAAACCTTTCAATACTTTCGGAGTAGAAGCAAAAGCAAAATATTTTGTAGAAGTAAATACTGTAGAAAAATTAATTGAAACTCTAAAACTCTCCCACACCCAAACTCTCCCACTCCTATTCTTAGGCGGCGGAAGCAATATTCTTTTTACAAAAGATTTTGACGGTTTAGCAATACAATTAAATTTAAAAGGAGTTTCTGAAGAATTATTAAATGAAAATGAAGTTTTAGTAACAGCAAAAGCTGGAGAAAACTGGCATGAATTCGTCATGTTTTGCCTGAATAAAAATTATGGCGGACTTGAAAATCTTTCTTTAATTCCTGGAAATGTAGGCACTTCACCAATGCAGAATATCGGAGCTTACGGAACCGAGATAAAAGATCATTTTGTAAACTGTAAAGTTTTAAACTTAAAGACGTTAGAAGTAGAAACTTTTGATATGGAAAAATGCAGATTCGGGTACAGAGATTCTATTTTCAAACAGGAAGGAAAAGATCAGTATGTGATTTTAGAAGTTAGTTTTAAATTGACCACTCAAAACCACACCATTAAAACCGAATACGGTGCTATACAATCTGAACTGGAAAATTTAGGAATAGTAAATCCAACAATTCAGGATGTTTCAAAAGCGGTGATCAACATCAGACAAAGCAAACTTCCCGATCCGAAAAAAATTGGTAACGCCGGAAGTTTTTTTAAAAATCCAACTATTCCTTTAGCACAGTTTAAAGATTTAAAATTAAAATTTGAAAATATTCAAGGATACCCAAACGGAAATCTCGTAAAAGTTCCTGCTGGCTGGCTTATCGAACAATGCGGCTGGAAAGGAAAACAGATTGGAAACGTTGCTTCTCATCAATTACAGTCTTTGGTGATTATTAACGCTACAGGAAATGCTTCTGGAAAAGAAATCTTCGACTTTTCAAGTTTAATTATTGATTCCGTTAAAGAGAAATTCGGGATTGAATTGGAAAGAGAGGTTAATATTTTATAGTCTAAAAAACTCCCTCATGTCCTGTCTGACATTTGTCACTTATTTTAATTTATTCTAAATAAATTTCATATCCGTAGATTTAATTCTTATTTTTGCGGTCGATTTTGCTTTCGATAAACTAAAATAATGACGATCAGGCTTTTAACATTTATAATACTTTTTTTCTCGGGCTCTCAACTTTTATTGGCTCAAAACGAGAAATTACAATTAAGCATCAGTATTTCCGGTGAAAATCAACAAAAACTAAAAGGTGTTACCGTAAAAAGTTCTCAAAACTCTGCAGTTACGGATGAAAATGGTAATGCAATTTTGGTTTTAAGTGAAGGAAAATATCATATAAAAATCACTCACTCTAATTATCAGGAAAAAGAGTTTGATGTTAATCTAAATAGTTCAAAAACATTCAATTTCCAGCTTCAACCTGTAGATAAACTTGAAGAGATTATTATTTTCTCGAAAGAGGGGAAAGGTTTAACGACAAAAACCATTATCGACAGAAAAGCAATGGAACATTTACAGCCTTCAAGTTTTACAGACCTGATGGAACTTTTACCGGGTGGATTGGCAAAAACTCCATCATTAAGTGTAAATAACCGACCACTACTTCGTGAAAATAGAGGGGGTTTGAGTAACGAACCTGGAAAATACGATACTTCATCCCTTGGAGTCCAGTTTATGATAGACGGAAATGTCATCAACTCTAATGCAGATATGCAGGTTTCACTAGACAACAGACAATTTGGATATTCACCTGAAGCTAGAGAAACTGCAACAACAGGAGTTGACATGAGAACTATCTCAACCAATGATATTGAAAAAGTAGAAATTATCCGAGGAATTCCTTCAGCATCTTATGGAGATTTAACATCTGGCGTAATCAAAATAGAAAGAAAAATCGGCGAATCTCCTTTACAGGCGAGATTTAAAGCAGACGGTTTTAGCAAACAATATTACGTAGGAAAAGGTTTTAAAATTAATGACAATTGGCAAATCAGTGCTGGTGCAGATTTTTTAGATTCTAAAGCTGACCCGACGGATAATTTCGAAAACTACCAGAGAATAACCGCTTCTATTCGTTCAAAAAAGAAAGGAAATCTTTGGTCTAATCCTTTAGAATGGCGTTCAAATATTGATTTTTCATCAAATATAGATTCCAAAAAAAATGATCCGGATAATGGTGTTCCGGATATTGACCGTTATAAACAAACCAGAACAAGAATTAGTTTCACCAATAACTTTTTATACAGTTTAGAGAAATCTTCATTTTTTGATAAAATTATTTTAAATACTGCAATCAGACAGGGATTTGAAAAAATAGATCAGACAAAATTGGTACAATTGTCGGGACCAAGATCTTTTTCTTTAGCCACAGAACAGGGAGAAAATGTGGGAGTTTTTCCAGTTCTACGATATATCAGCGAGTATAGTACAGAAGGAAAACCGCTTGACATTACAGCTCTCCTTCAAACGACTGGAACAAGAAATACTTTTGGGATCAATCATCAGTATGAAGCCGGTTTAGACTGGAGATATTCTAAAAACAACGGACGAGGTTTGATTTACGATATGAATTCACCTTATGCAGCTGAATTAAACAATTTAAGACCGAGACCTTTTAACGACATTCCTGCCTCAAATTTGATGGCTGCATTTTTAGGAGATCAGATGAGCTTTGCGGTTGATGAGCATAAGTTTACCTTATACACAGGATTAAGATTCTCAAAACAAATGGGAATCGACAAATCTTATGCGATCAGCAAGAAAATTTTTGTAGAACCAAGAATAAATCTACAGTATAATCTTCCTCATTTAATGATCAATAATTCTCCTTTAAAAACAGATATTACTTTAGGATACGGACAATTTTATAAACAACCTACTCTTTTGATGTTGTATCCGAATAGAAAATATTGGGATTATACTCAACTGAATTATTACCACAATGATGCGCAATATCGTTATGTAAATTTCATGACGTATGTTCAGAATCTTGAAAATAAAGCGTTAGAAGCAGCAAAAAGCATCAAAAAAGAAATCAGATTAGATCTTTCGTACAAAAATCACAGCATATTTTTAACTTATTTCAAGGAAGATATGAGCAATGGTTTCCGTCAGATGAAACATACTGTTTTACATACTTATAAACAATATGATGCTTCACAAGTTGATCTTTCGCAGTGGAATAACGGACCTAATTTAGCCAACACCCCATACATTGAAAAAAAAACCAACGCCAACTATTCTTTAACTGAAAACGGAAGTGCAACCATTAAAAACGGTATTGAATTCGGTTACACTTCTCCACGTATCAAAGCTATTAACACAAGATTTACTTTAAGCGGTGCTTATTTTAAAACACAATATAGAAACTCCATCCCTGTCATTGAGCAGCCTACTGCTTCGATAGGATCGGACGGATTTCCTTACTACGGAATTTACCAAAATGATACTGGCTATGTGAATTCTAACATGAATTACAACCTTTTCGTTGATACTTATATCCCTAAACTGGATTTAACGATTTCTGCATCATTTCAGGGAAGCTTTTTCGATTATAACAGGAATGATCAAAGAATTGCAGAACCAATATCTTACTATGGAATTGACGGCATTATACATCCTTTTACCGAAGCAGATAAAACCGATACTTACAAACAATGGTTGGTAAGAAATGTCTCAACCTCAGATAATTTAGCAAGAGAATATACTTTTACTTTCGGAGCCAATTTAAAAGTAACCAAAAGTATTTATAAAGATATCAGAACCTCCATGTTTGTCACCCGAATCTTCAATTATAATGCACCTTATTATTTCAACAATTTAAAAATTGAAAGAAAAGGAACAAACAGACCTTATTTCGGGATGGAATTAACCTACAATTTTTAATATAATTTAAACAAATAGAAAACGACATGAAAAAAAGAGTTTTATTACTAAGCTTAGCAGTAGCTTTAGTAACAGGATTTACGACAACATCTTGCTCAAGCGATGATGATTTTGGAAAATCTGTTTCTCAGACAGGAGTTTTAACAATGAATTTCACAGGTGAAGAGATTGCAACTTACAAAACTTTAGATATTTCAATTAAAGAAATCAATACAGGAACTCTAACTGAATTTACAATTCAAAACACTAATGCGCATTCTATTGAATTGCCTTTCGGATCTTACAACATTACCGTAAACGGGATTGTTGTGAAAACAGATTCGGAACAGATCAATGTAGGAGCAACTGCAGTTACTGATATTAAAGTAAATGCTACCAATATCACTATTCCGCTTTTAGCAAAAAGATTTGGTAATGATTTTATTATAGAAGAAGTATTCTTTACAGGAGTAAGAACTCCGGATAATAAAAACTACAATTCAAGCAGATATTTTAAAATCACCAATAACACTGACAAAGTTTTAGATGCCGCAAATTTAATTATCGGGCAATCTAATTTCTACACAACATCAAACGATAATCCGACACCATACAATATTAATGATTATTTTCCTGTAAAGGCAATAATGATTTTGAAAAGCACTGAAAAAAAATGGGTTCAGCCAGGTGACTTTATTGTTGTGGCTGACAATGCAATCAATCATTCACAAAATACTTCAACAGCTTATAATTTACAAAACGCTGATTGGGAATTCCCGTCTACAAATCCCACTTTGGGACAGGTAGATAATCCTAGTGTGCCAAATGTAGATGTTGCTTACACTGAAATGACTTACAATATGTTTTTCCTTCACAACAGAGGTTTTGAAAGCTATGTAATTGCCCGTTTTCCTGCAGGAGAAGATAGAAATACCTTCCTTCAAAATCAGAAATACGATTACACGTTCGTAAATAGTGCAGGAGTAGTAAAACCAGTGAGCAGATACAAAATTCCAAACTCTTGGATTATTGACGGAGTAAATAACAGTATCCCTACCAATTTTGTTCAGACCCTTACATCAGCAAGTATAGATGCTGGTTGGACGTCAGTGGGTTCTATGGATAATGACGCAACACGTTACGGAAAATCTGTAAGACGTAAAGTAATCGGAAAAACTTCTGAAGGCAAAAATGTTTACAAAGACACCAACAACTCATCTTCAGATTTTGTAAAAGACTCTCAACCGAGCTTAAAAAACGGGATTGTACATTAATCTCGGTTTAAAATTTATTTAAAACATATTTATGTTCAATATTAAAACTTCTTTCGCAGCACTATTTGTTATTTGCTCTTCTTTGTTGAAAGCTCAAGACAGCCTTGATTTTTTTAATAAATATCGCAATCAGTACAGTGCGGAAAGAAATTTAAAATCTCAGTTTTACTATAATCCGGCTTCCATGTCGGATTATAGTTCTACTTCTTTCTCAGAATTCCGAATTGGTTATCATTCAGAAAAAAAAGATATTTACAGAGAACAGCTTGGCTCAGGAGATAAAGGTTTAAAAATTTACGTCAACTCTTTTCAAAAACTCAATAAAAAAAGAGCAGTTTGGGGAAAAGCGAGTTACGAAAGTCTAAAACAATTAAATATTAAATGGAACGAAAATCTCGATTTTAATCGCGTTGCGCCTTATGTTTTGGCAGATTCTGTAGGCGGAGATTTAAAATTGGAAAGATATTCTTTTGCAGGAGGTTATTCTGAGAAATTCAACCGTTTTACTTTAGGACTTGAAGCCAACTATACCGCACAATTGGGTTACCGCTCAAGAGACCCGAGAATTAACAATACAACATCAGATTTGTATGTAAATCTAGGCTTAAATTACAACGTTTTCAGAGAATATGAAGTCGGCGTTTTTGCAAGATTAAATAAATATACCCAAAACAGCAGCATCTCATTCGTGAGTCTTTTAGGAAATCCTTACCTCTACCAAATGGTAGGATTAGGATATTCTAACAACTTTTTTAACGGAGGAAAAAATGCTATTGCATTTGAAGAATTAGGTTACCAAGTAGGAGCTCAGATTAACAATAAAGCAGGAAAATATTTTTATATTCAAGCCATTGCTGGAAATTCTAAAAACACCAAAAATATTCAAATAAATAATCAATTTTTTGAAGCATCAGACTTACAGAACGAGCAGTTTATTTTCGAAGGTGCCAAGTTTTTCAATCTAAACAACCATCACAGATTCGGAATTTTCGCCAATTACTCTGCTTCTGTAAAGACAGGGACTGAGTTTGGTTATTCTATCAACACCCAGCGTACAGAACAAATTTTTCAGAGAAAAGCTTATCGCAATGAGACTTATGCTTCTTTATTTAAACTGATGTATCAATTCTCAAAAGATAATTTTACGTTAAATGCAACACCATTTTTCAGTCATCAGGAAATTAAAGAAAGAAGATTATATCCGGTTTCGGGGCAAAAATTCGTTTACAATTATTTTGGAATTAATGCAGATTTCCAGCAAAAATTAAACGAAAATCAAGTATTAAGCTTTAGTCCTTTTTTCACAAAACGAGTTGTAAATAAATCAATTTCTGCCATTACATCAGTTGGAAATGCTGCCATCAATGATTGGGTTCTTCAGGATTACCAATTTCAGGCGAGCGACATCAGTACTTTTGGTGCATCTTTAAGATACGACATTAAACTGGAGAAACTTCCGGCATTTTTTGTAAGTGCAGAATATCAATCACAGAAAATTCAGAAAAAAAACAATAATTTTGTCGGCGCAAGTTTAGGAATTACATTCTAAGGGGCTATTTAAATTTGATGTATATTTTTAACATTAAGAAATTGAGACCATTTAGCTTAAAATCTTAATCAAAATCAATGCATTGATTTCTTAACATTATCGGGCTTAATTAACTGAAATACTTAATGTTTAAAAATAGAATAAACAAAGTTTATTTTAATTAAGAAATCGAAAATTCGACATAGTCAAAATTAAGATAAAACAGTTAGTAATAGAAAACATTTGCAGACTTTGCATTAAGAAATTTATCAAAAAAGAATATTTAATTTAAAATGAAAAGAGGAATTTATTGGAGTTTAGGATTGATTTTATTTATTCTTTGGAGTTTCACTTCAAAAGTCGGAAACGAGTTATCAAACATTCAGGAGCCATCTATAGAAGACATTGTAAAAAGCTACAAAAAAGCAATTACAGAATGGCCAAAACCCAACATCGACAAAGGTGTAAAATGGTCAGAATTTGCTCCAATCAAAAGCGATTCCGCTTATTTTACAGAGCAGGATAAGCCAAATGTTATTTTAGGAAAAATGCTTTTTTTTGATCCTAAATTATCCAAATCAAACCAAATTTCCTGCAGTACTTGTCACGATCCTGAAATGGGATGGCAAGACCGAAGACGTGTTGCCCTTGGAAACGATCACCTTTTAGGAAACAGAAATACCATTTCTCTTTACAACATTGCCGAAAGAACTTCTTTCTTTTGGGACGGAAGAGCCAAAACTCTTGAAGAACAGGCTTCAGGACCACTTGGAGCACATCACGAAATGGCAATGGATGTGAAAACACTTCCTGCAAAAATTCAGAATATAAAAGGATACAAACCGCTTTTCAAAAATGCTTACGGAACTGAAAAAGTAACGTATGAAAAAATTGTAAAAGCCATTGCCGATTTTCAGAAAACCATAAAAAGCCAACCAAGCCGTTTTGATAAATTTCTTGAAGGAAAATACAGCTCGCTAACAGACGAAGAGATCTACGGAATGCATATTTTCCGTACGAAAGCTCGTTGTATGAACTGTCACAGTGGAAAATATTTAACTGATGAATCTTTTCACAATATCGGATTGGCTTATTATAAAAGAAAATACGAAGATCTTGGTTTGTATAATATCACCAAAAAAGCAGAAGATGCCGGAAAATTCAAAACTCCACAACTAAGAGATCTAACTCTTACTCAGCCTTGGATGCATAATGGACTTTTCGACAGCCTTGAAGGCGTTGTTAATATGTACAACAGCGGAATGCATCAGCTCGACCCCAATGCAGAGAAAAAGTTGGCAGATCCCCTTCACCCTTCAACAGATCCTTTGTTGCAAAAACTAAATTTAAATAAAGAAGAAGTAAAAGCTCTAGTTTCTTTTCTTGAATCTCTTTCAGGAACAAAATACAAAATGAGAAGACCTGAGTTTCCTGTGGAATAAATTAATTGCTTTTTAAAACCAATTCTTCGTTCGTTTTGGCAGAATAGCTTATTTTAGTTCAAATATTTCTAAAATAGCTATGGCAGATAAAATGCATTCTGACAAAGAATTAAAAAAAACGATTCAGGATCACCTCACTAAAACGCATTATGTAAAAGTTTTCTTTTCCGAAGAATGCCCGGAAGAGTTTACTTCAGGCTTTATTCTGAATGTATCTGAAAAGTTTTTAATGATTCAGGAGTCTCACAATTTTACTTTAGACGGAATTAAAATTATCCCTTTTAATAGAATTTCAGGGATCCGTCACAAGAAATTTGAAAAAACTTCTGAGAAAATATTTTCAGAAGAAGGTTTGATCAATTTCAATCAAAAGATCATCAGTAATACTTCGTTAAAGAATTTTGAATCCTTATTTAAATCTTTAAAAAAGCAAAATTTTCACTGCATCGTCGAAAGTTCCACAAAAAAGAAAAACATATTTTCTATCGGCGAAATTTTAGAAATAAATGAAAGATATGTAGTGATCAAAAACTATGATGCTACCGGAAAAATTGAAAAAAAATCTGACAAAATCCCATTTAAAAATATCCATTTCATTACTTTTAATGACCGATATTCACTAACGTTCAGAAAATATTTAATTGAATAAATAAAAACACAAATATGAAAATTGCCATCATCGGAGCCGGAAATATGGGTTTATCTTTTTCAAGATCATTTTTGAAATATGAACTCATTAAACCTGAAGACCTTCATCTGATCACAAGAAGCCAATCTAAGATCCCGAAAATAAAAGAAGAGTTTCCCAAATCTGAAATTTCTGTATTTGAAGAGGTTAAAAATTTGGATGCAGATCTTATTATCGTTGCCGTAAAACCACAGGATTTCCAAAAAACAGCGGAAAGTTTTCAGTTTTCATTAAACGAAAATCAGATGGTCTTGTCGATCATGGCAGGAATTAAAATTGAAAAAATTCAGAGATCATTAAACCACAAATCTGTGGTAAGAGCAATGCCCAACTCCCCTACTCTTTTGGGAATGGGAATTACAGGTTACACTTCTGCAGAAGGAATTTCCTTTAATCAGTTGATGAATATCGAAAGACTTCTGAACAGTACCGGAAGATCTGTTTATTTGGAAAACGAAGACCTCTTAGACGGAGTTACTGCTCTTTCAGGAAGCGGCCCAGCGTATTTTTATTATATCGTAGACGCGATGATCAAAGCCGGAACAGAAATGGGAATTGATGAAAATCTGTCTAAACTTTTTGTAAAGCAAACGATGTTGGGCGCTTATCATTTGATCAATAATTCTGATAAAAGTTTGGAAGATCTGATAAAAGATGTTGCTTCAAAAGGTGGTACAACGGAAGCCGCATTAAAAACTTTTGAAGAAAATAATTTTAAAGAAATTCTACAGCAGGGAATTTTAAATGCTGAAAAACGTGCTAAAGAATTAAATGGATAAACTTACTTGTTTTTTGTTTAAATCTTTGATAATAAGTACTAATAATAATTAAACCATACATTTTGAAAAGTAATATGATTGCAGCCCGACCTGAGTGGAAATCCTTTTTTGTTGCTGGAAAAACGAGGGCAAAAAAGATTGGGAACGGAGGGCGGAATAGCTGCCCAAAAATATATTGTTAATTGTTTCAACCTACTTATCTCTCGCTGATTTTGCTGATTAAGCAGATTTTTTCAATATTTCAATCTGCTAAATCTGTATGATCTGCGAGAATTTTTAAAATAAACAATTCTAAAAATCTCATTTTGATTCCTGCTGAATGACAAACCTGGCGTTGAATTATTCAACTACAAATTTGCTGAATCTAGTTTCTAATATTTTTTTCATTTGCCAACCCAGAAAAACACCAAAAGTATTCAGCAAAACATCATCCACATCAAAGACTCCCAATCTTGAAAAATACTGTAGAGCTTCTATGATCACAATGGTGGAAACAAAAGCGATGATTAGATCTTTTAAATTTTTTAGCTGAGGAAAAATCCAGCCTAAAAAGCCAAAAGGAATAAACATTACCACATTTCCTAAGACAATTCTAATAATATCAAGCCAGCTTATTGTTTCCTGAATAAACCAAATTGTTGAAACAATCGGTTTAATTCTCACAATATTATCATCATACTG
This sequence comes from Chryseobacterium sp. BGARF1, assembly GCF_001677955.1. Lineage (GTDB taxonomy): Bacteria > Bacteroidota > Bacteroidia > Flavobacteriales > Weeksellaceae > Chryseobacterium. Next base: position 19,433 of record NZ_LELA01000012.1, read on the forward strand.
CATTCTTCCCATCCCGAAAAACATCAGATAGAGCAGAAAAATAGTGTATGGCAAAATGATGAATTTATAAAATTTCTTTAACATCATTTGCAAAGTTATTCATTTCAAAAGCATTAAATTTGGTGTGTTAAACTAATTTAATGAAATACGTCTTACTTACGCTCATTTCAGCGATGTTGCTATCGGTTTCTTGGCCGACTTACGGAGTTCCGTTTTTTATATTCTTTGCCCTCGTTCCGCTTCTGATGATGGAACATGGTGTTTCTAAATTTTCAAATTACAGTAGAAAAAGTTGGATCGTTTTCGGTCTTTCTTATCTGTGCTTTGTCATTTGGAATGTTGTTACCACAGGCTGGTTGTACGGATCAAAAAATCCGGATGGAAGTCATTCGATGATGGCGGTCTTATTTCCGGTTTTGGTCAATTCTTTTTTATATTCACTCGTTTTTCAATGTTATCACTGGTATAAAAATGCACAGGGAACGTATTGGGGAATGGCTTTTTTAGTAGCGATCTGGATGAGTTTTGAAAAATTCCATCTCAATTGGGAATTAACGTGGCCTTGGCTGAATCTTGGAAATGCTTTTTCGGATTATCCGAAACTGATCCAATGGTATGATACTTTGGGATCAACCGGTGGAAGCTTCTGGATTTTATTGGTCAATTTACTCATATTTTACACCATCAGAATTTGGGAAGCCGGAAGAAAAAGAAAAGATCTGATCATTAATGTTTCTGCAACGGCACTTTTGATTGGTCTTCCGATGATCATTTCATTAATAAAATTCAATAGTTTTAATGAAAAACCGATTGGTGAAGTCAGTGTTTTAATGTTGCAACCAGATCTCGATCCTTACAACGAAAAATATTCTAAAGACAGCATTACGATCCAGAATGACCTTTTAGCTTTGGCCGAAAATAATACCAAAGGAAAAATTGATTATTACATTGCTCCCGAAACGGCACTTCCGGGAAGAGGTTCTATTTCTGAAACCGCTTTTGAAAAAAGTGAACTTTTAAATAATGTAAAAGGTTTTCTTACGAAACACCCAGGTTCTGTTTTTACAACAGGAATTTCTTCGCACAAATATTTTTTAGATAAAAATACAGCTCCAACAAATGCCTATCAAATCAACGTCAGAGTTTGGGTAGAAAGTTACAATTCTGCGGTGCAGATCATCCCAAATCAGAAAGTTGAAGTCTATCACAAAGGCAAGCTCGTTCCGGGTGTTGAGATTTTTCCTTACATGAGTGTTTTCAAGCCTCTTTTAGGTGATGCAATGATCAATTTGGGAGGAACGGTTGCTTCTTTGGGAACTGATAAAGAAAGAGTTGCATTTTCAAATCCTTATAATAAAGGAAAGATTGCACCAATCATTTGTTATGAAAGTATTTATGGTGAATTTGTAACCGATTATGTAAAAAAAGGAGCTAATTTTCTTGGAATTATGACCAATGATTCTTGGTGGGGCGTTACAGAAGGTCACAAACAGCTACTTTCTTACGCAAGAATGAGAGCCATCGAAACCCGAAGAGAAATTGTACGAGCTGCAAACAGTGGAATCTCTGCGCATATTAATGCAAAAGGAGAGATTTTAGGAGACACTTTTTACGGTGATCAGACTACTTTATTCGCTAAAGTTAATCTTTATGAAGGCAAAACATTTTATGTAAGAACCGGAGATTTTCTTTCCCGAGTTTCTATTTTTGCTTTAGGATTTTTGCTGTTTTATTTCCTGATCAAAAAGCTTCAGAATAAAATGAAGAAAGAAAACGGAAAGTAAACTTTTAAATATTGAAAGCTTTATATAAATAAAACCAGCCTTTTTCGGCTGGTTTTCTCAGTTTAATTTAAGTTTAAAAATCAAATTCAAACTACTATTTACTTGATTATTAGTTTTTGGGTCACCCAGTTGTTGTTAATTTTAATTTTCAGAATATACATTCCTTTTGGAAAATCAGAAACAGTTACAGACTGATCGCTGTTAAGCTGCACATTCAACTTTTTCCCATCCATTGAATACATTTCCACCGCAGTTGCCTTTTCACCTTTAATGAATACCTTTTCAGAAGCCGGATTTGGATAGATCGACAGTTTTGTTTTTGTTGAAAAATCATTGACACCCAACGTATTTTCTACCGATGGATTAGAATAAACTTTTGATGCATCAATGGATTTTACGCTCCAATATACTTGCTGAATAGAAGGATCTAGCGTCAAAAACCAAGAAGGCGTGGTTACAATATACTTTGCCACATCTTGCGCTCCCGGACTTGTCCCAACTTTAATTTCATATTGTAAAGCATTGACCGGAGTTTTATCATCCGTTGCACCACTCCATGTAAAATTGAATGTATTTCCATTTTTGTTTACATGTAAATTGGTTGGAGCAGTTGGTTTTAAATTGATTTCTGTAGAAGTATTCTGATAAAGTTTGGTGAATGAATTTAAATTGGGATCAGCCCAATCGAAGCCCGTCATTAAAACATCCAAATGATCATTTCCGTCATAATCAAAGAGTCTTATATTTCCTGTTCCACCCAAATTATACAAAGACGTATTGCTCGCTTTTGTAAAAGATTGAGAAGCCGGATCGTAAAGAAAAACATTCACCGCTCCGTCATTATTTTTATCATCACCAATGACTATAAAATCGTAATACCCATCATTATTAAGGTCTCCAACATCCACACTTGAAGCAGAAAGCCCTTCTCCGGAAATTTCATGAGTTGTAAACTGCCCCGTTCCGTCATTCATAAAGACACCAAGATATTCATCATAATTTCCATCCTGACCAATCGCCACCAAATCTAAGAAGCCATCTGCATTGAAGTCTGCATACGCTAATTTCCCGCTTGCTAAAGGCAATAAAGTTTGAGATTCCTGAAGAGTACCATTCGAATTTAAATATACTTTAAAAACAGGATCTGTATTTTTATCATAACCAAAAATGACTACATCCAACAATTGATCATTATTCAGATCTAAAACTTTGAAACTTCCGTTTTGCGTCCCTGGAAGCCAAGATTGAGTTAATTGAAAACCATTTCCTGAGTTTTGGTAAAGACTTAAATCATAAACAAAACCAGTTCCGTGCATATATTGAGGTCCGTTGATCGCATAATCTTGCTTACCATCATGATCAAGATCAAAAACCTCTATTGATCCAAAAGTTTTTCCGGCGGTATCTTCTACTTTTGAAAAACCTATTCCAGTATTTAAAAAGCGATAATGCTTATAATTAACGATATCCTGATAGCTCAATCCTGTAGAAATAATATCGAGTAAGCCGTCATTATTGTAATCTATGAATTCAATATCTCCTGAATGAGTAGCATCGATTCCTAAGTCTGCATACGCTGAAAAAACGCCATTATTGTTGGTAAAGATCTCATTGAATGTAACATCTGCAGCTCCGTCTGCATCTATATCTATTGCACCATTATACACAACATCCAGCTTTCCGTCATTATTAAAATCACCAATATCACTGGATCCGTAATAGAAGTTTTTTATATTCGTTGAAACTTCAGAAAAAGTCTGAGCCTGAAAAACCATTGGAATAAAAAAAGCAAAAACATACAACTTTTTCATTTTATTTTTATTTAGATTAATTAAAAACAAAGATAGTGTCAAATATTATTTTAGGCTTAAAATTGATACTGATATTTATCACATGACCGCATCTGACAGACTTTAAAGAAAATTAATGAAACGCTAAGTCATTAAAAATGATAAATATTTATTATAAAATTTACACAAAGACTTGTCTATCTAAAAAAATCTTCGTTATTTTGCAACCTCAAATATTATACAAATAAGAACATCGAGATATGTCAAGAATTTGCCAGATAACAGGAAAGCGTGCAATGGTTGGTAACAACGTTTCCCACGCTAATAACAAAACGAAGCGTCGTTTTGAAATTAACTTATTGGAAAAGAAATTTTACCTTCCAGAGCAAGACAAGCACGTTACGCTTAAAGTTTCAGCTCATGGATTGAGAATCATTAACAAGATTGGAATCGAAGAAGCTATCGAAAGAGGCATCAGAGAAGGATTGATTAAAAAGAACTAAGATCATGGCAAAAAAAGGAAATAGAGTTCAAGTAATACTTGAATGCACAGAGCACAAAGAAAGCGGTATGCCAGGAATGTCTAGATACATTTCTACAAAAAATAAAAAGAACACTACAGAAAGATTGGAATTGAAAAAATACAATCCTGTTCTTAAGAGATCTACCCTTCACAAAGAAATCAAGTAATTTATAAATATAATTTACCATGGCAAAGAAAGTAGTAGCAACCCTACAAAGCGGACAGTCTAAGAAAATGACTAAAGTCGTGAAAATGGTGAAGTCTTCTAAATCAGGAGCTTACGTTTTCGAAGAAAAAGTAATGAATGCAGACGAAGTTGAAGGTTTTTTGAAAAAATAATCTAGAACTTTATTTACAATACAAAAACTACTCATATTTTGGGTAGTTTTTTTGTTATCTTTGCTTTTCTAAGCTGGAAGCCAGATGTTGGAAGCTGGATGTTTACAATCATAATGTTTTATTTTGTAAGCATCCGGCTTCCTGCGCCCCGCTTCCAACATTAATTAAAATTCCGAAATTCATACAATGAGTTGGTTTAAAAATATTTTCAAAAAAGAAGAAAAAGAAACTTTAGACAAAGGTTTGGAAAAATCTAATCAGGGCTTCTTTGAAAAAATGACTAAAGCCGTAGTCGGCAAAAGCAAAGTAGATGACGAGGTTCTGGATAATCTGGAAGAAATATTGATTGCTTCAGATGTTGGTGCTTCTACGACCATTAAGATTATTGAGAGAATTGAAGAACGTGTTGCCAGAGACAAATATGTCGGTGTAAACGAATTAGACCAAATTCTACGTGAAGAAATCTCAGGACTTCTTTTGGAAAATCCTCACGCAGGAAGCGGAAATATCGATACTTCTAAAAAACCATACGTTATTATGGTTGTTGGAGTAAACGGTGTAGGAAAAACTACCACTATCGGAAAACTGGCGCATCAGTTTAAATCTGAAGGTAAAAAAGTAGTTTTAGGTGCTGCAGATACATTCAGAGCCGCAGCTGTTGACCAACTTGTCATTTGGAGTGAAAGAGTGGGCGTTACGATTGTAAAACAGGAAATGGGATCTGACCCTGCTTCAGTTGCTTTTGACACCGTACAAAGTGCCGTTGCTCAGGAGGCAGACGTTGTTATTATTGATACCGCAGGAAGACTTCACAATAAGATCAATCTTATGAATGAACTTTCTAAGATTAAGAGAGTAATGCAAAAGGTTATTCCTGATGCTCCTCACGAGATTTTATTGGTTCTTGATGGTTCTACAGGGCAAAACGCTTTTGAACAGGCAAAACAGTTCACAGCAGCTACTGAAGTGAATGCTTTAGCCGTAACAAAATTAGACGGAACTGCAAAAGGTGGTGTTGTCATTGGTATTTCAGATCAGTTTCAGATTCCGGTAAAATATATTGGGGTTGGCGAAAAAATGCAGGACCTTCAACTTTTTAATGGTACAGAGTTTGTAGATTCGTTCTTCAAGAAAAGATAAATTCTTTTTTTGAAAACAAATCATTCAAATTTATTAACATTAAAAAATTAAAATCATGGGATTTATTACATGGATTATCTTTGGCCTATTGGCAGGAGCACTTGCTAAAGTGATTATGCCCGGAAAACAAGGCGGCGGTTGGCTGATTACGATTATCTTAGGTATCGTTGGTGCTTTCGTCGGTGGCTTGATTGGAGTATATATTCTTCACTGGGGCGATGTAGATTCTTTCTGGAACTTCAGAAGCTGGTTCCTTGCCATTGGAGGGGCAATCATTGTTCTTTGGCTTTATGGAATGGCTACCAGAAAATAAAATTATATTTTTTAATAAAAAACAAAGATCCCGATTTGAAAATTTCAAATCGGGATCTTTTATGAACAATATAATTTAGTCTATTTTGATTCTGTAAGGCATTTCCATTTTTACCTCAGATTTTAATTTCTCGCTGGTAAGCTGCTCTAAGATTTCATAGTTGGCTTTACCAATTTTATTTTTAATCACTCTTGCAGAGATATCGTCTTCATTCATGTCTTCAAAAATTTGCTCAAAAGCCGTCATCTTTTTAGGATATGAAGCAACATTGTAAGATTTCAGGTTTGCTTTTTGTGCTGCAAATTTTACAGCATCATTTAAAGTTCCCAATTCGTCTACCAAACCAATTTCTTTTGCACGAACTCCACTCCAGACTCTTCCACCTCCGATGTTATCAATCTGCTCAAAAGTCTGCTTTCTGTTCTGAGTTACAAAATGTACAAATCTTTTGTACGTTCCTTCAACGCTTCTTGTCATTAAATTCACTCCGTAAGGTGTAAGACCATGCAATGAAGAATAATAAGCTGAATTAGCGTTGGTTGCAACAATATCAGAACGTACTCCGTTTTTGTTTGCAATATCTTTAAAGTAAGGTAATACTCCAAAAACTCCGATAGACCCTGTTAACGTATTCGGTTCAGAATAAATTTTATCTGCCGCCATTGCAATATAATAACCACCTGAAGCTGCATAATCACCGAAAGATACCACAAGAGGTTTCTTCTTTTTTAATTGTTGAAGCTCGAATAAGATCTCGTCAGAAGCATTAGCACTTCCTCCCGGAGAATTAATTCTTAAAACAACCGCTTTTACTTTATCATCTTCCTGAAGGTCTTTGATATATTTAATATATTTTTCGGAATAAATTTCATTGTATTCATCACCATTATTAATAGAACCTGATGCGTATAAAACCGCTACTTTTTCACCTGAACTCTCTTTATCATTATATGAATCGATATACTTTTGCAGTGAAACTTTATTTAGTTTATCTTTTTCAGCAATACTCAATTTTGCTTTGATTATTTGATCATATTCAGTTTTCTGAATCAGTTTATCTGCCAATTTGTATTTAACAGTTAAATCAGGAATCATTCCGTATAAACTGTCTACAACAGTTTTAAATTCGTCAGCTTTCATTTTTCTTGAAGCAGCCATTTTTGATGAAGTATTTCCCCAAATATCATTTAGTAAAGTACTCAACTGCTCTTTGTTTTCTGGAGAAATGTCATTTCTTAAGAATGGTTCCACAGCAGATTTAAATTTTCCGTGACGGATTACTTCAATCCCGATTCCATATTTTTCAGCAAAATCTTTGAAGAAAGTAACTTCTGTTGCTAGTCCTTTAAGCTCAATTCCACCTGATGGATTTAAATAATACTGATCAGCAACAGAACCTAAATAATAAGAAGCCTGAGAAACAGAATTTCCGTATGCGTAAACAAATTTCCCACTCTTTTTAAAGTCTTCAATAGCATTTCTCAAATCATCGATTTGCGTAGTTCCTGCGCTGATATGATCGGTCTCTATACTTATTCCTTTAATATTATCATCATCTTTAGCTTTATGAATAGCTTCTACAGCATCATAAATAAGAATGTTTGTATTTTTATTTTTGATATTAAAAATACTTTGTTGTTCTTCTGTAGGACTATCAATAATAGAGGTCTTCAGATTGATTGTTAACACAGAATTCTTTTTCACATCAACAGATTTCTCTCCGCTCATTGAGCCAATCGCAATCATGATAATAAAAAAGAAGAAAAACACGAAGCATAATATGACTATAGCCACTATATTTGCTAATACATTTTTAAAGAAACTCTTCATAAATAATCTTTTTTCTATATGTCGCAACATAAGGTGGTTTTGTTACTAGGAAGTAACATTGGTGATCAAAAAAATAATATCGATACGGCTTTAAGCAAAATAAGCGAAGCCAACTCCATATTAAAAAAAAGTGAATATTTAACATCAGAACCCGTAGAATTTGTCAGTTCTAATATTTTTTGTAATATTGCAGTAATAATATCTACTCACCTATCACCAATTCAACTGCTTGATTATGTGAAAAAAATAGAGATTGAGATGGGTCGACTTACTGACTCTACCATCTCCAAAGTTTACACAGACAGAATTATTGATATTGATATTGTGAAGTATGATGAGCTAAAATTTTTATCAAAAAGATTAGAAATCCCTCATAACAAACATCTTTTTGAAAGAGAATTTTCTAAGATATTATTAAAAGATTTTATTTAAAAAATACAAACACATAAAACATATTGTATGAAATTAGGTTTATTATTATTGGCCGCTTTGCCTATTGCTACTTATGCTCAAGACAGTATTTCCCTAAATCCAACAAACGAATATCCCAATACGTTTTCTTCTGGTTCTGCAAATGTTCAAAAATTTGACAACAAAGCAAGAAGATTCCGAGATTGGTCTGTTTCAGTGGGTGGAGGAGCTGCATTTATGGCTACTTCAGACCTTACCTCTTTTTATGGTAAAAAGATAAACTTGGGATACAACAGCTATGTAAGCTTAGACAAACAAATCTCGCACACTTTTGGGTTAAGCCTTGCTTACCAAAAAGGAGAAACAAACCAAAAAGGGGTACAGTTAGGTCCTCGTGGGAAAACAGCCGGTGTAGGAGAAGCAAAGACAAAATACGATCAAATTGCTCTAATAGGAGATGTTAATTTTTCAAATCTTTTAAGAAGAGTTGATAATTATTCACATTACAGATGGGCATTACATGGGTATGGAGGAATTGGTTTCATGAGTTTCAACACTTCTTTACATGATAATGACGAATTTAGATGGAGCAATTCACCTAAACGAGTGCCTTTATTTATAGAGCAAAAAATGGATATTAGTTCATTTTATTATCAAGTGGGTGCAGGTTTAAAATATAATGTTTCAAAACTTATCGATATTGAAGCTAGAGCAATGTACATTATCAGTGGTGATGATGAATTCGATGGTGGCGGATGGGCAGGTCCTGCAGATTATGATCTTACCAGTGGTAACTCTAAATACAATATGATCAACGACAAAAGATCAGATAATATGTTAACTGTTAATTTAGGGGTATCATTTAAATTAGGTAAACAAATGTCTCACTTAGCTTGGCACGATCCTTTACAAGAAGTATATTATAGAACAAATGTGCTCGACAACACGGCAAATGAGCTTGTAGTATGCGAAAAAGGAGATAATGATAATGACGGTGTTTGTGATGACTGGGACAGAGAATTGAATACTCCTGCAGGAGCAAGAGTAGATGGTGCTGGTGTAGCATTGGATATGGATCTTGATGGTGTCATCGATTTATATGACAAATGTGTTACGGTTCCTGGGTCACCAGACAATAATGGTTGCCCTATCAACTAAGCATACAATAAAAAACTCATTTAATTAACTAAATAAATAAAAATACATACTATGAAATTAAGTTTAGCAATTATTGCCTTAGCATTAGCTGTTCCCACAGTGAGCTATGCACAAGATTCAATAGCCGTAGTTTCTACCGACGAATATCCAAATACATTTTCTTCTGGTTCTGCCAACATTTCACCTTTCACTCAGAAATCTAAAAGATTTAATGATTGGGCTGTGTCATTTGGAGCGGGAGTACCTTTGATACAATCAGCGGATTTAACTTCTATTAAAAATGGTAACGGTAAAAATCTTTTCGGTTACTCTGCTTATGTAAGTATCGATAAAGCAATTACTCATGCTTTCGGTCTTAAGGTACAATACGACAGAGGAGAAACAAGACAAGGTTGGTTTAATACAAAAGACATGGCTCCTGACATGAATGCGGTAGGTGCAAGAACACAATACGACGCAATCTCTTTGTTAGGGGATCTTAATTTTTCAAATCTTTTAAGAAGAGTTGATAATAAATCTACTTATAGATGGGCACTACACGGATATGCAGGTGTTGGAGTTTTAGCATTTAGAGCGTATCAGAAAGATGCAACCGGACAAAGATTAATGACAGAAGTTACACCGTTTAAACTTAATGGGCTCTTCGGTCAAGCTGGAGCTGGGGTTAAATTTAAAGTAAACAGAAGATTAGACCTTGAAACAAGACTAATGTATGTTTACACAGGTTCTGACGAGTTTGATGGTGGTGGTGCACAATATAGCGCTATTAACCAAAGAGAAGAACAGGTTTCTGATAATTTCTTCAACGCAACTGTTGGTTTATCTTTAAAATTAGGAAAACATGAATCTCACCTAATGTGGCACGATCCATTGCAGGAGATTTATTATAAATTAGATGTTTTGGCGAATAAAAACCAGGATATTGAAGTTTGCAAAAAAGGAGATGCTGATAATGACGGAGTTTGTGACGATTGGGACAGACAGCTTGATACTCCTGCCGGGGCAAGAGTTGACGGTGCCGGTGTAGCTCTTGATGCAGATTTAGACGGAGTAATCGACCTTTACGATAAGTGTGTAACAGTTCCAGGACCAGTAGAAAACCAAGGTTGTCCTTTAACTCCTACTGAACCAAGTGGACCTGTGATAGAAACCGCTACAAATATGGAAGGTATTGAGTTTGATTTCAATTCAGACAGAATTTTACCTAACAACACTCCTATTCTTAACAATGCCGTTAATTATATCAACTCTTCAAATGCTACATATACTGTAATTGGAGCTACTGATACAAAAGGTACAGATGAGTATAACCAAAAATTATCTGAAAGAAGAGCAAACAGTGTGAAAAATTACCTTATCAAAAATGGTGTGGGTAAAGATAAAATCAATGCGGTAGGTAGAGGTGAAAAAGACCTTAAATACCCAGAATGTGACCCTGCTGAAAAATGTCCTGAATGGAAAAACAGAGCGAACAGAAGAGTTTACTTCGAAGCTAAATAATAAAAAGATTATTATTATAAAATTAAAGCCATGCATTGCGTGGCTTTTTTTGTCTCAATACTTTTCTTACATTTACCTTATGATTTCTCCGCAAGCTTTTAATGAACTTAAAAATAAAACCCTTAAGCATTTTTGGGGATATGATCAATTCAGAGATTCTCAAGAGCCCGTTATTGATTCTGTTATCAACAGAAAAGACACCTTAGTTCTTCTTCCTACAGGTGCCGGAAAATCATTATGTTATCAGCTTCCTGCTTTATTGCAAGAAGGAACCTGTCTTGTGATCTCACCTTTATTGGCATTGATGAAAGATCAGGTCAATCAATTAAAATTCAGAGGAATTGAAGCAGAATATCTAAGTTCAGAATTGGATGAGTTTGATGCCGAGGTCATTTATAACAGATGTAAAGACGGTTTAACAAAACTTTTATATGTTTCTCCCGAACGACTGACCAATAAACTTTTCCTTCAGCAGTTGGAAGAAATTCAGCTGTCATTTATTGCGGTGGATGAAGCGCACTGTATTTCAGAATGGGGACAAGATTTCAGACCCAGTTATCAGAATATCAAAGATTTCAGAAAAAATAATCCTGAAATCCCATGTCTTGCATTAACAGCAACAGCAACTCCTAAAGTTTTAGATGAAATTAAAACTAAGCTTGAACTTAAAGATCCGAAGGTTTTTCAAAAAAGTTTTAAAAGAGAGAATATTAAACTATTTTCTGAAGAAATTTCAGATAAATATCAAAAGGTTTTTACCATCCTTAAATATGCTAAAGAATCAGGGATTATCTATGTGAGAACCCGAAAAGATGCAGAATTACTCACCGAGTTTCTTCACCGACATAAAATTCAGAATGTAGATTATTTCCATGCAGGATTATCAACAAAGGAAAAGAATGAAAGACAGAATTTCTGGAATAACAGTGATCAAAATGTATTAATTTCAACCAATGCTTTTGGGATGGGAATCGATAAAGACAACGTACGCTTCGTTATTCACTTCTCCCCTTCTCAGTCGATTGAAAATTATTACCAGGAAATTGGCCGTGCCGGAAGAGATGGCAAAAAAAGCTATGCATTCATGCTTTGGAACAAGCAGGAAATTTCAAATTTTGATCAAATCTTAAGAAATCAAATACCCAATAAAGCAGAGTTTTTAAAGATCATTTCTTATCTCTATTCTAAATTTCAGGTGGCAGAATTTGAGCTTCCAGAAAAAGTTTTTCAGTTAAATACTTCAGGAATCCAAAGTTTCACCAAACTTTCAACAGCAAAAATAAAAAATGTTCTGAATTTCCTTCACACCCAGGAGATCATTTTTCATAACAGTAACAAAAGCTTATCCTCACTTGAGCTTTTAATTAAGCCTGATGAAATCGATCAGCTTCCACAGAAAGATGCTTATTTTATCGAACTACTTTTACGTTCCATTTCAGGAATTACGACACACAAAGTAATGTTCAGCGAGCAGAATGTCAGCAATAAAATAGGGGTCAGTGTTCATCTAATCAAAGAACGTTTGAAAGAATTACAACAGAAAAATTATTTAGAATATATCGATGGAGCTTTAGCCAGTGTAAAATTTTTAAAACCACGCGACGAAAGGACCATCAACGGAATCTATTGGAACCTTTTCGAACATATTCAAAAAAACAAAATCCAGAAATGGGAAGAAATGAAGTTTTTCATCGAAGACAATCAATACTGTAAAATGAAATTGATACTCTCCTATTTTGGTGAAAAAAACACTAAAAATTGTGGACAATGCACCGTTTGCGAAAAAAACAAACAATCTATTTTCGGAAAAAATGTTTCTTTGGAAATCATTAAGGTTTTAAATAAAAAACCGGCAACCATTGAAGAAATTTCTATACAGTTGCAGTTTCAGAGCAAAGAAAATATTTTAGAGAATCTTATCTTCTTACTAGATTCTGGAAAAGTAAAAATGTTGAATTTCCGTACTTACGCATTGACATAAGTCATGAATAATTGGTAATAAGTAATCGCAATTCTAAAATTCATAATTCCGAATTCATCACTTATAACTCAAGAGTTTTATCTTTGCACCATGAAATCATTGAAAGTCGTTTTTTTAGGCACTCCAGAGTTTGCAAAGACTGCATTGGAGGCCATTCACCAATCTCATCATGAAGTTGTAGGCGTTGTAACCGTTGCCGATAAAGCAAGTGGACGCGGACAAAAGATTAATCAATCTCCAGTAAAAGTTTTTGCAGTAGAAAATAATCTTCCCGTTTTTCAGCCTGAAAAATTGAGAAATCCTAAGTTTTTAGACGAATTAAAAAAACTAGATGCTGATGTTTTTGTAGTTGTCGCTTTCAGAATGATGCCTAAAGTTTTGTTTGAAATGCCTAGAATGGGAACTTTCAACCTTCATGCGTCACTACTTCCAGATTACAGAGGTGCTGCACCAATTAATTATGCGGTAATTAATGGAGAAGAAAAAACAGGGGCAACCACGTTCTTTATCAATGAAAAAATTGATGAAGGAAATATCTTGTTACAAGAAGAAATTCCGGTTTTAGAAAATGAAAATGCAGGAAGTCTTCACGACAGATTAATGGAAATGGGCTCGAAATTGGTGGTAAAAACATTGGATGGATTAGCCGAAAATTCAATTATTGAAAAACCTCAACCTGAAGTTGAACATCCGAAAAACGCTTTTAAGATTTTTAAAGAAGACACCAGAATCGATTGGACGAAAACTTCAAAAGAAGTTCACCAGTTTATTTTAGGAATGTCTCCTTACCCTGCAGCTTTTACTACTTTAAAAATTGGAGAAGATGAAAAGGGATTAAAAATATACAATGGAAAATTCGAAATTTCAGAGCACGAAAAACCTGTCGGAAGTTTAGAGATTTCTAAAAATGATTTTAAAATCTATACCAAAGACGGAATGTATTTTCCTTTAGAATTACAATTGGAAGGTAAAAAAAGAATGAATATCAAAGATTTTCTAAACGGCTTTAGAAATTTCGACGAAATAAAAATGGCTTGAGTGAATCAAGCCATTTTTTTTATTTTGAATTGTGAAAAGTTAATTTTGCTTCGCAAGTGAATTGAAAACGCAATCAAAAAATTGACAACGAAGTGAATTCACAATTAACATTTCACTTTTAAAGTTGAACCATCTCTGTCACCTCAACATCATAACCTCCAACCTGAGGTTTTACATTAGGATTTTGAGTAATTACTTTAAATTTATTGATTCCTAAATTCTTCAGAATCTGAGTTCCGATTCCGTAATCTCTGTAGTTAAATGCAGCAGTTGGATGCTTTTGCTGACCGTCCTGATAATTTAAAAACTGTTGTAATTTTCTTAGTGTATTTTCAGAATTTGAAACGTTATTGATGAAAATAATTGCTCCTTTTCCTGCTTCATTCACCATAGATGTCACTTTTTCCAATAATGGTTTTTCACCGTTATTCAATCTTGTCAACACATCAAAATAAGAATCAGAAGATTGTACTCTTACCAAAACAGGCTCATCAACAGTCCAAGACCCTTTTGTTAAAGCAAAGTGGATCTGGTCGTTTGAAGTCTCTCTGAACGCACAGAAATCAAATTCACCATAAGCAGTTTGTACTTTTCTTTCTTCAATTCTTTCGATTAAGTTTCCTTTTTTAAGCTGATAATGGATCAGATCTTCAATAGAAACGATTTTCATATCATGCTTCTGAGCAAAAACATGCAGATCCGGCAAACGAGACATAGAACCGTCTTCGTTCATAATTTCACAGATTACACCCCCTTCTTTTAATCCAGCTAAAGCAGTTAAGTCGATAGCAGCTTCAGTGTGACCTGCTCTTTTCAAAACACCACCTTTTCTTGCACGAAGCGGAAAAATGTGACCTGGACGCATAAAATCTGTTGGCTTAGATTTTTCATCCATCAAAGCCAAAATAGTTTTCGCTCTGTCGCTTGCAGAAATTCCGGTAGAAGTTCCGTCACCCAAAAGGTCAACAGAAACCGTAAATGCAGTTTCTTTAGGATCGCTGCTTCGGCTTACCATCACATCCAAACCTAATTCATCACATCTTTTTTCTGGAAGAGGCATACAAATCAATCCTCTACCATGAACTGCCATAAAATTAATTAATGCAGGGGTCGTTAATTCAGCAGCACAAAGAAAATCACCTTCATTTTCTCTGTCTTCATCATCTACTACTATGATTATTTTACCATTTTTAAGGTCTTCGATCGCCTCTGGAATAGTATTTAATTTAATATCTGACATTTTTACTTTAAATTTTCGCAAAGATACTCAATAAAATAAGCATCAACAATTAATATGAGCGGTTTGTTGTTTTCGTTGAATTTAACCACAAAAGTTTTTAACACATGAGTCACATAAGTTTTAGTTTAAAATATTGAAAACATTTTAGAACACATGAGCTTTGAAAATCAAAGATTTTCATTATATGCTTAATGAAATGGACAAACATTAATTTGAAATGCAAACTCATTTCATTTTGGAAATCATTCAAATAAGCATTTTTAAAAATCTTCGATTTTTTATCTAATATGTTCTAAAATATTTGCAGTAATTAAAAAATCTTTGTGACTTATGTGTTATTCAACCAAAGAATCTTTTGCTTTTCTTATTAAACTGTATGATTCTAAACGTTTTTGATGGTCGTAGATATGAGAATTGATCATTAATTCATCCACCTGATATTTTTCCTGAAAGTTTTTAATCTGTTCGGCAATTTCATCTTGGTTTCCGATAAAACTGAATTTTAATTTCTGCAAAAGCATTGATTTTTCCATTGCTGACCAAACCGTATCCATATCTTCAATCGGCGCTGGAAAAGGCTTCCTGTCATTTCTGATAATATTGATGAACGCCTGAAACAATGTCGTAGAAAGAAAATGGGCTTCTTCAGAAGTTTCTGCAGCAATTCCGTTCACACAAGCCAAAACAAAAGGTTTATCTAAATATTTTGAAGGCTCAAAATGCTCTCTGTAAATTTTAAAAGCCATATCCATTTGTTCGGGAGCGAAATGTCCTGCAAAAGCATACGGAAGTCCTAATTCTGCGGCCAACCAAGCGCTGTCTGTGCTGGAACCCAGAATATACATCGGAATATCTAAACCTTCACCGGGAATTGCACGAACCAACGCGTTTGAATTTTCTTTCGAAAAATATTTTTGTAATTCTAAGATCTGTCTCGGAAATTGCTCATTGATAATGGCTGGATTTCTTCCCAAAGCTTGAGCTGTTAAACCATCCGTTCCGGGAGCTCTTCCCAAACCAAGATCAATTCTTCCCGGAAAAAGAGATTCCAAAGTTCCAAATTGTTCGGCAATAACGAGCGAACTGTGATTTGGAAGCATAATTCCTCCTGAACCTACTCTTATTTTTTTTGTTCCGTTGGCAATGAAACCAATCAGAACTGAAGTTGCGGAACTGGCAATACTTTCCATATTGTGATGTTCGGCAAGCCAGAATCTTTTATAGTCTAAATTTTCAGTGTGATTTGCCAAAGACAAACTGTCCTGAAAAGTATCGTGAATGGTTTTCCCCTGTTTTACGGGAGCCAAATCAAGCACGGATATATTAAAATTTTTCATTTATTAAATTTAACCAAGCAAAGTTAAGGCTAATAAATCGTATTAGTTACTTTTTGTAATTGATGGAGTTGATTGGTGTGTTGTGGGAAAAACTATTGGAAAATATTTAATTTCAATAAACAAATCAATGCTTTTTTGTATATTTAAAACTTTAATTTTAAAAACATAACCATACCTTTAAAACATTAATGATGAAGATTTTGAGATTCATTTTCGCTATTCCTTTAGGAATCATCTTTTCAATTTTTGCAAGTATTATATTTGGCTTTTTTATAAAAATCTTTAATTATTTTAATACAACACTCTATGAGTACTCTGAATGGTTTCCAAAATTTATGGCAGGTATCATATTAGTAGTTGTAACTTATTTTATTGCGCCTTCAAAAAGAAAAATATTTTTATTTGCATCAATAATTATTGGCATTCTTGCATTTATTTTGAATAAAATATATTTTGATTTATTAGAATTTGCATTTTTAATAGGTATCCTTCTTGGAACTATAAATATATTTTTAAATCCTGATACTGATCAATAGAAGTAAACCACCTTACATAACAAAAGAAAGTAAAAAAAGGATTCAGTTTTTACCGAATCCTTTTCTATTTTAACTGTTATTTTTCTCCTTTTGATACGTAAAATGATTAATCAAAATTCTAATCTCATTAAATTCAAAATTATTTGGAAGAGCTGTTTTCCATTCATTTAATGTTTCTTTTGGTTCTCTGTAAAACATTTCCTGAAACGTTTTTATCTTATCAGAAGTTATCACTCTTGCAATGTCCAGCAAACCTTGTTCTGCAAATTTTGCCAAATGACCAATCACAGTTTCTTTTACCAAACCTCTTTCCATGGCAATTTCTGAAATCGTTTTTCCCTGTTCAAACAATTGGAAAGTAAGAACCTGAGACGGAACTTTTGCAATTTTCATGCTGACTTCCTTATCATTTTTTTCATCCAGAAGTTTGGTTTCCAGTAAATGAATTTCTTTTAGACTGTTCAGATATTCTTCAATATCTTCGAGCCAGTTTTTAAGCTCTTCATTGTATTGTTTTAAACCTTTTGCGCCTTTTATTTCAGCATAAAATTCTTTCAACGGATTAAAAACTTTATCTCTTATTTCGGTAAAAAAGAAATTGACTGCACCTTTTGATTTGCTTTCAATCTCGCTCCAATCTTCTTTCTTTTCAATAAATAAATTGACTTTCTGGAAAATAATACGCTCCAGTTTTTCGAAGATCTTACCTAAATTCAAAACATCACGTTTTAACTGAAGATACAGCTGATTCGATTTTGTACGGTCGATACTTTTGGTAACAATTGAAAGATTATTCCACTGCTCTACTTCTTTTAAAAACCATTGACAATCTACTGTACGAAGCACTTTTCTGATGCTGTAATCGTATTTTTCCTGATTTAAAATACTTTCAACATTATCATTTGCCTGAGTTTCGCCTTGGAATTTCAGAATTCGGTTGTCTTTAAAAATAACTTCTGGAGTAATTTTAGATTTTAAAACAATTCCCTCCAACGTTCGGCAACGCGACAAAGCCACATAAACCTGACCCGCCGTAAAGCTTTTTCCGGCATCGATAATCACTTTATCAAACGTTAAACCCTGACTTTTGTGAATTGTCACTGCCCAAGCTAATTTTATTGGAAACTGCTCAAAGCTTCCCAAAACTTCTTCTTTAATGTTCTTATCGGTATCGAGAGAATATTTTTTCTGTTCCCAAACCTCTCTTTTTACGGTAATTTCACGCTCGCTTCCTTCAAGAATAACTTTTACTTCGTTTTCATCTAAAGAAGAAATCTCGCCCAATTTACCGTTGAAATATTTTTTTTCACCCGTAATGTCATTTCTGATAAACATGACTTGAGCTCCGACCTTTAATTCTAAAAACTGTTCATTCGGAAACTGATTTTCTTTAAACTCACCAAAAAGTTTGGCTTCGTAAGACTTGGGACTTACTTTTATATCTTTCAGTTTTTCCTGATTGATATCATCTGCCATTTTGTTGTGCGAACAGAGATAAACATAAGGCTCTTCTCCCGCTTCGAAGCCCGGATCATACCTTTCATTCAGATGATTAAAATCGATATTGGCAACATCACCGTCACGAATCGCATTTAGAATTTCTAAAAAGTCCTGATCGGTTTGACGGTAAACTTTCGTTAATTCAATCGTCAGTAAGGGAATATCTTTAATCGCCAAACTATCAAAAAAGAAAGGCGAATTGTAAAACATTTTCAAGACATGCTCATCTCTCACCACTGGTGGAAGCTGATACAAATCTCCGATGAACAACATCTGAACGCCACCAAAACGCTGATTATTTCTACGGATAAATCTCAATGAAAAATCCATCATATCCAAAACATCGGCACGAAGCATCGAGACCTCATCAATGATCAAAACCTCAACTTCTCTTAACAATTTAAGCTTATCTTTTCGGTACTTGAAATGCTGCTGAAGGTCGATAATATTATTGGCCAAGCTACTGTCGATACGGTCTGTTGTCGGTAAAAAAGTACGCAAAGGCAAACCAAACATCGAATGAATGGTAACTCCGCCCGCATTGATCGCAGCAATTCCCGTGGGCGCCACAACAATGTGCTTTTTTTTCGTTTTCTTTACAAATTCGTTTAGAAATGTAGTTTTCCCCGTCCCTGCTTTTCCTGTAAGAAAAACACTTCGGCTGGTGTATTCAATTAAGTCAAAAAAATGATTGTTCATCGCGTACAAAATTACGGAAAATGTGAATAGGCATAAACTTTGATTTGCTTAAAAAAATTAATTTATGAAAAACTCGATCATTAAATATTCAACCATTGCATTAATCAGCGCATTTACAATCAGTTCATGTGCCTCTTCAAATTCTGCCAACAGCACAAATTTACCCATAGATATCGCAGACAGACCTGCAGATGAAAGCAGTAAAAAATATGATGAAGCCAATCTGGATAAATTAAAAAGCATCATTGAATCTGAGATTGCAAAAGAAAAATGCACCGTAACTTCTGAATGGACTTTTGCACCAATGGGAGCTAAAGCTTGTGGAGGTCCTGTTTCATATATTGCTTATCCTAAAAAACTGGAAACTTCAATTCTTAGAAAAATTGAAAATTACACACAAACAATGTCTGATTTCAATAAAAAATATGGCATTACTTCAGATTGTATGATGATTGCAGAACCTACAGGATTAAGATGCCAAGGGGAAAAAGCAGTTTTGGTTTATTAAAAAATTTAAATCAGTTTTATTGCGTGACAAAAAATATTTTAACCGCAAAAGATTCAAAAGAAATGGTTACGAAAATAAAAATTAAAAAGTTTACAAAATGTAAAAAACTAAATTGTCAATCATTTTTGCAAACTTTTGAATAACTTAAGTCCAATAAATCTTTTGATTCTTTTGCGGTTAAAAAGACACTATTTAATAAAAAAAGCTCTGAACTAATTTATAGTCAGAGCTTTTTAATTGTTTTAAGAGAAAATTCTAATCTTTATACCAAGAAGAATATTTTACATAATTATCTGCAATTCTATTCACTTCGCCTTCCAGAAGCGCTGCAGAAATATCTTTAATTTTTCTGGCAGGAACACCGCCCCAAACTTCACCAGATTTAATATGCGTTCCCTGAGTTACTACAGAACCTGCACCAACAATAGAATTTTCTTCAATTGTACAGTCGTCCATCACGATAGAGCCCATACCAATTAAAACATTGTCGTGAATTCTGCATCCGTGAACAATTGCATTGTGACCGATTGAAACATTATTTCCAATCTCTAAAGGGAATTTTTCGTACGTACAGTGTAACATCGCGTTATCCTGCACATTCACTTTATCACCCATCGTAATGTAATGCACATCACCTCTGATCACTGCATTGTACCAAATACTACAGTCTTTTCCCATCGTTACATTTCCGATAACCGTTGCCGTTTCTGCCAAAAATGTATTTTCACCAATTTTCGGTGCCTTTCCTAAAAGTTCTTTTATAAGTGCCATTTAAAATAATTTGAAAATTTGAAAATGAGCCAGTTTGAAAAAATTAATATTGAAATCACAAATTGCAAATTACAGTGATAGCAAAAATCTAACTCTCAACATCTAGCTTCTAACTTCTAAATCCGTATTTTTGTACTCTCAAATTTAACGAAAAAATGCGTACGATACTTATAGAACCAACAGAAAACCCAAAAGTGATGAAATTTGTAGCTGATTACAACTTGATTCCAGGGTCTTTAGAGTTGGACAGAGATTCAGATATATCAGAAATTCCTTTAGCACAAGAGCTTTTTAATTATCCTTTTGTTGAAAGAATTTTTATTACTGCTAATTTTGTAGCAGTTGCAAAACAAGATACTGTAGAATGGGAACATGTTGCAGAAAGTCTGAAAAATGTAATCGAAGACGAGCTTTTGGCCAATCCAAGAATTTATCTTCAGAAGAAAAAAGAAATGATTGAGATTTATGCTGAAATGACTCCGAATCCTAATGCAATGAAATTTGTATCAAGCAAAATGCTGATGGACGGTTTTGTAGAAGTAAAATCTAGAAATGAAGCTGAAGGCGTTCCTTTGGCGCAAGCAATCTTTACTGAATTTGATTTTGCGAAAGAAGTTTTTATTTCAGATAATTTCGTGGCAGTTACCAGAGATAATTCTGTAGAATGGCATCAGGTAATGATGGCTGTTCGTGGTTATATTGCAGAATATCTTCAAAGCGGAGGCGTAATTTCAAATATTGAGTCTCAAAAGCATGAAAACCCTGTAGAAAAAATTATCAACAGAGAGTATACCGATGATGAGCAGAAAATTTCTGACATTCTAAATGAATACGTTGCTCCTGCCGTAGAAAACGATGGTGGAAAAATTTCTTTGATGGAATACGACGCAGCCAACAAAACGGCAAAGATGTTGCTACAAGGTGCTTGTTCAGGATGCCCAAGTTCAACCGCAACATTGAAAGGAGGAATTGAAAATATTTTAAAACAATTCGTTCCTGAGTTAGTTGAACACGTAGAAGCTGTAAACGGATAAAAATATTAGTAATGAGTAATGTGCAATCAGCAATGCATTACTCATTACCAATTACTCATTACTTATATTTATGAAAGGAATATTATTAGTCAATCTCGGCTCACCAAGATCAACGTCTGTACCCGATGTAAGAGAATATCTTGATGAGTTTTTGATGGACGAAAAGGTAATTGATTACCGATGGTTTTTCCGTGCGCTTTTGGTGCAGGGAATTATTTTAAATACAAGACCCGCAAAATCTGCAGAAGCCTACAAAACGGTTTGGACCGATGAAGGTTCTCCATTGATTGTGATTACTCAGAAAATTCAGAAAAAACTTCAAAAGTTGGTGGATGTTCCGGTAGAGATCGGGATGCGATATGCACAGCCAAGTATTGAAGCAGGAATTCAAAAGTTGGTTGACCAAGGAGTTTCGGAAATCGTTCTTTTCCCATTGTATCCGCAATATGCGATGAGTACAACTGAAACGGTGATTGAAAAAGCCGAGGAAGTAAGAAAAAAGAAATTCCCGGGAATTAAGATCAATTACATTCAGCCTTTTTACAACAGAGAAATTTACATCGATTGTCTTGCAGAAAGCATCAGAGAAAAGCTTCCTGAAAATTTTGACGCATTACAGTTCTCTTATCACGGAGTTCCGGAAAGACATATTTATAAGACCGACCCTACCAATACGTGCAATTTGAACGACTGTTGTTCCAGAGAAAACAATCCAAGTCATCAGTTTTGTTATCGCCATCAATGTTTTGATGTGACCAATTCTGTAATCAAAAAATTAGGTTTACCGAAAGAAAAAGTGATGATTACTTTCCAGTCAAGATTAGGAAAAGACAAGTGGATGGAGCCTTATACTGATGAAACTTTAGAAACAATCGGTAAAAAAGGAATTAAAAACCTTGCCATTGTTTGTCCGGCTTTCGTTTCTGATTGTCTTGAAACTTTGGAAGAAATTTCTGTAGAAGGAAAACATCAGTTTGAACATGGTGGAGGGGAAAATTTCCATTACATTCCTTGTCTGAATGATGAAGACCGCTGGATCGATGTGGTAAAAACACTCTGCGAAGAAAAACTGAATGAGTTTTATTTAGTTTAAATCTTATTTTTAAAATATATAGAGGACATTTGAGAGATCAGATGTCTTTTTTTATTTATTTTCAACAATACCCCCTAAAAAAAACAATCAAAATAAAATAAAAATATGTTTTTTTTGAAAACTAACCACAATTTTAATAGGGGTTAGTTTTGTATTTTAATATTTTTTCATACTTTTACTCTATCAAAATATAGGGGTTAATTAAAATTTTTATAAATAATGAACACAAGTATAGAAATATTAAAAAAGAAGATAGAAAATTTCACTCCCGAAATTGCAGAAGCATTCATTAAGATCGTTGATAATTTAGATACCGCTGTAAGATCTAGTGTTCAACAATTTCAGTTGGATGAGGTCTCTAGCAGAATTGAATTTCACACAGAGAACCCTGCAACAAAACTTGATTTCTTTGAGAACATTTCTGAATTAGAAAAAATCTGTGCGTAATGAAAGTCTTACTGTCATCGATTGCAAAAAATGACATTAGAATGCTGATGCGGGTTTTCAATGCTGAAGAACAAAATAAAGACAAAGATTTCCTGAATGATCTAAAAGAATCGATCAATATTATTTTGAGTGATCATCACAAATTAGATATAAAAAATAGAGAACTTCAGGTTTACAAAACTAAAAATTTCCCTGTACAGATCCATTATTTATTTGAAGACAACGACAGTCTTTTTGTAACGGCCATTTTTAAAGAAAACAATTGAAAATACCCTTAATAAAGAACTTTTTTTGACATTATTATATAGTTTAATTTTTCTGTTGATGTCTTCTCTTAAGGCATTAAACACTTTCAACAGAACCTTCCAAATGTGCAAGTTTGGAAGGTTTTGTATTTTAAATTATAGCCTAAGTGCCTGTTTAAAAAGTAAGTTTATTTTTAACATTAAGGAATTAAGATCTTTTAGCTTAAAAATCTTAATAAAAATCAATTCATTGATTTCTTATTTGCATTTAGATCAATTAACTGAAATTCTTAATGTTAAAACAAGAATAAAGGTTATAAAAAAATATTGAATAAATTTTAAACAAGCTCTAAATATTACCTTACCGGTGTTCTGAATTCTCCGTATCCAGCCAAACCATCATAATTTCTACCGAACGGTTTGTAATATAAAAATGCCTGATAAAGATTTTCCGTCTGCCAGAAATTACCGTTGACCTCTCCTAAATTTAAAGAGCCATTCGCTTCTTTTGTTGCTAAAATATAATTGTAAAAACCTTGCTTCATATAAATTTTAGCAACATATTTCTTAGCGGCTTCATCGTAATGCATTTGGAATTCTTTGGTTGCTTTAAAATCATTAAATCCTCCTACAACATAGAGTTCTTTATCCATCAAATCAGAATCTAAAGAAAAATGCACCCAAGCATAATCAGCTTCACGAGCAGCATCTCTTTCTAATCCCAAATCATTTCTACGGTAATACCAAGCTCCGTTTACATCCGGTTGGTATTGATAATTTAAAGGATATGCCCAAACAGGATGAAGATACGTTTGATTGACTCCATCAACGATCCCAGTTTCTCGCACCATATCTGCCGCCATTCTCATGTTTTTATTATCAAAATAATAAAACTCATTATTTCCAGGAAAAGCAAGACCCAACTGTTGAAAAAGCAATTGATTACCCATCGTTGCACTTGGCTTCTGATTCGTGATCTTCATATTCGGGTTGTTATTCTGCATCACCGTAAGTGACATAGAATTTACATTCGAAGTCAGGTCTCCGGCTTTCGCAACCGCCTGCACTTCTACCCTTTGATTGATATTTGGATTTTTAGCATCTGCAATTCTTGAAATATTCAGTGCCAAATTCACATTCTCTTCTACAATCGAAAACCTTCTTTTGAAAAGCGGCTGATCTACCGAGCTTTTGTAAACGATCAATTCGAAATTCCCTGAAATTTTTGGTTGCATTTTCTCATTCGGAAACTTTAAAGTATAATGAGTATAAGCCTGAAGCGTATTAAAAGAATACTGAAACTGATCCAGCAAAGCATTCATCGAACCATTGGCAATTTCACTAAAAAAAAGATTGTCATCTTCCCAGTTTCTGTCGAAATGTTTGATGGTGTAACGATACAATTCGCTTGAATTGGTTAAATCATCAAAACTCAACACAAATTGCTGGTTCATTGTGATAACCGGCGTTTCGTCATTGGTCTGAGGATTAAACAACTGAATACTTTGAATGTTCTGCCCGAAAGCCAGCGAACCTAAACTGAGTAAAAATATCTGCAACGTTTTCATTATGACGAAGATAACGAATCTCTAAAGAATATTGTATTTTTGATAAAAAAATATTCAGAATATGTTTCAAATACAGGCCTTCGTGTTCAATTTTGCAAGTGAAAATACTTACGTTCTTTTTAATGAAAATAAAAATGCTTGGATCATCGATCCGGGAAATATGAACGAGCAGGAAACCAAAGCTATCGAAAATTTCATCAAAGAAAATGAGTTAAAGATTGAAAAGATCATCTTGACCCACGCTCATATTGATCATGTTTTGGGCTTACAGTGGGCTTTTGATACATATAAAGTTCCGGTAACGATGCACCAGGAAGACCAGGAGGTTTTAGATATGCTTCAGGCAAGCGGAGCAAGGTTTGGCTTTCAGGTCCCTGCAGTAAAAGTTAATACCGAATACATCAACGAAGGTGACGAACTGGACTTTGACGGAGAAAAATTTAAGATTTACCATGTTCCGGGACATTCTCCGGGAAGTGTGGTTTACCATAATGAAACTCAAAAATTTATGATCTCTGGTGATGTTTTGTTTGAAGGAAGCATCGGAAGAACAGA
Organism: Chryseobacterium sp. BGARF1; assembly: GCF_001677955.1. GTDB lineage: Bacteria > Bacteroidota > Bacteroidia > Flavobacteriales > Weeksellaceae > Chryseobacterium. Next base: position 44,773 of record NZ_LELA01000012.1, read on the forward strand.
TCTGTACAAAGGAAATTATGATCAATTAATTGATGGAATTAAAACCAAACTTTTTGTGTTGGATGACGAAACACAGGTCTTTTCAGGACACGGAAATCCCACAACGATCGGTTTTGAGAAGCAGTATAATCCGTTTTACAGAGTACAATCACAATAAAGAAACCAAAATTAAAGAGGTTAAAAAAATTAACCCATCCTACACTTCCTTCTTTCGACTGAAAGTTAAAAACCAAATAAAAATCAGGATTTAAATTGTGAATAACTCTGTGGATAAAATTGTGGATAACTTTTTAATTTCGTAAATTATTGATTTTAAGCAACATATACATAAAAGTCATTAAGACAATATTTTACTCATTGTTGATAACCTACAAAGATATCAACAATCCTTAATCAAAATAATTTCTAATAAACATAAAAACATTGATGATAGGGAAATTAACAGTGAACGACAGTAAAATTGTTCAACCTTACATTTCCCTCTCTCTTTTGTTTTTTTTATTGATGAAACACAAAAAAAAAACCCTCAAAAAAGCTACAGTTACATTTTTAACGGTTTTATATATTTTATAAATTTTATAAAACAGACAAGCCCCCTATTAAGAACTTATTTTTTGAAAAAAAACTTAATGCAATTCAACATTCAAAAAACTTAAAATAAAATCAGCTTTTAAATTGTGGATAAAATTGTGGATAACTCAAAAACATTATAAAATATCTATCTAAAAGCTATATAGAGGGCTATTTTTAAAAATAACAAGATTCTATATTGTTAGTAACTTATGAAGATATTAATAGTACTTATCTAAAAACAACCTCCATTTATGGAAAGTAGAATCACAATAAAGAAATCAATAATGAAGTTATCAACCAATTAATCAATCCTACACTTCCTACATTTTTTTTAAGCGGTTCAAATTACATTTACACAGCAAGTACACCGATACGATACACCAAAACGTATTATTGACAACACTGAGCAAAAGCATGCCAAAACAACCGCTACAATCCTAACTTTAACAGACTTAGAGCTGGTTTAAAATTTATTCAATATTTTTATTATAACTTTTCCTTAATTTTCTAAATTAAAATAAACTTTGTTTATTCTTATTTTAACATTAAGAATTTCAGTTAATTAATCTAAATTCAAACAAGAAACCAATGAATTGATTTTTATTAAGTCCTTTAAGCTAAAAGATCTTAATTCCTTAATGTTTAAAATAAACTTAATTCAGGCTCTTAATGTTTTTAATACTATTAAAAAGTATACTTAAAAAACACTGTACTAGTCGATGAAGAATTTTTCACACGATAAAATAAACGAAAATTTAAAAACTAAAGACGATATTAAATTTAAACCTAATTTTAATCGTATTTATCAACAATAAATTGTGGATAAGCCTGTGGATAACTTTGTGGATAACATTTAACCTAATCAATAATAGACTATCTATCAATTAGATAATATTAATTTTTTCAATTGAATTTAGAACAAAATAATAAAATCTATTTTTTTAAAAAAATTTACAAATTCAAGATTGTCAGAAAGTTAATAAAAAAGAGAATTTTTATTACTAAAATAGTTGTGGAAACTCTGTGGATAAAATTGTGGATAACTCTAAAAAAGTCTGATTATCAATAACAATATATATAAAAAGCTATCCCCAAAAGGACAGCTTATATATTATTTGCAAGAAAAATTAACCTGCAACAATCAACTTTAAAATTATTTCCACTTTATATTGCAACCCATGCTCGGTCTCTGAATTTCTTCCTGAGGTTCACCGATTAAAAGATTTTCAAAAGCAATAATTAAATCTTCACCCGTCACTTCTTTATGATTTCCAGGTCTTGAATCATCCATCTGCCCTCTGTAAATAAGGTCTAATTTATCATCAAAGAAAAAGAAATCCGGCGTGCAAGCTGCATCGTAAGCTTTTGCAATTGCCTGGCTTTCGTCATATAAATAAGGAAAATCAAATTTTCTTTCGATTTGAAACTCAATCATTTTTTCCGGAGAATCTGCAGGATATTTTTCTACGTTATTAGAATTGATGGCGATAAACTCAATTCCTGCCTCATTATAATCTTCATAAAGTTCTGTCAACTTATCAATAATGTGAAGTACAAACGGGCAGTGGTTGCACATAAAAATTACCAAAGTACCTTTTTCACCTTTCAAGTCGTCTAATGACTGAATTTCATTACTTTTTGAAGGATTTGGAAGTTCAAAAAAAGGAGCTTTTGTACCTAATGCCAACATATTTGAGGGAGTATTCATATCTTTTTTATTTATCAACAAAGATAAAGATTTCTTTTATTATGTAAGAGAGATGATGGAAGATGAATGATGGAAGTTTAAGCAGGTTCTTTCAAAAAAATCAATCTATTGAGTTAGACTATGTAATTCATCTATTTTTACAATAACATTAAAATGATCTCTATCAACTCCCATTCTTGCAGCATTCAGTAAATGATAATAGTTCTCCAAACCTTTCATAAAAAATTAAATTTTAAAATTTGTTTGGAAGATGTATTTAAAAGTTTGTAGTTTTGCTAACACTGTTAGTAAAATAAAATCATGGGTTTACATGAACGTCGTCAAAGAGAAATAGAATCTATCCGTGCAAATATTTTGCAGGCTGCATTCACTTTGGCTAAAACTGACGGTTGGGCATCACTTTCTATTCGTAAGATAGCAGATGCTATCGAATACAGTGCACCAGTGGTTTATGATCATTTCGAAAACAAAGAAGCGATTTTATATGAAATTTCTATCAACGGATTTCATTGCCTTCAAATAGAATTACTAAAAGCTCAAAAGAAACACGAAACCCCGGAAGACCAATTGACAGCAATTGTAGACGCTTATTGGAATTTTGCCTTTAAGAATAAAGAATATTACCAATTGATGTTCGGTTTGGGAATGCAGTGTAGCGGAAAAGGTTTAATGAAAGAAGAATTTTCGTCTTTTCAGGATATGATCTTCGACTGTACTTATGAAATTATCAAGAAAAAAGAATCCAACGAAGATGGTGCTTGTCACTCTTCTCATGCTTTGTTTTCTGCAGTTCACGGATTGATCTCGATCATGATGATGAGAAATGATGACATTCCTTCAACGATGAACAAGACCACTTTAGACGAAACGGTTTCGGCCTTTATTAAATCTTTGTAAATTTTTTTTTGAACTAAAAATTAACACTGTTAGGAAAAGTAACACAGAATAACTATCCTAATTTAATTAATATAAACAAAAACTTTAAAAATGAAATACGATTTTTTCACATTATTTCTTGCCATTTTTTTTTCTTCTCATTAACACTGTTAAGAAAAAACAACACCAAAAACAACTCAAACCAAAACTTAACTCAAAAATTGTGATCATGGAAATGACAATCTAAACCAACAGTTAAAATCAGGTATTTTTTTTGGCTTCTCAATTAACACTGTTAAGAAAAATAACACGCAAAACCACTCAAACCAAAATTTAATTCAAAAATTGTAATCATGGAAATGACAATCTAAACACAACGTAAAATCAGGTATTTTTTTTAACCCATTTATTAACACTGTTAGAAAATATAACTTATTTAAAATAAAAAACAACATTACTTAAATTAACACTTCATTAAAAAAATAAAACTTAAAATGAAAACAACTGCAAAAGCAAAATTGATCATACTAATATCGAGTATCACTCTTTTACAAAATTGCACAAAAGCAGCAGAAGGCACTAATGCTGCTCCACCCGCTCCAGAATTGCCAGTTTATACCGTTACTACATCTCCAGCAACAATATATCAGGAATTTCCAACCGCACTGGAAGGAAAGAACAATGTGGAGATCAGGTCTCAAGTTGACGGATATTTAGATAAAATTTATGTAGAAGAAGGTGCTTATGTAAGATCCGGGCAAGCTTTATTTAAAATAGATTCCAGAGCTTACGGGGAACAAATGAATATGGCCAATGCTAACTTACAGGTTGCTAATGCCAATATTCAAAAAGCAAAAGTTGAGGTGGACAGACTAGAACCTCTTGTATCTGCAAAAGTAGTTTCTGAAGTACAGTTGAGAACAGCAAAAGCAAATTACGCAGCAGCCGTTGCAGCCGCTTCACAAGCAAGAGCTTCAGTTGGCGGAGCAAAAATCAATGTAGGATTTACAACCATAACTGCACCAGTAAGTGGTTATATCGGAAGAATTCCTTATAAAAAAGGAAGTCTTATTTCAAGAACAGATCCAAGCCCGTTGACTTTATTATCAGACATCAGCGAAATTTATGCGTACTTCTCTTTAAGCGAACTTGATTTCATTGGTTTCCAGAAAAAATATTCGGGAGCAACTTTAAACGAAAAACTGAAAAATATGCCAATGGTAGATTTAGTGATTGCCGACAACAGCACGTATCCTGAAAAGGGTAAAATGAGCATTGTTGACGGACAATTCGACAAAACTACAGGAGCAATCAGTGTTCGTGCCGTTTTTCCAAATGCGAACGGAGCATTGAGAACAGGAAATACAGGTAGAATTCGTATGCCACAATTGATGTCGAATGCATTGATCATTCCACAGGAATCAACGTTTGAAATTCAAGATAAAACGTACGTGTATGTTGTTGGAAATGATCAGAAAGTGACCAGTAAACCCATTACTATTTCAGGAAAAACTGAAAACTATTACTTCATTTCTGATGGTGTAAAAGCAGGTGAAAAAATAGTTTATGTTGGCTTAGGTAACTTAAAAGACGGCGTTTCCATCAAATCCAAAAATATTTCTTCTGATAGTCTTTTGAAAGCAAGACCATTGTAAAAATCGTTTAAATTTTAACCACAAAAGTCACAAAAGATTTTTTTTCTGTTTGAAAAAGTGGAATGCTAAAATTTTAAAGTTCACAAAAACGAAGATCTAAGATTTTCAAAACTAATGTGTTTTTTTTAAAAGCAATACTTAAAACTTAATGTGACTAATGTGTTTAAAAACTATTGTGTCTTTTGACTTCGTCGAATCTTCGATTTGTGGTAAGAACATAGTTTAAACAACATTAAAAAAATAAACTTCTTATGTTAAAAAAATTCATAGATAGACCGGTACTTTCTACGGTTATCTCCATCATACTTTTGCTACTGGGAGCGATGTCGGTTTTCAACCTTCCGATCACGCTATTTCCCGATATTGCACCACCGAGTGTTCAGGTGACGGCATTTTATCCGGGAGCGAATGCAGAAGTTGTTGCCCGTTCCGTAGCAGTTCCGATTGAGGAAGCGGTAAACGGTGTTGAGAACATGACGTACATGACCTCAAACTCAAGTAACGACGGATCAATGACCTTGAGTGTATTTTTCAAGCAAGGTTCAGATCCAGATAACGCCGCAGTAAATGTTCAAAACCGTGTTTCGAAAGCCATGAGCCAGCTTCCACAGGAAGTTGTACAGGCGGGAATTTCGACTCAGAAAGTTCAAAACAGTATGATCATGTTCATGGGACTTTCGAGTAATGACCCGAAACAATACGACGAACTTTTCTTACAAAATTATTTGAAAATCAATGTGATTCCGCAAATACAGCGTATTCCGGGAGTTGCTCAGGCACAGGTTTTCGGAACAAGAGATTATTCGATGAGACTTTGGCTGAAACCAGATAGATTGGCTGCTAATAACCTTTCTCCGCAGGAAGTTTTAGCAGCAGTAAAAGATCATAATCTTGAAGCCGCACCTGGACGCTTGGGACAAGGAAGTAAGGAAACTTACGAATACATTTTAAAATATAAAGGTAAATTAAACAAAAACGAAGACTACGAAAATATTGCCATCAAATCGAACAGTGACGGTTCATTTTTAAGATTAAAAGATGTCGCAAGAGTAGAATTTGGTTCTTACACATACACCGCAGCGAACAGAGTTGATGGAAAACCGGTTGCAGGTTTTGCCATTCTTCAAACTGCTGGTTCTAATGCGAACGAAATTTTAACGGATATTGAAAAGCAGGTTGAGCAAATGAAGCCTTCGCTTCCAAAGGGAGTTGAGCCCATTATCATGTACAATTCTAAAGACTTTTTGGATGCATCAATTCATCAGGTTGTAGAAACTTTAATTATCGCATTCATTTTGGTATTTATTGTAGTATATATTTTCCTTCAGGATTTCAGATCTACATTAATTCCTGCAATCGCCGTTCCGGTAGCAATTGTTGGTACATTTTTCTTCCTTCAATTGTTCGGTTTCAGTATCAATATGTTGACATTATTCGCATTAGTTCTGGCCATTGGTATTGTTGTGGATGATGCAATTGTCGTCGTAGAAGCCGTCCATTCTAAAATGGAACAGACAGGAATGCAGGTTGAACAAGCCACAACTCATTCGATGAGCGAAATTTCCGGAGCGATTATTTCTATTACACTGGTGATGTGTGCGGTATTTATTCCGGTTGGTTTTATGCAAGGTCCTGCAGGAGTTTTCTACAGACAGTTTGCTTTTACTTTAGTGATTGCGATTTTGATCTCTGCGGTCAATGCATTGACATTAAGTCCTGCTTTATGTGCTTTATTATTAAATGATCCTCAAGGAGAACATGGCGAGCACGGTCAGAAAAAAGGTTTTGGAGCAAAGTTTTTTAACGCTTTCAACAAGAGCTTTAATAACATGACCAAAAAATACATTTACAGCCTTAAGTTTTTAATTAAAAATAAATGGGTTGCGGTTACAGGTTTAGCAGCAATCACAGCAGCAAGTGTTTTCTTGATCAATAAAGCACCAACAGGATTTATTCCTACAGAAGATCAGGGATTTGTTTTGTATGCAGTGAACACGCCACCAGGAAGTTCATTAGACAGAACACACAAAGCAACTGAGCAAATAGATAAAATTATCAATGGTGAAAAAGCAAAAAATCATCTTTGGGTTGCCGACGGGATGAATTTCATCAGTAATGCCAATGCTTCGCCATATTCTGCAGGTTTTATTAAATTGAAAGACTATGAAGACCGTGGCGAAATGAAAGATCCAGATCAGATAGCAGCAGCTTTAACAGGAAAAGTAGCACAGGTAAAAGATGCAAACGCATTCTTCTTCAACTTCCCTACCGTACAAGGTTTTGGTAACGTTTCAGGTTTTGAATTTATGTTACAAGACAAGACCAATGGCTCTTTTGAACAATTGGGGATCAATACTCAGGTTTTCATTGGAGAATTGATGAAACGTCCGGAAATTGCTTTTGCTTTTACAACTTACGCAGCCGGAAATCCTCAATATACCATTGATGTTGATACCGATAAAGCCAATCAGTTGGGAGTTTCTATTACAGAATTGATGCAGACCATGCAGATCTATTATGGAAGTAGTTTCGTTTCAGATTTCAACAGATTCGGTAAATATTATAGAGTGATGGCTCAGGCAGATATTCCTTACAGAACCGATGCTAATTCTATGGAAGGAATTTATGTTAAAAATAAATCGGGCGAAATGGTTCCTGTAAAAACTTTGGTTACTTTAAAAAGAACTTTCGGACCTGAAACGGTTTCACGAAACAACTTATTCAACGCCGTAACCATCAACGGAACTCCAAAACCTGGTTACAGTACCGGAGACGCCATTAAAGCCGTAGAAGAAGTTGCTCAAAAATCACTACCAAGAGGATATGGTTACGAATGGACCGGAATTACACGAGAAGAAATTAAAACCGGTGGACAAACTGCTTTTGTATTTATGCTAAGTATTTTGTTTGTGTATTTCTTATTGGCAGCTCAGTACGAAAGTTACATCCTTCCGTTTGCCGTTATTTTAACCATTCCTACAGGAATTTTCGGAGTATTTGCTTTCACAGGATTAGCCGGAATTGACAATAACATTTACGTTCAGGTCGGATTGATCATGCTCGTCGGATTGTTAGCGAAAAATGCGATCCTAATCGTAGAATTTGCCGTTCAGCGAAGAAAAGCAGGAAAAACATTGATTGAATCTGCACTTCAGGCTTCAAGATTACGTTTAAGACCCATTTTGATGACTTCATTTGCTTTCATTATTGGTATGTTGCCGTTAGTTTGGACTCAAGGAGCAGCAGCAAAAGGAAATCACTCGATTGGAATCAGTACCGTTGGTGGAATGTTTACAGGAGTTGTATTCGGAATCTTCATTATTCCGGTGATGTATGTAATCTTCCAGTATTTACATGAAAAAATGCCGAGCAGAAAACAAAAAAGACTTCAAAAACAAAAATTGGAGGAAGAACTTTTGGCAACAGCACATTAATAAAAATGATCAACAAAACTTTGAGAATGTTTTTTAAAACTAAAATTTTAAACGCAAAGAATTAGAAACATACTATTTATTAAAGGAGCAAAGAAATGCGACAAGTCGCTGATGAAGCGAGTGGATATTCGTTCGCTTTTTAAAATCAATTTTAATTGATTAAAACTTTGCTCCTTAAAAATAGTAAGAATTTAAATAAAACTTTGCGTTAAAAAAACTTAGAATCATTAAGCAAAAATATTCTCCTACTAAAGACATTTTGCTTAATCTCAAAGTTTTGTAATCAATTTAAAAATATAGACTTATGAAAAGAGTAAAAAATATAATCATCGCTTTTGGGATTGCATTAGGTGCAGTTTCCTGCGTACCAAAATTGGCATATCAGGAAACGAAACCCGAACTTCCCGAAACATTCAAATACACCGCAACTGCAGACACTGCAAGCGTTGCCAACTTAGAATGGAAACAGTTTTTCAACGATTCCATTTTACAGGATTTAATTGAAAAAGGAATTAAAAACAATTACGATCTACAAATTGCTTTAAAACAGGTCGCTTCTTCACAGGAAAAACTGAAACAGGCAAAATATCTTCAATATCCTGATGTAGGTTTCGGAGTTTCGGCACAGATTTCAAAACCTTCAAAAAACAGCATGAACGGACAAAGCTTAAATTTATTTTTAGGTCAAAGTCACGTTGAAGATTACAATGCCGCATTCAACTTATCTTGGGAAGCAGACATTTGGGGAAAAATTAAAAACCAGCAGGAAGTTTCAAAAATGAAGTATCTGCAAACTTATGAAGCTACAAAAGCAATTCAAACACAAGTTGTTGCGGCAATTGCTCAAGGTTATTATAACTTGTTGATGCTTGATAAGCAATTACAGATTGCAAAATCAAATTTAGAATTAAGTACAAACACTCTTTCTCTTACAGAAAAATTGTGGCAAAGCGGCGATACGACTTCTTTGGGAGTTCAGCAGGCAACCGCTCAAAAGCAATCGACAGAACTTTTGATTACTCAATTGGAACAAAATATTGCAATCCAGGAAAATGCTTTGAGTATTTTGGTCGGTGAAAACCCAAATAAAGTCAACAGAACCATTGAAATGTCTGACACTTCTTTACCACAAGATATTTCTGCGGGACTTCCGGCAGCGATGGTAAGTCGTCGTCCTGATGTTCGCCAACAAGAATTGGTTTTATTGGAATCAAATTCCTTGGTAGGAATTGCACAGGCAAATATGTATCCTGCATTGAAAATTACAGCAAATGGCGGAGTCAATTCATTTAAGATTGATAACTGGTTCCAGATTCCAGCATCTTTGTTCGGTTCTGTTTTGGGAGGTCTGACTCAGCCTATTTTCCAAAAAAGACAATTGAAAACAGATTTGAATGTTGCGAAAATTCAGAGAGAGAAAAACGTTTTGGCATTCCGTCAGTCTGTTTTGAATGCAGTTGGTGAAGTTTCTGATGCTTTGGTCTCTAATGAAAGTTTAAAAGTTCAGGAACAAAAAGCAACAGAACAGGTAACAACTTTAAAAAATGGAATCAAAAGCGCTGAAATGCTTTACAAAGGCGGAATGGCAAATTACTTAGAAGTGATCACAGCTCAGGGAAATTCTCTACAGGCTGAACTGAATCTTGCGTCTGTAAAAAGACAGAGATTAAGTAGCATTGTAGATTTATACCGAGCTCTAGGTGGCGGTTGGAAGTAGTAAATTTAATTATATTGTTAATGAAATGTGGTCTCTCGAGGCTGCATTTTTATTTTAAATTAAAAAACTTATAAATAGTCGCCGTCATTCAGAGCTGAACTAAGTGGAGTGAAGAATCTATAAAATATTTGCTGAGGTTCCTAATGAATGATATAGTGTACGCTGATTTTTTAAACGCAAAGTTTTATTTAAAAGATGTGTGATTTTTAAGGAGCAAAGAATAGCGACAAAGTCGCTTAAGCAGAAGCTTTATCAGAATCAATTTTATTGATTCAATTCTTTGCTCCTTAAAAATATTCAGAATAAAAATAAATCTTTGCGTTAAAAAAAGAAATTACTTTTGTGTTTGCTCATTAATATACCCAATCAATCCATCAAAATTCTCCTGAGAGTACCCCAATTGCAAATAATGAATATCATCTGCTTTTCGATACCAAGTCAATTGACGTTTTGCATATCTTCTGCTGTTTTTTTTAATTTCAAAAATGGCAAATTCCAAATCCCATTCGCCATCAAAATATTTAAATAATTCTGAATATCCAACGGTATTCAAAGCGGTCAAATATTTGAATTTTTCTAAGCTTTTCGCTTCATCCAGCAAACCTTTCTCCATCATGATATCCACTCTCCTATTGATTCTGTCGTACAGTTCTTCTCTCGGAGCTTCAATTCCAATTCGAATGACATTGAAATCTCTTGAATCTTGCGAAACAGCAATCAATTCAGAATATTTTTTATCGGTTTGCCAAATAACATCAATGGCACGTAAAAGCCTTCTATGATTTTGAAAATCCACAACTGAAAAATATTCAGAATCGAGTTCTTTCAACATTTCCTGAAGCTTTTCAATACCATCGTTATCCAGAATTTCCTGTAATTTAATTTGATTCTCTTCATTCGCTTCAGGCAAATCATTCAGACCTTCAATTACCGCTTTTTCATACATCATACTTCCGCCAACCAAAATGACAGTATCATATTTTTCAAAAAGTTCGTTGAGTTTTTTTAAAGCATCTTCCTCGTATTGCCCGATCGAATAATATTCCTCAACTGAAAGATTTCCAATAAAATGGTGAGGTGCTTCCGCCAATTCTTCTGCAGATGGAGAAGCCGTTCCAATAATCATTTCCTTAAAAAACTGGCGCGAATCGCAGGAAACAATTTCTGTACTGAAATGTTTCGCCAAATCAATGGCCAATCTTGTTTTTCCAATTCCGGTAGGTCCTACAACAGAAATCAAATTTTTATTTTTCACTTTGCTAATTTACGAAAATTGATTTTCTATTTTTCTGAATTTCCTGGAAGATGGAAGTCAAAAGCAGGAAGTTTAGAATTGGGGATAATTTATTCACAACAATCTTCCTACATCCAACTTCCAGCCAATCGACTTTAGCTAAACTATAAACTGAAATGTTTATCTTTGTACGACAATAAAAAACTATGATTTTATCAATGACTGGCTTCGGTAGAGCCGAAGGTGTTTTTGAAGGAAAAAAAATTTCAATCGATATTAAATCGCTGAACAGTAAGAGCTTTGATTTGAATATCAAAATTCCTTTACGTTATAAAGAAAAAGAATTTGAAGTAAGAAAAATTCTAAACGATAGAATCATCCGTGGAAAGGTAGATTGCTACATCAATATAGAGAATCTTGAAGAAACCAATGATGTGAAAATCAACAGAGGTTTAATAGATTCTTACATGAATGAACTTAAAAATATCGCTTCAGACGGACCTGATTTTGAATACCTTAAAATGGCGGTAAGACTTCCAGATGCAATTACTTCAAGACCTGACGAATTGGGTGAAGGAGAATGGGAAGCTTTGGCTAAAATCGTCAACATTGCGGTTGATAAATTCCAGGAATTCAGAAAAACGGAAGGAAAAATTCTTCACGAAGAACTGGAAAGAAACATCCAAAATATTGACAAATCTTTGGCAGAAGTTATTCCTTATGAAGAAGTGAGGATTAATGCAGTGAAAGAACGTTATTTGAAAACTTTAAAGGAATTTGAAAACGTTGACGAAACAAGATTCTACCAGGAAATGGCTTATTTCACAGAAAAATTAGACATTCAGGAAGAAAAAGTAAGGCTTTCCCAACATCTGAAATATTATTCTGAAGTGATGGAAAATGAAGATTTTAACGGAAAAAAACTTGGCTTTATTTCACAGGAAATCGGAAGAGAAATCAATACTTTAGGTTCAAAAGCCAACCACGCTGAAATTCAGAAATTGGTGGTAATGATGAAAGATGATTTGGAAAAAATTAAAGAGCAAACGCTTAATGTATTATAAATGATAGTTGGTAAATGATAATTGATCAAAATAGCAATCAAATTTTAATCGATTATCATTTATCAATCATCAATCATTATTTATGAATAAAGTTATCATATTTTCAGCGCCATCGGGAAGCGGAAAAACGACATTAGTAAAACATTCTCTGGAAGCAATTCCGGAGCTTGAATTTTCTATCTCTTGTACCACAAGACAGCCGAGAGGAAGTGAAATTCATACTGTTGATTATCATTTTATTTCTCCTGAAGAATTCAGACAGAAAATTTCAGATGATGCTTTTGTAGAATTTGAAGAGGTTTACACCGATAAATATTACGGAACTTTAAAATCGGAGGTTGAAAAGATTTGGAATCAGGGAAAAGTTGTTATTTTTGATGTAGACGTAAAAGGCGGAATTTCATTAAAAAAATATTTTGGCGAAAAAGCATTATCCATTTTCATAGAACCACCTTCAATTGCCGAATTGGAACGAAGATTGAATTCAAGAGGGACGGATGATGCCGAAACCATAAAAACCCGCGTAGAAAAAGCAGAAGAAGAGCTTACCTATGCGATAGAATTTGATAAGATCGTGATTAATTCCGATTTAGATATTGCAAAAAAAGAAATAGAAAGTTTAATAAAAAGTTTTATAGAAGAAACTAGAAGTTAGAGATTAGAAGTTAGTAAAAAACTAATTTCTAATTTCTAATCTCTAACTTCTAATGAACAAAAACATTGAGGCTGAAATGAGCACTGAAACATTAGAAAAAGCTAAATCTACACTTCCTGTAAGAGGATTTTTAGATATAAAAGATATTGACATTCCTCAAGGAGAAGACTTGGTAAAAGCGATTCTCCAACTGAAAGAAGAAAAAAATGCCGTTATTCTGGCGCATTATTATCAACCCGGAGAAATTCAGGATATTGCTGATTTCTTGGGAGATTCTCTTCAATTGGCAAGACAGGCAAAAGATACGGATGCCGACATGATTGTATTCTGCGGAGTACATTTTATGGCGGAAGCAGCAAAAATTCTGAACCCAACCAAAAAAGTTGTCCTTCCCGATACAATGGCTGGATGTTCTTTGGCAGACGGTTGTTCAGGTGAAGGTTTGAGAAAAATGCGTGAGCAACATCCAAATGCTCTAATTGCAACGTACATCAACTGTAACGCTGAAACAAAGGCAGAAAGTGACATCATTGTAACCAGTTCAAATGCTGAAACTGTGATTGAAGCTTTACCAACTGACCGACCAATTATTTTCGCTCCGGATAAAAATTTAGGGAGATATCTATCTAAAAAAACCGGTCGTGACATGATCCTTTGGGACGGAAGCTGCATCGTACACGAAGCATTTTCTATGGAAAGAATTGCACAGCAGTTGGCAGATAACCCGGATGCAAAAATGATTGCACACCCCGAAAGTGAAGAAGCCGTTTTAAAGCTAGCTCACTTCATCGGTTCTACTTCTGCTCTTTTAAATTTTGTTGAAAAAGACGATTGTCAGAAGTTTATCATTGCAACTGAGGAAGGAATTCTTCACGAAATGAGAAAACGTGCACCACACAAAGAATTGATTCCTGCTTTGGTTTTTGACGAAAGCTGCAACTGTTCGGAATGTTTTTATATGAAGAGAAATACGATGGAAAAATTGTATTTGTGTATGAAATATGAGCTTCCTGAAATTTTAATTGAAGAAGAACTTCGACTGAAAGCTTTGAAACCGATTGAGGCAATGCTTGATCTATCGAAAAGTATTAAATAATTAAAAAGAGCTGTCTCACTTGAGACAGCTCTTTTACTTTTTTAGAGAAGAGGTATTTGCAATTTATGAAAGGCCTCCATCTACACAATCCATATGTACTAAAACTTTAGATTGGCAACATTTTGGTAAAGCATTGTACGCTTCACATGAACGTGGAAAATCAGGACCTGGTCCGTAAGGTCCGGGAGGGCAATTTTCATTACAAACTGCACCACCGTTAATTGCTTTTAAATTTCCTCTGTTTAATTTTTTTAGATTTTTCATATTTATTTGATTTGTTTAGTTATTAAATATAATACTTTTGTTTTATATATAAAAAAATCATGAGCAAGATCTTTTTAGAAGATGTAAAAATTCACGCTTACCACGGCGTTCTTCCCGAAGAAAATATTATCGGAACTTATTATATTTTAAATGCTGAGATTCACACAGATTTGTGGGATGCTGCAGCTTCTGATGACTTGAATGATACAATCAGTTATGCAGATATTAATGAAATCATTCATGATGAGATGAAAATTCAGTCTAAATTATTGGAGCATGTTGCGGGAAGGATCATTACTAAAATTAACGAAAAATTCAGTCAAATCTCTTACATCAAATTAAGAATTACCAAAACAAGCCCGCCGATGAAAGGTGAAATGAAAGGAGCGAGTATTGAGCTTGAAAAAAGTTTTTTATTAGGCGGAATTACAGAAAATAAGTAATTTTAAAATCAAAACACAGTGAAGGTATTCAAAATATTATTTCTATTGTTTTCTATCAGTATTTTTGGGCAAAACAATACTTCAGGTGATGCTATTTACAATTTTCCGAAAATAAAATCGAGCATTACAATGCCGGTAACGATTCCGTTATCAGAAATCAGCAATATAATCAATGCTTCGGTAAAAGATATAATCTTTCAGGATGATTCTTATACCGATAACGACAACGATCAGTTTAAAGTAAAAGTCTGGAAAACCCGACCAATTCGACTGGTTGGAGATGCCAATCAAAACATTGCGATTGAAGTTCCGTTAAAAATCTGGGCAGAAAAAGGCATTGGAACTTTGGGTGTTTACACGTATCAGGAAACCACTTTTGAAACGGTAATGTATTTTAAAACAGCTTTAAGTTTTAAAAATAACTGGACGGTAAGCACTTTTACGCAACCAATGGGCTTTAAGTGGGTAAAAAAACCGGTTTTAGATTATGGAAAAATTAAAATTCCTATTACTTCTTTGGTTGAAAAAAGCCTGAAAGAACAGCAATACAATTTTTCTAAAACCATTGATCAACAAATGGCTGCGCAACTCAACTTTCAGCAATATGCTGTTTTGGCTTGGAATGCTTTTTCACAACCGTTCAATATTTCGGAAGAATACAATACATGGTTGAAGATTACGCCCATTAATGTTAATATTACTCCACTAAAGTTTTATGGAAATCAAATCGATACCAATATCGGCATCGATATTTTCTCAGAAACTTACACAGGAACAAAACCTGAAGCCTCACAACCGGCAAAAGCAGTAATGAATTTTAATTTTGTTCCGTTGTTAGCAGACCAGTTTCTATTGCAGACCACAGCAAATATTCCATTTTCTGAAGCAACCAATATTGCAAAAAAAACTTTTTTAAATAAAGAATTCGACATTAGAGATTCTAAAGTAAAAATTACGGATATCAAAGTATATGGTGAAGCCAACCGCATTATGATAGAAGCCGATACAGATGGTTATGTGAAAGGAACTGCTTTTATTTCTGGTATTCCTGTTTATGATGAAACTAAAAGAAAAATAGTACTTTCCGACACAAAATTCAAGCTTAAAACCTCAAACCTTCTTCAAAAATTAGCAACTTCTCTTTTCAAAGGCAAAATTGTAAAGATGATTGAAGATGAATATGGTATTCCAACTGAAGAACTTGAGACGTCATCTAAAAAAAGTATCGAAGAAGCATTTAATAAAGAATATTATAAAGGTTTAAAAATGAGTGGTAAAGTTTTTAATCTTAAACCTCATCAAATTCTTTTAAACGAATCAGGAATTACAGCAGTAATTGACATCAATGCCAGTTTAAGATTTACCTTAAAAGGATTTTAAACTAAAAAACTACATAACTATGAGAAAATATTTACAAATTGTGGAGAGGCATAAAGCGTCTCTGGGAACAAGGTTTGTTAATAATTTGGTTGACACAATAATTTTGATGATTATTCATATAATTTTAGGAATAGCCTCAACATTGATTTACAATTATACGTACATTAACTTTTTTTTCTTCTATAATAATGGAGGTTTTCTTTGGGATATTTTTACAGGATCCATAGTTGCCTTCATCTATTTTTATCTTTGGGAATATAATTCTAATGGCAAAACTCCCGGAAAATATATTACAGGAACCAAAGTGATAAGTACTGATGGCAAAAAACCAACGCAAAGACAATATTTATCTAGAAGTTTTTATAGAATTATACCGTTTGAAGCATTCACATTTTTTGGAACTGATGGATGGCATGATAGTTTGACAGATACAAGAGTGATTAATTACAAAAACTATCAAGCTGAAAGTCAGGCCAAGAACGAAATTGATGCTATTGGACTAAAAGAAATTGCATAAAAAATTTGGAAAACATTATTATTTTCCTATATTTGCAGCACCTAAAAATGGTGCTTTGGCCGAGCGGCTAGGCAGTGGTCTGCAACACCACCTACAGCGGTTCGAATCCGCTAGGCACCTCCAATTAAGTCCCTAATCTATACCAGTTTAGGGACTTTTTTGTTTTCTTAAAATTACTTACCCATTAGTAAACAATAAATCTACTTTTTTGAAAAATATTTTTTATAATGGGGAAAGTCTTGGCTATAATACCAAAACCCTGATTTACTGCTCTGCTGTTTCAAACAGATAGAAATAAAGAAAACAAATAACAAAACTAAACCTAATAATATAAAATTCTCAAGCAATGAAAGATAATCTGATATTTCCATGGGTCGATTTTTAGTTCTTATAAATATATGCAAAAGAGACAATAAAAAGAAATTTTTTCTCTACAATTAGAGATTTAATTAAAAAAAATCAACTAAATATGATAAACACTGACTTCTTCGAGCTCTCCTTTATAAAAAGCATTTTAAAACTTTAACACTTCCTTAACTAAACCTTGGCTTCATAATTGAAATTATTAAGACTTAGACTTCAAAAGTTTAATCGTATAGAAAATTTGAGTTATGAAAAATATAGTTTTAGCAGGTTTGATTTCAATATTTACATTGACTGCCTGTAAGAAGGATGATAATAAAGTTGCTGAAAAAACTTTAGAACAACAGAAATTAGAATTTCAGGCGCGACAGCTTGATATAGAAAAGCAAAAATTGGCAATTGAAAGAGAAAGATTTGCCTACGAAACACAAAAAAGAACCGACAGCATAGCGGAAGTTGAAAAAGCCAAAACAGCTGCAGCTGCTGCAAAACCACAAGTCATCAAAGAAACCAAAACAATATACAGAGATGCACCGTCTTCTTCTAGCAATAATGGAAGCCAGGCAAGCAACTCTTCATCTCAAGGTACTACAGCAGCTAAGAAAAAAGGGATAAGTGAGGCTGCAAAAGGTACAGCTATTGGTGTAGTGAGTGGTGCCGCTTTGGGAGCTATTGTCAATAAGAAAAACCGTGGTGGTGGTGCTGTAGTAGGAGGTATCATTGGTGGTGCAACAGGATATACTTTAGGTAGATCACAAGACAGAAAAAGTGGTCGGGTACAGCCTAAATAATTAAATATTTTCACAAACATTAAAGATTGCTTATTTTTAGGCAATCTTTTTTTATGCTACTAACTTTATGCTCCACCATTTTTCTAATCACAACCTTTATGGGTTGGGGAAAACTGATGGAAAATATTTTTGGAAAAATCTTAAACGGAATTTCAGGAAAAATTTTAATGGGAATTTTCTCAACGGGTTTAATTTTCACCATTTTATCTTTTTTTATTCCTCTGAATTTATATGTAGAAATTCCTACAATTCTAATCGGACTCTTCTACTTTTTTAAAGATAAACTTTATCTAAAGTGTTTTCAATTCTCAAAAAAAGACTCAAGCATTTTGGGGATTTTAGCAACTGTCATTTTATTTTCAGCTTCTTTTTACCCTTTTATTTTAGACCATTTCGGCTACTATGTTCCTACGATAAAATGGCTTACAGAATACGGCTTGGTTAAAGGAATTTCTAATCTTGATTTGATTTTGGGGCAAATGTCGGTTTGGCATATTTTACAGGCAGGGTTTAGCAATTTTACAGATCCTTTTTTTAAGCTCAATGCGATTTTACTTATTATTTACGGAATTTATATTATCGAAAATAAAAGTTGGATTCAGCTTATTTTTATTCCCGTTTTACTTATTTTCTCACAATCTCCAAGCCCGGATTTGCCCGTAATTGTCTTTTCTTTGATTATTTTAAATGAAATTTTATCAACAAATAAAAATATTTCTTTTTTATTCGCCTTTTCAGTTTTCACTTTTGCCATAAAGCCAACAATCATTTGGCTGCCAATATTCATTCTGCTCTACTCTATTTTCATATCTAAATTTGATTATAAAAAGCTTATTTTCGGCTCGTTTGTTTTTCTTTTATTCATTGCGAAAAACATCTGGACATTTGGCTATCCCATTTTCCCTTTTGCCATTTTTGACTTAGGAATTTCATGGAAGTCTAATCCAGAACTTTTAAAAGCATCCTCAGAATTCGCTCTAGTAAAAACTTTTGATGAGCAATATTCTTATGCAGAAATAGTAAAATTTTCTTGGTTTGACCATATTAAAAATTGGCTTTCATTAAAAGGAATAAAGTCAATAATCAATATTTTATTTATCTTCAGTTTAATAGGTTTTATTATATTTTCTATCATTAAAAAAAATAAAATCATCAGTTTAATTTGTATTTCGATATTGATAAAAAGCATTTTGGTTTTGTTTTTTTCAGCACAATACCGATTTTTTATTGATGTATTTTTTGTACTATTTTTTATTTTTTTATTTAAAAGTTTAAACAAAAAAAACGCGCTCGTCATTTCATCATTTCTGTTTTTTATCGCGGTTGGAGCTTTTTCTTTCCCAAATCTTATTCAAAAGTTTATTCCAAGTTTTCAGGTGGGACGATTTATGAAACCATTTGAAAAAAATCAAATTATAAAACCATCTTATTACGAATACAATCAATACAATTCTTACAAAGTTGGCAATCTTAAGTTTAATGTTTCAAAAAAATATCCATTTAATTTTGATACTCCAGTTCCCGCAATTTCTGTAAACTATATATTTGATTATCAAAAAGAGCAAATATTCCCCCAACCCATTGACAAAAACAATTTAAAAAAAGGATTTATCTGGAAAAAATTGAACGCAGAAGAAAAAAAGGAACTCAACAAAACAATAGAATTAATCAAAAAGACTTATCAATAAACCAATTACCAAAGACTTTATTATCTGAATAAAAAACGGTAATTTTGTACTATGTTCAACACTTTAGGTAATCTTCTCAGCCTAACCACGTTTGGCGAGAGTCACGGCGCTGCTTATGGCGGAATCATCAATAATTTTCCGGCAGGTCTGGAGGTCGATTTTGAAAAAATTCAATATGAGCTGGATCGTAGAAAACCCGGTCAATCAGCTATCGTTACCCAACGAAAAGAAAGCGATACCGTACAATTTCTTTCCGGAATTTTCGAAGGAAAAACTACGGGAACTCCTATTGGCTTTATGATTGAAAACGAAAATCAAAAGTCAAAAGACTATGACCATATTGCGAATTCTTATCGCCCAAGTCATGCAGATTTTACGTATGATCAGAAATTTGGCATCAGAGATTATCGCGGTGGCGGAAAATCTTCTGCAAGAGAAACCATCAATTGGGTGGTTGCCGGAGCTTTAGCAAAACAACTTTTAAAAGATATTGAAATTAACGCTTACGTTTCTTCTGTAGGCGAAATTTTCTGTGTAAAACCTTATCAGGATTTAGATTTTTCTAAAACTGAAAGCAATGAAGTACGTTGTCCTGATGCTGAAACGGCAGAAAAAATGATTTCAAAAATTAAAGAGATCAAAAAAGAAGGCAATACAATTGGCGGAACCATTACCTGTGTTATCAAAAATGTACCTGTAGGAATTGGCGAACCTGTTTTTTCTAAACTTCAGGCTGAATTAGCAAAAGCAATGCTCAACATCAATGCCTGCAAAGGTTTTGAATATGGAAGTGGATTTTGCGGTGCAAAAATGACCGGAAGTGAACATAATGATCAGTTTAACACCGATTTTTCTACAAGATCAAACCTTTCGGGTGGAATTCAAGGTGGAATTTCTAATGGAATGGATATTTATTTCCGAGTAGCTTTCAAACCTGTGGCAACCATTTTAAGACCTCAGAACAGTGTTGATAAAGACGGAAATGCTGTAACGGTTGAAGGAAAAGGAAGACACGACCCTTGCGTTGTTCCGAGAGCAGTTCCTGTGGTAGAAAGTTTAGCAGCATTTGTTTTAGCTGACCTATTTCTGATCAATAAAACACGAAATACTAATCAATTTTAAATAACATACTTGTAATGAAAAATTACTGGGATAAAGCCATATCTTTTGAAGAATATCTTCAAATTGCACATCAAAGACTCGAAAACCCTCCGACTCCACAAGATGCCGAATATAAAATGTATTACGAGCTTGGAATTCAGAGAATGGATAGAACGCTTAAAAAATTTGTCATCGATGAAGAGCAGATCAACGAGCTGAAATCTAAGAATTTCAACGGAAAAATTTTAATTATTTCTGAAGCTTGGTGTGGTGATGCAAGCGCGACGGTTCCTGCTTTGGCAAAGTTTTTTGAAGGACATAATGAAGTAAAAATCTTCCTGAGAGACAGCGATAAAAGTCTCATCAATCAATTTTTGACGAACGAAACAGAGTCTATCCCGAAAGTCATTATTTTAGATGAAGACTTCAATGTAAAAAATTCTTGGGGACCCCGTCCAAAATTTGGGCATGAATTATTATTAAAATTTAAAGCTAATCCTGAAGCATACCCTAGAGAAAGTTTTTACAATGACCTTCAGGTATATTATTCAAGAAACAGAGGAAAAGATGCCATTCAGGAAATTTTAGAATTACTATAAAATAAATACTATGAAAAAACTGACTATTTACGTTGTTATTCTCGTAGTTTTAGGTGTTATCTTTTTAGTTCCAGGAGTGCGAAATTATCTTAAAGATCAATTTTTCCCGATCGCTACTATAGAAAATGCAGTACACATCAGTGAAGAAGATTATGATGTAGATCTTCAGGGAATCAATGTTCCAAGTACTAATTTGAAAAACTTTAAAGACAAGCCTGTTTTTCTAAATTTTTGGGGAACATGGTGTCCTCCATGCAGAAAAGAATGGCCATCCATACAAAGATTGTATGACAGAAGAAAAGAAAATGTAGATTTTGTTTTGATTGCCATGAAAGATGAAGAGGCGACGGTAAGAAAGTTTTTGAAAGAAAATAACTATACCGTTCCCGTATATATTGCACAAAGCCCTATCTCAGAAAAAATACTTCCGAAAGTTTTTCCTACCACCTTTCTTTTAGATAAAAACGGAAGAATCTTGATCAAAGAAGATGCTGTAACTGATTGGGATGCAGAATCTATCCATCAATTTATTGATAATATTCTTAAGTAAACTTTAACTAAAATTTAGATTGAGTTGGTACAAATTTTGCGAAATTTATAGAGTTGAAAAT
This sequence comes from Chryseobacterium sp. BGARF1, assembly GCF_001677955.1. Classification (GTDB taxonomy): domain Bacteria; phylum Bacteroidota; class Bacteroidia; order Flavobacteriales; family Weeksellaceae; genus Chryseobacterium. The sequence continues at coordinate 66,542 of NZ_LELA01000012.1, forward strand.
TATTTTAAAACAGACACAAAAATGAAATATTCAAAACTCAATCTTGCAAAAGAAGCGATTGCCCACAAAGGCTTCTTAAAAAAAATTCCGGACATCTTCAGAATGGTTAATATGTGGAGAAAAGGTACTTATCCTGTAAAGTCGATGGACCTTATTTTACCATTGGTAGGTCTTCTTTACGTCATCTCTCCTATTGATATCATTCCCGACTTCATTGTTGTAGCAGGAGTTCTGGATGATTTGGCAGTTTTATCATTAACAATCCCAAAACTTATTAGGGAAGTTGACAAATTTCTCCTTTGGGAAGCCGAGCAGAAATACAGCCCAAGCGGCACAAAAATAATTGACGCAGAAATCGTTTAAATAATTAAAAACATCCTTTACAGGATGTTTTTTTGTGAATAAATAATTATAAATTTATGTATATCCGTTTTTCATCATACCGCTGTAATGTTAGCAATAATGAGCCTATCGAATAGTTTATCTGCAAAATATCTTCGA